>NZ_BBPO01000012.1:7667-68228 GCF_000787815.1 Streptacidiphilus neutrinimicus
CGCGAGGGTCGCGCGGGCACGCTGCAGCGCGCTGTTGACGGCGGGGACGGTCGTGTCCAACTGCGCGGCGACCTCGACGGCGCTGAACTCCAGCACCTCGCGCAGCACCAGCACGGCGCGCTGCCGCGCCGGCAGCAGCTGGACGGCCGCGACCCAGGCGAGCCGCAGGTCGGCCCGCGCCTCCGCGTCGAAACGGCCGTCAGGGAACGGCTCCAGCCAGGGGATGTCGATCCTGGGGGCGAGCGGCGCTCCCAGGTCGTCACTCGGCGCACCGAGGCCGGAGGGAAGCGGCCGCCGGGCACGGGCCTCCAGGGCGCTCAGGCAGACGTTGGTCGCGATCCGGTAGAGCCAGGTCCGCACCGAGGCCCGTTCGGGGTCGTACCGCTCCCGGGCCTTCCAGGCCCGCAGCATCGTCTCCTGGGTCAGGTCCTCGGCCTCGTGGACGGAGCCGAGCATCCGGTAGCAGTAGGCCACCAGCTCGTTCCGGTACGGCTCCGTGTCCACCCGTCCCTCCACTGCTCCATCATCCCGTAGCCGACCTGCGCTGTCCGGCGGATCGCGAGCCCGCCCCCGCGCCGGAGCCACCCGCGCCGGAGCCCGCTCCGCACGCCGCCCGAAGGAGCGCCGCTCAGCTGCGGATTCCTGCGGGGCGTCAGTTCGGGTAACTCGGAATGCCTAGCTGAACAGGCGGTTCCGGTTCCGCATTTCTAGCGTGGACAGAGACGGCCGCCGAGGACCCGCATCCATCCGCTCCCACCGCGGAGGCCGCCGCTCCCTCCCGTCCTCAGCGTGCCCCGGCGCGCCCGGCTGGAAGTAGGTCCGCGTGGGTGTACCAGCGTCGCCGGAGTCCGTCTCGGAGAACACCGCCGAGGAGCCCGCGCAGTCGGCGGGCGGACCGATGCCGCCGAAGAAGCAGCGCTTCCGCCGGCCCCGCCGAATACTCCTGCTGCGCGGGGTGCACGCCGTGCTCACCCTGCCGACGGCCTTCTTCGCCTGGCTGTGCCGGTCCATCGGCTCCGCCCTGGCTGCCCCAGGCGACGAGGGCGTCGTCGCGCGCAGGGCGGAGTGGGCCCGCGACCACCGCCTCGGTCCGGTGGTGACCTCCCTGGAGGACCGGCAGAACGAGGCTCATCCGCCGAGGATCGGCGGCAGGCCCGGCATGGCGCCGGCCCCGGACGGCGGCCCGGCGCACCACACCACCTCGAACCGGCCCGCGCTGAAGCCGATCACACCGGCGCAGCCGATCACACCGGCGCGGCTGGTCTCCCCGGCCGGCGCGCCGCTGCCGGGTGAGGGCGCCTGGCAGACCCTCGTCGACGGCACCCCGGCCCTGTTCGGCGCCTTGGTGCGACCGGACAACGCACACACCTCCTACCTGGCGGCGGTGGTCTCCATGGACGAGCGCCTGGTGCGCTTCCCGCTCCATCCCGGACAGTCCGACTACCGGCCGCAGCCGAACCCGGCGGACCCGACGCCGGTCGAACTGCTGCCGGAGCAGGAGCGCCCGGCCGTCCGGTACGACGAGGACACCAGTCGCGACCGCACCGCGGTGTGCGCCCGATGAGCGCGCCGCAGCCGATCCGACCGGCGCCGCAGTCGCCGGTGCCGCCGCTCCCGCTGGACGTCGACGCGGTCCGCCGGGGCGCCTGGGTCCGCGTGCCGTCCGCCCTGCTGCGGACCTCACGGCCGCGGCAGTGGGTCAAGAACCTGCTGGTCTTCGCCGCGCCGCTGACGGGTTCGGAGCTCACGGCCCGCCAGTTCGAGGCGCGCGGCGGGAGCGCGCTGGGCGGCGCGGCGCTGGCCTTCGTGGTCTTCACGCTGGCCTCCTGCGCGGTCTACTTCGTCAACGACACCGTCGACGCCGAGCGCGACCGGCAGCACCCGCGCAAGTGCCGACGCCCCATCGCCTCCGGCGAGCTGAGCGAAAGCACGGCGGTGACCGTCGCCGGGATCTGCCTGGCCGCGGCGCTGACCCTCAGTCTGGCCGCGCCCGGCTACGGTCTGACCGTCGCGGTCACGGCGTACCTGGTCACCTCGTTCCTGTACAGCCTGGGGCTGAAGCACCTCGCCGTGCTGGAACTGACGCTGGTGGCGTCCGGCTTCGTGCTGCGCGCGCTGGGCGGCGCGGCCTCCTCGCAGGTGCCGCCGTCCGGATGGTTCGTGCTGGTCTGCAGCCTGGGCGCGCTGCTGGTGGCCACCGCCAAGCGGCACACGGAGCTGGCGGGCCTGGGCGCCCCCGCCGCGGCGCACCGCCCCTCGCTGCGGCACTACACGGCCTCCGGCCTGCGGGTCGCCCAGCGGGTCATCGCCCTGGCGATGGTCGCGGCCTACCTGGCCTGGGCGCTGGTGGAGCGGGACGGACGCGAACGCGTCTGGCACGTGGCCACGGTGGTTCCGCTGATCGGGGCGCTGGTCCGCTTCGACCGGCTGACCTCGCGCGGGACCACGAGCCACATCGAGGACCTGCTGATCCGGGACACCCCGATGATCCTGCTGGAACTGTGGTGGCTGGTGCTGTTCGCCGTCGGCTTCGCGGCTCCCGCGCTCTGACCGGTTCCTGGCGCGCGGTCAGCGTCCGCCGGGGGTCGCCGCGGGATCGGGGCCGGCGGCTGCCTCCGCCTCGCTGTAGAGGTCCGGTTCGAGGTAGATGACGCGGACCGTGGGCTCCGCCGCCCGGACGCGGGCCTCAGCTGCGTTGATGGCGGTGGCGATGCGCCGGGCGTCCGCGGCCGCGGGGACCGCGATCTTGGCGGCGACGAGCAACTCCTCGGGGCCGAGGTGCAGGGTACGCATGTGGATCACCCGGTCCACGTCCCGCCCGTCCAGCAGCGCGGCGCGTACCCGCGCCACCACCTCGGGGCCCGCGCCCTCGCCCAGCAGCAGCGACTTGGTCTCGACCGCCAGCACCAGCGCGATGCAGACCAGCAGCGCGCCGATGCAGACCGTGCCGACGCCGTCCCAGACGCCGTTCCCCGTCAGCACGGCGAGGCCGACGCCGAAGAGCGCGAGGCAGAGACCGATCAGCGCGCCGAAGTCCTCCATGAGGACGACCGGGAGCTCGGGGGCCTTCGCCGTGCGGATGAAGCGCCGCCAGGACTGACGGCCCTTCAGCGACCGGGCCTCCCCGATCGCCGTGCGGAAGGAGAAACCTTCGGCGACGACGGCGAAGAGAAGCACGCCCACCGGCCAGTACCAGGCGTCGACCGGGTGCGGGTGACGGATCTTCTCGTAGCCCTCGTAGAGGGCGAACACGCCGCCGATGGTGAAGAGGACGACGGAGACGAGGAATCCGTAGACGTAGCGCTCGGCGCCGTAGCCGAACGGGTGCTCCTCGTCGGCCGCGCGCCGGGAGCGGCGTCCGCCGAAGAGGAGCAGCAGCTGGTTGCCGGAGTCGGCGAGCGAGTGCACGCCCTCCGCGAGCATCGACGAGGAGCCGCTGAAGGCGAACGCGACGAACTTGGACACCGCGATCGCGACGTTGGCGCCGAGAGCCGCGAGAACGGCCCTCGTACCTCCGGAGGCGCTCATGGACGAAGGACTCCCGTCATGCTCCGAGCTGCATTCTTACCGCTCTTACTTACCTGGGCGGGCAACACCGTAGAGCATGCCGCCGGGCGGCGGCGAGGGCGGCCCGGCCACGACGGCGGCCACGACGGCAGTGCGGCGACGGGTCACGGCACCACGGTGACCGGCCAGCGGCCCGACTTGACCAGGCGCACGCCGACCGAGCCGACGAGCCGGTGCCCGGCCTTCTCGGACGCGCCGATCACCACGCCGTCCGCCTTGAGCTGGTCGGCGAGGTCGACGATGCCCTGGTATGGGTCGCCGGCCTGGCTGTAGAACTCCCAGCGGACCCGCTGCTCCTCGGGCATCCGCTCGGCGGCCTCGCGGATCTCCGCGAGGAGCTTGTCCGCGACCTCCTGCTCCGCCTGCATGACGGCGGCGCCGACGTCGGCGCCGCCCATCGCGCTCAGCGGCTGCACGTAGACCAGTGCCAGCTTGGCCCCCTGTCGCCGGGCCAGGCCCGCCGCGTACGCGGCGGCCCGCATCGACGAGTCGGAACCGTCGATCCCCGCCACGATCACCGACGGCCCGTCTGTGCCGAGCTCGAACATGTCACCCTCCACCCCTGGCGGTCTGTCTGTCCGGTTCGACCCTACGCCGAAGATCGTCCGGACGCCGCGACCGGGGCGGAAAGGGCGCGCGGTCACCCCGTCAGTCCTCGGCGGCGATCTGCTCGTGGTGGCGGATCACCTCGGCGATGATGAAGTTGAGGAACTTCTCCGCGAAGGCCGGATCCAGGCGCGCGGCCGAAGCGAGCTCGCGCAGCCGCTCGATCTGCTCGCGCTCCCGCGCCGGATCGGCCGGCGGCAGCCGGTACTCAGCCTTCAGCCGGCCGACCTCCTGTGTGCACTTGAAGCGCTCCGCCAACATGTGCACGATCGCGGCGTCGATGTTGTCGATGCTGCCGCGCAGGCGCTCCAGTTCGGCCTTCGCGCGCGGGTCGACCTCGGCGTGGCTCTCGGACATGCACTCCCCTGTGGGCCGGTCTGGATGGGCAGCCAGGATACCGATTCGGCATTTCTCCTGGGTTCCTGTAATGTCTTCCACGTCAGCAGGCGCCGCTAGCTCAGTTGGTTAGAGCAGCTGACTCTTAATCAGCGGGTCCGGGGTTCGAGTCCCTGGCGGCGCACAGACGGTTGGAGGGCTCCTCCGCTTCGGCGGGGGAGCCCTCCGGCGTTTCCAACCGACCTCCATGGAACGGCAGGGAAGACGTTGTGATGGCCACTCCGCCCGACTCCCCGCTGCTCCCCGACGTCGTCGCCCGGCTGCGCGCCGCGGGGTGCGTCTTCGCCGAGGAGGAGGCGCAACTGCTGCTCGCCGCGGCGGCCGAGGCGTCCGCGTCGCAGACGTCCGACCCGGGCGACCCCGCCGGGGCGACGTCCGCGCTCGACGCGCTGGTGCGGCGCCGGGCGGAGGGCGAGCCGCTGGAGTACGTCCTCGGCTGGGCACGCTTCTGCGGTCTGCGCGTCGAGGTGGACCCCGGCGTCTTCGTCCCGCGCCCGCGGACGGAGTTCCTCGTCGAGTGCGCGGCGGAGGCCGGACGCGAAGCCTCCGTGATCGTGGACCTGTGCTGCGGGACCGGCGCCCTCGGCGCGGCCCTCACCGAGCGCCTGGGCGCCGCCGGGAGCCGGGCCGTGGAACTGCACGCCGCCGACATCGACCCGGCGGCCGTGCGCTGCGCCGCCCGCAACATCGCGCGCTTCGGCGGGCGGACGTACCAGGGCGACCTGTTCGACGCCCTCCCGGAGGCGCTGCGCGGCCGGATCGACATCCTCCTCGCCAACACGCCCTACGTGCCGACGGACGACATCCCCTTCCTCCCGTCCGAGGCCCGCGACCACGAGGCCCGCGTCGCCCTGGACGGCGGCGCGGACGGCCTGGCCGTGATGCGCCGCGTGGCAGCAGAGGCGCACCGATGGCTCGCCCCGGGCGGCGTGGTGCTGGTGGAGACCAGCGAGCAGCAGCGGGACGCCGCGCTCGCGGAGTTCGCCGCAGGCGGGCTCGATGCGACGACGGAGTCGTCGGAGGAGTTCTGGGCAACCGTCGTCCTGGGCCGGCGAAGCCGCTGAGCCTCGGCAACCGAGCGCGGCAAGGCCGACCGGGCGCGCGGCGGCCGGCCACGACGACGGGCCGGTGGTCCGGGGGCGCGGCGCACTCGGGGGGCGGGCCCGCCGAGTGCAGCCCCGGCGAAGCCGCGAACCCTCAGACCGAGGCCCTGAACACCCGAAGCGGCGGACCAGGGCTCCGACGGCCCGGCGAGCGCGGTGCGCTCGATGCCGTCGGTGCACCGGCTGCCAGGGCGACCCGGCGAACGGGCCCGCCCAACGGCCGAAGGCCCGGCAACCACCCGAACCTGACCGGCCGCCGGTGGGCTGGTGGGCTCGGGCGGCTGCCGGGCCGGCGCTTCCGGGAAGACGAGAGAGGCGGGGCTCCGCGGAGCCCCGCCCCCGACCGTGTGGCGCCCTCAGCGCGCAGCGGTCACCGGCTCCGGCCTGGACGCGGCGATCGTGCGGGTCTCCACCGCCGGGACGAGGAGGCCGCGGAAGCCGAGCAGGGCGATGAAGCCCAACGCCGAGCCCGCCGCCGGGACGAGGAAGCCGGCCGACGCGCCGTGGGCGTCGATGAGGCGTCCCGCGACCGTGGAGCCCAGGGCGAGGCCGAGGCCGATCGCGCCGGTGAGCCAGGTGAACGCCTCCGTCTTCGCGCCAGCGTCGACCAGGGTCTCGACGAGCGTGTACGCGGAGATGAGCGTGGGGGCGATCGCGAGGCCGCAGCAGAACGCCGCCACCGCGAGCGTGAGCAGGTTCGGCATCGCCCACAGCGAGGACGTGCCGACGACCAGCGCCCCGTACGCGGCGAGCAGCCGGGCCCGTGGGGAGCGCTTCCAGCTGACCGCGCCGAACGCCGTGCCGGCAAGCACGCTGCCCGCGGCGAAGAGGCCGTAGACCACGCCGCTCAGGCCCGCCTTGCCGGCCGCCTCGCTGGCGGCGGTGATGGAGACCTGGAGCGCGCCGAAGACCGAGCCGACGCCGAGCAGCGCCACGACCAGCAGCCGGACGCCGGGACGCGACAGGGCGGAGGCGGAGCCGCTGCCCCCGGCCGTGCGGATCGGCGGCGCGGTGCGCCGCTGCGCGGCGAAGGCGAGGCCACCGAGGACGGTGAGCCCGGCCTCCGCGGTGAGGCCCGCCGCGGGAGCGACGGTGGTGCAGAGCGTCGTGGCGAGGACCGGTCCGAGGACGAAGGTCAGCTCGTCCGTGACGGACTCGAAGGCGAAGGCGGAGGAGACCGCCTCGGAGCGGCCGTCCAGGGCGTGCAGCCAACGGGCGCGGACCATGGCGCCGATCTGCGGCAGCGACGCGCCGGCGAGGCCCGCGGCCAGGAACAGCGTCCAGACCGGCGCGCCCGACAGAGCCAGCACGATCAGGCCGACGACGGAGCCGCCGTGCAGTGCGAGACACGGAAGCAGCACGGGGGCCTGGCCGCGGCGGTCGGCGAGGCGGCCGGTGAGCGGCGCGCCGACGACCTGGGTGATCGAGGCGACGGCGGCCACCGCGCCGGCGGTGGTGTAGGAGTGGGTGGTGTCCAGCACGAGCAGGACCGTGCCGAGCCCGAGCATCGCGTAGGGCATGCGCGCGACGAAGGCCGGCAGCAGGAAGGTCCAGGCGCCGGGGGTGCGCAGCAGCGCACCGTAACCGAACGGACGGGCCATGTGGGGAGGTCTCTCCGCTGCCTGGTGACGCGCGGGAGCATAAGGGTGGTGTCCCGGGCGCCGAGGGTCGTCCTCTGTGCGTCGACCGGGGTAGATACCGCGCGCCTCGCCGGGGAGTGACGATGGCCGCGGCCGCCGAGCGGTCTAGCCGACTCTGCTTCAGGCAGATGTAGCTGGTCTCGGTAGATCTGCCGCCCAGTGTAGCCGATCGCGCGTGACGCGCGTAGACCCCTCTTCGTCCGGACGCCTCGTGACCGGACGGACGCATGCGGTTGCGGGGTGTTCACCCCGCGGGAATCGTGGCTTTCGTTGCCACCCACCATCACCTGAGCACCCCCGGAGGGCCCGATGCCCGACGTCACCTCGTACCCCGACGGCGCGCCCTGCTGGGCGGATCTGAACGCCCCCGACCTGGAGAGCGCCCGCCGCTTCTACGGCGCCGCCCTGGGCTGGGAGTTCCAGGACAAGGGCCCCGAGTACGGGCACTACACGATGTGCCTGTGGAAGGGGAAGCCGGTCGCCGCGCTGATGCCGCCCCCTTCCAGCGCCGACGGTCTGGCCCCCGCGTGGAACGTCTACCTGCGCACGAGCGACGTCGACGCCACGGTCGCCGCCGTCGAGGCGGGCGGCGGCAAGATCGCGATGGGGCCCCACGACGTGCCGGCGGCCGGACGGCTGGCCTTCGCCTTCGACCCGCAGGGGGCCTCGTTCGGGCTGTGGCAGCCGGCGGGCCACGAGGGCGCCGCTTTGTACGGGGAGCCGGGCGCGATGTGCTGGAACGAGGTCTACACGACGGCCGGTGGCGCCGCCGACGCGTTCTACGCGGGGCTCTTCGACTACAAGCAGGTCCAGATCGGCGACGGCACCAACTTCGACTACACCGCCTGGACCCCGCGCGGTGCCGACCGGCAGGTCTGCGGCCGGCTCCGTGCCACCGACCCGGCCCACGAGCTGGCCGCGGGCGGCGGGCAGCCGTTCTGGTCGGTCTACTTCGCCGTGGCGAAGGTGGACGAGACCGCCGAGCAGATCGCCGCGCTCGGCGGATCCGTCCTGCACGGCCCCTTCGACTCGCCCTACGGACGGCTGTGCGTGGTCCGCGACCCGTCGGGCGCGCACTTCTCCGTCATGACACTCGCCCCGCGGTGAGCGGGCCCGCGCCCGTCCGCTCCTAGGATGGGTGACGGCCTGTCACCAGCACCGAACGGAGGCCCCCGGTGGCCACGACCCGCACCGCGCACACGACCTGGGAAGGCAACCTGCAGGAGGGCCAGGGCGTCGTCGCCATGAAGTCCTCCGGCATCGGGGAGTTCCCGGTCTCCTGGCCCTCGCGCGCCGAGCAGGCGAACGGGAAGACCAGCCCGGAGGAGCTGATCGCCGCGGCGCACAGCTCCTGCTTCTCCATGGCGCTCTCCTTCGGCCTGAGCAACGCCGGCACTCCGCCCACCAAGCTGGAGACCACCGCCGACGTGACCTTCCAGCCGGGCACCGGCATCACCGGCATCCACCTGACCGTGGTGGGCACCGTGCCCGGCCTGGACGAGGCGGGCTTCGCCAAGGCGGCCGCGGACGCCAAGGCCAACTGCCCGGTCAGCCAGGCCCTGAGCGGCACGACCATCACCCTGACCGCGTCGCTCGGCTGAACCGGCCCGCAACCGAACTCCTGACCGGACAGCTCCTGGACGGGGCCGGCACCCCAAGGCCTACACCCGAAGCGCTCCGCCTGAACAGGAAAGCTCCGGTCGCTCACCGGAATGGGCGAACGAGGGCGCGCAGATACAGCGAATGTCCCGCTCGCGGGGGTGAATCGGCCCCGGAATGCTGGATTGATTCCGGGGCCGCTGCCTACGATCGCCACCGTGCGTAGTGGCCCGTCCGGTCCCCCCGGCTCTCCCGAGGACTTCGGCGCCCTCGGCGCCCTCGGCGCTGTGGACGCCCTCGGGGAGCGGATGACGCTCGGAGACCTGGAGGGCCTCGACCGGCTGAAGGAGTTCCGGCCGGCCGGCGCAAACGCCTCCGGTGCGGTCGGGCCCAACCCGTCCGGCGCGGTCGGCGAGCGCGGCGGCCCGGTGGATCGGCGCAGTCTCGAGGACGCGCTGCGGGCCAGCGAGAACCGCTTCCGGGCGGCCTTCGTCGACGCCGGCATCGGCATGGCGCTGGTCGACCGGGACGATCTGATCATCGAGGCCAATCCGGCCCTGGCCGAGATGCTCGGGCACACCGTGCCCGAGCTGATGCGGATGCACATCCACCAGCTGATGGACGTGGAGGAGCGCGCCCGGCATCTCTACCGGCAGCTCGTTCGGGGCGAGCGGGACCGGGTGCGCCTGGAGAAGCGGCTGCGGCACCGTCAGGGCCACGCGGTGTGGACCAACATCACCGTGTCCCTGATCCGCGATTCGACGGGCGAGCCGCTCTACACGCTCGCCATGGTGGAGGACGTCTCCGAGGCGCGGCGCCTGGGCGACCGGCTCCAGTACCAGTCGATGCACGATCCGCTGACCGGGCTGCCGAACCGGGCGCTCTTCTTCGAGCGGCTGGCGGACGCCTGCGCCGAGGCCGACCAGCGGATCGGGCTCTGCTACCTGGATCTGGACGGCTTCCAGGCGGTGAACGACACGCTCGGCCACCCGGTCGGGGACGAGCTGCTGGTGGCCGTGGCGCGTCGGCTGGAGCACCGGTTCTCGCCGCGCGGCCATCTGGTCGCGCGCGTGGGCGGGGACGAGTTCGCGGTGCTGGTGCCGCGCAGCGCGGGCGCGGAGGAGCTGACGGCCCTGGCGGCGGAGGTCGTCGAGGTCCTCGACGCCCCCTACGACCTGGCGGACCGGCGGGTCGCGGCGACGGCCAGCGTCGGCGTGGTGGAGCGGCCCGTCCCCGGCACCTCGCCGACGGAGCTGGTCCGGGACGCGGACGCGACACTGAGCTGGGCCAAGTCGGACGGGCGCTCGCGCTGGGCGCTCTACGATCCGGAGCGGGTCGCGACGCAGATGACGCGGCAGGTCCTGGCCACCACGATGAGGCCGGCGCTGGAGCGCGGCGAGTTCCTGCTGGAGTACCAGCCCCTGGTGGAGCTGGCGACAGGCCGGCTGCAGGGTGTCGAGGCGCTGGTGCGCTGGCGGCATCCCGAGTTCGGCCGCCTCGCGCCGGATCGTTTCATCCAGATCGCCGAGGAGACCGGCGCGATCGTCCCGCTGGGCCACTGGGTCCTCGAGGAGGCCTGCCGCCAGACGCGCGCCTGGCTCGACCGCTTCCCCGACGCGCGGCTGCTGGTCAGCGTGAACCTGGCCGCCCGTCAGTTCCGGGACTCCGACATGGTGGCGGACGTGGCCGAGGTCCTGGGCCGGACCCGACTACCCGCGCGGCTGCTGCAGCTGGAGCTGACGGAGAGCGCGGTCATGGGCCCCGCGGGTCGCCCCGTGGAGGCGCTGCACGCGCTGGACGCGATGGGCGTGCGGATCGCGATCGACGACTTCGGCACGGGCTACTCGAACCTGGCCTACCTCAGCCGCCTGCCCGTGCACGTGCTGAAGCTGGCGAAGTCGTTCGTCGAGGGCTTCCGCACGGAGCCGTACGTCGCCGAGGAGACGGCCGGGGACGCGGTGGACGAGAAGATCGTCACGGCGCTGGTGCGCCTGGCGCACGTCCTCGGTATCACGGTCACGGCGGAGGGCGTGGAGAGCGCGGGGCAGGCCGAACGGCTGCGGCTCACCGGCTGCGACGCGGCCCAGGGCTGGCACTTCGGCAAGGCCGTCCCGGCGGAGGAGATCACCCGCCTGCTCTGCGGTTGAGATGCGCGGCGGGCCGCACGAAGGGCAGGCCGGACGGCCGGACCGTGTGGACCGATGCCCCCGAACGGGTGAGGTGTGACACCTGTTCAGCTTGCATGGAGAGCACTGACGGTTCATCAGTCCATAGGCTGAAATCATGTCACAGCGTCGCCTGCTCGCGGTCCTGGCTCTCGCCATGAGCGCGCTGCTGCTCGCCTTCGCGGCCGGGGCGTGGGAGTTGGCTCCTCCGGTCGGCGCGGGGGCGGGGCGGGTCCAGAGCGGAGACGCCGTGCCCGCCGCCGGCGACGCCTCGCTGTGGGCGGACCCGACCGTGCTGCCCGCGCACGCGGTGCCCTTCGGGGCGTTCGTCGGCTCCGACTTCGCCGCCGATCGGCAGAACGAGCTCTCGGCCTGGCTGCACCGGGCGGACCTGCAGGTCGGGCACACCTACCTGCCGGGCAACACCTGGTCCGACATCGAGGGCTCGCCCTCGCTCCTGGCGCCCTGGGCCCAGTGGCGGCTCGCCCGTCCGGACCGGATCTTCGTACTGGCCGTGCCGATGCAGGAGCAGAACGAGGGCGACCTCGGCGACGACGAGGTCGCCGCGCTGCTCGAGCAGGCCGCGGCCGGCGCCAACGACACGCACTTCCTCACCCTGGCCCGCCGCCTGGTCGCGCTCGGGGTGCCGGACGCCGTGATCACGCTCGGCTGGGAGATGAACGGCATCACCTACACCAGCCGCTGCGGCCCGGACCCGGCCGCCTGGAAGGCCTACTGGCGGCGCATCGTCGCCGTGATGCGCAGCGTGCCGGGGCAGGACTTCCGCTTCGACTTCACCCCGAACCGGGGTCCCGACGCGCATCCGTGGACGGACTGCTATCCGGGCGACGACGTGACCGACGTCATCGGAACGGACAACTACGACCAGGGGCCCGGCGACACCTTCGCCGACTACGTGACGGAGCCGTACGGGCTGCTGGAGCAGGTGCGTTTTGCCGCGCAGCACCACAAGCCCGTCTCCTACGCGGAGTGGGGCATGTTCCGGCACGGCGACGATCCGCGGTTCGTGCGCGACATGATCGACTGGATCGAGACGCACGACACGCTCTACCAGACGATCACCGACTACTGCCCGCACGGCGTGCTGAACTGCGACGACAATCCCGAGTCCAGCGCGGTGTACCGGCAGATGATGTCGCATCAGCCGCCGCCGCTGCCGACGCCCTCGCCCAGCCCGTCGGGTTCCCCGTCCGCGTCCCCGTCCGCGTCCCCGTCCCCGTCGGCGTCCGCCTCGGCCTCCGCCTCGGCCTCGGCCTCGGGGGCGGCGTCGCCCTCCTCCTCGGTCGCCCCGTCGGCCTCCGTCCCCGCTTCCCCGTCCACGTCGCCCGGCGTCACCGCGAGCGCCGGGCCCGTCGCGAGCGCCCCACCCAGCGGGAGCGCGAGTGCCGGGGCGAGCGTGAGCGTGAACCCCACCACGAGCGTGGGCGGGAGGACAAGCACGAGCGTGCAGGCGGCCCCGACGCCGTCGCCGAGCCCGTCCTGCCACCGCCGGCGCTCCGCCGACCCGTGCGCGGGTCTGCGGTCCCGGCCCGCGGGCGCCGGCCACCCGGCCGCGCCCGCGCCGCTGCCGACCGTTCCACGGGTCAAGCTGCCGGGTCGTTCCTGACCTCGAGCGCGGCGACCTCCGCCTCGGTGGCCGCGCTCACCGGCACGTCCGGATGGCGGAACCAGGATCCCTGGACGGCCCACTGGATCAGCATCAGCACGAAGCCGAGCAGCAGCGAGCCGATGCCGATCACCGAGACGCCGCCTACCTTGCCCCACGGCATGGTGACGGTGGTGCTGCCGTAGTCGGGCGCGGCGTAGACGTCGAAGGCGGCGTAGCAGAAGAAGTACAGCAGCATCAGGCCGCCGAGCAGCGGCAGGATGCCCTTGAACCACAGGTCGCGGGCGCTGCGGCGGAGCACCTTGCGGAAGTACCAGACGCAGGCGAACCCGGTCAGGCCGTAGTAGAAGGCGATGCCCAGGCCGACCGAGGAGATCGAGTCGGCGAGCACGTTGGTGCTGATCCGGGTCATCAGCACGTAGAAGGCGATCGAGACCAGGCCCATCGCCACCGTCGACCAGGTCGGCGTGGCGAACCGGGGGTGCACCCGGCCGAACTGGGACGGGATGGCCTTGTGCAGGGCCATCGAGAAGCTGGTGCGTGCGGTCGGCAGGATCGTGGTCTGGGTCGAGGCCGCGGCCGAGGTCAGCACCATGAAGATGAGCACCTTGGAGAGGAACCAGCCGAAGCCGGTGGTACCGAAGATGGCCCCGCCGAGGCCGGAGAGCACGTCCCCGGAGTTGTCCGGATTGGCCAGTCCGATGCCCTTGTCGCCGACCCCGGCGAAGGCCTGGGTGGAGGTGGAGACGAGGGCGTAGATGAGCAGCAGGATCACGGTGGAGAGCACCGCCGCCCGACCGGGGGTGCGGGTCTTGTCGGCGGTCTCCTCGTTGACGGACACGGCCGTGTCCCAGCCCCAGTAGATGAAGACCGCGGACAGGATGCCGGCGGTCAGCGCGCTCGCCGTCGGCACCTGGAAGGGGTTGAACCAGGAGCCGGAGATGTGGATCGCGGTCGCCGGCGGGTGGCTGCCGTAGACCTTGACCAGCGCGGTCACCGAGAGCAGCACCAGCATGGCGACCTCGACGCAGAGCAGCACGCGCTGCAGCGCGGCGGAGATCTCGATGCCGATGTAGCAGATGAAGGTCATCAGGACGATCCAGACCACCCCGGCCACCGTCGTCCACAGGTCACTCGACGCCAGGGACGGGTGCCCGACGAGCTGGAAGCCGTAGGAGCCGGCGATCTGGGCCAGGTTGGCCATGACGATGATGTCGGCGACGATGATGCCCCAGCCGCCCATCCAGCCGGTACGCGGCCCGAACGCGCGGGCGGCCCAGGTGAAGGTCGTGCCGCAGTCCGGGTCGACCGCGTTCATCTCCTTGTACGCGTACGCGATCAGCAGCATCGGGATGAAGGCCAGGATCGTGATGATCGGGGCCTGCAGGCCGACGCCGACCACGATGAGGCCCAGGGTGGCCGCGAGGCTGTAGGCGGGAGCGGTGGAGGCCAGGCCGATCGCCACCGAGGAGAACAACCCCAGCGCGTTGCCCCTGAGCCCCTTCTCTCCGGAACCCGAGCCGGACACCTCACCCGGTGCGACGACGACGGAGGCCCCGGAGGGATGTTCCGGGCCCGAGGGGCCCTCAGCAGGCGGAACCGAAGCACTCATGTGACCCTCCATGCGGACGCGTCGCCCGGCCCGCGGCGCTGCCGAACGGGTTGACGTGGGGCGCTTTGGGTTGTTTACGGCTAATCCTCCCTCTTCAGGCGCCCAATCCGCATGGGCGACCGCATTGACTTCTTCGGCGTGGCGGCCGACTCTCGGCTGCACCCGTCACCACCCGACTGTCCCGCCGTGCCCCGCATCGCCGGCGTGACGCCCGCGCGGGACCGCACCGCCCGGCGCTTTCATCCACCCCTTCTCGCCGTGCGTCGGCGTGCGCCTGACCAGCGGTCCCCCCTACACGGCCTCCGTCCCCCGGACGAAGGTCCGGCGTGCCGGGCCGGTGAAGCGCGAGCACCTCGGCTGCGACGTCGCGCACGGCTGTGCTCCCACCCGAGCCAACCGGAGGACAGTCATGGACCAGCACGATCGCGCGCGCCTGTCGCGTCGCGCCTTCCTCGGCGCGACGGCGGCCGGTGCCGCCCTGGGAGCCGTCTCGTGGACGCCCGCATTCAGGGTCACCCCCGCGGAGGCGGCCACCGCGGCTCCCCCGAACCTCCCCGCCTCGATCCCCGTCTACCAGCAGGCCTTCCGCAACTGGTCGGGGGAGATCCAGCTGAACCCCACCTGGACCTGCGCCCCGACCAGCCCGAACGACGTGGTGACCCTCGCGAACTGGGCCAACGCCAACGGCTGGCGGCTGCGCGCCATGGGCATGGGCCACGGCTGGTCGCCGCTGCTGGAGCCGAGCGGGGCGGCGGGCGACATCCTGCTCGTCGACACGACCCAGCACCTGACCGCCGTCACGGTGAACTCCGGCTCCCCGGCCAGTGTGACCGCCCAGGCCGGGATCACCATGGTGAACCTGCTGACGACGCTGGAGAACGCGGGCTACGGCCTGACCAACACCCCCGCGCCCGGCGACCTGACCCTCGGCGGCGTCCTGGCCATCGACGGGCACGGCACCTCCGTTCCGGCGAACGGCGAGACGCCGCTCGCGGGCAAGACGTACGGCTCGGTCAGCAACCTGGTCGTCTCGCTGACGGCCGTGGTCTGGGACCCGGGCAGCGGCGCCTACGTGCTGAAGACCTTCCAGCGCAGCGACCCCGACATCGGCGCCTTCCTCGTCCACCTGGGCCGGGCCTTCGTCACCGAGGCCACCCTGCGGGTCGGCGCGAACCAGCGGCTGCGCTGCGTCTCCACGTACACCACCCAGGTCACCGACCTGTTCGCGCCGCCCGCCTCGGCCGGTTCCAGCTCGTTCGCCGCGCTGGTGCAGCAGAGCGGCCGGGTGGAGACGATCTGGTTCCCGTTCACGACCGTGCCGTGGCTGAAGGTCTGGTCGGTCTCCCCGAGCAGGTCGTGGCTGTCGAGGGAGGTGGACAGCCCGTTCAACTACAGCTTCTCGGACTCGGTCAGCAGCCAGGAGTCCCAGTACATCTCCGACATCGTGGCCGGGAACGTCTCGGTGACGCCGACCTTCGAGAACCTGGAGATGAGCATCGTCGGCTCCGGGTTGATCGTCACCGGCACCTGGGACATCTGGGGCTGGGCCAAGAACACCCAGCTGTACGTGCGCCCGACGACCCTGCAGGTGACCGCGAACGGGTACACCATCCTGTGCCGGCGCGCCGACATCCAGCGGGTCGTCAGCGAGTTCTACAGCTATCTGAGCGGACAGCTGAGCACGTACGCCGCGGCCGGACAGTACCCCATGAACGGCCCGTGGGAGGTCCGCGTCACCGGTCTCGACCACGCCGCCGACTGCGGCGTCCCGGGTGCGGTGGAACCGCTGCTGAGCGCGCTGAGACCGAGACCCGACCAGCCGCAGTGGGACACCGCGGTCTGGATGGACCTGCTGACCATCCCCGGCACCCCGCAGTCGCAGCAGTTCTACCGCCAGACCGAACAGTGGGTGCTCTCCAACTACACCGGCAGCTACGCGGCGGTGCGCGCGGAGTGGTCCAAGGGCTGGGCCTACTCGGGCACCGCCGCCTGGGCCGACCCGACGGTCCTCGGCAGCACCATCCCGGCGTCCTACCGCGCCGGGCAGCCCGGCTCGGCCAACTGGGACACAGCGGTGGCGACGCTGGACCGCTACGACCCCGGCCGGGTCTTCTCCAACTCCTTCCTGGATACCCTGCTGCCCTGACCGCGCCTGGGTCCCAGGCGCTCGTGAGTACGCGGGTGGTGCGGGTGAGCACAGCAGGGAACGCAGTACGGATCGAACGCTCCGGGCCGGTGTGGACCGTGGTCCTCTCGCGCCCGGAGCGGCGCAACGCCGTGGACGGCCCGACCGCGGCCGCGCTGTTCCGCGCGTTCGCGGAGTTCGACGCGGACGAGAGCGCGTCGGTGGCGGTCCTGTGGGGCGAGGGCGGCACGTTCTGCGCGGGTGCGGACCTCAAGGAGGCCGACGGCCCGCACGGCAACACCCTCTCGCCCGACGGCCCCGGCCCCATGGGCCCCAGCCGGATGCGCCTGGGCAAGCCCGTGATCGCGGCGGTCGCCGGCCACGCGGTGGCAGGCGGGCTGGAGTTGGCGGCCTGGTGCGACCTTCGCGTGGCGGCGGAGGACGCGGTCTTCGGGGTCTTCTGCAGGCGCTGGGGCGTCCCGCTGATCGACGGCGGAACCGTCCGTCTCCCGCGTTTGATCGGCGCGGGGCGTGCGATGGACCTGATCCTCACCGGCCGCGAGGTCCCGGCGGCGGAGGCGCTGTCGATCGGGCTGGTCAACCGGGTCGTCCCGAGCGGCACGGAACGCGAGGCGGCGGAGGAGCTCGCCCGCGAGATCGCGGGCCTGCCGCAGATCTGCATGCGCAACGACCGGCTCTCGGCGCTGGAGGCCGAGGGCCTCCCCGAGGAGCCGGCGCTGGCCAACGAGTTCCGACGCGGCATGTCGACCCTCAGCAGCGAAGGCCTCCCGGGCGCCGCCGCCTTCCGCAACCGCCACACCTGACCCGCCGCCCGGCCGGACAGACCTCCCCGGCCCGCCGCCCTCAGGGGATCTCAGGCGCGTTCAACGACAGGACGGACCCCCTGGGCCTCGGCGAGATGCTCGCGCTGGACGCCCACAGCGGCAGCCGGCTCTGGACGTCCCAGGTCCGCCTGAGCCTCCACCCCAGCCCGCTGGTGGTCGTCCGGGACGCCGTCTTCTGCACGGCCGCGAGGGCCTCGGGCGGCGACGCCATCGCCGCCTTCGACCGCACCGACGGCCACCTGCTGTGGACCTTCACCGACGGCGGCAGCCAGGACGCCAGTTGGTGGTGCGCGACGGGGGGCACCCTGCTCTACGCGCGCACGACAACCACGTCTACGCACTGCCGGCGCGCTGACCCGCGCCACGCGGCGTCCCGCGGTGTCCGCGGCGAAGGCCCTTACGGCAGCTTGAGCGCGACGAGCTGCTGCTCGAACGGCACGACCTCCGCGAAGGCGTCGGGCCGTCGGGTCCGCGCGGGCTGCCGGAGCAGGACGGCCGCCAGCTCGTCGGCCGCACGGTCGATGTGCCGGCGCAGGCCGTTCCGCTCCGCCGAGGCCCAGTCCTCCGAGGCCGCGTAGACAGCCGTGGGGACGACGGCCGCACGCAGGTAGGCGAAGAGCGGGCGCAGGGCGTGGTCCAGCGCGAGGGAGTGGCGGGCGGTGCCGCCGGTCGCGCCGAGGAGGGCGGGCTTGCCGGTGAGCGCGCCCTGCTCCAGCACGTCGAAGAAGGACTTGAACAGGCCGCTGTAGGAGGCGGAGAAGATCGGCGAGACCGCCACGAGCGCGTCGGCGCCGGTCACGGTGTCGATCGCCTGCCGCAGCGCCTCGCCGGGGAAGCCGGTCACGAGGTTGTCCGCGATGGGGTGGGCGAGCTCGCGCAGCTCGACGTGCTCGATCCGGACCTCGCGCCCCGCCTCGACCAGCCGGTCCCGGACCGCCTCGCCGAGGCGGTCCGCCAGCAGCCTGGTCGACGACGGCTGGCTCAGACCTGCCGAGACCACGGCCAAGGTGATGGCTTCCACGACGTTCTCTCCTTCTTTGTCGCTTGACGGTGTTTCAGGCCTGGACGGACCCCGCCTCGGCGGTCGCCCGGGAGGCGGCGAGCAGCGAGGCGTGGTCGGGCGCGTCCGGCACGTCGGCGGGGCGGTCCTTGGCGAACTCGCGGCGCAGCACCGGCACGACCTCCTCGCCGAGCAGGTCGATCTGCTCCAGCACCGTCTTCAGCGGCAGACCGGCGTGGTCGACCAGGAACAGCTGGCGCTGGTAGTCGCCCGCGTAGTCGCGGAAGCTCAGCGTCTTCTCGATGACCTGCTCGGGCGTGCCGACGGTGAGCGGGGTCTGCGCGGTGAACTCCTCCAGCGACGGGCCGTGCCCGTAGACCGGCGCGTTGTCGAAGTAGGGCCGGAACTCGCGCACCGCGTCCTGGGAGTTGCGGCGCATGAACACCTGGCCGCCGAGGCCGACGATCGCCTGCTCCGGCGTGCCGTGGCCGTAGTGCGCGTAGCGGGTGCGGTAGAGCTCGATCATCCGCTCGGTGTGGTCCTTGGGCCAGAAGATGTTGTTGTGGAAGAAGCCGTCGCCGTAGTACGCGGCCTGCTCGGCGATCTCCGGCGAGCGGATCGAGCCGTGCCACACGAAGGGCGGCACGTCGTCGAGCGGGCGCGGCGTCGAGGTGAAGGACTGCAGCGGCGTGCGGAACCGGCCCTCCCAGTCGACCACGTCCTCGCGCCAGAGGCGGCGCAGCAGTGCGTAGTTCTCGACGGCGAGCGAGATGCCGTCGCGGATGTCCTTGCCGAACCACGGATAGACCGGCCCGGTGTTGCCGCGGCCCAGCATCACGTCCACGCGCCCGTCGGCGAGGTGCTGCAGCATGGCGAAGTCCTCGGCGATCTTCACCGGGTCGTTCGTGGTGATCAGGGTGGTCGAGGTGGAGAGGATGATCCGCTCGGTCCTCGCCGCGATCCAGCCGAGCATGGTCGTCGGGGAGGACGGCACGAAGGGCGGGTTGTGGTGCTCGCCGGTGGCGAAGACGTCGAGACCGACCTCCTCGGCCTTCTCGGCGATGGCCACCATGGCCTTGATCCGCTCGCGCTCGCTCGGGGTGTGACCGGTGGTGGGGTCGGGGGTGACGTCACCGACCGTGAAGATCCCGAACTGCATGGTGCTCACCTCTCTGGCTCGGCTGGGTGCCTCGAAGCCTTGTTGTTGAAAATTCAATCATGCTCCACAACATCTCGCCACCCGCCGCCATTCCCGAGGATGTGACAGCGATACTGTTGAGCCCACTGAGCGGGCGGGGCGGCGGGAGGCAGGGTGTGGCGGACGAGGCGTGGTTGACGGTTGAGGAGTTGGCGGCGCGAGCCGGGATCACGGTCCGCACACTGCGCTTCTACGCCGCGAAGGGCCTGCTCCCGCCGCCCGAGCTCGGTCCGCGCCGGGTGGGCCGCTACGGCCCGGAGCACCTCGGCCGACTGGAGCTGATCGAGGAGCTGCAACGGCAGGGACTGACCCTGGCCGCGATCGAGCGCTACCTCGCCCAGCTGCCCGACGACGTCGGCTCCCTGGACCTCGCCGTGCACCGCGCTCTCGTCGCCTCCTGGCAGCCGGAGACCGCCCAGCGGATCAGCCGCGAGGAGCTGGAGCGCCGGGCCGGCCGACCGCTCACCGACGAGGATCTCCACCGTCTCGCCGCGATGGGGGCGATCCTCCCCGAGCCTTCGGCCGAGGGCGGCCACAGCCCCGAGCCGCCGCAGGGATGCGCGACGAAGGACGACTCCTTCCCCGTCGACCCGGGGCTGCTCCCCCTCGGCGTGCGGATCCTGGACGTGCCGATCCCGCTGGAGACGCTGGTCGCCGCCCGCGCCGTGGTCCGCCTCCACAGCCGCGCCACCGCGCACGACCTGCACCGCCTCTTCCGCGACACGGTCTGGCGCCCGTTCCGCGCCTCCGACCCGGACGCCGAGGGGCTGGAACGGATGAAGGAGCTGACCGCCCACATCGAGCCGCTGGCGGTCCAAGCCCTGGTCACCGCCTTCCAGCGCTCGCTCGCCGAGGAGCTGTCCGCCCCGGCGGAGTGAGCGACCGCGAGCAGGACGCGGCGGTTGTCAGTGGCGGCGGCTAGCGTCGGGACCGTGAACGCGGGGGGTGGCAGCGCGCGGGATGGCCGCGCGGGGGATGACGGGATCCGCTATCTGCGCGGCGACGCGACGGCGCCGCAGGGCGGGGGACCCAAGGTGATCGCGCACGTCTGCAACGACCTGGGCGGCTGGGGCAAGGGCTTCGTGGTGGCCCTCTCCCGGCGCTGGCCCGAGCCGGAGGCGGCGTACCGGAAGTGGCACCGGGAGCGGGCACGGAACGACTTCGGGCTGGGCGCCGTCCAGCTCGTGCCGGTCGGTCGGGCCGAGTCGCGGCTCTGGGTCGCCAACATGATCGGCCAGCGCGGCATCCGCACCGGCAGCAAGGGCGTGCCCGTGCGCTACGAGGCCGTCGAGCGGGCGCTCGTGGCGCTCGCGCCCCAGGCGCGGGAGCTGGGCGCGTCCGTCCACATGCCGCGGATCGGCTGCGGGCTGGCCGGCGGGCGGTGGGAGCGGATCGAGCCGCTGGTCCGGCACGCCCTGGTGGCCAGGGGTGTGGCGGTCACGGTCTACGACCACGACTGAGTCGGGCTTCCCGGGGCGACGCGCCGGGCTACGAGGCCCCCGTGTCGTGCCAGTGGACGAGGGCGCGGACGACCGCGCTCAGGCGGCCGTTCATCCAGGCGGTGGCCAGTGTGCCCGCGACGAAGCGTTCGGCGCGGAGGACGGAGGTCGCGGTGCGGACGGCGTCGGCCGGGGTGAGGGTGCCGTCCGTGGCGAGGAGCGGGTAGCTGAAGGCGTTCCAGTCGTAGGCCGGCCGCACCGCGCCGACCGCGTCGAGCGAGGTGGCCACCGCGCCCACCCGTGGCCCGTACACCCAGTGCCGGCCGTCCCAGCGCGCGTCGGCGTCCTGCACCGCCCAGCCGGAGGCGAACTCGCTGAGGCGGCCCCACGCGTCCGAGGCGACATCGAGGCCGGCCAGCAGCTCCGCGTCGGTCGGATCGCCCTCGTCGCCGTCGCCCACCGGCAGCGGCGCCTGCACGTCGGGGTGGAGCAGGCGGCGCATGCGCTCGTACTTCGCCGTCAGGCGGGAGCGCTTCGCCGCGTCCGGGAGCAGGGCGAGCCGCCGCGCGGCGGAGTTGCTCGCCAGGTCGGCGTCCTTGACGGTGACGGCGCCCGGGGTGGACAGGATGCGCGCGGTGTAGTCCGGGAGGGCCTCTCCCTCGCGTCGGGTGAGCGCGAGCACGATGTCCTTCGTGCGCTGCGGGAGCGCGGCCGCGGCCAGCCACTCGGCCGTCAGCACGCCGTCCTCGACGGCGTCGTGCAGCCACGCAGCCGCGATCTGCGCCTCGTCGCCGCCGTGCCGGGCCGTGCCGGCGGCGACCTCCGCCAGGTGCCCGACGTAGGGGCGGCCGGCCTTGTCGACCTGATCGGCGTGGGCGGTGCGGGCGATCGCCTCGACCTCGGCGAGGGACAGCGGCGGCGGTGCGGAGTCCTCGACCTCCGGCGTGCGCTGCGGCATCTGGTCCGGCCCCTTCCCGGTTCGGTGATCCCTACCCGTCCAGTGTGGCCCGGGGCGCGGCGGGAACGACCGGAGACACGGGCTGGAGACGAGGTGGGGGTGGCCCGTCCGCTCGCCCGCCGGCTCCCCCCGGTCAGGGTTCGGTGCCGGCGTTCGCCTGGTCGGCGGCGGAGCCGACGGCTCGCGATCAGCCGGCTCAGCGCCGGGCCAGCAGTTCGTCCGCGACCCGCAGCAACGTCTCCCGGCCCTCGATCTCCGCCGCCCAGGCCGCGGGGAGCGCCCGCTTGCCATAGGCGGCGCCGAGCAGGTTGCCGCAGACGGCACCGGTCGAGTCGCTGTCGCCCGAGTGCGTGACGGCCAGGGTCAGCGCCCGCCCCGGGCCGACCTCGGCCGCGGCCAGCAGGGCGAACACGGCGATCGCCAGGCACTCCTCCGCGATCCAGCCGAGGCCGACGCGCTCGACCGTGTCGAAGCCCGGCTCCTCCTCGGCGGCCAGCCGGACGGCTCGTTCCAGCGCGGCCACGGTCTCCCCCGCTCCGGGAAAGGCCGCTGTCTGCCTGATCGTCGCCTCGACCGCCGCACCCGGTTCGACGCCCGCGACCAGCCGCTCCACGAGCGCGGCGAACGCGCCCGCGGCGAGGTAGCCCGTGGGGTGGCCGTGCGTCAGCTGAGCGCAGTCCGAGGCGAGTCGGAACGCCCGATCGACGCCCAGGCCGAGGAGGCCGAAGGGTGCGGAGCGCATCACGGTGCCGCAGCCCTTGGAGTCGGGGTTCACCGGGCCGCGTTCGCCCGGCTGGACGGGCACGGACCCGGGCGGCCCGGCGTGCGCCTCCAGGCCGGACAGGCACGCGTTGCCCGGCGCGCGGGAGGCGTAGAGCCAGCCCTCGGCCAGCAGACCGGTCGCGTCCGGCTTCGGCGCGGCCTCGCACTGCGTGCGCAGCCAGCGGCGATAGGCGGCGTGGACGGCGGGCAGCACGGCCTCCGGCGTCGGCCGTTCGGCCAGGAGCAGGCCCTCCGCGGTGAAGAGGGTCATCTGCGTGTCGTCGGTGACCTCGGCGAGCGCGCCCAGGGGTCTCGGCAGGGAGCGCACCCCCTCCGCGCCGTGGCGGTCGAGGATTCGCTCCAGCCGCTGGAACTCCACCGGCCAGCCCAGCGCATCGCCCAACGCGCCGCCGAGCAGGCAGCCGCGCACCCGCTCGGCTGGGCACGCCGGGTCCACGTGGTCGAGGTGGTCCATGTGGTCCACGTGCTCCGTCCCGGGGGCGCCCGGTGCGTCATCCGTGCCCGGCGAGCCCGTCGAGCCCGTCGATCCCGTCGTCATGGCGTTCCCCCGTCGTCCCCGCGGCGAGCACCTCGCCCGCCTCGGTGCGACGGTAGACCACGCGCCGTCCGACGCGCTCCCCGACCACGAGTTCCGCCTCGCGCAGGACGGCGAGGTGACCGCCGACCGTGCCCAGCGAGAGGTCAAGCTCCGCCGCGAGTTCGCTGCTCGTCGCGGGTCGTGTCAGCGCGCGCAGGATCGTGGCGCGGCCTGCGCCGAGGAGCCGCGCGAGCGCGCGGTCCCGGCGGCCCCGGTCGCCCGCCGGGGCGGAGGACGGCTCGGCGCCCGGGCCGCGCGCCGGGTAGACCATCGCGTACGGGCGGCCGGGCGCCTCGCAGAGCCAGGAGCCCCGGGCGCCGGTGTAGGGGACGAACAGCATGCCGTCGGCGCCGACGACGCGGTCGGGGCCGGGCCGGTCGCTGAACCGGATCGCGTCGGCGCCGATCCAGGCGGTACGGCGGGCCATCTGTTCCAACGCGCCCGACCATCCGTACGCGGCGAGCAGGCCGGCCCGGTAGGTGACGTCGCGTTCGAGCAGCCTCCGGCGGCGGGGCCACTCGGCGGCGAGGTGGGCGTCCCAGGTCCGGCGGTAGAGCTCGGCGGTCCGGGCGGCGAAGTCACGACCGGTGAGCCAGGAGGCGACGTCGTGCTCCTCCCAGCTGGCCGCGGCCGAGAGCCGGACGCTCTCGACGACGGCCTCGTCCGGGACTTCGCGCATCAGCGCCAGCTCGTCCTCGAGACGGGTGCGCATGCCGTCGGTCGGCGGCAGGCTGACCTGATCGGGCAGGTACTTCGTGGAGCTGACCAGCCGGACCAGGCCCGCGGCGAACCGGTCGGCGGCGAGGGCCGCCCGCAGCGCGGCGTGGTGACGGGCGTGCCAGGGCGCGAGCCACGGATCGACGCACGGGCGCGCCAGCGCCATCAGCGCGCCGAGCGTCTCGGCGGCGGGCGAGAGGGCGAACCGCGAGCGGGACAGCGCGAGCGAGTCCAGGCGCAGCAGCACCATCCCCGTGCTCCCCTCTCCCGTGCGCCCTCGCCCGTGGCCGCGCCGACGCGGACGCGCGGACGTCGCCCGCTCGGCCCGCGCCGAGCTTTCGGGCGTGGGCGAAAGATTAGTGCCGTCCCGGGGCGCGAGGCAGTGTGTGGCCGGTGCCCACTCCACCCTCCACGGCCTCCCCGCTGCGTCGGGCGGCCTTCCGCTGGTTCTTCGCCGGACAGACCGTCTCCCTCCTCGGCAGCTCGATGGCGCCGGTGGCGCTGGCGTTCGCGGTGCTCGACGCCTCGGGCCGCGCGGGCGACCTCGGCATCGTGCTGGCCGCGCGGATGCTGCCGCTGCTCGGCTTCCTGCTGATCGGCGGCGCGGTCGCCGACCGACTGCCGCGCCGGGCCGTGCTCGTCGTGTCCAACCTCGGCGCGGCGCTGACCCAGGGCGCGGTCGCCGCGATGCTGCTGACCGGCCACTACACGCTGGGCACGATCGCGGGCCTGGAGTTCCTCAACGGGCTGCTCTCGGCGTTCACCACGCCGGCGTTGCGCGGTCTGGTGCCGGAGCTCGTCCCGCCCGACCAGATCCAGCGCGCGAACGCGCTGCTCGGGACGGTCCGCAACGGCAGCAGGGTGCTCGGCCCGAGCGTGTCGGGCGTTCTCGTCGTGGCGACGGGCGGCGGGGCGGCGATCGCGCTGGACGCGCTCAGCTGTCTTCTCGCCGCCGGATGGCTGGGGCGCCTCCCGTCGAACCAGGCGAGTCCCCCGGCAGCCGGGCCCGCGCGGCGCCATCTCGCCCGCGACCTGCGGGAGGGCTGGGCGGCGTTCCGCGGCACCGACTGGCTCTGGCCGGTGACCCTGGCCTTCTGCGCGGTGAATCTGGTGCAGACCGGCACGTGGCAGATCCTCGGCCCGGAGCTCACGGCACGCGCGGGATCGGCCGCGACCTGGGGCCTGCTGCTGAGCGTACGCGGCGCCGGCATGCTGCTGATGAGCAGCGTGCTCTACCGGCTGCACGTGCGACGGCTGCTGGCGTTCAGTCAACTGATGAGCGCCCTGCTCGGGTTGCCCCTGCTGGCGCTCGGCACGCGACTGCCCCTGCCGTGGCTGCTCGCCTGCGCTTTCGTCGCCGGGCTGGGTTCGTCCGTCGCGTCGATCGGTTGGGACACCTCGTTGCAGGAGCACGTCCCCCAGCGGCTGCTGTCACGGGTCGCCGCATACGACGACCTCTTCTCCTACATCGCCATCCCCGTGGGGCAGTTGTCGGTGGGACCGGCCTCCGCCGCGTTCGGGCCCTACGCCGCGACCGCAGTCTCAGGCCTGGCCTCCACGGTGTTCGCCCTCCTCCCGCTCACGCTCCGATCGGTCCGCCGACTGCCGCACGCGGGTCCCGAGCGTCGGTCGTCCGAGCCGGCTCCCCCGCTGCGGACGACCGTCGAGCCCGCCGCGGCCGCGCTCCCGGATGGGGGAGGACATGGAGCGGGACATGGAGCGGACGAACCCGCCGCCCCGGGAGCGCTCTGACCTCCCCGCGAAGCGGCCTCTCCGGGCCCGGCAGGGCTCCCACTACTGCTGGTCGCCGGTGGTGCCGGAGACGACCGGGTGGATCTGGAGGGTGCAGGCGGTGGGCTGGACCGAGGCGATGCGGGTGGAGGTCTTGGTGCCGGGCGGGGTGACCAGGACGCTGTTGTAGGTCGGGCAGGAGGTGGCGTTGCCCTCGGGCACGTCGGTCCACTCGAGCAGCGCGGAGGCGCGGCCGTGCGCGGGGACGGTGATGGTGGACGGGCCGGTCGCGCCCTGGGACAGGCCGCCGGTGAAGCCGCGCAGGGTCCGGGTGGCCTGGACGGCCTGGTTCCCGCTGGAGTCGAGGCCGGCGACGCCGGGGTAGCCGTAGAGGGTGCAGGACGTGCCGCTGACGTTGGTGAAGAGGAGGGGGACCTCCAGGTGCCCGGTGGCGGCGCCGCCCTGGCCGACGCCGACGGTGACCTGGGAACCGGTGCAGGCCGCCAGACCGCCGCCCGTCGAACCACCGGAACCGCCCGAGCCGCCCGAGCCGCCCGAGCCCCCGGTGCCGCCGGTGCCGCCGGTGGTGGAGCCGCCCGTGGTCCCGCCCGTGGCGGAGCCGGTCGTCCCGCCGGTTCCGGTGGCCTCGGTCGAACCCGTCGCGCCGGTGGAACCGTCCACGCCGGCGGATGCGGAGGCCCCGGACGACGCCGAGGTGGTCGGGCCGCCCGTGGTGCCGGTGGAGCCGCTGCAGGCGGAGAGCGTGAGACAGAGGGCCGAGGCCGCGAGTATGCCGAATGCGGAGAAGCGCGTCATGCCGGGAGGGACGGCACCCGTCCCGCCCCGGGTTGCGGGTCCCGCGTCACAGCCGCGTCCCGGCCGCGCCACCGAACCGTCCCGCGAACCGGTCCGCGAACCGGTCAATGCACCGCTCCGCGAACCGTCCCGCGCGTGCCCCCGGGCACGCCTCACGACAGCACCCGGCGCCGGAAGTTGCGCAGGCCGACGCTGAGGAAGAGCACCAGGAAGCCGATCAGCACCGGGTAGACGACCACGAGCGGCATGTGGGCCGCGTCGGTGAGGCCGGCACGCATGCCCTCGGCGATGTAGATGAGCGGGTTGACCAGGACCAGCACCTGCAACCAGTGGAAGCCGTCGACGCTCACCGCGCCCAGGCGGGTCCACTGGTAGTACGTCCCGCCCAGGAAGACCAGGGGCAGCACCACGAAGCCGAACATCAGGCCGATGTTGCGCGGCTCGAAGGTGGTCCCGAGCACCAGCCCGAGCGAGGTCATCGCCACGCACGCCAGCGGGATCAGGGTGACCACGATCCACCAGTGCACGGTCAGGTGCGCGTGCACGCCCGGCGCGTGGACGACCGCGGCGATCGGGAAGACGATCAGCGCCGAGATCAGCGCCTGCGTCGCGCCCGACAGGACGCGGGCGACCGCGACGAGCCAGATCGGGCACGGCGCCTGAACCCGGTCCTCGATCTCGCGGGTGTAGCCGAACTCCTGCGAGAGCTGGATGGCCACCGACTGGATGCCCTGGAACATGATCGAGATCGCCACCACGCCCGGCACCAGCACGGTGGCGAAGTCCGACTCCCCCGCGCGGCCGCCCGCTCCGCCGACGCCCTGGCCGATGGTGGGGAAGACGTAGAGGAAGACGAAGACCAGCAGCAGCGGCTGCATGAGCGTGCGGCCGACGAACTCCCAGAAGTTCTTGCGCAGCACGGTCAGGTCACGCCTGATCAGCGCCCGCAGCGCGGCGCGGCTCGCGGCGGCGCTCGAACGCGGGGGCCGGATCACCGCGACGGAGGGGCCGTCGCCCGCGCTGGTCACCGGAAAGGTCTCGGTCGTCATCAGTCCCGCAGCTCCTTGCCCGTGAGTCGGATGAAGACGGTCTCCAGAGTCGTCTCGGCCACGGACAGGTCCGCGACGTCGAAGCCGCCGGACTCGGCGGCCTCCAGCACCCGCGGCAGCAGCCGGTCACCGCCGTTGACCTGCAGCTCCACCCTGCCGTCGGCGACCCGGGTGCGCACCACGCCCGGGACGGTGCGCGCGAGCAGCTCCGCCAGTGCGTCACCGGGCCCGTCGGCCGCGGCCGACGGGCCCGACGCGGTCCCGGGACCGGCGCCCGCGGCGGGCTCCGGACCTGCTCCGGCCAGCTGGACCGTCACCTGCGCGTCGGCCTCGACGCCGCGCTTGAGCGCCGCCGGGGTGTCCAGCGCCAGGATCCGGCCGTGGTCGATGATGGCGACCCGGTCGCAGAGGCGGTCCGCCTCCTCCATGTTGTGGGTGGTGAGCAGGATCGTCTGCCGCTCGGCCACCAGTTCGGCCAGCACCTCCCACAGCGCGAGCCGGCTCTGCGGGTCGAGGCCGGCCGTCGGCTCGTCGAGGAAGAGCACGGCGGGCCGGTGCAGGATCGCCCTGGCCACCATGAGCCGCTGGGCCATCCCGCCGGAGAGCACGAACACGGGGTCGTCCGCGTGGCCGCTGAGACGGAAGCGCGCGAGCAACTCGTCCGCGGCGTCCCGGGCGCGGCGCGAGGTCATCCCGAACAGCAGGCCGTGGAAGTAGAGGTTCTCCCGCACGGTCAGCGACCGGTCCAGAGTGTTCTGCTGCGTCACCACCGCGATCAGCTGCTTGACCAGCGTCGAACGGGCGACGATGTCGATCCCGCCGATCAGCGCCCGGCCGCCGGTCGGGACGACGCGGGTGGTGAGCATGCCGACTGTGGTGGTCTTGCCCGCGCCGTTCGGCCCGAGCAGCCCGAAGAGCTCGCCCCGGCCCACCGCCAGGTCCAGCCCGTCCACGGCGGGGACGGACGAGCGCGGGTAGACCTTGGTCAACCCTTCCGTCCAGATCACGGTCTCGTTCGCGGTCTCGCGGCGCTGCGATGCGGTCATGCCCTCACGTCCCGTGCGGAAGCGCGCCCTCGTCCTCCAGGATGCTCCCTCCGCTCCCGCGCGGCACGACCGCGGGAAGGGGAAGGCGGCCCACCCGTGAGGGGTGGGCCGCCGAGCTGGAGCCGCAAGGCCGCACCGCAGCCGCACGGCCGTGGGCCGGCTGTCCGCTATCTGCCTGCGCCCGGAGGACGGGCGGTCTGGCGCACCACGCCCATCATGGCGGCGAGCCCGAGCAGGCAGCACACGGCACCGATGAGCACGTTGTTCCAGATGATCCCCCGCGTCGCCGTGTGGCCCACGGTCACCACCCACGGCGAGATGATCATCCAGACGCCGATCACGGCGACCACGCCGCTCATCCGGTACATCCGCTCCGGTGCGAGGGCCAGCGCCATGCCGATCACCGCCAGGGCGATGCCCACCAGCAGGTTGTTGGTCCGAAGCTCGGGGTTGCTGAAGTTGAAGTGCACCACCCAGGGCGAGATCGCCGTGTAGAGGCCGGTGAGCAGCACCAGGCCGTCCAGTGCGGTCACGCCGCGCGCCGACTCGATGCGCGCGTAGCGTTCGCGCATCTCGGCGATGTCCGGGTGTTCCGCCATATCCGCATGACGGTGGAAGAGATCAGCCACGGTTTTCGCCTTCTTCGAAGACTCGCAGCGGACTCCGGGAGGGACCCGGAGTCCCTTATGTTCCTTTTATCCTGCTTCCATCGCCCCGCCAAGGTCAACGCCCCGGTCGACCGGATTCGGCTCAGTCCGCGAAGCGCCAGCGCGTCGCGCCGTAGGGCTCCACGGTCGCGACGCCGAAGACCGTGAGGACCCGCATCCGGTACAGATGCCACGGCGGCGGGCCGGCGCTGGGCGCGTTGAACGGCGCGGTGAACCCCTCCCCCTCGACCTCGGCGGGCCACCCCGCCCCTGCGTAGACGGCCGCGAGCCGCTCCAGGGTCTCCGCGTCGGTCACCCGCGCGGCCTCGCCCTCGGCCACGACGTCGATCCCCTCCAGCCGCACCGACAACGTGCACATCGGGTTGCCGGCCAGGTTGCGCGCCTTGCGCGCGGCGGGGCCGCTGGTGAAGTACAGGCCCCCGTCGCGCCAGACCGCGCCGACGCCCGCCGCGCTCGGCCGCCCGTCCGAACGCACCGTGCCCAGGAAGGACGTCACCGCCGGGCTCGGCATGGCGCCGGCGAGCGCCGCCTCCGCCCTGCTCCACGCCAGCGGCGGATTGCCGTAACGGTCGAGGTTGGCCACCTCGACGGGTTCCCTGCCGGACATCGTCGATCACCTCTCCGGAGACGTGGCGGCCCCTGACGACGGACCGCGCCGAGTCGTCCCCCACACTCTCACCCGCCCCCGCGCCGGGGCCCGGAGGCGGTCCCCGGGCGGCCCCGGCGCGTCCCGACATCACCCGCCCGGCCCTGCGCCGACGCGGGCGTCGGCCGTACGCGGCGACCGCGCCTCGCGAGGGCGGCCCACCCGGCGGGGGTGAACCGCCCTACCGGGACCGGCCCTTGTGCCCGCGCGTTCCGCGGAGGACGCCCGGTCAGGCCGGCTCGGAGGCGAGCATGCGCTGCCGCAGGCTGAGCGGGCGCATGTCCGTCCAGACCTGGTCGATGTGGTCCAGGCAGGACTGACGGGGGCCCTTGGTGCCCTCCGCGTGCCAGCCCGCGGGCAGCTCGCGATCGGCGCGCCAGATGGAGTACTGCTCCTCGTCGTTGTGGACGACGAGGTACTCGGGTTCCTGAACGGTGGTCATGCGCTGGGCTCCTCCTCGGTCGGGTCGATGAACGGTCGCCGCGGCGACGGGGCCCAGCGTGCCCGGGGACGGGCGGGCGCGGACAGGGGCGAACACGCGGTCGGCGTCGCGGTCGTGACTGCCGGTTCTTCTCTGTCGCCGCGGTGCGCGACGACGGCAGGGTGCTTGAAGGCCGGATCCGGCCGCGGCGGACCGGGCGGACCGGCTGCCCCGACCCTCACCGCACCCACCCATGGAAGGAGTCCCGCCATGCCGTCGGACGACCCCGAGAACGTGCTGCTGCCCGGTGGGAGGTGGCGGCTGTGGGAGCACTTCGCGCTGCGCGGCCCCGGCTTCCCCGCCGAGGGCGTGCTGCGGATGGCCCCGGCCGGACTGGCCGAGGCCGCCGACAAGTTCGGCCCCGGGGACGCCCTGACCGGCCCCGAATGGGACGAGTTCAGCAAGGCCGTCGACGAGGCCGCGGTCGAGACGGCCCGCCGCCTGCAGACCATCGCCGCCACGCCGCGCTTCCGCGCCGCCGTGGCCTGGCAGAACCCGGCCGTGCTGCGCACCGGCATCGCGCCTTTCCTGAACTGGACCCCCACCGCGGCGAGCCGCACCAGCATGCCGCGTCAGCGCGAGGAGCTGGTCGCCCACTACTGGCAGCGCTTCTGCGTCAAGAACGACACCATCGGCTTCTTCGGCCCCGTCGGCTGGGGCCGTTGGGACCTCGCCACCCGTGGGGTCGAGGTCGCGCCCGGTGCGCCCGGCCAGGGATTCCTGGCGGCCTCCCGTGTGTACTTCGCCAGTTGGGGCATCGACGCGCTGGCGAAGTCGCTCGGCGAGGACCCGGAGCTGATGGCCTGGATGCCGCCCTACCGGATCTCCTTCGTGCGCGTCGTCGACAGCACGGTCCGGGTGCCGGGCCGGCCGCCGCAGCAGATCCAGCCGCTGGACCGGTCGGTGCTGGAGCTCTGCGACGGCACCCGAAGCGCAGCCGTGATCGCCGAGTCGCTGGGCGAGAGCCCGGACGCGGTGCTCGACGCGGTGCGCCGGCTGGCGCGCAAGCGCTGGGTGCGCTGGCAGGTGGACGTCCCCGCGAGCACCTACCCGGAGCAGGCGCTGCGCGCCGTGCTGGAGCGGGTCGGCGACGCCGGTCCGCGCGAGCGGGCGCTGGCCAAGCTGGACGTGCTGGAGCGCGGCCGGGACGCGGTGCAGGCCGCCGGCCTGGACGCGGACGCGCTGACCGCCGCCGTGGCCGCGCTGGAGACGGACTTCGCGGAGCTGACCGCGACCGCGGCGCAGCGCGCCAAGGGCGAGCGCACCGCGCCCTGCCGCAGCCTGGTCTACAGCGACTCGCGGCGCGCGGCGACGGCGACGCTGGGCACCGCCCTGCTGGACGAACTCGCCCCGCTGGAGCTGTGCCTGACGGCGGCCCGGTGGATGACCAACCGCTTCGCCGAGGCGATGGAGGGCCACCTGCGCGAGGCCTGGCAGCGACTGCGGGCCTGGCAGCGGCTGCGCGAGCCGAACGGTCGGCAGAGCGTCGACCTCGGCGCCCTCTGGCTGGAGTGCCTGCCCTCGCCGCACCCGATGTCCAAGACCGAGATCACCGCGATCCAGACGGAGCTGCGCGCCAAGTGGGCCCGCATCCTGGACATTCCGGCCGGTGTCCGCCGGGTGCGGCTGAGCTCGGCGGAGTTGGCCGGCCGGGTGGCGGAGGAGTTCGGCGAGGCGGGCGCCGGCTGGTCGCTGGCCCGCTACTTCAGTCCGGACCTGCTCCTGCTGGCCGAGAACGCCGACGCGGTCGCGCGCGGCGACTTCGAGCTGGTGCTCGGTGAGATGCACTGCGCCCTCAACACCATGGGCGCCTCCCTCTTCGTCCACCAGCACCCGGACCGCGAGGAGCTGCTCGCGGAGACCTCGCGGGACTTCGCGGGCCCGCGCCTGCTGCCGATGCTGGCCAAGGAGCTGCCGATCAAGTGGTCGGCACGCAGCCGTCCGTCGCTGGACCGGCCCGAGGACCACGTGGTGGCGCTGATCGACCAGACCGGCGACCCCTACCGGCCGCGCACGGTGCTCAGCGCCGACGTGGAGGTCGTCGAGGGCGAGAACGGCCGCCTCGAGGTCCTGCTTCCGGACGGCGCCCGCTACCCGCTGCTGGACGCGTACGCCAACACCCTCACCCAGAAGGTGATGGACCGGTTCACGATCCACCCGGAGGGCGACCACACGCCCCGGATCACCGTCGACAAGGTCGTGGTCGCCCGCGAGACCTGGCAGGTCCCCGTCGCCGAGCTGGCCTTCGCGGAGGAGAAGACCGAGTCCGGCCGCTTCGTCAAGGCCCGGCACTGGCAGCGCGAGCGCGAACTGCCGCGCTTCGTCTTCGTGGTCTCCCCGGCCGAGCCGCGCCCCTTCTACGTCGACTTCGACAGCCCCGTCTACCTCACCATCCTGGCGAAGGCGGCACGCCGGCTGGCCCGCAAGGACCCGGACGCCCGGCTGAAGATCAGCGAGATGCTGCCCACGCCGGAGCAGGCGTGGCTGACCGACGACGAGGGCAACGCCTACACCAGCGAGCTGCGCTTCGTGGCGGTGGACCAGACGGCCCCGGGCGTCCGGAACGGGGTGTCGTGATGCGCACCTTCGTGGACGAGATCGCGGCGCACGCCGGCGCGGACCCGGGCCGGGTGGCGCTGACCACCGAGGCCGGGGAGACGACCTACGGCGAGCTCGCCGAGCGGATCGACGCCGCCGCGCGCCTGCTGCGCGCGGCGGGCGCCGGGCCGGAGCGGGTCTGCGCGGTGGCCGTGCGCCGCGGACCGGACGCGGTGGTGGCCATGGCCGCCGTGCTGCGCGCCGGGGCGGCGTTCCTCGCGCTCGACGTCGAACAGCCGCCCGCGCGGCTGGCCGCGCTGGTGCGCAGCGGCGGCGCGGACCTGCTGCTCGCGGCCGAGCCGGACCTGGTCGCCCGGCTGGAGCTGCCGATCGACGGTCCGACGGTCCTGCTGGGCGCCGAGCCGCCGGGGGGCGGCGCCGGCGCCCGGCAGGCCGGTCCGACGGAGCCCTGCGGGCTGGCGTACGTCAGCCACACCTCCGGGACCACCGGCGAGCCGAGCGCGGTGCTGATCGAACACCGCGGCCTGGACAACTACCTCCGGTTCGTGGTCCACGACTACGGGCTGGGCCCGGACACCGTGGCCCTCCAGGTCGCGCCGCTCGGCTACGACGCCTCCATCCGCGACACGTTCGCGCCGCTGCTGGCCGGGGGCCGACTCGTGCTGCTGCCGCGCGGGGACGTGCTGCGGCCGGAGTCCTTCGGCGCGGCGGTGCGGCGGCACGACGTCAACACGCTGCTGAGCGTGACCCCGTCGTTCCTCTCCCACCTCACCGGACGCCCGGACGGCGCCGAACTCCTGGACGGCGTCGAGCTGGTGGTCTCCAGCGGGGAGTCGCTGCGCCCGTACCTGACGGCCGGAGGACGGGCCTCGGTGCGCGGCCGTCTGGTCAACCAGTACGGGCCGACCGAGTGCACGATGACCTCCACCCGGTACCCGGTGCCGGCCGAGCCGGCGACGGACGCCGACATCGTCGGCGCGCCGATCGACGGCGTCGTGGTGCGGCTGCTGGACGAGTCGCTGACGCCGGTCCCGGACGGCGGGACGGGCGAGGTGTTCATCGGCGGCGCGGGCGTCGCCCGCGGCTACCGCGACCGTCCCGGCCGCACCGCCGACCGTTTCGTGCCGGACCCGCTGGGCCCGCCCGGGGCGCGGTTGTACCGGACCGGCGATCTGGCCCGGCGCGGCCCCGAGGGGCTGTCCTACCTGGGACGCGTCGACCGGCAGATCAAGATCCGCGGCTACCGGGTGGACCCGGCCGAGATCGAGGGCGCGCTGCTGACCCACGACGCCGTCACGGGGGCGGTCGTCATCTCCGACACCGACACGCAGGGCCGAGTCTTCCTGGTGGCGCACGTCACGGGCGAGTTGGGTGAAACGTCCGATCCGGCGCTGCGGCTGCACCTCGCACGCACGCTGCCGCCGCACCTGATGCCGCGCCGCTTCGTGCGGCTGACCGCGCTGCCCACCACGCGTGGCGGCAAGACCGACCGCACCGCGCTCGCGCAGGCGGGAGCGACCAGATGACCGCCGACACCCTGCTCGCCCTCCCCCGGCCGGGACTGCTGTCCCGGCCCGGCACGGTCGACCCGGCGGAGGTGGAATACGCCGCCGCCCGGCTGGTCGACCGCGCCCGCCGCACCCCCCTGCTGCCGTTCCTCCCCGGGCTGCGCCTGAAGGCCGAACACCTGCAGCACAGCGGCTCGTTCAAGCTGCGGGGCGCGACCAACGCGGTGCTCGCACTCGGGGCCCGGTCCGTCGTCACGGGCTCCTCGGGCAACCACGGCATCGCCCTGGCCCGGCTGGCCCAGGACCTCGGCGTCGCGCTGACGGTCGTGATGGCCGGGGGCGCCAACCCGGACAAGGCAGCACTGATCCGGGCGCTCGGCGCCCGCACCGTCTCCGTGTCCGGCGGCGTCGCCGAACGCGAGGAACGGGCGCGGGAGTTGGCCGACCGCACGGGCGCGGTGCTGATCCCGTCCTCGGACCACGCCCTGGTCGTCGCCGGGCAGGGCACGGTGGGCCGGGAGATCCTGGCCGACGCCCCCGAGGTGGAGACCCTCTACGTTCCGGCCGGCGGCGGCGGACTGCTGGCCGGGGTCTGCCTGGCCGCGTGGGACCGCCCGGTGCGGGTGGTCGGCGTCGAACCCGCCGCAACGCCCCGCTACGCCCGCTCGCTCGCCGCCGGACGCCCGCTGCGGCTGCCGCCGAGCGACACGGTCGCGGACGGACTGCGCGGCCAGCAGCCGGGCGTGGTCACCTACCCGATCGTCCGCGACCGCGTCGACGCGGTGGTCGAGGTCACCGACGCGGAGATCCTGGCCGCGGTCGCCCTGCTCGCCGGGCACGGCGTCGAGGCGGAGCCCAGCGGCGCGGTGGCGGTGGCCGGGGCGCTGCGCCACCGCGGCGCAGAGCACGCCGTGGCCGTCGTCTCCGGCGGCAACACGCCCGCCGCGCTGCGCGCCGCGACGGCCCGCGTCACCAGGCTCTCCGACCTCCGGTCCTCCCGTTCGTCCGACACACCCGGCTCGTCCGGCTCTTCCCACGCGTCCCGCTCGTCCCATTCCCCGAAGGAGCAGTAGCCATGACCATCACCACCGCCTCCGGCATCAGCACCGTCGACCTGGTCGTCTCCGTCTACCAGGACGCCCTGGGGGTCCCCGGCATGGACCAGGACAGCGACTTCTTCGAGAACGGCGGCGACTCGCTCACCGCCTTCCAGATCACCAGCCGGCTCCAGGAGGCGCTGGGCGCCGAGATCCCGGTCGCGCTGGTCTTCGCCTATCCGTGCCCGGGCGAGCTGGCGGAGGTCGTCGAAGCAGACCTCGGCCAGGCGTGACCGGGCGGGCAAAGGGAGGAGGAGAGCTGAGGTGACCGAGATCCGTCTGCCCGGCGGCCGTTGGCGGCTGTGGGAGCAGTTCGCCCTGCGCGGCCCGGGCTTCCCAGCCGACGGAGTGCTGCGCCTGGCCCCCGCCGGACTGGCCGGGGCGGCCGACAAGTTCGGCCCCGGGGACGCCCTGTCCGGCCCCGACTGGGACGCCTTCGCCGAGGGGTTCGACGAGGCCGCCGTCGCGACCGCGCACGCGCTGCAGGACATCGCCCGCACCCCCGCCTTCCGCGAGGCCGTGGCGTGGCAGAACCGGCCCGTGCTCGACTCGGGCATCAAGCCCTTCCTGAACTGGACCCCGACCGCCGCCGGACGCACCAGCATGCCCCGCCAGCGCGAGGAGCTGGTCGCCCACTACTGGCAGCGCTTCTGCGTCAAGAACGACACCATCGGCTTCTTCGGCCCCGTCGGCTGGGGCCGGTTCGACCCCGAGGCGGGCGCGGGCGTCCGCGTCGACCCGGGCGAGGGGCTGGTCGCCGCGACCGAACTGTACTTCGCCGGCTGGGCGGTGGACGCGCTCGCTGCGAGCCTTGCCGCCGACCCGGCCGCACGGGAGTGGATCGCGCCCTGGCGTGTTCCCTTCGTCCGCGCGGACGGCGACCGGGTGATCGTGCCGGGCCGTCCGCCGCAGCAGGCGGGCGCCGAGCTCACGGCCGTGCTGGCCCGCTGCGACGGCGTCCGCACGGCCCACCGGCTCGCCGAGGAACTGCCGGAGTGGGACGTCCCCACCGTGCTGGACGAACTCGTGCGCCGCCGCTGGGCGGTGTGGCGGCTGGAGGTCCCGGCCGCCACCCGGCCCGAGCGCTGGCTGCGCGCCTGGCTCGACACCGTCGGCGACGCAGGACTGCGCGAACGCGGCCTCCACGGGCTCGAGTTGCTGGAACGCGGACGCGAACGGGTGCGCGCCGCCCGGGGCGCCGACCAGGTCGTCGCCGCGATGTCGCTGCTGGAGCAGGAGTTCGTCGAGCTGACCGAGACCGCCGCGGTGCGGGAGAAGTCGGCCGGGACCGCGCCCTGCCGGGCGCTGGTCTACTCCGACTGCCGTCGCGCCGCGACGGCCCGGATCGGCGCCGAGGTCGCCGAGGTCCTGGCCGCTTCCCTGGAACCGCTGTTCACCGCGGCCGGGTGGCTCACCTCGCGCCTCGCGGCGGAGGTGATGGAGGCGGCCAAGGGCGTGCACGCGCGGCTCGCCGCCGAGGGGCCGGTGGACCTGGCGTCGTTCTGGTTCGCCTGCATGCCGATCCTGCACGGCGACGCGCGGGAGGCCGCGCAGCGGCTCCAGCAGGAGTTCCAGGCTCACTGGCAGGCGATCCTCGCCCCCGAGCCGGGGGTGCGCCGGGTCGGGCGTGAGCTCGCGGACGTCGCCGCGGCCGTCGCCGAACGCTTCGCTGCGGGGCCCTTCGCCGACGCCGGCCCGGGCTGGACCGCCGCGCGCTACCTCAGCCCCGACGTGATGATCGCGGCGCGGCGCGCGGAGGCGATCGAGCGCGGCGAGTTCCAACTCGTCCTCGGCGAGCTGCACCTGGCCTCCAACACGCTCGGCGCCTCGCTCTTCGTGCACCAGCACGCCGAGCCCGCGGAGCTCGCCGCGCTCACCGACCGGGACCACCCCGGACCGCGACTGACCCCGCTGCTGCCCAAGGAGCACCGCTCGCGGCTCTCCGCCCGGGTCAAGTACGCGCTGCGCCGGCCCGAGGACTACCAGGTCGCCCTGGTGGACCAGACCGGCGACCCCGCGGATCCGCGCACCCTGCTGAGCGCGGACCTGGCGGTAGTGGAACAGGACGGCGACCTGCGGGTCGTCCTGCCGGACGGGACCGGGTTCCCCGCGGTCGACGTCTTCGCGCACGTGCTCACCACGCTCGCGATGGACCTGTTCCAGATCCTGCCCGAGGCGGAGCACACCCCGCGCGTCACCGTCGACCGGCTGGTCGTCGCCCGCGAGACGTGGCGCCTGCGCGCCACGGACCTCGACTTCCCGGAGGAGAAGGACGAACGCCGCCGCTTCGTCCGGGCCCGCCACTGGCGCGAGCAGCAGGGCCTGCCCCGCTTCGTCTTCGTCGTCTCACCGGCCGAGTCCCGCCCGTTCTACGTGGACTTCGACAGCCCCGTGTACGTCACCGTGCTGGCCAAGGCGCTGCGACGCCTGGCCCGCCGGGACCCTGACGGACGGGTGGTCATCACCGAGATGCTGCCCACCCCGGAGCAGACCTGGCTCACGGACGACACGGGGCGCACCTACACCAGCGAACTCCGCTTCGTCGCGGTGGACGAGCGCCACCTCCCCGGAGGTGATGCCTAACGGCTACGCCTGACGCGGTGTTGCACCTCCAGGGGCGCGGGGACCCGCGCGAGCAACCGCCCTGTGCGGACGGCCCCGCGCGGTCGGGCCTCTCCGTGGGTGGGCGCTTGTCGCGCGGTTCCCCGCGCCCCTGAGGCGGTGCGGCTACCTGCGGGAGCGAAGCTGAGCGCGCAGTGCGGGTTGCGCGCAGCGCTGCGTCTTCTTCCCTACTGGCCGATGCGGCCCGAGCGGCAGTCTGCAGGAAACACCGCTTGGAGGCCCCCGTGACTGCAACCTCAGCCGTCCCCGACGGCGCGCTCGACCACGAGCGTCCACGCACCGCGTCCTTCGCGCAGCGCCGGCTCTGGTTCCTGGACCAACTCGCCAAGGACGCCTCCGGCTCCCTGCTGCCGCTGGCCCTGCGGCTCCGCGGTCCCCTCGACGCCGACGCGCTGGAGCGCGCGCTCGCGGGGATCGCCGACCGGCACGAGGTCCTGCGGACCCGCTTCACCGCCGTCGGAGGCGAGCCCGTGCCGCGGGTGGACCCGGCGGGCAGCACCGCGCTGGAGCGGGTCGAGGCGACGGACGTCGCCTCCCTCTTCGCCGAGCAGCTGGCCCGCCCGCTGGACCTCGCCACCGAGCACCCGATGCGCGCCGTCCTGGCCCGGCTCGGGGCCGACGACCACGTCCTGCTGGTGACGATCCATCACATCGCGGTCGACGGCTGGTCCTGGGACGTGCTGATGCGCGAACTCGCGGCCGGGTACCAGGGCGAGGCCGTCGCCGCGCCGGCACTGCAGTACGGCGAGGTGGCCGCCGCGCAGGCCGAACGGCTCAGCGGCGCGCGGATGGAGAAGCTGCTGGGCTACTGGCGTGAGCGCCTCGACGGTCTGACGCCGCTGGCCCTGCCCACGGACCGGCCGCGGCCCCGCTTCTGGGACGGCGCGGGCGACGTCGTGCGCTTCCGGCTCCCGGCCGACCTCGTGGCCGAGGTGGACGTGCTCGCCCGCAAGCACCGGGCGACCCGCTACATGCTGCTGCTCGCCGTCTACCAGGCGCTGCTGGGCCACTGGTCCGGCCGGACCGACATCGCCGTCTGCTCCACCCTGGCCGACCGCGGCAGCGCCCAGGTCGCCGACCTGATCGGCCCGTTCGTCAACACCGTTGTGCTTCGGGCCGACCTGTCCGGCGGGCCCGACTTCGACACGCTGCTGGACCGGGTGCGGGGCGGCGTGCTGCAGGACCTCTCCCGCTGCGAGGCCCCGTTCGACACCGTCGTGCGGGCCGTCGGCGGCGAGCGCGACCTGTCCCGGCACCCGCTGGCGCAGGCCTCGTTCACCCTGCTCAACACCGCCCACCACGAGCTGCGCCTGCCCGGCCTGGAGGTCGAGCTGGTGCCGCCGCCGCTCGGCGGGACGCCGCTCGACGTCTTCCTCGACCTCAACCTGTGCCCGGACGGCTCCGTCGCGGCCCGGCTCCAGTACGCGACGGCCCTGTTCGATGCGGCGACGATGGAGCGGTTCAGCTCCGCCTACGTCGAGCTGCTGCGCGCGGTGCTGGCCGATCCGCGGACCCCCGTGCGCGAGCTGGCGGCGCGCCTGGCGCTGCTGCCGAGCGCGGCCCAGGGCACGGACGTCGCCACCGTCGTGAACGAGTGGAGCCGGGCCGCCGACCGGCCCGAGGGTGAGCCGGCCCCGGTCGCCTTCGCCGGTCCGGCCGAGGCGGTCGCGCTGGTCTGCGCCAGCCGCACCGTCAGCTACGGCGAGCTGGACGGGCTGACCGGCGGTCTCGCCACCGCCCTGCGCGAGGCGGGGGTCACGGCGGGCGGCCCGGTCGGCGTGCTGGTCCGGCGCGGTGTCTGGTCCGTGGCCGCGATGGGCGCGGCCTGGCGGGCCGGCGGCGTCTACGTGCCGCTGGACGCGGACCTGCCGCAGCAGCGCCTGGCCTTCATGGTGCGGGAGGCGGGCCTGGTCGCGCTGGTGGCGGACGAGCGGACCGCGTTCCTCGCCGAGGAGCTGGCCGCGCAGGCCGCGACCGACGAGGCGCACCCCGGCCTCCGGCCCCGCGCCGCTGCGCCCACCGCGCACAAGGCGGGCGCGGCCCCAGCCGGCTCACCGGCGGCGGCCGGCGACTGCGGAGCCACGGGTCCCGCGGCTGTTCCGGCCACGGGTGCGCCGGCCGCGGGCGGCGCACCGCTGCCGGTCGTCCGGGTCGAGGCCGTGGTGCCCGACGCCGGCGCGCCGCGTCACACCCCGCACCCCCACGAGCTGGCCCACGTCATCTTCACCTCCGGCTCCACCGGCCGCCCCAAGGCGGTCGGCGTCGAGCACCGGGCGCTGGCCGCGCACGTCGCCGCCGCCCGCGAGCGGTTCGCCGTCACGGCGGACGACCGGGTCCTCGCCTTCTCCTCCTTCTGCTTCGACGCCTCACTCGACCAGCTGCTGCCCGCCCTCGGCTGCGGCGCGCGGGTGGTGATCCGCCCGGACGAGCCGTGGCTGCCCACCCAGGTCGCCGAGGCCGTCGCCCGGCACGGCCTCACCGTGGTCAACCTGCCGCCGACCTTCTGGACCGAGCTCGCGTTCAGCCTGGACCGCCGCAGCGCCGCGCAGCTGGCCACACTGCGGCTGCTGATCCTGGGCGGCGAGGCGGTCCCGTCCGGCGCGCTGGCCGCGTGGCGGGAAGTCGTGCCGCAGGTCCGGGTCTGCAACGCCTACGGCCCGACCGAGACCACCGTCACCGCCGCCACCTTCGACGCGGCCGAACCGGTGGACGGCCGGGTGCCGATCGGCCGGCCGCTCGGTCGGCGCCGCGCCTACGTGGTCGACGCGCACGACGAGCCCGTGGCCGTCGGCGTCCCCGGCGAGCTGCTGATCGGCGGACCGGAGGTGGCCCGCGGCTACCTCGGCCGTCCGGCCCTGACCGCCGAGCGCTTCGTGCCGGACCCCTTCGCCGCCGACGGCAGCCGTCTCTACCGCACCGGCGACGTGGCGCAGTGGCTGCCCTCGGGCGACCTGGAGTTCCTGGGCCGCCGCGACGACCAGGTGAAGATCCGCGGCTTCCGCGTCGAGCTGGGCGAGGTCGAGGCGGTGCTGCGGTCCGCTCCCGGCGTGACCGCCGCCGCCGTCCGTCCGGACGCGGCCACGGGGCAGAGCCTGGGCGGGTACGTGGTGGGCGAGGGCGTCGACGCGGCGGCGCTGCGCGCGTGGTGCGCCGAGCGGCTGCCGCACTACGCGGTGCCCGCGGACTTCCTGGTGCTGGACGCGCTGCCGGTCACCGTCTCCGGCAAGCTGGACCGGGCCGCCCTGCCGGACCTGCGCCCGGACCGCTCCGCCTCCGGCGCCGGCTACGCCGCGCCGCGCACCGACGACGAACGGCTCATCGCCTCCATCTGGGCCGACGTGCTGGGCGTCGAGCGCATCGGCATCGACGACAGCTTCTTCGAGCTGGGCGGCCACTCGCTGCTGGCCACCATGGCCGTCTCCCGTGTCGCGGAGCGGCTGGGCCGCGACGTCGAGCTGCGCGCGCTCTTCGAGAACCCGCGCATCCGCGAGTTCGGCCCGCTGGTCGCCGCCGCCCGCAAGGCGGCCGGGGCGCAGGTGGTCCCGGTGGACCGCTCCGGCCCGCTGCCACTCTCCTTCGCGCAGGAGCGCCTGTGGTTCCTTGACCGCACCTCGGACCAGGGCGACGAGTACGTGCTCTGGTTCTCCTGGCGGCTGCGCGGCCGCCTGGACCGGGCCGCCTGGCAGGCCGCGCTCGATGCCATGACGGACCGCCACGAGGTGCTGCGCACCGCCCTGCTGGAGGTGGACGGCCGTCCGGTGCAGCAGGTCTGCGACCCGGTCCCGGTGCCGCTGGAGTGGTGCGACGCCCAGGAGGGCCTGGACGAGGACGAGATCCGCCGCCAGGCCCACGCCCTCGCCACCCGCCGCTTCGACCTGACCCGGCCGCCGATGCTGCGCGCGGGCGTGTGGCAGTTGGACGCCGAGGACCAGGTCGCCGTCGTCGTCTTCCACCACGTCGCCACCGACGGCTGGTCCAAGGACGTCTTCCTGCAGGAGCTCACCGAGCTCTACCGGGCCGAGCTGGCCGGGCGCCGCGCGGTGCTGCCGCCGCTGCCGGTGCAGTACGGCGACTACGCCGTCTGGCAGCGCGACCGCGCCGAGAGCGGCGCGCTGGACGAGCAGTTGGCGCACTGGACCGGGGCGCTGCGCGGCGTGCCGGTGCTGGAGCTGCCCACCGACCGGCCGCGACCGGCCGGCTGGTCCGGCCGCGGCGGCGCGGTGGAGCTGACCCTGCCGACCGAGATGGGCGCGCGGCTGGACGCCTTCGCCCGCGAGCACGGCGTGACCCGGTTCATGGTGCTGCTCGCCGTCACCCAGGCGGTGCTGGCCCGCTGGACGGGACAGACGGACGTGGCCGTCGGCACCCCGGTGACCGGCCGCGGCCGCGCCGAACTCGAGCGGCTGGTGGGGTTCTTCGTCAACACCGTGGTGCTGCGCACCGACCTCGCCGGCGAGCCGACCTTCACCGCGCTGCTGGAGCAGGTCAAGGGCCGCGTGCTGGACGCGTTCGACCACCAGGACGTGCCGTTCGAGCGCGTGGTGGAGCAGCTGCGGCCCGAGCGCGACCTGTCGCGCAACCCGCTGTTCCAGGTCATGGTCGACGTGCAGGAGTCGGCGACCGGCGGGCCCGGCATCGACGGCCTCTCAGCGAGCGACTTCACCCTCCCGTGGCGCTCGGCCAAGTTCGACCTGACCGCCGCCTTCCTGCTGTATCCGCACCGCTTCGCGCTCAACGTCGAGTTCGCCGCCGACCTGTTCGACCCGGAGACGGCGCTGCGTTTCGCCGCACACGTCGGCCGGGTGCTGGAGGCGGTGCTGGAGGACCCCGACGCGGTCGTGGACCGGATCGACCTGCTGACGGCCGAGGAGCGCGCCGAGCTGGTCGCCGCCGCGGGCGTCGAGGCCGCGGCCGCGCCGCCGTTCGCGGTCGCGGGCGAGCCGGACGCCGTCGCGCTGGTCTGCGAGGGCGAGCGGCTCACCTACGCGGAGCTGGACGCGCTGACGGGTGGCCTGGCGGCGGCGATGACCGACGCCGGGGTCACCGGGGGCACACCCGTCGGCGTCTGCCTGCGGCGCGGCACCGGCTCGGTGGCGGCGATGACCGCCGTCTGGCGCGCGGGCGGCATGTACGTGCCGCTGGACCCGCAGCTGCCCGTCGAGCGCCTGCGCTACATGCTGGCCGAGGCCGGCGTCGGCCTGGTCCTCGCCGACGCGGCGACCGCCCCCGCCCTCGCCGGACTGGACGTGCCGCTGCTGCGCGCGGACCAGGTGCGGCCCGACGCGGCCGGCCCCCGGTGCGAGGGCGCACCCGACGGCCTCGCCTACACCATCTTCACCTCGGGCTCCACCGGTCGCCCGAAGGCCGTCGGCGTCGAGCACCACGCACTGGCCGCGCACGTCGCCTCGGCGCGCGAGCTCTTCCGGCTGACGCCGCAGGACCGGGTGCTGGCCTTCGCCTCGCTCTCCTTCGACGCCTCCCTGGAGCAGATCCTGCCCGCGCTGAGCGTCGGCGCGCGGGTGGTGATCCGGCCCGACGAGGTCTGGTCGGTGGAGGAGCTGGCGGCCCGGGTCCGCGACGAGGGCGTCACCGTGATGGAGCTGACCCCGTCGTACTGGGAGGAGGTCGTCGCCCGCCTGGATGTGGTCGCGGCCGACCTGGCCTCGCTACGGCTGCTGGTGACCGGCGGCGAGGTGCTGCCGTCCGGCCCGCTGGCGGCCTGGTTCCGGCATCTGCCGGACGTCCACGTGGTCAACACCTACGGGCCCACCGAGACCGTCATCTCCGCGACCGCGCACGAGATCGACGCGCCGGTCCAGGGCCGGGTCCCGATCGGCCGCCCGCTCGGCTCGCGCCGCGCCTACGTGGCCGACGCGCACGGCGCGCTGGTCCCGGTCGGCATCCCCGGCGAACTGCTGGTCGGCGGACCGGAGCTGGCGCGCGGGTACCTGGGCCGCACGGCGCTGACCGCGGAGCGGTTCCTGCCCGATCCGTTCGGGCCCGGCGGCGGCCGGATCTACCGCACCGGCGACCTGGTGCGCCGACTGCCCAGCGGCGAGCTGGAGTTCGTCGGCCGCAGCGACAACCAGGTGAAGATCCGCGGCTTCCGGGTCGAGCCCGGCGAGGCCGAGGCGGTGCTGCGCCGCCACGCGGGCGTGCACGCCGCCGCCGTGCTGGTGCGCGAGCTGCGCGGCGAGCCGGCGCTGGTCGGCTACGTCGCGGGCGCCGGGCTCTCCGCCGACCGACTGGCCGCACACTGCCGCGCCGAACTGCCCGGCTACCTCGTCCCCTCGGTCTTCGTGCTGCTGGACCAGCTGCCGCTGACCGTGCAGGGCAAGCTGGACACCGCCGCCCTGCCCGAGCCCGAGCCGCCGGCGCCCGTGGCGTTCACGGCGCCGCGCACGCCCACCGAGACCGTCATCGCGCAGATCTGGGCCGAGGTCCTGGGCGTCGCCAAGGTCGGCGTCCACGACGACTTCTTCGCCCTCGGCGGTCACTCGCTGCGCGCCGTCTCCGCCGCCTCCCGGCTCCGGACCGCCTTCGACTGCCCCGTCCAGGTGCGCGACCTGTTCGAGCACCCGACCGTCGAGCTGCTGGCCGCCGAGGTCGAGCGGCAGCTCGTGGAACTGATCTCCGCCATGAGCGAGGACGAGATCGACCTGTCCCTGACGTGGACCGACTGAGACCTGATTGGACCCCAAGCATCATGACCACTTCGGAGATCCGGCCGGTCACGGCTCCCGGCGCCAAGCCCCGTCCCGTCCTGTCCGACGCCGCGCGCAAGCTGCTGGAGCAGCGCCTGCGCGGGCTCGCGGCCCAGGTCGCGCCCGCCGGGATCCCGCGGCTCGACCCGCGCCCGGCCGAGGTGCCGCTCTCGGCGCCGCAGCAACGGCTGTACTTCCTCGACCAGATCGACCCCGGCGCGCCCACCTACCTGATGCCGGCCGCCTGGCGGCTCACCGGCCCGCTCGACGCCGCCGCGCTCGCCGCCGCCGTCGACGACCTGGTGTCCCGGCACGCGCAGCTGCGCGTCACCTTCCCCGCCGAGGACGGGCTGCCGATGCAGCGCGTCCACGCCGCCGGGCTGCCGCTCGCGGTGGTCGAGGCGGAGGGGGACGGCGTGCGCGCCGCCGTGCAGGAGGCGGCGACCCGCCCGTTCGACCTGGCCGCCGCACCCGCCTTCCGGGCCACCCTGGTCCGGGCCGGGGCCGAGGAGCACGTGCTGGTGCTCGCCATGCACCACATCGTCTCCGACGGCTGGTCGCTGGACCTGCTGGTGCGCGACCTGCGCGAGCTCTACCGGGCCCGCGTCGAGGGCTCCCCCGCCGAGCTGCCCGCGCTGCCGATCGACTACACCGACTACGCCGTGTGGCAGCGCGCCGCCGACCAGAGCGCCGAACTGGACTACTGGCGCGGACGGTTGGCGGGCCTGACCCCGCTGGATCTGCCCACCGACCGGCCACGTCCCGCCACGCCCTGCCACGAGGGCGCCGTGCACCGCCTCGCTCTGCCCGAGGAGCTGTGCGTCTCGCTGGCGGCGCTGAACCGCCGCACCGACACGTCCTCCTACATGACCGTCGCCGCCGCCTTCCAGGCCGCGCTGGCCTTCCACGGCGGCCAGACCGACGTGTCGCTGGGCACCGTCGTCGCCAACCGCGAGCGGGCCGAGACCGAGCAGTTGGTCGGCTTCTTCGTCAACACGCTCGTGCTGCGCGCCGACCTGTCCGACGACCCGACGCCGGCGGCGCTGCTGACCCGCACCCGCGACGCCGTGCTCGGCGCGCTCTCGCACCAGGGCCTGCCGTTCGAGCAGGTGGTCGACGCGCTGAGCCCCGAGCGCGACCTGGCCCGCAACCCGCTGTTCCAGGTGCTGTTCACGCACGCCGAGGCCGGTCGTGGCGGCTTCGCGCTCGGCCGCGCGCAGGCCGAGCCGTTCCCGGTGGAGCTCACCAGCGCCAAGTTCGACCTGCACCTGGAGCTGCGCGACGACCAGGGCCGGCTGGAGCTCGTCCTGGTCTACCGGCCCGATCTCTACGACGCCGCCACCGCCGAGGCGCTGACCGCGCACACCCTCGCCGTGCTGCGCGCCTTCGCCGAGGCCCCGGACGCGCCGCTGAGCACCGCCCCGCTCCTCACGGCGGCCGAGCGCACCTGGCTGCTCGGCGCGCAGGGCCCCGCTCAGCCCGAGGCGCGCCTCGCGGCCGTCCCGCGCACCGCGCCGCAGCGCGTCGCGGAGCACGTCGCCCGCACGCCGCACGCCGTCGCGGTGAGCGGCGGCGGCCGGACGCTGACCTACGCCGAGCTGGACGAGGCCGCCTCGGCGCTGGCTCGCCGGCTGCGGGCGCTCGGGGTGGGCCGGGAGTCGCTGGTCGGCGTCTGCCTCGGCCGGTCCGTGGACCTGGCCGTGGCGCTGCTCGCGGTCTGGCGTGCGGGCGGCGCGTACCTGCCGCTCGACCCCAACCATCCGCGTGCGCGGCGCGAGTTCACCGTCCAGGACGCGGGCGTGCGCTACGTGGTCGCGGACGAGGTCGGCGCCGTGGCGGTCGACGGGCTGCCGGTCGAGATCGTGCCACTGCGCGCCGACGGCGACGTGGGCTGGCCCGAGGGACGGCCCGAGACGGACGCCCGCCCGGCCGCCGACGATCTCGCCTACGTCATCTACACCTCCGGTTCCACCGGCCGCCCCAAGGGCGTCGAGCTGACCCACGCCAACCTGGCCTGGCTGCTCGGCGCGGCCGACGAGCACTTCGACTTCGGTCCGCGGGACGCCTGGACGCTGGTCCACTCCCCCGCCTTCGACTTCTCCGTCTGGGAGCTGTGGGGCCCGCTGACCAGCGGCGGCCGGGTCGTCGTGCTGACCGAGGACGAGGTGCGCGACCCGTCCTCGGTGGTGCGGGTGCTGCGCGAGGAGCGAATCACCGTCCTCAACCAGACGCCCGCCGCCTTCAAGGGCCTGCGCGCCCATCTCGCCCAGTCGGACGTCGACTTCGCGGACCTCTCGCTGCGCGTGGTGGTCTTCGGCGGCGAGGCGTTCGACGTCCGCGACTACCGCGACTGGTTCGCGGACGGCGGGAACGCCGTGGGCCGGCCGGCCCTGGTCAACATGTACGGGATCACCGAGACCACGGTCCACGTCACCTTCCGCACCATCACCGGCGCGGATCCGGACGGGCCCGTCCGCTCGCCCATCGGCCGTCCGCTGACGGGGCAGCACGGCTACGTCCTCGACGCGCACGGCCGTCTCGCGCCCCGCGGCACCGTCGGCGAGCTGCACGTCGCGGGCGGCGGCGTGGCGCGCGGCTACCGGGGGCGCCCGGAGCTGACCGCGGAGCGTTTCCCCGCCGACCCGTTCACGCCAGGTCGGCGCATGTACCGGACCGGCGACCTGGTCCAGGTCCTGCCCGACGGCGAGCTGGCCTACGTCGGCCGCGCGGACCACCAGGTGAAGATCCGCGGCTACCGGATCGAGCCCGGCGAGATCGAGACCGCGCTCAAGGCCCAGTCCGGGATCGCCGACGCCTGCGTGGTCGCCCGGACCGAGACGCACGGCGGCGCGCGCCTGGTCGCGCACGTCGTGACGACCGAGGGCCGCCCGCTGGACCCGGCGGCGGTGCGCGACCGGCTCCGGATCGACCTGCCCGAGTACATGGTCCCGGCGCTCTTCGTGCGCCACCCGAAGCTGCCGATCACCGCGAACGGCAAGGTCGACCGCAACGCGCTCGCCGCCGTCGCGGGCGCGGACGAGACGGCCGGCGCTGCCTACGAAGCCCCCGTCGGCGCCGCCGAGCAGACCCTGGCCCGGATCTGGTGCGAGGTGCTGAGCACCGAGCGGGTCGGCCGCACCGCCAACTTCTTCGACCTGGGCGGCGACTCGATCCTCGCGCTGCGCGTGGTGGGCCTCGCCCGCGCGGGCGGGCTGGGCGTCAGCGTCGCGGACGTCTTCCGCGCCCGGACGCTGGCCGACCTGGCCCGGCTGGCCACCGCCGCCGTGGACGCGCCCGCGCCCGTCGTCCCTTTCTCGCAGCTCGATCCGGCGGACGCCGCCCGGCTGCCGGAGGGGCTGGAGGACGCATACCCGCTCACCCCGCTCCAGGCCGGAATGCTGCACGAGATGCTGGCCGACCCGAGCCGCGGCGCGTACCACAACGTCACCGACCTCAAGATCCATGTCCCGGAAGGCTTCGACCTCGCCGCCTTCCAGTCCTCCGCCGACGCGGTGGTGCGCGCGCACAGCATCCTGCGCTCCTCCGTCGACCTGGCCTCCTACGCCGAACCGACGCTGCTGGTGCACCCGACGGCCGCACTCCCCGTCGGCTACCGCGATCTGCGGGGCCTGCCGCGCGCGGGGCAGCGGACCGCCCTGAAGGCCCACGTGGCGAGCGAGTTCGAGCGGCGCTTCGACCTGGCCGAGGCGCCGCTGGTGCGGATCCACCTGTTCCACGTCGCCGACACCGAACTACGGCTGGTCCTGACGGACTGCCACATCGTGCTGGACGGCTGGAGCCTGACCTCGCTCATCGCGGACCTGCTGGACCTGCATCGCGCGGCCGTCGTCGACGGCGCCACGCCTGCTCTGCCGCCGGCGCCCGCGTTCGCCGACTACGTGGCCCTGGAGCGCGCCGCGAGCGGCAGCGAGCAGAGCCTCGCCTACTGGCGGCGCACCCTGGCCGACCTGGAGCCGGTCCACTTCGTCCGCCGGGCCGCCGAGGACGGCTCCCTCTACGAGGCCCGGCGCACCTTCCCGCAGCTCACCGGCCCGCTGGGCGAGCTGGCCCGCCGCGCCGGAGTGCCGCTGCGCACGGTGCTGCTGACCGCGTTCCACCACGTCATGGGAATGTTCGCGGAACAGAACGACGCGGCGGGCCCGCACGCGGTCGGGATGGTCGTCAACGGCCGCCCCGAGTACGCGGGCGCGGACCGGATGCGTGGACTCTTCCTCAACACCGTGCCGTTCGGCCTGCCGACCGCGCCCGAGGGCGACAGCTGGCTGGACCTGCTGCGCCACGTCTTCGCCGCCGAGCAGGAGTTGATGCCGCACCGGCGCGTCCCGCTGGCCCGCATCCAGCAACTGTGCCCCGGCGCGGGCACGCTGGTGGAGGCGGTCTTCAACTACGTGAACTTCCACCGGCTGGAGGGCGACAGCTGGGACGAGTCGCTGGAGGTCGCCCGGACCACCTTCCCGCTCGCGCTGAACGCCAGCCCCGGCGGCTTCACCCTGGACACGGACGCCGCCTGCTTCGACACCGCGACCACCGAGCAGCTCGCCGACCTGCTGCGCGAGTGCCTCGACGCGATGCTCGCCGACCCGGACGCCCCCGCCACCCGCCCCGCGCTGCGCGGCGCGGCCCGCGAACGGGCCCTGGTCACCTGGGCCGAGGGGCCGACGGCCGTCAACCCGCCGCTGACCTTCCACGGCTGCGTCCGCGAGCAGGCCCGGCTGCGGCCGGACGCACCGGCGATCGCGCACGGCGACCTCGTGCTCAGCTACGCCGAACTCGACTCCTCCGCTGACCGGTTGGCCGCGCGCCTGCGCGAACTGGGCGTCGGCGCGGAGACGACGGTCGGCGTCTGCCTGGACCGCGGCCCGGAGCTGGTGCGGGCGGTGCTGGCGGTGCTCAAGGCGGGCGGCGCGTTCGTCCCGCTGGACGCCGCCTACCCGACCGAGCGCCTCGCCTTCATGGCCTCGGACAGCGGCATGACCGTGCTGATCAGCCAGCGCGGTCTGGCGGACGCGGTGCCGTTCGACGGCCGGGTGCTGCTCGTCGACGACCCGGCCGACGCCGAACCGGCCACCGAGCTCGGGGAGATCGCCGTCGACCCGCTGCACGCGGCCTACGTCATCTACACCTCCGGCTCCACGGGCGTGCCCAAGGGCGTCACCGTGCACCACGACGGCCTCGCCAACATGCTCCGGGCACAGCGCGACGGCCTGCGGCCGACGCCGCAGGACCGGGTGCTGCAGTTCGCCTCGTCCAGCTTCGACGCCTGCGTCTTCGAGCTCACCTGGGCGCTGGCCAACGGCGCCTGCCTGGTCACCGCGCCCAAGGACGCGCTGCGCGCCGGCCCGGACCTGGCCCGCACACTGCGCGGGCAGCGCGTCACCGCGGCCGTGCTGCCGCCGACCGCGCTGGCCGTCATGCCGGGCGAGCACCTGCCTGCGCTGGCCACACTGATGGTCGCCGGCGAGGCCTGCCCGGCCGAGCTGGCCGACGCGTGGTCGGCGGACCGCCGCTTCCTCAACGGCTACGGTCTGACCGAGACCTCGGTCTGGTCCCACCTGGCCCAGTGCCACCCGGGCGAGGGCCGCCCGGCCATCGGCGGACCGGTCCGCAACACCCGCTCCTACCTGCTCGACCGCGACCTGCAGCCGGTCCCGGTGGGCGTCCCCGGCGAGATCTACGTCGGCGGCCCGAGCGTGGTCCGCTGCTACCTGGGCCGTCCGGGGCTGACGGCCGCGAGCTTCGTGCCCGACCCCTTCGGCCCGCCTGGCGCCCGTCTCTTCCGCACCGGCGACCTGGGCCGCCACCGCGCCGACGGCTCGGTCGAGTACCTGGGCCGCCGCGACTCCCAGGTCAAGCTGCGCGGCCTGCGGATCGAGCTCGGCGAAGTCGAGGCCGCGGTGCGGCAACTGCCGCAGGTGCACTCGGCGGCGGTGCTGCTCCGCACCGACCTGCCGGGCGGCCCGGGTCTGGTCGCCTATGTGGTCGCCCAGCCCGGAGAGACGCCCGGCGAGGCACCCGGTGAGCCGCTCACCGCGGAGGCGATCCGGCAGGCGCTGCGCACCCGGATGCCCGCCTACATGGTCCCCGGCCGCTTCGTCTTCCTCGACGCGCTGCCGCTGACCAGCAACGAGAAGGTCGACCGCAAGGCGCTGCCGGCCCCCGCCCTGGAGCGGTCCGACCTCAGCGCCGCCTACGTCGCCCCGACCACCGCGGCCGAGCTGGCGCTCGTCGAGGTCTGGCGGGAGGTGCTGGGCGTCGAGGAGATCGGCGTGCACGACGACTTCTTCGAGCTCGGCGGCAGCTCGCTGTCGACGGTCCGGGTCGCCGCCAAGGCGCTCGCACGCGGTGTCACGGTCACGGTCCGGGACCTCGTCGAGGCCCCCACGGTAGCCCAACTGGCGCTGCGGGCGGCCCAGTCCGCGCCCTCGGTGATCCGGTCGGAGGTGACGCTGCGCGCGGGCGAGGGCGCTCCGCTGTACTGCGTGCACCCGACCGGCGGCTCCGCCACCTGGTACGTGCCGCTGGCGCGGGCGCTGCCCGAGGGCAGCGCGGTGGCCGCCTTCCAGGCGCGCGGACTGGTCGGCGGCGTCGACCCGCAGACCGTGCCGGGCATCGCCGCCAACTACGCCGCCGAGATCGCCGCCCACGGCGACCTCGGCCCGCAGCGGATCCTCGGCTGGTCCATGGGCGCGAACATCGCGCTGGAGCTCGCCACCCAACTCGTCGAAGCCGGACGACCAGTGGCGCCGCTGGTGCTGATCGAGCCGTATCTGCCGCACCCGGCCGCGGCCGAGCGCCTCGCGGGCTTCGTCGCCGACATGGCTGACGCCCTGCGCCTGCGCGACGCGCTGCGCGCCACCCCGGAGGGCTCGCCGGAGCGGGCGTCGGCCGCGGCCGTGCTCCAGGACCGGCTGCTGGCCGCCGGCATGGCGACGAGCGAGGCCGCGCTCGTCGCGGACGCGCCGATCGAGGTCTGGCACTCGCTGCTCGCGGCCCTGGCCGACTACGAGATCCGGCCCTACCCCGGCCACGTCCACCTCGTCATCGGCCAGGAGTCGGCGGAGCTGCCCCAAGGGGAGCCGATGCCGGGCCTGGACGTCGACCACGCCACCTACGTGGCCCGCTGGCGCGAGCTGGCGCCGGGCGGCCTGACCGTGCACACCCTCCCCGGCGACCACCGCACCATGCTCACCGACCCGCTCGTGGCGGGCCTGGCCGCGCTGCTGACCGAACTCGACCCCGCCACCGGGCAGGAGGCCCGCCGATGAGCACCCCCACGCTGACCCGCACCCGCTTCGCCGAGCGCTACCTGCTCGACCCGGCCGTCAACGCCGACCCGTACCCGTACCTGAACGCGCTGCGCGAGCACGAGCCGGTCTTCTGGAGCCCGATGCACCGCGCCTGGCTGATCACCGGCTACGACCAGGTGATGCGCTGCCTGCGCGACCCGGCGGTCTCCGCCGACCGGGTGCGCCCGCTCATGGACGCCGTCCCCGAGGGCGCCCGCGAGGACGCCGAGCGCGCCTTCGGCATCCTCTCCAGCTGGATGGTCTTCAACGACCCGCCGAACCACCGCCGGCTGCGGCAGGTCTTCCAGGAGCAGTTCGCGGCACGGGCGGTGGCGCGCTACCGCACCTTCACCGAGCGGGCGACCCAGGCCATGCTGGCCCGCAAGGCGGCCCCGGGCCGCACCGGCGACCTGTACGCGGACATCGCCAAGCCGCTGCCCGCGCTGGTCTTCGCCCGCTGGCTGGGCGTGCCGCAGGCCCACGGCCCCTCGTTCTGGTACTGGAACGCCAAGGTGGCCGACCTGGTGCTGGGCACGGCCCAGCAGGAGAGCGAGTACCGCACCTCGCTCCAGTCGCTGTGCAGCCTGGAGGACTACCTCGCCGACCTGGTCGCCCAGCGCCAGGCCGACCCCAAGGACGACCTGATCAGCTCGGTGCTGGCGGCCGGGCGCATCGGCGACAGCGTCACCGAGGCGGAGTTCGTCGGCATGCTCACCCAGATGGCCTTCGCGGGCGGCGAGACCACCAGCAACCTGATCGCCAACACCATGCTGGCGCTGCTCGGGCAGCCGGAGCTGCTGGACGCCGTCCGGGCCGAACCGGGGCTGGCGGCGGTGGCGGTCGAGGAGACGCTGCGCCTGGACGGACCGTCGAAGATGTCGATCCGCAACGCCGCACGGGACTTCGAGCTGGACGGCCACACCGTGCGCGCCGGGGACCGGATCTTCCTCGTCACCGCGGCCGCCAACCGTGACCCGGCCAAGTTCCCCGACCCGGACGCCTTCGACCTGCGCCGCGCGGACGGCACCCACCTCGGCTTCGGGTTCGGCGCGCACTTCTGCATCGGCGCGGCGCTGGCCCGCCTGGTGGCCGGCGTCGTGGTCTCGGTCCTGGTCCGCGAGCATCCGCGGCTCGCCCTGGACGCGCGACGGCTCGCGTGGCAGCCGTCCCTGCTCAACCGAAGCCTGACCGCGCTGCCCGTCCGGTACTGATCCCACCGACCGGGGCGCCGCCCGCCCGGACGGCGCCCCCACGAAAGGTCTCCCCTCACCATGGCTGCCACCGCCTCCGCCCCCGCACCCGCCGTCGAGGCACCCACCCCCACGCTCTGGGCGCCGCTTCGGCTCCGCTCCTTCCGACTGCTCTGGCTCGGTCAGTCCCTCTCCCTCCTCGGCGACGGCTTCAGCACCATCGCCTTCTCCTGGATCACCCTCGCGGTCACCCACTCGACCCTCGACCTCGGCTACGTGCTCACCCTGCAGGCCGTCCCGCGCGCCCTGCTGACGCTGGTCGGCGGCTCGCTCAGCGACAAGTGGTCCCCGCGCACGCTGATGACGGCCTCCAGCCTCACCCGCGCCCTGGTCATGGGCGCGGTCGGCGTGGCCGGCCTGAGCGGCGGCCTGGGCCTGTGGCTGCTGCTGGCCGCGGCCGGGCTCTTCGGCGCGGTGGACGCGTTCTTCCAGCCGGCGCGCGTGACGGTGCTGCCCTCGGTGGTGGACAAGGCGCTGCTCACCCAGGCCAACTCGCTGCTCGGCACCGGCACCAGGATCAGCGCGGTCCTCGGCCCGGCACTCGGCGGCATCGTGGTCGCGGTGACCCAGCCGTCGGTCGCCTTCGTGGTGGACGCGGTCTGCTTCGCGCTGTGCGGCCTGCTGGTCTCCCGCATCCGGCCGCTGACGAGCCGCCCGAAGGCGGCCGCCGCCGGGGAGAAGGGCGAGGGCCTCGGCGCCCGGATCCGCGTCGGCGTCGGCTTCGCCCTCAAGGACCCGCGCATCCGCACGATCCTCGCCCTCGACACGGCGGTCAACTTCTCCTACGCGGGCCCGTTCACGGTCGGCTTCGCCACGCTGGCCCGCGCAGCGGGCCACGGCGGCTCCACCACCCTGGGCCTCCTCAACGGCGCGCTCGCCGGCGGCGCGATGCTCGGCACCCTCGTCGGCGGCACGGTCAAGGGCAGCCCCCGCGTCGGCCTCATGGTCGCGGCGCTGGCCGGCTGGCTGGCCATCGGCATGGGTGCGCTCGGGCTGGTGAACAGCCCCGTCGCGGCGGTGGCGACGGTCCTCGCGATGGGCTTCGGCATCGGGTTCCAGGGCGTCTTCGGCCTCAGCTGGATCCAGCGCAACATCCCGGGCGAGGTGCTGAGCCGCGTCGTCTCGGTGGACATGGTCCTCGGCTACGCGGCCGCGCCGATCTCGCTCGTCGCCTGCGGGGCGCTGGCGCGCACCGGCGCGGGTGCCTTGTTCGCGCTTCCGGCCGTCATCCTGGCCCTGACCGCGCTGGCGACCCTCTCCTCCGCGCAGGTCCGTTCAATGAGGTAGTCGCGACTCCCAGGGGCGCGGGGCTCTGCCGATATGCGGCTCCGCCGCGTGGGCGCGGGCAACCACCCTGTGCGGACGGCCCTGTTCAGCGAGGACCCGCTGCCCCGGGTGGCTTCTCGCGCAGTTCCCCGCGCCCCTGGAGGGTGGAGGCCGACAGCGCGCAGAGCGCGGCTCGGTTGGGCACGGCTGTCTTCGCGATCAGCGAAGCGATGTGCTTCTCCACCGTCCGCGGCGAGATGTACAGCCGCTCCGCGATGTCCTTGTTGCCCAGCCGCTCCGCCAGCACCACGAAGACCTCGTACTCGCGGACCGTCACCCCCTGGGCACGGAGGCCTTCGGGGATGCGGTCAGCGCCGCTGCGGTGCTGGTGCACCGACGCGCCCATGGCGCGCAGCGCGGCACGGCAGGCGTTGGCGACCGCAGGGACCTCGCGTTCGTGGAAGAAGTGCTCCGCTCCGCGCAGCCAGGCGACCGGCTCGCCCCAGCCGTCGGCGTGGGCCGCCTCCGCCACCAGGCGCAGGCCCAGCTGCTGGGCCACGGGGTAGGCCTCGGCCTCGCGGACGGCGTGGGCCACCGCCGCCGCGGCCGCCTCGCCGCGGCCCTCGCGGCCGAGGAGGACCGCGTCGGCCAGGGCCAGGAACTGGCGGTTCCAGCGCATGCGGCCGGGGGCCGTCGCCGCCGCCGCGCTCAGCGCGGTCTGGTCGGCGCGGCCGTCGAGGACGTCCAGCAGGACGCCGACGCCGAGCCGGCCGCTGAGGTAGTACGTGCTGGGGTTGTCCCGCTCCAGCCGTGCCACCTCCGCGAGTTCGCGCAGCGCGAGCCCGCGGTCCTCCTCCATCAGCGCGCAGAAGGTGCGGGCCAGGCCGACGGCCAGCACCTCCTCCTGGGAGCCGGCTCCGTCCCACGCCGAGAAGGCGCTCAGCGCCTCCTCCATGCCCGCGCGGTCGCCCAGGTGCGCGCACGCGCTGGCCCTGGCCATGAGCGTGTAGCGGATCACGGGGGCCAGACGCAGGCGGCGCACCACGGCCAGGCACTCCTCCGCGGCCTCCCGGGCGCGGTCGAACTCGCCGCGCAGCACGGAGTCGAGGATCAGGATGCCGTCGATGGTGTAGACGATGGTGGCCGCGCCGAGGCGCAGCGCCTCCTCGCGGGCGGTGCGCAGCCCGCTCGGGTCGGTCTCGGCCAGCCAGCCGTTGCCGCCGATCCGGGTGAGCGCGTAGAGGCGTTGCAGCGGCAGCCGGTGGCGTTCGGCCGCCCCCAGCGCGCGTTCCAGGACGGCCTGGGCCTCCTCGGGGTCGCGCTCCCTGGCGACGACCGCGAGCAGTTCCCAGCCCTGGCAGGCGACGATGGACAGTTCGTGCCGCTCGGCGACCTCCACCGCGGACCGGGCCAGCTTCTCGGCGAACAGGGTGCGGTCCGGCCCGGGGGTGTCCAGCGCGAGGTAGGCCGCGACCACGTCGACGGGCGCGACGTGGGCCTCGTCCGCGAGCGGGCCGAGGGCCTCGCGGGCGAGCGCGACCTGCCGGTTGCCGTCGACCCAACGCCCGGCCGTGTGGGCGACCTTCGCCAGGCGGGTGTGCAGCGCCGCGATCCGGGCGCGGCTGAGGTCGGCACCGCCGAGCTCGCGGAGGTGTTCTGCCAGGTCGAAGGCGCGCCCGAACTCCCCGGCCTCGGCGAGGGCGGGCAGCAGCGACTCCAGGACCTCGGCGCGGGCGACCGCGTCGTCCAAACCGCTCAGCAGGCACTCGGCCCGGTCCAGCAGGGCGACGGCGGAGCCGATCGCGCCGTCCGCCAGGGCGCGGCGTCCGGCCTCGGCGTAGAGGCGGCCGGCCTCGGCCTCCTCCCCCGCCTGCAGGCGCAGTTCGGCGGCCAGGGGGCACCACTCGCCGGTGAGCCTCGGGTGCAGCTCCTCGACCGCGTCCGCCGCCCGGTGCGCGAGCTGCGCCCGGTTGTCGGGGGTCAGCTGGGTGAACAGCGCCTCCAGGGTCAGCGAGTGCCGGAAGGCGTACCAGTCCGGCGCGGGCTCGTCGGGCAGCACCAACTGCGCGGCGACGCCCGCGTGCAGGTGGCTGAGCAGGCTCCGGTCGTCGATTCCCGTCATCCGCTGGAGCACGGTCAGCGGGAACCGGCGGCCCAGCACGGCCGCCGCCGACAGCAACGCCAGGCCCTGCGGGCCCAGCCGGTCGATCCGCCGCAGGATGCCGCGGGCCAGCGAGCCGGACACGTCGCTGCGCAGGTCGCCGACGACCCGCCAGCCGTCAAGTCCCTGCACCAGCGCGCCGCCGCCGACCAGCGACTGGAGCAGCTCCTCCACCAGGAACGGGCTGCCGGAACTGTCGTCCCAGAGGCGTTCGAGCACCGGCGGCGGCACCTGCGCGGGCTCGACGCCGAGGCCGACGGAGATCAGCTCCTGGACCTGGGGCCGGGTCAGCGGCGGCAGGTCCAGGACGGTGCCGGTGCCCCGTCTGCGGGCGGCGGAGGCGAGGTCGAGGGCGTCGCTGAACTCGGTGCGGATGGTAGCCAGCAGCGTCACCGGGGTGTACTCGAGGTTGTCGACCAGGTACTCCACGACGGCGAGCGTCTCCGGGTCGGCCTCGTGCAGGTCCTCCAGGAGCAGCAGTTGGCCGCGGCCGCGCCCCGCGGCGATCAGCAGGCGCAGCACCGCCTCGCCGAGGATCACCATGGAGCTGTTCTCCTGGTCCCCGACGCTCCACTCGGGTATGAGCCGGCCGAGGACCGGCCGGTAGGGGCCGAGTGCCTGGTCGTCGATCGGCTCGCCGCCGCGGAAGAGCGACATCAGCGCCTCGGTCAGCGGCCGGAACGGCACGGTGGGACCGGTGGCGGTGCTCCGCCCGCGCAGCACCCGCATGCCCGCGGTGAACGCCTCCCCCGCCGCCTCGGCGGCGAGCCGGGACTTACCGACGCCTGCCTCACCGACGATGAAGACGGCTCCGCCCCGGCCCTGGCGGGCATCCTCGAGTGCCTGCCGCAGGTGCCCCAGTTGGGTATCGCGTCCGATGACGCGTGCCGTCTGAGAACGCATGATCGCTGATCGTAGTTGATAGGTGCACGTCCACGGCAGACTGCGAACGCTCTTTGTGGAGGACCTGTGACGAAGCGAGGACGCCGACCCGCACAAGCGGATCAACGTCCTCGCCCGATATGCCGAGTTCTTACCTGATTCGTGATCAGGAGATGTGCGGCGCGGAGACCGAGGTGTCGACGGTGCTCAGCGCGACCACGAGACCGCTGGTCAGCACCAGGCCGGCCAGGACCCGGGCCCGGGCGCAGACCCGGTTGCGGCCGGAGAGGGTGATCCCGCCCGCGGGGTCCTGCTCCGTCGCGTCCACGGCCTCGGCGGAGAGCTCGGTCTCGACGATCGCGGCGGTGGAGATCTGGTTCATCGGGATTCCCTTTCGTGGTTCTGCGCGGTCACGGCGGCAGAGAGAGGACGGTGGCGGAGCGGGTTTCGGGTCGCGCGGTCCAGCGGTGCGGTGCCTTGTGGTGCGTCGTGGTGCGTCCAGCGTGTTCGTGCGGTTCAGCGTGTTCGTGCGGTTCAGGTCGCGGCCGGTGACGGCAGCAGCGGGGAAGGGACGTCGTCGGGACAGGCGAGGCGGAGCAGGCCGTAGCCGATGCCGGCCAAGCCGTTCAGCAGGCCGGGGGTCGGCACCTGGTCGGGCGTCCCGCAGCGCGGGCCGAGCAGTTCCACCGCGCCCAGCAGCTCGCCGCTGCGGCGCTCGAGCGCGGTGCGGGCGGTGCGGCTGCCGCGTCCGGCCAGGACGCTCAGCGCCTCCAGCGCGCCGAGCGCTCCCCGGCGCAGGCTCTGGTCCTCCGGGAGCAGCCGGCCGGCGCCGGCGTCCACGGCCGCGGCCAACTCCTCGGCCAGCTCCTCGTCGAGGTCGTCGTCGAGGTCGTCGTCGAGCTCGTCGTCCCGGTCGCGGACGTCGCTGGAGTCCGCGGCGGCGAGGACGACGCCGGACAGTCCGGAGTGCCAGGAGGCGTCCTCCGTGCCCGTCCGTGCGGCCGTGAGTGCGGTGCGCAGCAGCTCGGCCGCCGCTGCGGCGTGCCGGGCGACCGCGGGGACGTCCCCGTGCGCCGCGGCGTAGCGCCTCAGCGCCCAGCCGATCCCGGCGTCGCCCTCGGCGAATCCCGGCACCGTGGCGTCGGCGGCGGAGCGGGCCGCCACACGGTCGAGCAGGGTGTCGGCGACGGCCCGGGCCAGCTCCGCCGCCTGGGCGGATCCAGTCGCCTGCCAGGCCGCGACCGCGGCGGCGAGCGCACCGGCGAGCCCGGTCGCCACCCCGTCGGCGCTCGACCACTCGGCGGCCGGTCCTTCGACCGTCCCCTCCGCCGGTCCGGCGACGGCGTGGGCGAGCGCGACCAGCGCCAGCTCCAGGCAGTCGTCCGGCGCGGCCTCCGCGAACCCGGCGCGGTCGCCCAGCAGTTCACGCAGCCGCAGCAGGCCGTGGACGATGCCGCCGATCCCGTCGAGCCCGCCCGGCCCGGCGGCCAGGCTGAGCTCCGGGTCCAGCGCGAGGGCGCGCAGAAGCGAGGGCAGCGGGCGCAGCACCGCGCAGGCGAGGTCGAGGTAGCGCTCGGCGCCGACGAGCCGTCCGGCCTGGGCGAGGAAGAGGGCCACCCCGGTGTAGCCCTGGGCGAGCCCGGCGCCCATCGGCAGCACCGCCCAGTGGGCGTCCACGACCTGCTCCAGACCGAGCCAGTTGGCGCGCCCCCCGGCGTGCACGGCCCGGGCGACGAGCTCGTCGGCGACGCCGCAGGCGGCGGCGAGCAGCCGGCCCCGGGTCGGCGGGGCGACGGCCGGAGCCGACGCGGTCAGCAGCTGGGACCGCGGTCCTCCCGAGCCCGCGGTCCCGGCGGAGACGGCCAGCGAGGCCGCGATGACCCATTCCTGGTCGTACCGGTCGACCTCGCCCATCCCCGCGATCTTGGCGTGCACCGCGGTCAGGGCCGGCACCGGCAGGACCGCGTCCACCCCGGCGCCGCCGGAGGTCCACACGGCCGTCCGGTCGGGACGGTGCGTGAACAGCGGCACGTCGCCGCGCCACAGGTCGGCGATCTCGTACTCCACCAGCCGCTGCCGGGCCGGGTCCTGGGCCGACTCGGTCCACAGCACCGCGAAGACGGCGTCCCTGGCCAGCGCGTCGTGCAGCAGGTCGGGGTGGGTCGACTCCTCCAGCAGGGTCGTGTAGAGCCGGGTGGCCCGCACGATCAGCCGCCCCGGAGCGTCCGCCCAGCGCGCCAACGGCCCTTCAGCGTCCAGCAGTTCGTCAAGGTGACCGGCGAGGGCGTCGTAGCCGAGCCGGAACCCGGCGAGCAGCGCCGCGCGGTGGTCGGCCGGGGCGGCGGCCAGCCCCTGCGGCAGCGGCTGGTTCTGCGCCGCCGGGCTGTCGGCTCCGCCGCGCACGGCGCGCATCAGGTCGGTCCCCGCGTGCTCCCAGCGCAGGCAGGCGCTCGGGTAGGCGCCGGAGTCGACCCGGCCCAGCGCGGAGATGTCCAGCGCGCCCTGCTCGCCGATCAGCAGCGTGGGCAGCAGGCAGGTCCGCTGGACCGAGGCCCGCAGCGCCTCGGCCGCCGGATCGTGGCCGACGGTGGTGGCCTGGGGCAGGCCGCCGTGGAGCAGCGTCTCGGCGTCCACCAGCACGGGCTGGTCGCCGCAGGCGATGAGGTTCTCGTAGTGCATGTCGGCGCCGTCGACCGCGTAGAGCAGGGCGAGCAGCGCGCCCTGGCGGCGGTAGAAGCGGTCCGCCTCGGCGGTGGTGGCGCACCAGCGGTGCTCGACGAACTCCAGCCAGCCGTAGCCCGGTCGGCGCAG
>NZ_BBPO01000012.1:68457-72043 GCF_000787815.1 Streptacidiphilus neutrinimicus
TGTACGGGGGGTGCGCAGGCCGAGGCCGGGCACCTTGCCGTTCAGCCAGTCGACCAGCTCGTCCAGCAGCGCGTGCTGCTCGAGCGGACGCGGCTTGCAGACCGCGCGGCGTCCGTCGGCGAAGGTCAGCACGGCCACGCTGCGGTCGCCCTGGTGCGCGTCGCCCCGCCCGAGGTCGAGACCGGTCAGCGGGCCGGGGTCGACGCCGTCGAAGAGGTCGGCGACGAGGTCCTTGCGGTCGCGGTGCAGACGGGCCGTCAGTTCGGCCACGGCGTCGGCCGCGTCGAGGCAGGTCTGCCCCAGCAGCCGGGCCAGGACCGGGTAGGCGGCGAAGAGGCGGGCCAGGCCGGCACCGGTGCCGAGCGCGGCCGTGAAGGCGGCGAACCGCTCCCGCGAGGTCGACCCGTCCAACTCACCGGCGCGGCGAGCCCGGTGGAGCTCCGTCACCAGGGTGCGCGCCGCGAGGCCGGCGAGCCGCGCGCCGAGGCGCCGCTCGAACGCGGCCCGCACGACGTGCCGTTCCTCGGGCGCCAGGGCAGCCTGCCCCTCGACTCCGGCCCAGGCGCAGGCGATCAGCGGCCGCAGCGCGGGCCCGAAGACCTCGGCGCCCTCCGCGAACTCGGCGCCGTCCGCCGCGCCGTGGCGCTCCGGCTGCTCCGGCGCCGCCTCCAGGGCGCGCTCGACCGTCTCCGCCCAGCGCGGCTTGGCGGTGCGCGCCGCCAGGCGCTCCGGCTGCTCCTCGCCGAGGGCCCGAGCCAGGTCGTCCCCGAGGCCGAGCGCGGTCAGCCGGGCGGCGAGCCCGTCCGTGTGGGCGGAGGCCCACGGGACGGTCCGCAGCGCGTCCAGGCGAAGGCGCGCGGTCCGGTCCACCGTCGGGGCGCCCGGAGCGGCGAGCCGCTCACAGAGGGTCAGGCCCCGGGCCCACCACGACTGCGGCAGGCCGGTGATCCGGGATTCGAGGAATGCGGTGCGTTCGGTCACGAGAACAACGTCGCAGAGCCGCGCGGCCCCCACATGGGGGTCCGACCCCCATATTCTCAAGCGGTCCTCGAGTGGGTGGGGGTCGGCTCCCCATGGGCGGCGCCCGCGCCCTCGCCCGCCCTCGCTGAGCTGCGGATCTGCCGAGCCTTCTCAGAACCGGTCGGTGGACGTGGGACGCCGCGCTGCCGCCCCGCGCCGCAGCCCCGCCCCCAGGGGAGGAGCACCGCCCCCACGCCCCTCACCTGCGGGAACGCGATCGGCGTGCGGGCGAGACCCCCACTGCCCGCCCCCGCCGGACGATTGCGGCGCAAAGGTGGGGGGTCGACACGGATGCCCGTCCTCCGCTCCGGCCGCAGTCTGGTTGTCGTGCCCGGCACCACCACCGCCGGCTCCCGGCCCCGACGCCGAGCGTGCGCCGGGTGCGTACCCGTCCGTCCCGCACGTCGGTCCATCAGCCTGGAGGACCCCATGGCAGAACCCGTACCCGTCCGCGTCGTCGCCCTCGACCCGGTGCTCGAAGCGGGAACGCTCAGCGCCCTGGGCCTCAGTCCACAGCTGACGGCCCTCCCCACAGCCGCCGCTGACGGCCCGTCCGTCCGGCCCCCGTCCCCGCAGACGCAGGCGCAGGCGCAGGCCGCGCAGCCCCAGGCCGCGCAGCCGCAGGCCGGACGCGAGCCGTCCGCCCCGGAACCGGCCGTCGTCGTGCTGACAGTCGACCGCTTCGGCCAGGCCGAGCTGGAACTGCTGCGCGCGGCCCGCGAGACGTCCGCCCGTCCCGCCGTCGTGCTGGTCGCCGGGGAGTTGGCCGCCGCCGACGCGCTCCACGCCCTCGCCGCCGGCGCCCGCGCGCTGCTGCTGCGCCGCGAGGCGGACCCGGCGCGCCTCGCCGAGGCCGTCCTGGCCGCGGCCCACGGGGACTGCACCCTGTCGCCGGACCTCTTCGACCAGGTCCTCGGCCGCTCGGCGGACGCCTCGCCGCACGGAAGGGAGGACCGCGCCGGCGTGGTGTCGGGCCTGTCCGACCGCGAGCGCGCGGTGCTGCAGATGGTCGCCGAGGGCCATGAGACCAGCGAGATCGCCACGCACCTCGCCTACTCGCCGCGCACGGTCACCACCGTGCTGCACGACATCACCCAGAGATTCCGGCTGCGCAACCGCGCCCACGCCGTCGCCTACGCACTCCGAGCGGGGATGCTGTGAACCCGACCTCCCACCGGTCGCCCTGCGGGGCGGTCCGCATGCCGTACTCGGCACTCACCCAGATCCTGGCCAACGGGCCCGGCGACGATCCCGGCGCCGCTGCCACGCGCCCGGACGAACCGTCGCACATGTGGCATCACCGCACGCATAGACCTGTTTTGACGTCTCGTCAGACCGCTGTGCTCGACCTGATGGCCGAGGGCCACGGCAACGCGGTGATCGCCCGGACGCTGAGCTGCTCCGAGCACACGGTCAAGAACACCATCTACGACCTGATGTCCCGGCTCCAGGCGCGGAACCGGGCCCACGCCGTCGCCCACGGCCTGCGCCACGGCCTGATCTGAGCCCTCCTCCCCCGTCTGTCCCGCATCGTCCGTCCCGCATCGTCCGTCCCGCACCGTCCCTCCCACCGTCGCATGCCGAACCTGCATGCCCGAAGCCGTATCCCCGAAGCCGTATCCCCGACCCGACCCGCGAACCCGGAGAACCCGCCGTGCCCGACGCCTCCCGCACCCCCCGGCCCCGCCGCTACCTGATGTGCCGCCCCGACTTCTTCGAGGTCACCTATGCGATCAACCCATGGATGGACCCGGCCGAGCCGGTGGACACGAGACTCGCCGTGTCCCAGTGGGAGCGACTCCACGGCGCCCTGGTGCAGGCCGGCCACACCGTCGAGCTGATCGACCCGGTCCCGGGCCTCCCGGACATGGTCTACGCCGCCAACGGCGCCACGGTCGTGGACGGCAAGGTCCTCGGCGCCCGCTTCCGCAACCAGGAGCGCGCCGCGGAGGGAGCGGCGTACCTGAACTGGTTCCGGGACAACGGCTTCACCGACACCCTCGAACCCCGCCACCTGAACGAGGGCGAGGGCGACCTGCTCACCACGCGCTCCTACATCCTGGCCGGCCACGGCTTCCGCAGCACCGCCGAGGGACACCGCGAGGCCCAGGAGTACTTCGGCCGTCCCGTGGTCAGCCTGGAGCTCGTCGACCCGCGCTTCTACCATCTCGACACCGCCCTGGCCGTGCTCGACGGGGACGAGATCATGTACAACCCGGGCGCGTTCTCCGACGACAGCCGTGCCACCCTCGAGCGGCTCTTCCCCGACGCGATCCTGGCTACCCCGGACGACGCCGAGGCCTTCGGCCTCAACGCCCTGAGCGACGGGCGCAACGTCTTCCTGGCCGAGTCCGCCCACGCCCTGGCCGGGCGCCTGCGCGAGCACGGCTTCACGCCGCACCCGATCGACCTGTCGGAGCTGTTCAAGGGCGGCGGCAGCGTCAAGTGCTGCACGCTCGAACTCCGTACGGCGGCCTGAGCGCCGGGGCGCCGGGCCGCCGGCCGTCGGGGCGCCGGAGCTCGGAAAGCCCGCGGGCGCGGTGTCCGAGGACGTTCCCTCGGACAC
>NZ_BBPO01000012.1:72345-128458 GCF_000787815.1 Streptacidiphilus neutrinimicus
GTGTCCGAGGACGTTCCCTCGGACACCGCGCCCGCCCGCTCACCTCGTTCGCGTCAGTGCTGCCAGACGCGCACGTAGTCGACCTGCATGTCCGACGGCGCCACAGGCTGGGCGTCGGAGGAGTTGAGGCCGTTGTTCAGGATCAGGTACTGCGGGGCCGAGGTGATGCCGGTGGTGATCTGGCCCACCTCCTTGCCGTCGTAGTAGTAGGTGACGGAACCGGGCTCCCAGTCGGCTCCGTAGGTGTGCCATCCGCTGTAGTCGCCGGAGGCACAGCCGCCGGGGCCGCCGGACGGGGAGTGGAAGTGGTAGCAGGCCTGGCCTTCCAGGCCCTCCATCACGTCCATCTCACCGTCGGTCGGCCAGCTCTGGCCGTCGGTCCAGAAGGCCGGCCAGTTGGCGACGCCCCCGCTGCCCGGCGGCAGGTAGATCCGCGCCTCGAACGCGCCGTAGGTGAACTGGGCCTTGCCGCTGGACTCCACGAGACCGGAACGGTACGGGTACGTCTTGCCGTTGACGGTCGTGGGCTCCTGGGCCATGGCCAGGTGCAGCGAGCCGCCGCCGACGCTGACCTGCGAGGGTGCGTAGGCGTCCTGCTCGCTGCTGTTGACCGGCGGGGTGGTGCAGGTCCCACAGCCGAGCCAGTTGGGGTTCCACTTCGAGGTGTCGAGACTGGTCCCGTTGAACTCGTCGGCGAACACCTCGTGCCAGGAACCCTGAATCCCGACCGGAACGGGGGTCGCGGCGGACGAGGCCGTCGACGTGGGTGTCGACGTCGGGGTCGTCGCCGGGGCCGTGGTCGGGATCTGGCTGGGGATCGTGGTCGCCGTCGGCGAAGACGCCGCCGCGGAGGCCGACGCCGACGCCGACGCCGATTCCGATTCCGATGCCGATTGCGAGGCCGCCGCGGACGCGGACGCCGAAGCCGTGCCGGTGGCCGCGGAGGTCGTCGGCGCGCTCGTGACGCTCGCACTCGGCGAACCCGACGCCGAACCCGGCGCGGCGGACGACGCCGAGGACGACGGCGCGGCGCTCGCGGCCGGAGTCGCCGCGGAGCTCGGCGTCACGCTGGCGCCGTCGGAGGTGAAGGAGCCGGTCGGAGCGAGCCGGTGCCAGGTGTTGTCGCTCTCGTACTCCACGAAGTAGCTGTACGCGCCGGCCGCGAAAGTGCGGCTCGCCGGGGTGAAGACGGTCTCGGAGGTGCTCAGCGTGGTGGGGCCGGAGACCTTGAAGTCGAAGTGCGCCCCGCTCGCGGACCGCACCGCGACCGTGAGCGCCTGCACCTGAAGGGTGCGGGTGGCGTGGAGCCTGGCCGTGGCGGTGGCCGAGGTGCCCGCCGCCGGGGAGGACGGCCTGAGGGACAGGGCGTCGACGACGACGCGGTTGGCCGTGTGCGACTGCGCGGCGCTGGCGCCGCCGACAGCGACCGCGGTCGCTGTGGCCATGGCCAGCCCGGTGGCGGCCAGCACCCTCCGCCGCTTGGCCGAACGGAGGCGGTGTTTCGCTTGATTGCGCATGGCGTGGGAGAACCTTTCGTTTCCCCCCCGACGTGCCGGGCCGACCGCGGACAGGAGCGGACTGGTTGACCCGATGCACGTGGAGCCTGCGCGACGAGCGCGGACCGGCGCAACCTCCCTCCGCCCGCCACCCGTGCGCAGGGCGCGCCGCACATCGCGACCGCTCCCGCAAGATGCCTGGTGGCAGAGCGTTTTCACAGGAACCGCCACCGAAACTGTGACCTCGCACACAAGCGATCCCGGCTGCCCCTTTGTCCGACTTAACCCGATTGCTCACTTTAGTGACAATTGCCCACCCCGACTGCGCGGCCCCCACGTTGGCACCGCGTCAGCGAATGCGCCCGCGCGCCCGCGCAGTTGACCCGGACCGCAGTCGTGATCAAGCTCCGGTCGAAGATCAGTACGATCGGGCGGTGATCATCCTCCGAAGGGCGGCGGCCGGGACAGCAGCCTGGCTCGCCGCACTGGCCCTGCTGGGCGGTCTCCCCACGACCGCCCACGCGGACAGCACCGACAACACCGCCCAACCCCCGCCCAAGGTCGAGCTCATCCTCGACGTCAGCGGCTCGATGCGCACGCCCGACATCGGCGGCATGAGCCGCATCTCGGCCGCGCAGCACGCGCTCGACGAAGTCGTCGACGCACTGCCCGACCAGGACCAGGTGGGTCTGCGCACCCTGGGCGCGACCTATCCCGGCAACAACAAGGCCGTCGGCTGCAAGGACACCCAACTGATGGTGCCCATCGGCCCGCTGAACCGGGTCGAGATGAAGACCGACGTCGCGACGCTGCGCCCGCTCGGCTGGACGCCGATCGGCCTGGCCCTGCGCGACGCCGCCAAGGACCTCGGCGTCGACAGCTCCAGCCGCCACATCGTGCTCGTCACCGACGGCGAGGACGACTGCGCGCCGCCGGACCCCTGCGACGTGGCGCGCGCCCTGGCCGCCGACGGCACCCATCTGACCGTGGACACGCTCGGCCTCACCGAGGACGACAAGGTCCGTCGGCAGCTGAGCTGCATCGCCCAGGCCACCGGCGGCACCTACACCGAGGTCCGGACCGAGGGCGAGCTCAGCACCCGGCTCACCCAGCTCGTCCAGTCGGGCACCACCCAGGCCGCCGCGCCGCCGGCCCCCACGACCGGAACGGACGCCTGCGCGACGGCGCCGGTGCTGAGGCCCGGTGTCTGGACCGACCGGCAGAACCCGCAGCAGGAGAGCTGGTACCGGGTGGCCGTGCCCGCCGGGCAGGAGCTGCGCGCCTCGGCGTCGATAGCCATCGACCGCCCGGTCGCGCCCCACTACGACATCACCATGCGCGCCACCACGGCCGACGGCCGGGAGCTCGCGCGCGGCGCCGGCGCGTCGAGCGGACGCAACGACGTCGTCTCGACCGGCCTGCGCGCCCAGGCGCCGGTGGCGGACGCGTCCGCCTCGTCCGCCGGATCCGACTCGTCCGCCTCGTCCGCCTCTGCGACGGCCGCCGACACGACATCGGCCGCCCCGACCGGTTCCACCCCGACCGACGGCACGACGGCCGGCCCGACGGGCAGCCCGTCCACAGACACGACGGCCACCACGACCGGCAGCGCCACCGACGGGATGGTCTGCCTCTCCGTCGCCAACGCGCTCAGCGTGACCACGGTCGGCGCGGGCAACCAGCCCGGCTTCCCCGTCGAGCTCAGCATCGACGTCGTCCCGGGCGCCTCCGCCTCGGGCGGCGGCGCGCAGTGGCTCGGCTCCGGTTGGGCCCTGGTCGGCCTGCTCGCGCTGATCGGTCTCGTCAGCGGTCTGATCTTCGGCTGGCTCGCGCGCTGGCGCGTGGCCGTGTGGAGGGCTCCGTGACCATGCCCCGACTTCTGCGCGCAGCTGGGACGTTGAGCCTGCTCGCCGTCCCCTTCCTCGCAACTCCCGTGCTGGCGGGCACCGCCCACGCGGACACCCCCGGGCCCGCCTCCCCGTCGGCCTCGACGAGCGCCGCCGCCCTCGCGGGGACCTCGTTCCGCACCGCCGGCACACTGACGCCAGGTCAGACCGGCCAGGCGACCGGTGCGGTGGGCGACTACTTCTACTGGTCCTTCCAGGCCCAGGCCGGCCAGAGCCCGAACGTCACCGCGACGGTCCAACTGCCGCCGGGCACCCAGCGGCAGGGCACGGAGACCTGGCGGCTCGACCTCTACGACGGCCTCCGCCGGGCCCAACCCTGCGTCAGCGGCACCCCGCAGGCGCAGGCGGGGACCGACTCCGGCTCGGTGCAGCTCAGTTGCACGCTGCCGACCATCCGCAGCTGGGCCGAGACCTGGTCCGACGACCCGCTCCCGGGCACGTACTACGTCCGGCTGACCGTCGGCGCACTCCCGGAGCAGGAGCTGGGGCTGCAGGTCAGCGCCCAGATCGGCCTCGCCGCACCGTCGGGCTCCGACCCCTCCTCCGACGGTTCGCTCTCCGCGCCGCTGTCACTGCCAAGCGCCGGCCCGAGCGCGGGCGCGGGCGCTACATCGGGGGCGACGTCCACGGACGGAGCTTCGGCACAGAGCGCCTCCGCCTCGGCGGCTCCGGCCGCCGTCGGCGCGTCCTCCGGCTTCTTCTCCGGCGGCAACGCCCGCTGGTGGTGGACGGGCGGAGGCGCGATCGCGGCGAGCCTCTTCGGCGTCGTCGGCTTCACCCTCACCCGCCACCCCCGCCGCTGGTTCTCCTGAGCCGACGCCGGGGCTTCCCTTTGGGGCCGCCCGCAACGGCGCGCCCCGGGGGAAGCCCCGGGGTCTTCGAGCAGCGGCGCGTCCCGTGAGCGCTTCACCCGCTAGGCGGGGTCCGGCATCAGCTCGGCGGGCTCCTTGGACAGCAGGGCAAAGACGGAGTCGAGCGCGACTGCGGCGCGGGCGGGATCAGGATCGACCTTGCGGACGATCTGGATGCCCTGGATCACCGTGAGCAGCAGGCGCGCGGCCGCGTCGGGGGTGACCGTCGCGGAGAGCTCACCGTCCTGCGCGGCACGTTCGAGCTGGCGGGTGAACGCCTCCTCCGCGACGCGCAGGCTGCGCTGCGCGAGCCGGGCGACGTCCTCGTCGCGGGGAAGCAGCTCGGCGATGCTGTTGACGCTGAAGCATCCGGCGTTGCCGCAGGCCGCGTCGGCGGCGAGAAGACGGTCGAGCACGTCGCGCAGTTGGGCGAGGGCCGGGCCGTCGGCGTCGAAGGCCGTGGTCAGCAGGGTGTCCTGCCGCCCCAGGTAGCGGGAGAGCGCGCGCACGAACAGCTGGTGCTTGTCGCCGAACGCGGCGTAGATCGAGCCGCGGCCGAGGCCCAGCTCCTCGACCAGGTCACTCATGGCGGTGGCCTCGTAGCCCTTGCGCCAGAACAGCAGCATCGCGCGGTCGAGGATCGCGTCTTCGTCGAACGTGCGGGGTCTGGCCATGGCTCCACGGTAGCGAACGCGACGGACGAAAGCAGCATTTACTTGACCGCTCGTTCCAGAACGCGTAGGTTATGGAACGAGCGGTCCGAAACTACTCCGGCTCAGCGTCACAGCCGACCCGATCCCCGGGCCCGCCCCACCCCGCACACCCGGCACACCCGGCACACCCGGCACACCCGAGCAGAGCCACCAACACGAACCAGGAGTTCCTCATGAAGGCAGCGGTCATCAACCAGTACGGCCAGGTCGGCGACGTCGTGACGGTCACCGAGGTCCCCACCCCCGCTGTCGGTCCGCGTGACGTGCTGATCGAGGCCCGCGCGGCCGGCGTCAACCCGGTGGACCACCTGATCGTCAAGGGCTTCATGAGCGCCGGGCCGCTCGCGCAGCCGCTGGTCATCGGCAGCGAGGTGGCCGGCCTGGTGAGCGCGGTCGGCGCCGAGGTCACCGACCTGTCGGTGGGCGACGAGGTGTTCGCCCGGGTCGACCCCCGCGTCGGCGGAGCCTTCGCCGAGTACGTCGCCGTCGACCGCTCGCTCGTCGCCGCCAAGCCGCAGAAGCTGTCCTTCGAGGAGGCAGCCTCGCTGCCGCTGGTCGGCCTCACCGCCTGGCAGGCGCTCACCGAGCAGTCCCAGGTCGGTCCGGGCACCCGGGTCCTCGTCCACGGCGGCGCCGGCGGCGTCGGCTCGGTCGCCGTCCAGCTCGCCAAGCACCTGGGCGCCGAGGTCGTGGCCACGGCCGGCGGCGACGGCGTCGACCTCGTCCGCAAGCTCGGGGCGGACCAGGTGGTCGACTACCGCGCCGAACAGTTCGACGAGGTCCTCGGCGGCTTCGACGTGGTCTTCGACACCGTCGGCGGGGCGACCCAGGACCGCTCCTTCCGGGTCCTCAAGCCGGGCGGCACGCTCGTCTCGATCGTCCCGATCGCCGACGCCGAGGCCAAGAAGGCCGAGTGGAACGTTGAGGCGCGCGCCTTCATGATGCGCCCGCACGGCGAGCAGCTGACCCACCTCGCTTCGCTGGTCGCCTCCGGCGAGCTGCAGCCGCTGCTGGAGACCACCTACCCGCTGGACGACACCGTCGAGGCCCTGCAGAAGGTCGAGCGCGGCGGCGCCCGCGGCAAGACCGTCCTCCGCATCCCGGCCTGACCGGCGCGTCGCCCCCGGGCGGCCGAGCCCGGCTACCGCTGTCGGCTCAGGCCCCGTCCCACCACGGCTTGCCCCCGGCCCAGTGCCGCACCCACCCGGCGAAGCCGGGCCGGGCCGTGTTGTCGCCGAACTCGGCGCCGAAGGGCGACGCGCCCTCGCTCTCGCAGCGAACGCGAGTCCATATGCTCCCGCCACTGGCGGGGTCATCCAGCGGGCTGCCGCGCGCCAGAAGCCGTACGCGGTCCAAAGTCTGCACTTCGAGGCCAGCAGACCACCCGGGCGCGAAGCCGCCCGACAAATGGTGATGGCACTTTAAAGGCAGTGCAGCTAAAATGCATGCATGACTGCCGTGACCATCCGCGAAGTACCCGACTCGGTCCTCGAACAGCTGAAACTCAAGGCCGCCCAGGGCGGGAAGAGCCTCCAGTCGTACCTTCTCGACCTTGTCACGCGCGAGGCCACGACACCTACCCTGGCCGAAATGATGGCGCGACTCGACCGCGAAACCCGCACCGAGCTCAGCACGCCCGACATCCTCGCCGCGATCGAGGACAGCCGAGAGCGCCGATGACCAACACCGTCGTCATCGACTGCTCCGCCCTCATCCGAGCCCTGACCGATCACAGCCCCGCCGGCTTCGCTGTCCGCGAGCGACTCCGGCAGCTCGACACGCTTACCGCCCCCGGCCTGCTGGACTACGAGATCATGTCCGCCCTCTTCGGCATGGCCAAGGGCGGAAAGCTCACGGACAAGGAGGCCGTCAAAGCCGTCGGCGACTACCAAACCCTTTCCATCGTCCGACACGACACCCTCGTGCTGTGGCAGCGGGTCCGCGCGCTGCACCACAACATCAGCGCCTACGACGCACAGTACGTAGCTCTCGCCGAAACCCTCGGCGTCCCGCTGATCACCAGTGACGCACGCATCCGACGCAGCGGCGCAGCCAAGTGCGCCATCGAAGTTTTCGCCTGACAAGCACCGTAGGAAGCCGAGCGCGGACCGTTAGCCTCGGATCAGCGCGGCCAGAACCATGGCGGGGTCGGCGCCGGAGGGCCACCAGGCACCGTCATCGCTTCCGGTACGGGTAGCACAATGCGTTCTCGCCGAGCCGCAGTTGTCGTCACTGCCGGTGGCGGCGTCAGCAAGGAGGCTCGCCACCTCCTGGTCGCCCACGCCGAGTTCGCCAAGACGGCGGGACGCGGGGATCGGCGCCCAGCGGGTCCGCAGCAGGGCCCGACGCTGCTCTCGACCGCCTCGACATCCCCGGGTGGTCCTGGTCCGACGACTCCGCGAACTGCCACACCTTCTCCCCCTGCCAGCGCTTCTACGCCGGATTCCTGCCCCAACCGGGGACCCGCCCGAAGCTCGAGCTGTGGCGGATCTGGGTCCGCCCCAACCGGGCACCGCTCGCCCCTTTGGTGCGGACCGCGACATCCCCGCCGAGCTGGTCGGCGCTCTCGCGGCCGCCCTCGCCGACGACTGATACCGGACCACACCCGAGGCGGAAGCGCGGAGCGGACGGCCGAGACGGCTTCGCCCCCGACGGTCGCTCCACGGCGGGGCTCCGGTGCAGCCGCACCGCCGACCGGCGTCCACGGAGGTGGACGCCATCACCACCCGACCGGTCCGGCAACCTCCAGCTGGAGGCCCTCCTCGGACCTTCGGGGGTGCCAGCCCAGCCCAAGCCCTTGAAAGGATCTTGCTCATTCGGCCGCACCCGGCACCCCAAAGGGGCTGGGGCGCGGCACAGCAACTTGAGGGGGATCCAGGCGCAGGGGCGAACTCATCCTGGCCGCAGCCATCGGGCTGTGCCTGGGCGGAAGCATCGTCACACCGGCCACCGCGGCCGAGACCACCGCCGAGCAGGCCACCGTTTCATCGATATCCGTCCAGGCCGAGGACTCCTCCCTGGACATCACCCTCGACAAGCCTGTCACGCCGACGACCGCGGCAAGCCTGCAGTCGCAGCTCCAGGCGGAGCTGGGGCCCGACGCACCCAAGGTGCAGCCGCAGAAAGTCGACCCGGGTCCCACCTACCCGGTGGTGCACTGCTCCGCGCCGGACAACACCTTCAGCGACCGCAACGGCACCTTCCACACCCGCTACAACTGCAACTACAACAACGTCAACTGGGGCTACAAGGTCGTCCTGCCCCTGCAGGCCATCGCCGCCGGCCCGATGAACGAGGCCGGCATGCGCTGGTACAAGGGAACCGGCCACTACCTCGGCGCGAACGCCCCCCCACACCGTCGGCGTCTCCTACCTCCTTCACGGTACCCAGGGCGGCATGGCCAGTGGCGACCTGATGAGCTGGTGGGACACACTGACCTTCCCGGTCGAGGTGGCCGGGAACCCCGGTAAGGCCGTGCTCCACATAGGCGGAAACTCTGTCGTCCTTCGCTGAGCCCTCCCCACTCCTGCTCTCCGTCCTGGCCGGCGTGGCCGAATCGCTCCGACCACCCACCAGTCCTGCAGTGAACGTCCAGTCCGTCTCCCCGACTGAAACCGTCCTCGCACCAGGCTGGGGAGAGCCGTCGGGGCAGCCGCCCGCGTTCCTCGTCCAAGCGGACGTCGACGGACAGGACTTCGCGTTCCACATGCACGAGGGCGGCAGCGCCGCCGAGCAATCATGGCGCTGCGCACAGGCGCTCATGGACGCGGCACAGGAGGCCGTGGGCTCCACGCCGTATCCGCCCTGTCCCGGCCACCGGCACCCGATGGCCGTCGAGCGAGACGGGGAACGGGTCTACTGGTGCTGCCCCGAGGCACGCCGCGTCCCCGTGGCACCCATCACTCAGGGCGCCTGACGCCGACGGGCTCCTCCTGGCAGACCACCACGACGTGGAAGGCCTCGACCGACCCGCAGTTCATCGCCAAGATGCAGCGCGTGCTGGAGCTGTACGACACTCCGCCCGCCGACGGCCGGGTGGTCTGCGTGGACGAGTTCGGCCGCTCAATCTCCAGCCCCGCAAGGGAACGCCTGGCGCCCTCACTGTTCCCCGCGCCGGCTGCGGGCCACCTACAACCGCTACGACGGCGTGTGCACATGCTCGCCGCCCTCGACCTGGCCACGGGCAAGATCTACTACCGCATCCGCAAGCGAAAGCGCTGGCGTGAGTTCCTTGCCCTGCTCAAGACCCTGCGCGCCCGCTGGCCCGGCGAGACGCTCTACGTCGTGCTGGACAACTTCTCTCCGCACAAGCACCCGAACGTCTGGGCCTGGGCCGAGGCCAACAAGGTCGAGCTGGTCTTCCTGCCCACCTACGGATCCTGGCTGAACTGGATCGAATCCGAGTTCGCAGCCCTTCGCTACTTCGCCCTCAACGGCACCGACCACCGCAGCCACGACGAGCAGAACGCCGCCATCAGCGCCTACATCCGCTGGCACAACGCCCGCGCGGAGCCGAAGACTGCCTTCGCCTCCGAATCACCGATCCGCACCTGGACCCAGTACCCGGCGAAGGCGGCTTGAGAAGTCCTCCGCCGGCTCCTCCGGCACGGACGGCCACTCTTCGATGGCCGCGACGATCTCCGCCAGCCCGGCTTCGAAGGCCACCACGTCGATCACCCCGTCTCCGAACCTCTGCCACAGGTCAACAAGCCCGTCGCCCCATCCGGCGAGATCGATCATCTTGTCACCAAGTGTGAAGCCGTCCAACGACGGCTTCCCCACCTCCAGCACCCATCGATTCGCAGCCGCGTCTGCCACGATGCCGCGACCCGCCAGCTCCACGGTGGTGCGCCGCCAGGGACTCGAACCCCGGACCCGCTGATTAAGAGCCTCCCTAGATCATTTCCCGGTAGTACCAACACACTGCAAAGTGCACTGATCCAGGCCGATCTGTCCGACTTCGAGGTGTCCGCAAGTCCCGACGCCGCCAACGGGTATCAATCGTGATCGGCGCCGTCGCTCCCACCACGCTCCCACCACCCGGACGCGCGGTCACGGCTACCGGAGCCTGGTATCACACGCCCCAAGGCACTTCAGCCCGAGCCGAGACAGTCCAGGCCTCGCTCGCCACTGCCAGCACGGGAGGCCATCCAACAGGTCACAGGCCGTGCTGATCGAGCAGCCGCATCAAGTTCCGTTTGCGCTTCTGCCCGGCACGCAGCGCGGCCACGTATACGTCGAACTCCCCCGTTGTGCCAAGAGCTTCATGACAGGCGCGGGCACTGACCAGCAACCGAAGAATCTGCTGGTACGCCGCGTCGCCCGTTACGGCCGTCAGCGGCTCGACCGCGCGCAGATAGACCTTGAGCGCATCACCCGGACGCTGGGCTGACACCAGGTCAGCCAAAGTGAGCCACTGTTGATCCGTGGCCACCCCGGTCGCAGCAACCCAGGCTTCCTCGAGATCCCCGTCGTCCACCAGCGCGTCGATCCACGCCGCGGGCGACCGCCACGGTTTCTCTGCCTGCTTGAGCGCCTCGGCACGCAGCACCTCCAGCGCCGGGCCACGCTCGGCCGGCCAGCAACCGTCAGCCTGCGCAGCCCGGCGCAAGCGCTGGTAGGCGGCCAGACTCAGCTCCCCACGCAACCGGTCGCGGCGGATTTCCACCGCGAGCTCTGCCTTGCCTGCGGCCTGGTAGCGGTCACACAGGTAGTCGACAAGGCCCGAGTCCACCCTCCCGGCGGGCGCGGCGGACGAGGCGGCCTCGAGGCCTCGAGCCGCCCACTCCAGCGCCTCCCCGGATCGGCCGGCAGCGTCGAGTTCCCGCGCGACCTGCAGATGCGTGGCACCCGTGGGAGCCAGATCGGCCGCGTACACGGCCACGACCGCGTCAACGTCGTCTTCCAAGCGCGCCAGCTGCTGCTTGAGGTACTTGAGCGTCCAGTCGGACGGGTGACGGTGCCACGCCTCCGTCACCAGGGCGGCCAGCCGCGCCTTGCCCGCCGCACCGAGCACGTCGAAGTAGTCGGTGACGTCAATGTCGAGCAGGTCACCGCCAGGACCGGTCAGGTGCGCGAAAAGCCACTCCGCGGTCTCCCCCGGAGCGGCCTGCGCCGCCCGGCAGGCGTCGAGATGAACCTCGCCCAACTCCTCGACCACACTGCCCAGCTGCCCCGAGGAGTCGTCCACGCTCTCGTACGTGGAGGCGAGGATTCGGAGCGCTTCGCGGGCCACCTCCACCGCCTGCTCGGCGTACTCGGTCTCCAGCAATGAGCCGATCGCCCGGACCGCTTCCGCGATCTGTTCGGCGTAGGCGTCCGCATCCGCGTACTCCACGAAGCCGTACTGGCTGAACGGGGAGGCGTCCAACAGCGCACGAATGCGCACACGCATCGCGTCCACGTCGGCGTTGTCCGCAGCCGCACGCAACTCCAGCCGACGGCGCAGCGCCCGATCCTGGGCAACCTGTTCCCGGACCAGCGCCAGCAGTTCTCCTTGACTGCGGGCCTCCAGCCACTCGTCCAGATCTCGACGGCCGCGCTCCGCCTCAGCCCGCTGCCCCGGAACGGCTGCGGCCCGACTCAGCAGCACCAGCCCCACCGCGACACAGTGCTTGCAGAAATGGCCCTCGCGACCGTACGGGCAACTGCACTTGCCCCACAGTCCGCCGCCCCGGCCGGTGCCGAGTTCGACCCGGTAGGCACTGCCGCCGTGGACGGTAGCCGTGGCCCCGGCCTCCAGCACCTCCAACCCTGAGACGGCACCCGTGTACTCCAGGCCCCGCTCGAAGGACCGGACCCCCGCTGCATCCCGCAGCTGCGCCTCCGAGAAGCCCACCCCGCTCATGGACATCAGCCTCACGCTCCACAGCAACCATCAGCGGATTCACCCTCCCGGCACCGCCGGCGACCAGTATCCCAACGACTGCGTCCGACGCCGTTCCGTTCGACGTGACGTGTGAGCCGAGGGGGGTCGTGGGGCGCGGCGGCAAGCCGTCTGGCCGCTTCGAAGCCGGGCACCGCATGAGAGCCAGCCGCATGCATATGGTGGAGGTACCATAACCCTATGGCACTGAAGAAGACCACCGTCATGGTGGACGAACAGGACCTCGCGCTGATCAAAGCGGCAGCAGAGCGTGAGGGCCGCCCCGAATCGGAGTACTTCCGCGAGGCCTTCCACCTCGCCGCACTCCGCACCCAGCGCTGGAACGAGGACTGGGACATCCCCCGTCTCGACTTCGGCCACCCCGTGAGCGCCGAGGAAATCCACGAGACCGTGTCCGACGCAGTGTCGGACCAGAAGTGATCGTCATCGGCGACACCTCCGGCCTGGTCGCAGCGCTGAACGTCGCCGACCCCGAACACGAGGCTGCTCGGGCCGCCCTGCGTGAAGCCGCCCTCACCGTGGTCTCCCCACTCGTTCTCCTGGAGATCGAGCACATCACCACGCGCAACGTCAGCCGCCAGGCCGCCCTCTCGGTCAACGACTGGCTGCTCAGCCAGGAACAGACGGGCCGGGTGGCCGTTCCCGGCCTGTCCGCCGACACCCTGCGCAAGGCCCGCAAAGTGCAGGACCGGTACGCGGGCCTGCGGCTGGACCTGACCGACGCCGTCAACGTCGTCCTCGCCGAACAATTCGACACCGAGTCCATCCTCACCCTGGACCGCCGTGACTTCCGCGCCCTCATGCCGCTGACCGGGAAGCACGGCTTCCGCCTGCTCCCCGACGACCGTTGACGGGAGCGGTCCCCCACCGAGTAGAAGACCGCGCTGTCCGCAGCTACTGGGCGCTTTCCGCGGCGGATCCGGCAGTCCACGACCAGATCCGCGATACGGAGAGCGGTCGCGACGCGGATGAACTCGGGGGCCGGGTAGAGCGCAGAGCCCACTGGCATCTCAAACGACTTGCGGTGATGCGCGGGTTGCTGGAGGCAAAATTCACCCAGCACCCTGCCCTCGCCGAGATCCTTCTCGACACCGGTGACAGCAGGATCAGCTACACCGGGCTGTCGGACTCCCCTTTCTGGCGCGACATCCCAGACCACCGCGGTCGCAACTGGATGGGGCGGCTCCTGGAGCTCACCCGCTCCGAGCTCGTCATCCAGCGGACACTCGGTCCGACCGACAGATCGAAGCAGTAACGTCGAAGTGAGCTGCTTCAGGCTCGGTCGATCGCGGCTCGCGCCGACGGCCGACGCCAAGCAATTGAGTGTCCCTCGGCAACGCTGCGGTGCAGAATGGCCGCATGGCAACTTGAAGAGCGCCGGCCGGACGGAAGTCCTGGCGCAAGACGGGCACTGGCTGGTCTGTCCGCGACGGTGACCGCTGGATCTGCACTGTATGCCACGGGCCTGTCCTCTCCTACCAGTACCGCTTCCATCCTCCCGGGTCCTCCAGCTTCGAGCGCTGCATCGGGTTCGTCTGGTGCTCGGGATGTCGGATCTACTCGGGCAACATGGTCTACGTTCCTCGCAAGCGGGTCCTGGTCGATGCCCTTGCCTCGCTGCCTGCCGATGACCGAGACCGGCTGCTCCGAAAGGAAGCCGCGTTGATCGACCATCTGGATGGCCAGGTCGTCGGTCACTACTGAGTGGCGCTCTGCGCAGGAGACAGCCGCTCCAGCGCCGACCTCGCGGCGCGGGCAAGGTGCTCGTCTATCCGGAGTTCCTCGTCCTCGTCGCCCGTGTTCACGCCGATCCGTGTGCGGCGGTGCGCCAGCGCTTCGAGTACGGGAATCACCTGTTGAGCGAACGCACCCATGTCGCCGAGCAGAGTGCAGGTCTCCAGGCCGAACACGTCGTCGGTGAGGTAGTCCGGCAGGAGGTCGAGGAGCAGGGGCGCGACGCCCGGACCCTGCACGTTCCAGAGCAGGCGCATCGCGCGTGGATGGAGACGCCTGGGGTCCTGCGCCATCCGGCACAGCCGCTCCGTGTGCCGGTGTGCGAGTCCGCCATGCAGGTGGAGGCACTCCATCAGCGGCAGGACCCGGCGCATTGCCCGGACGGTGTCCGGGAGTTGGTCGAGCCGGCGTTCGGCGTGGGTGCGGTCTCCGGTCACCGCGAGGAGCACGGCGGCGCACGTGTCGGCCAGATCCTCCCGCTCCAGGCAGCGCAGCAGCGCCGGTGCGGCTGAGGAAGCCATCGGTCCCAGAGCCGCGAGGACGTCAAGGGCCCGGCGGCGGACCCACGGGCGGCACGTCTGCGGCGAAGGCGCCGACGTGTCCACCAGTGCCACGAGGTCGGGAACCAGTGGCGCGGCTGCCGGCCCCAGACTGACGGCGGCGGCCAGGGCCCCGGCCAGCGGACAACCTGTGTGCCACCGGTCCTCGGAGCAGTGCTTATCAGCCGCGCGAAGGGCGCCGCGCACAGCGTCCACCCACAACGCCGGGTCGGGGCTTGGCGGGATGACGCCCTCGACGGCCTCAACGAAACCGCGCGCCATGAAGCCTGTCTGCACGAGACCACTCAGTACAACGGCAGCGCGTTGATCCCCCACCCGTCCGAGACCCATGGCGGCCTCGGTCCGAGGCTCAGGGTCCTCCAGCAACTCGGCCAGGGCGTCGGCGCACAGCCGGGAGTTGTCCAGACTCGCACAGATAGTGCTCACCGCCTCGGCGCGCACCCTGGCGTCGGTGTCGCCGACAGCCGCGCTCAGAGCTTGACTGAGCCGGTCGGGCGCGGCGCGCCAACGGCGCAGCGCCCCACGGGCGATGTCGACGCCAGCCAGGCGAGCGACCGGGGACGGGTGGACCAGTAAACGCGACGCCCAGTCGTAGGCCGCCTCCTCGCGGTCCTGCCGGACCAGGGCGAGCGACCACCACCAGCCGGGACGAACGGCAAGCTTGGAGCCTGGGCCTCCCAGGCGCTCTCCGGCCGACGGCAGGCAGGACAGTGCGAGTTCCTCCCACATCGGCCACTGCTCCTGTGGAGCAACTCGGACCGCTGCGAGGGCTGCACGGAGTCGGACTGCGTCGTCCGGGTCCGTCCGCAGGCTCTCGGCGAGCGTGAGTGCCCCCTCGCCGGTGAGGTCCCCGTGCGAGCTGAACATTGCCTCCACGAGGGCGAGACGAGCCACCGGGTCAAGGGGCGAGCCCGGCTCCCGGACCATGTCGAGGGCATGCTCCGGGTCGGCGGTCGCGAGGAGCCATGCCGCGCTGCGGCGGACGGTTCCGTCCGGATCAGCGAGGCACGATCGGGCGCGCTCCGCGGCCGCGTGCCAGGGTTGCGCACCCCAGCTCATGTCGTTCAGAAGCTGCAGGGTCCGGCAGCGGGCTTCGGCATCAGGATGCTCGCAGTAGCCGAAGATCAGGCGGGCCGCCTGGCCGTTGCGTTCTTCGCGCACGACGGTGAACAGGGCGCTGCGGGCGTCACCGTAAGCGCTCCCCCTCGGGTCGGCGAGTGCGGCGGCAAGCCATGCGTCCACGAGTTGGTCCGGCTCGAAGGCCGTTCCGCCGGGGGTCACCGGCTGGAAAGGGCACTGCCCTTCAACAAAGTCGTCATGCGGCCGATCATGTCCACTCGGCGCAGGTTCCGCAACCGGATTCGGGCTGCCCTGACGGCGAGCAGGTGCCGGAGCCGTGCTCTGACTCGCCCGACGAGGGTCATCGACGTTGAGCGGCGCTGGGGTGTCCGCCCACGGCAGGCGCTGCGCAAGTCAGCTGACCGAGCCGACGAGCCGCGCGCGTCAGTCCCACCAATTGAACAGCAGCTCACCCAACACCGCGGGCTTCCATCGCCGTATCGGCTTGCGTTCGATTACGGGAAGGGCGGACAGATCGACCTCCCTCAGCGGCGTGCGCAGCGCTGCGTCGTCGAGGACCTGGAAGCCGGCGACGACGAAGTCCTCCGCCCAAGCCGGCTGGGGGACCAGCGCCTTCGGCGCATCGCCGAAGACCGGCGAAGCGGCAGCCAGGGTCACGATCGGCAGCAGCAGATGCGCGACCACGACCGCCAACAACCGGCCGTCGAAGGCTCGCAGCTCGGTGCAGGTGAAGGACGCGGGATACCCCGGGCCCGCCTCGACCGCTGTCGCTCGAAGCGGTCCCGCCACCGCCCAGCAGGCTCGTCGCACGGCTGCCGGATCAACCCTGGGCGCAGAGCCACTGCGCCGGTCCTGGAAGCCTGTTGCCCCGCGCTTGATCCGGCCTGCAGGCTGATCGCTCGTCATTCCGCACCGAGGGAACGCACCCATTTCAACGTCATACGCCTCCCTTTCGTTTGCGAGGAACGGTCCGCTCGCTGCCCTGTCGGCAGTGCGGAGGCCGGCGGCTGCGCCGCTACTCGGCACCCAACCGCGCCGCCGACACCAAGGGGAGCGGGTATGGGCGCTCAGGCGGGAGCAGGGTCGCGGCCGTGCCGGTCTCGCCGTCCAGGATCAGGCGACGGATACGGTGTGCGAGCGGTGTGACATCCGCGATGCCCACGATCCACGAGTCGAGATACTGGTGGACGGCCTCCCCGCTGAGCCCTACCTGCAGGGAGCGCCAGGGCAGCGGCTGCAGGTTCAGGTCGCGTTCGGGATCCCACTGGAAGCGGACGTCGCCGCGGCGCAACTCGCGGCGCCAATGGTCACGCGAGGTATGCAGGCGCGGGGTGTAGGAGGAGGCGACAGCCTGGCCGAGAGCGCTGTGGAAACCGTCGCGGGTGATCTCGATGGCCAGCACGTGCTCCTGCCCGGGGCTGGTCGCCCAGCCTCTACGGTGCATCATCCACAGGAACGACGGCTTGATCCACGTCATGCGGGACCGGTTGTAGTCCGCGGGGAACCCGCCTGCGGCCGCGGCCGGGAGAGCGATCGAGGCAGGGTAGGCCTGGTAGACGGTCACGGTCTGGTCGGTGAAGCGAGCGCGGATCTGGCGAGCGGGAACGTTGACGAGCACGCGGCCGATGATCTCCTCCCTCCGCCGGACCGGCCAGTGGTTTTCGCGAGCACGCGGCCGCAGGGCCGACTGCTCTGTGCGCGGCAGCACACACCACCCCTGACTCACACCGGCGGCCCAGCCCCGGTCACAGGCCCACCACCGACTCCGCGCAGCCCTGGTCGAGTCGTTCGGCAAGGTCGAGCAGGTCCGGCAGCCGCAGTGTCCGGCCCCCGGAGCCGGGGAGCGGGACGTGCAGGGGCTCAGTCCAGCGGATGGGGATCGCGGACAGTCCGTAGCTGGCGCCGGCCAGGCCGCCGGTGACCGCGGCGACGGTGTCCGTGTCGCCTCCGAGGTCCAAGGCCGCGCGGAGCGCCTGCTCGAAAGAGCCGGTCGTGCGCAGCGCCCAGACTGCGGAGCCGAGGCAGGGCCAGACTGCGCCGTTGAACTCGGTGGCCTGTTCGGGGTGCCAGTCGGGTGCGAGGACGACGGCGTAGCGATCGCGGTGATCTGGGTCGAGCTCGTCGAGGGTGTCGGGGATGGCCGCGAGCAGGTCGCCGCCGTCCAGGGCAACGCGGATGAGCTCGTGGTAGATCGCCGTGCCTTCCCAGGCTGCGGAGTCGCCGTGGGTGAGGGCGGCGATGCGTCGTGCCGCGTTCATCGTCGCCTGCCGGCCGGCGTGGGCGAAGTAGACGGCGGAGGTGGCAGCACGCATCAGCGAGCCGTTGCCCGCGGCGCGGTGGGTGGTCTGGAAGTGGATGGCCGCGGCCAGGTCCCACGGCAGGCCGTTGGTGAGCACGTCCTCGGTCTGCAGCCCGACGTCCTTGGGGCCGTCAGTCACCCAGCGCTGGAAGCGAGCGAAGAGATCCGGCAGGTCCAACCCGTCCCGCTCCAGAAGCGATTCGGCCACGTGGACGGCCATCTGCGTGTCGTCGGTGGCCTCGCCCGGATCCCAGCCCCCTCCTCCGCACATCTCCCCGTCTCCGTCCGGGGCCGGGAAGCGGGCGGAGAACGCGCCTTCCCGGCTGAACTCGAAGGGCGCACCGAGCGCGTCCCCCACGGCCGACCCGACTATCGCACCTGCGACCCGCTCGCCACGATCCACCCGCGCAGACTACTGGCCGCCGAGCGTTGATCGCTGATCTCAGTGGACCGCCGCTTCGGCGGCGGGGAAGATGGCGCGCATGACGGGCGGGGACAGTGATCTGCGGGAGCTGCTGCAGCGTGCGGGGCTGGAAGTGGTCGGGCACGGGCGCGTGAACGATGCGCGGCCCGCGCCGGTGGCCTGGCGTCCGGTGATCGCCGGGAACGCGGTTCCCACCGTGGCTGTGCGGGACGACCGGCCGGATCTGGTGTCGGAACTGAACCGGCAGTGGCATCGCCTGGCCGTCGAACACGGCGTGATCGACGGCGACGGCGAGTTCCTGATCAGCATCGCCGAGCACAACTGCCGGTCCCACTGGTGCAATCACTGGACAAGGGTGCGCCTGACCGAACAGTGGGACCTGGCCGGAATACTCGGCCCGCACCCGGGACGGCCAGAGTTCGTCACCATGTCGATGGACGGCGACAGCGTGCTGGGCGCAACCAGCGAGGAGTACGAGGTCTGGCTGATCGCCGTCGATCACTTCCACGCCTGGGTCGAGTCCTGGGCCCAGGCCCGCGCCCAGGAGACGCCGCAGGAGCACGAGTCCGGGTGGCATGCCGTCCTGCGGTGGAAGACCGCGCCGCAGCACCTGCGGTCGGCATGGCGCGAGGGCCTGGCCCGCAATGCCGCTGCACCCGCATCAGTACTGCTGCGGCTGCTGGACGTCGCCGAAGGCGAACGCCTCCCCGGCGCGAGCTGGCTGATCACCCGCGAACTGCCGAACGAAGTCGTAGAAGCGTGGATCGAGCACCTCGAACCGCGCATCCGCAAGCAGCTCGCCGAACGCTGGACGCTCACCGCCAAACAGCGCGAGCGGCTCCTGCAGGAACCCGACCCGAAGCTGCGGTGGATCTTCGCCATGTGCGCTGTGGACGGACGGTCACCCCTGACCGAGGCCACGTTCGCGCAACTCGCCGCAGATCCCAGCGCGAAGGTCCGCGCCGAGGTAGCGCTCCACCGCGATCTGCCGGCCCGGTACCTGGTCACCCTGGCCACGGATCCGTATCCCGGCGTGCGCGGAGCCGCGTGCCGGCGAGCCTGGCCACACCTGGACGCGGGCACTCGCACCGCGCTGATCGAGGATCCGGACCGGGGCGTACGCGCCGAAGCGGTCCTGCTCGCCCACACGACAACGCCGATGCCGACCGCGGTGTTCACAGCCCTGGCCGACGCCAAGGAGCGGCAGCGCGCCGCCCGCGAATGCCTACTCACTGACGACCTGGCCGAGAACCTCGCCCGAAGCGCGGACAAGGACATTCGGCACGCCGTGGCCGCCAATCCGACGCTTGCACCGCACCTCGTCGCACAACTCGGCCAGGACCCCGACTCCGCCGTCCGGTGGACGGTGTCCGTGCGCGCAGACCTCACTGAGGAAGAACGCGCCCGCGTCACGGTCGAGATCGACCCCAAGGCGCGCTGCAATCCGCTCCCCTGGGTGCTGGCCATGCAGGACGACCCAGAGGCCATGCGACGCTGCGCCGCGTCCACCCACCTGCTCGTCCGCCGCAGCGCCGCCTGCGCGAGGAATCTGCCGCCGGACGTCGTCGAATGCCTGGCCACGGACGAGGACTGGCTCGTGCGGCTGTTCCTCGCCGAGAACTGCGCTCAGGCACCTGCCGAGGTCCTGCTGGAGATGTGCCGGACCTGGGACGGCTACTCGGCCGCCCGATTCCCCGAGCATCCCAATTTCCCCCGCCGCGCGGCCCTGGAGTACGCCCACGACCCCGATCCCCGGATGCGTCGGCTCGCTCTCGAAGACCCAGCGGCTACGGCCGAGTTGGTCGAGATTTTCAGCCGCGACCCTGATCGCGGTGTGCGCTGGCGCGCCGTGCGCGACCCCCGCCTCACACCCGCGTCGGTGATCCGCCTCCTCGATGACCCCGACTGGGTGATCAGAGAAGCGGCGGCACGTGACCCACGCCTGACCACGCGCGCGCTGACCAGTCTGCTCCACGACTCCAGCACCGCCGCATCCGCGGCCGCCAACCCCGCGATCCCGGCAGACGTGATGCACCACCTCCTGGACCGGCAGCCCATCATCACTACCTGATCGGCCCAGGTTCAGGTCGATCTGCAGCAGCGGGATACATGCCTCAACCCACTCGCCCGTCACCACCGGTCCCCGAGCGCGGACCAGACCGGCCGTCGCAGTTCATCCCCCTCAAACCAGTGGCCAGCCCACGTCGGGATTGGCAGGATGCGCGGCGATGGCCATCCACTCGTTCTCCTTCGACAGCCTTCCGACCGATCCCACCGCAATCGCACGCGACGCTTTGAACGGCCTGGCCGTGGGCGACGCCTTCGGCGCCCAGTTCTTCGTCCCCGACAACCTCCCCGCCCTGCGCGACCAGCAACTGCCCGAGGCGCCCTGGCCGTGGACCGACGACACCGAGATGGCCTGCTCCATCCACCAACTCGTCATGCTCCGAGGCAAGGTGGACCAGGACGAACTCGCGCGCTCCTTCGCCGAGCGCCACGACTTCGACCGCGGCTACGGCCCCGCGATGAACCGCCTGCTGCGCCTGGTCCGCAAGGGCGACGCCTGGCGCGAACTCGCAGCCGGACTGTTCGACGGCCAGGGCTCCTGGGGCAACGGCGCCGCGATGCGCGTCGCCCCTCTCGGCGCCCGCTACCCCGGCGACCCGGAACAGGCCGCCCGGCAGGCCGCCCTGTCCGCCGAGGTGACCCACACCCACCCCGAGGCCATCGCCGGGGCCGTCGCGGTCGCCGTTGCAGCCAGCCGCGCCGCGCACGGCCGCACCCAACCCGTCACCGGCGTGGACCTGCTCACGACCGTACTGGACCTCACCCCGCCAGGCCGCGTCCGCGACGGAATCGCCGAAGCCCACCCACTCCTGGACCAGCCCTACGTCGAACTCGCCGCCCACCGGCTCGGAAACGGCCGACAGGTCAGCGCCGTCGACACCGTCCCCTTCACCCTCTGGTGCGCCGCACGGCACCTGACCGACTACGAGGCTGCCCTCTGGGCCACCGCCTCGGCCGGCGGGGACGTCGACACCACCTGCGCGATCGTCGGCGGCATCGTCGCCTCCCGCGTCGGCACCGAAGGCATCCCCACGGTCTGGCGCGACCGTGCCGAGACCCTGCCCGCCTGGCTGCACGGACACGACTCCTGGGAGACCGTCCACGCCACCACGATTGCCGACCGCCATCCCTGCCCCTGCTGCGGCCACCTCGTCCACGACGAGCCCTGCGGCTCGTACGAGATCTGCCCGGTCTGCTTCTGGGAGGACGACCTGCTGCAACTACGCCGGCCGACCACGACCGGCGCCAACCGCGTCTCCCTGATCGAAGCACAGCGCAACGTGCAGCACTTCGGAGCCTGCGACCAGCGCGGCCTCCGCTTCACCCGCCGTCCCCTCCCCGACGAACCGCTCGACCCGCTCTGGCGTCCGATCGACCCGCAGCAAGACTCATTCAAGGACGCCGACGATCCAGCGCCCTGGCCCGACTACCAGCCTGATCTCTACTGGCGGCGACAATCCGAATGATCGGCAAGCAGGTCCGGCCTGGTCAGGTCAGTACCAGAGCGTCATTCCGGCAGCGCCGAGACCGTGCCGGGCGGCGTGACGCAGCACCCGCAGGGGGCCGTCGACCAGGTCGTCGAGGTCCTGGTCGCTTCCGTCAGTCATCCGGGCAAGCCAGTCCCGGATGCGCTCCTCGACGGCGCTGCGGCGTCCCGGTGCGAGGTCGAGGGCGGCCTCCACTGCAGGAAGGGCTGCACGGACGCCGTCCGCATCGAGCAGGAAGTCGCCGTACCAGCCCGGGAGCTGGAACACCGCTGCGGGGCCGAGGGCGTAGTGGAGTGCAGCAACGGGGTCGCCCTTGCGCGTCGAGACGCAGAACAGGTCGACGCCCTCGCCCTGAGGAACGAGCTGGAGGAGTTCTTCCTTGACCGCCTCATGCCGCTCGTCCGCGGAGCCCAGTGTGGCGAGGGCGTCCTGCAGCCGCAACGCCAGCTCCGTGGGCACAAGTCCGTGCGGCCCGGGATCGAAGAACGACGCCGGGTCGCTCCCCTCGCTCCACCACTCCAGGTCGCCGTTGCGCTCAGGATCACGGAGCCCGTAGGAATCAGCGCCGGGAAGTTCCGCCTGGAGGCGGGCAATGTCGCCGTCCGGCACGACTCCAACCACCCAGAATCCGGTGACGCTCACGGCCTTCTCCCCTTTACTCTCCGCCGCACGCGATCACGCACCGTCCTGGCCGTGGCTCGCGCCGAACTGGATGGTCGTGTGGCTGCGCAAACGCATGGCGGCGACGCGCTGTTCGAGCTCCGCTCGGACCCGGACGGGGTCGGGGCCGTCCGGGTCGGTCACGCGGAAGCCGTGCAGCGGAACAGCGTCAGCGTCCACGTCATCCGGGAGAAGACAGCCCTCCAGCACGAATCCGGCGAACGCCCGCAGCGCTTCCTCGCCCAGTTCGAGGGGATGGAACGCGAGCGGGTACGGAGGCTGGTCCTCACCCCACCACGGATAAGACTCGACCGGATGTTCACCCGCCCAGAACGACGCCTCGAACTCGTACGGGGCACCGATGTTCTCGACGATCCCGCTGTCCGGGGACAGGCTGAGCGAGCGCACCAGCACGCCGCCCTCCCAGACCGCGAACGTAAGGGCGTCCGAGACGCTGTGCATCACGTGGAAGAACACGCGATCCCCGCCCCCGGCCGCGAGCAGGTGCGGAGGCATCAGGCTCGGCCTGTGCTCCATGAGCCGCCGGTCGCAGACGATCGCCACGCCGTCGAAGCTCGCTGCGTAACAGGTTCCGTCCGACGGATAGGTACCGTCCCAGAGCGACTCGCCGGGCGCTGGTTCCACGTCGGACCCCGGATAGGCTCGCGCGATCAACGCGGCAGCGGCCACCTCGTCCGATTCACGCGCCCCGCGAAGGCGGTCAGCGGCACGCCCCCTGGAGGCTATCCGGACGGACCGACAGCCCCGCGATAGGGCAGCCGAGCGGGCCTGGCTATGACCGTGGCCGCACCGCGCGCTGTCTCGGCGCTGGAATTCGCGTGCGTCGGAGAACGCCGCGGCCCATACTCGCCCGGTGGCCACGACACCGCGCCTCTCAGCGCAGCATCGGTTCCGCGATCCGCGGCAAACCTCCTACGACTTCCTGGCTGACATCAGCGTGGTTTGTCCCCAATGCCAGCGGGACGCAAAGGTGCTCCCCGTCGTCGGCGCCCCTGAGCCAGGGCATCGCCCGTTCTTCGCGCCCCGGCGGTTGATCTGCTGTCACTGCGGTCTCGCGAAGACACACACGAGCCGCCGACTGGTCTTCCCTCACGGCACCGGGCACGCCATGACTGACCCATACTTCGGGCTGCCGCTGCTGCTCCAGACCGAGACCCGGCACGGCTGGCTCTGGGCCTACAACCCCGCGCACCTCACCCTCATCCACGACTACGTCGCGGCTTCCTTGCGCGAACGGGCCCCCTGGTACGACACCCGCAAGAAGATGACCCTCCTCGCCCGCCTGCCCACCTGGATCAAGCACGCGAAGAACCGCACGGAGATCCTGCACGCCATCGACCGGATCCGCGGTCAGCTCGTCGCGCCCTGAGGCGGTGACGCTCGTTGAATGTGCCGCCGGGACCGGAGACGTGAACTCCCTCCAGTAGATTCTCCCGGACGCGCGGGGGTGAGCCTCCTGCGGACACAGAAAGGAATGCCGTGGGCGAACGCCTGGATGCCGAGTGGCTCCGCGTCTGGTGTGAGCAGACGCACTCGGCGCTCGCACAACTGACCCAGTCGTTCCTGGCGCGGCACGGATTCGAGCCCGGCAGCAACGTGGTCGAGCTCGCAACAGAGGAGAGCCACCGAGCAACCGACGCACTCGTGGAACTGACACCGATCCCCTCGGACCTGACCACGATGTACTGGGTAATCGACGAGGTCTCCCTGTCCGACGTTGAGAACGGCTATTTCGTCCATCCGGCCTCGCTCGTCGCGGACCACTTCCGCGAGTACGGGCCCATCGAAGTCGACGGGGAAGAACCGGCGCTTGTCTTTGCCAGCGACGGCGGCGGCCACCTGTTCGCGTTGGCCGGCTCGGGACGAATCTGGAGGTCGACCACCGCCTCGTGGTTCGGCCACTTCGACCTCGCCGCAGCCAGCCTTCAAGAGTTCTTCGAAGGACTCTCCCGACAGATCGCCAGCCAGCTGTGACCGCTGGCCCACTCGACTCGCCTCAGGGGCGGCACATCGGCTCGCACCGTCATGCCCCGACGAACGGCATCACATCAGCCCATTCCCAGAAGGCATGGCCGGCATCGACTGCGGCCTCCATGACGGCGAACAGGCGCGCGGGCTCGGTGTTCGGCGGCACGTCTACGGCGACGAAGCGATCACCGTTCCACTCGCTCAACAGTCCGGCCGCGTTCACCTCGGCCCTGATTGCCTCGGCCGCTTGCCGGAGGTGGGCGGGCGGCAGTCCGGGAACGAACAAGAGGCGCAGCGTGCGGTGCCAGGCGGCCTTGACGATCTCACTTACGTAGTCGTGCTCGTTGAGCAGCACCGTGTCGCCCAGGGCGAGTCCGTAGACGGAGAACGGGATGCAGGCGACCTCGTAGCTCCCGTCGTTGACCGCCTTGAGCCAGAGTTGCTCGACCTGTCCGTCCAACCCGAACGGGGCCAGGTCGGCACGAGCGATGTAGTTGGTCGCGGTGCGTCCAACCGGGTCCTCGTGGACGATGAACTGCACGACGATGCTCCCCCATGACCGACTCCGACAGCCTGCCATGATGCCGCAGCCGATCACGACTGCGTCTGGCGGGTGGCAGGCCGGAGGTGACCATGCGCCGGGGCTTCTGGCTGACTTCCCAACCCGACCGTCGGCGGCCAAGCCCCATCGGGACTCGGCGGGCGGGCGGCCATAGAGGCAGGCGGGGGCGGCACCCGTGCCCGCCGCCTATTCAGGGATAGCACCGCGATTGATCTTGCTCCGCCTACGCGTTCTCGTTCGTGCCGTTCGTCGGCGGCCATGGACCGTCCAGCAGCGACCTGGCCTCCGTGATGATTCGCTCCGTGAAAGTCTCGCGCGGCATCCCCCAGGCGTCGGTCCAGCCCTCGTACTCGCTGGTCCAGCCGATGAGGGGCTGCAGAGCGTCCGGCCTGCCGAGCAGATCCCAGCCCTCGTGCCAGATGAGCAGACCTCCGCGGTACGCGTTCAAGCTGCCACCGACGATCAGCCGAAGCCACCAGCGCACCAGGGCCCACCGGGCCTCCGCTTGCTGACCAGGGATCACCAGGTCGAGTTCGGCGACAACCCGGGCGAACAGCTCGAACGCCTGGGCCCTGTCGCGGCGGGTCAAGTCGGCAAGGGCACGTAGTCCTGGTGAATCGACGCCAAGCACGACGGCGGTCAGAGCCGCCTGGACGAGCTGGTCGGCCCCGACGTCTCGTCGCAGGTGCTGCTCGATGGCCAGCATGCGCAGATGCTCGACGGCTTCCTCAGCGTCGGTGGCGTAAGGGTCCACCGGTGTGCCGGCGAGATCTTCGGCCGTGACGTCAGAGGAGTTCAGGAAGTGCGACCAGAACGGCACATGGAGCCGGGCACAAGGCGAATCGTGCGCCGGTCCGCCGAACTCGTGGTGCAGGTAGTCGGTCAGGTCGTTTCCGTAGCAGATGATGTCGCTCTGGTAGACGGACAGCACCGGGAGGCCCGTAACGCCGGCGATTCCCGGCAGGTATCGGTGCGAGAACACCGGCACGAGCTGCGGCGCTTCGCGCAGCCTGGCGTCAGCGACAGCGAGCGCCTCCTGCCGGTCCTGCGGGCGCACGCCCCACCCCCTGTACCAGAAGCCGTGGCCGACGTCGAAGAGGACTCCCTCGCGGGGCCAGTCGAGGCGACCCTGAAGGTCCTTCGGGTCCCCGTTGCGCCAGTCCGGCCAGCCCCTCCCCACAGGAAGACCAGCCTGGAGAAAGACCCGGTGATCATCGGCAAAGCGGAAACCGAATCGTTCCTCGACGGCGGTGATCTCCGAGTCGCTCAGGCCGAGGTCGATGCGCGTCGGCAGGCGGGACAGGAGGACTCCTGCCCGCTCGTAGGACATCGAGGCGGTCGATCGTGGGTCAGCCATGAGCGATGAGCATAGATGCCCGCCAGCTCCGCAGAACGATCAATATCGCGGCGCTCCCGAGGTCGGTGGCTGTCGGTGCTGTCCGGCATCATCAGCGCCGTGACCGCATCTCTTGAGTCGTACGAGGCTTTGGCCGCCGAGCACCTGCCGCCCGACGCAGCCGCGCGGTGGACGGCGCTCCTTCGGCAGTGCGTCCGCCTGCGGAAGGCTTCGGGTACCGAACCGACGGCGGCGCAGTTGGGCGGCGAGCCGCTGCTGCCCGCAGGCATGCCGTGGCCGGAGTGGCCGGACCACGGCCCACTGTCGTTCATCGCCTCCATCGACTGCGCGGCTCTGCCCCGCAACGGAGTGCATCCCGCCTTCCCCGAGGACGGCACCCTGCTGCTGTTCTTCTTCGACGGTCAGATAGACGACGGGAACGCCATGGTCTGGGTGGCCGACCCCGAGACCTGGGCGGGCGCCCGCGTCCTCTACGTCCCCGCCGGTACGGAGACCGCTGCGGCTGCCACCCCGGCCGGGCTGGAGCCCTACCCGCGCGTCGACCTGACCGCGGCCGCGCGATGCAGCGTCCCGGACCCGTGGCATCCCCGCTCCCTGGACGCCCTGACCGACGGCGACGTACCGCTGGATCCCCGCGAGATCCCGCCCCACGTCAAAACGTTTATGGACGCCGTCTACAGCGGCAACAACAGCATCGGCCACCAGGTCGGCGGCCATGCCCGCCCGGTGCAGGGCCCCGTCGAGTACGAGATCGCCCACGCCATCCTCGGGCCGAAGACCCAGTGGACCGATCCGAGACTGGACGAGGAAGCACAACGGTGGATCCTGCTCGCCCAGATCGACACCGACGCGGACGCCAACATGATGTGGGGCGACTGCGGCACCCTCTACTGGCTCATCCGCCCAGAAGACCTCGCCGCCCGCCGATTCGAGGAAGCCAGGCTCACCTGGCAGTGCTGCTGATCTCGATTTCATGCCCCATTTCCCGCGCGGATGGCACTGGGCTTCGTCAGGTGGCCAGAGAGCGGGAAGTGACACCCGGGGAGGCAAGCCGGTGCTGGCTCAGCTGTCGGTCCCGCCCAGCAGGTTCGCGAGGGCGGCACCGTAGCTGTTGGCGAGGTTGGCCTCTGCGGTCAGATTCTTGAGGAACGCGGGATCGCGCGTGGCTGTCAGGTCGTCGAGGTTCAAGGCGGTCAAGGCGTTGGGCGCCGCGGGAGGAGGCTGGATGGCCGGGCCGCTGAGTTGGCCGCTGGCGGGCATGGGGAGACGCGGGCGCAATTCCGCGCCGGTGGACCGCCTGGTGCACCGAGCGTGGACGGCGTTGATGACGCTGCCTGATTCTCCCCAGATGGTGCTGGCGGTTAGGTCAGACCCGCTGGAGTTGGTTCCCCACCCTTCGACTGGTGGCGTCTCGCGCGTCGGGCTGGTCAGGGAGAGCGGCGGCGGGTGGCGAGGGGAAGCAGACCTGCGGTCAACGCCGGGAAGATGGTGATGTTCCGGATTCGGATGATCTTCCCCTTGCGACGCGGGAGACTGGTGCGGTGACTACGGAACTCGCCTCTGCCCATGAGATCCACGCTTACCTCGTCGACGGCCTCAATCAGGCCCTCCGGAGGTCCGGTGTGCGGGGTGGCGAGATCCATCTCACGCTAGTCCTTGACCTGCTTCTGTTCGCTGAACGCCGCCAAGGTGACTGGGGCGAGGTGCTCCACGACGAACTGGGAAGCCGTGACGCGGTGACCTCTTCTGGAGTGCAGGGCGCGTTCAGGAAGTTCCTCCCTGCCGATCAGGGCCACGCCGTCGCGTCTGTCTACGCCGAGATCGCGCAGCGGCAAGGGTGGCTGCGCCTCGACCGGGTACTGGATGATGACGAGTACGGCTCGATGCTCGATGTCATCGACTCCTGGGCCAGCCGGGACCGCGTCTGGGAGGACGTGACGTCGACCTTCGGCCCACCCTCCATCGTGTTCGGGGGGAGCAACCCCCTCTACTCCAAGACGCTCGGCTACGCGACGGGGGAGCCGTCCGATCCCATGCTGTTCCTCCACCTGTGGAACGGCTCTGAACCGGAAGCCCAGTCCTCGTGGCCGCCGGCGTACGAACAGCCACTGCTGCTGGCGGTCCGCCGTGGTGACGCACCGTTCTCCACCGCCTTCACGTTCACTCCGGAGGGCCTGCGGCGTCGACCCGCTTGCCTTTTCGCGTAGTTGTCACGTGCTCGCTCTCGAATCGGGGAGCATGCGGCGGGGCGGTCCTGCTGATTTCTGGGCGCTGACAGTAGGTCGCCCGCCGCCGCCCCGACCACGGGCGCTTGTGGCGCCCAGTCTCTCCGGGTGTCCGGGACGGTCAGTTTGTGGGTGGTGCCTGCGGGTCGGTGGTGAACCTCCGCCAGACCGGTCCGCCGCTGGCACCGAGGAAGTTCTTGAAGGCCCAGTAGACGCCTCCTTCAAGGCGGCCGAACCCGTCACCCGGGCGGACGGGCTGGTTGCGGGGATCGTGCTCGTTCTCCCAGTCGATGTCCTCGTAAGCGGGGTCGTCGATGCTGTAGTGGGTCAGATAGGCGCGGGCATGCTCCGGGTCCAGGTCCAGAGCCGGAAACGCGGCGAGGAGAAGGTCGGGGCGGCCCTGGCACGGAAGGTCGCCGAAGAACGAACCCCTGACGTAGGTCTCCTGCTGGAACTGGTCGATCACCGTGCCGCGGTCGAACAGCTCGCAGCCCCAGAAGTCGTCGTCGTAGATGAAGACCAGAAGCCCGGGGCAGTCGAGCGTGCGCGAGACATGGAGTTGGGCGCGTCGGCGCAGGTCCCACTCCCAACCACGGGTCCATTTCAGCACGGTCCAGTCGTCGCGCTGCTCCTGCAGGGCGTAGGCGTCGCGGTTGACGTCGTTGATGTTAACCGCCTGGAGCGTGTGCTCCTCCTGGTGCCAGAACTCCTCCAGGGCGGCGTAGACCTGCTCGTGGTCGACGCCGTAGAAAAGGTTGGTGCGTTCGAACGTGCCCATGAGCGTCCCCCAGAGCATGTGGTCGGTGAGCAGCGGCGCATGCTTTTGCCCGGCAGTGTCGCAGATGCGGGTCTGCTGCTGTTCGGCGCTCGCGACCGCGGGCGTCCCACCGCCACCAGTCGCACGATGACGGGCCCGGCCCCGCGACCGCGAGTTAGCTGCCGGAGCGGAGCTTGGGCAGCTTCAGCTGCAGGTCGCCTGCCTGGGTGGTCAGCAGCGTTGCCGGCCCGGATCGAGTTGCCTCAACCGGGCCGCGCGAGCACACGGCAGCCGGTGCCGGCCCGGGACCCACTGGAGCCGACCGCGACCCGGAACTGCCCGCACTGTCAGCAGCCGATCACGATCGTCGCGCTGCTGGCCACCCGGGAAGCCGTCCGGCCGACCAGGCCCGTCACCGCATCGACGTCGTTCCACTGCGGCGGACCCCATGACCCGCAGGTCGGTGGTCACTCGAACGGCTCGTCGCTCCAGCGGAACCAAGCTCGCTCGCCGTCGATATGCAGCAAGAACTCCGCGACCGGGCCAGCGGGGGCAACCAACTGGAACGTCTCTCTGATCTCGCTGAACACCGCATCCCACTCGTCGAGGTCTTCCTCTTCGACAAGTGCGAGTTCCCGGTCGAACAGCGGTTTCACGTCGGCAAATCCCCCCGCCGGAACGAAGCGCCCGGACAGCCAGGGGAAGTCGCCCTCCTGGATGACGATCTCGCCGACGACCTCTTCCGCCCGGCGCAGCTGCCAGACGTCCCCCTCGTTCCACACACCAGCCGCCTCTCCACGGACACGGGACCGCACGCAGCCTCCCATCCGGGTCTGACAATGGCGCGGCGGGGCCCAACCTGCCCCGTCAAGGATCACCAGGGCCCGGCGACCTTCGGTCGCCGGGCCCTAACACGGTCGCTGCCCGCTCCCTAGATTCTCCACTTCGTTGCCCTTTGGACGAACTGAGGCGACCAGCATCCCCGGTCAAATTCGACCGTCCTCATCAGCGTTGGCTCCCACCACGCGTTTCACGTTGGAGCGCTCTGCTCGCGGCCCCAACGGCCCCCTTGCAGGTCCGCTCGCTTGGATATCGATGGGGTTCGTGCTCCGAGCGTGGCGCTCTCAACCTGCACTGGGCCGTCATGCAGCTGCCACCCATCTTGATCGACTATGTATTGGTGCACGAGCTCGCGCACCTTCATGTGCCGAACCACTCACCGGAATTCTGGCGTTGCGTCGCACGCGGACTCCCAGACTTTGAGGCACGGCGCAGCGATCTGGAGGGCTGGGGAGCCAGCATCTGGCTCCCGGAACACACAGACTGACTTCACAAGGGAGGCTTCGTGGCGCGTTACGGACCGCCTGATTTCAGGATCATCTCCTACGCAGGTAACGCCGAGGACGTCGTGCTCATGCGGGCCTTCGCGGACACAGTAGCTGGCTTTTTCGTGGATGTCCGGGCCGGGGAGCCGGATTCGGGATCCAACCTCCCCTTTGGTCAGCATGCGCCGCGACGACCGGAGCACTGGCACGCCAGCGCCGATCAGCAGCGTCTCCGCCTCCTATTCGGTCGGCATGCCGGCGCTGAGCGATTCCTCGACTCGAACTACCACGACACCGAGCGACGCGAGTTGGGTGACCGTCCCATCCGGCCAAGGCTCGTTGATGTGGTCGCCGCCGGGGTGCTGGCGACCGTGGACCAGCGCACGTAGCTCGTGGAGATCTCGACCGGCGCCTTACGTAGTGGCGGGCCATCAACGCAAGCACCTCGGCCTGACCGAATCGTTCTCTGCTCGCGTCATCTTGAGTCAGAACGGCTTGTACATCTTCAGTGCCGGCGCCGAAGATGGGAAGGCCGGGTGATTTGTACAGGGAATCTGAGCCGCTGCGGCCTTGGCAATCTTGAGTGCGATGTTGGCGTAGGCATTGCGCTCGCTCTCCGTGCCGAAGCTGGTCTGATTGACACCGCCGTGCATGGCACCAGCATGGGCATCCCCGTAGGTCCACCCGCCTTGAATTCCCTCGCAGCGGAAGTAGATGTTCACTGCGTCGCCGTTGGGTGCCAGCAAGACCCCAGGGGCCAGCGGGATCGCCTGAAGGGGATCTCCCTGGCTCTTGGCAGTGGTGATGGCGTCGTCGCCCGCGCCCGAGACCCCAGCCTCCGCTATTGCCGCGCCCTGCCACTTCACTTCGCACGCATAGATGCCATCCATGTGACCATTTGGCGATTTCAGAGGTGGCGCGACCATGCTGTCGGTCAGGCTCACAGCCGTGGCTGTCCCGTCTGTGCCCTCGAGCGGCCGGATGTCGTCCGGGCCGAGGATGCCCCAACAGGCACTCTGCGGCAGGGTGACGCTCGCCGTGTGCCACGGCTTCCAAACACCCACGACCACGGCGCCTGCTGCGAGCACCACAACCGTTGCCACGATTCCGGCGCGCTTTCCGGATTTGCTCATCGCCTGCTCCTCTATCCCTGAGCCCGCGTTCCGAAGCCGGCACCGGCCGTGTAGCCGTTCTCGGCGCCGGTGGCTGCAGAGTCGGCTGCGTCGACCGCGCCGGGGCCCAGCGCGTGGAGGACTGCCTGTCGGGCCGCGTCCTGGGTCTTGTGCAAGGCAGACATATCAGTCGAGTAGCTGCCCTGGATGGCCTGCAGGGTGTGATCCTGATGAAAGCTGGCACCCATGGCGTTGATGTAGCCGGAGACGCCGCTGTTGATGTATCCGCCGACAACGGGTACGCGCCCCGCCAGCGTCCCTCCAGTCATGGACCACACGGTGTTGGCGATCCCGGTGTTGCGGTCGATGGCGGCGTTGTACTGCGCGTCCGTCGCGGCGCTGTTCTGCTGGAGCTCCTGCACCCTTGCCTGAGACAGGATTCCGTTAGCCATTGCTCCGTGCTCGGCGATATTGGCCAACTCGGCTGCGTTATGCGGGTTAGCCTTGGCACAGTTTTGCAACTGCACGGCGGTGTAGGCGTTCTGGGCCTGCAGAACGGCACCGTAGGCGTCTGGGTCCCGCCCCAGGGCATGTAGGAGAGCGGCGGCATGACCTGAGTCGACCTGGGCGGAGACACCGTATGTCGGGATGTGTGTAGAGGTTCCGTTGAGGGCCCTATCCAGATCGCCGATGTACGAGGCAGCGATGTGACTCACGCTCGTGTTCAACTGGGGGAAGTACGCATTTCCGTTCTCGCCGCTCAGCCACTCCGGATGCGCACCGAACTTGTCCAGTACCTGGCCGGCGATGTCCGACATGGCCTGCGTGTGCTGCGGCAGCGGCGTCCCGCTCGGAGCGTCGTACGCGATGCCGGTCGTGGCCGCCTGCAGTGCGTCGCCGAGCGCGTTGATCTGGGCGGCGTGCGCCGCCTTGTACGAGTCGGGACCGACGCCCGTACAGTCCGTGAAGAGCATGACGTTCTTGTTGTCGACGCTCGTCAGGTAGTCCAGGTTGCCGGGTGTGTGAAGGAACTGCGTTGCGGCATCCGGACTGTGTCCGAGGCCCTGGAGGACGCCCGTCATCGGGTTGTAGCCCGCCGATGCGTCGAGGAAGTTGATCCGGTTGTTGGTGCCCTGCAATGACTGGTTGATCCAGCGGGTCGGATCGGCCTTGGACAGGTTGGTGATGTCCTGGGCGATCGGCACCAGGAAGTGTGAGTCGTAGCTGCCCGTACGCAGGTAACTGCTGAGGAGCTGGTAGCCGTAGACCTTGCTCTGCGGGTCGTTCGGGTTGTTCATGTCCAGCTGCATCTGCTGGTTGCCGGCCTTCTGCAGGCCCGTCACCCAGGCCTGGTCGAGGTGCGGCCAGTTGCCGAGATTGGTGGCTGCGGCCAGAGACGTGCCCATTTGGGCCTGGAGCGTTTTGAGGAGGGCAAGGCGGGCTGGGTCGTTCCTCGCGCCGTTGCCGGCGCTGCCCCAGGAGAGCTGACCGAAGAAGAGCAGGGACTCCTGTGGGCCGAGATTCTGGTAGAGGGCCGTGGCGAACCGCGGGTCGTTCGCGTGTGCCTTCATCAGCGCGTCGAGCTGGCTGAGCTGGGCGTCGGACATGAACCCGCCCTCCTTGGCAAGGGCCGCGGCCTGCGCCGCCTCCTGTTCGGACATGCCGCCGACGGGCTTGGCGCTGAAGGAGGTGGTGGAGGATCCGGTGTCGGCAGCGAAGGCCGCGGCCGCCGCGCTGTCGGCTTCGGTCGCCGTCTGAAGCACAGCGGTGAGGCGGTCGGCTATGCCCGAGGCCAGCTCCGAGTAGGAGCTGGCGTAGTCGGGGTCGTGGCGATCCGCTTGCGTCTTCGGCGGGGGCCAGTGCACCGCGCCGCCGTCGTCTACCGTCAGGCCCTGCGACTCCGCATCGGAGACCACCTGCCGAAGGATCCTCTGTGCAGCCGTCAGTTGGTCGTGCAGGTCGCGCAGGACGCGTGCCAGGGAGCTCGCCTCGTCGAAAGCGTCGGTTATCTGGGTGCGTGTCTGGGTCAGTGTGCCTGCGGCTGCATCGGCTGACGGGCCGGTCCAGTTGGAGCCGGCGAGCGGGCGTATGACCTGACTCTCGTACTCCGATTCCAGATCCCAGCCGCGCACGAGCTTCTCGAAGGACGAGGCAGCGGCATCGAGCTGGTCCAGCTTGAGGTAGGCAAGCTGATCGTAGGTCACCACAGCGTTGTCCCCCGTCGTCACTCGGGCCGGAAGCGTCCGGCGTTGTGGTGGTCGGTCTCGCTGGTGCTGGAGGCGCCTTCGATCAGGTTCTGGCCGATCGAGTTCAGCGTCGTGGAGAGGTTTTGGTACTGCTGTTGCCACATGCTCCATGCCGTGTTGAGCGCGCCACTGGAGTCGAGACCGATGAGGGAGGTGACTGCGTCTGTGACGTCGAGCTGAGGGGCCCCCAGTTCGGTGGTCACCTGGCTGCTGAGCGCGTTCGCTCGGTCGCCGCAGGCCCTGAGGATCGTGACGTCCATTTGGAGGACGCCCGGGCCCACAGAGCTGGTGGTGATCGCCGCGGGAGTTCTGGTGGAGTCCGGGAACTGCTGCTGGGCAGCTGATGTGAGGTTTCCGGACTTGTCGAACATCCAGGGATTGATCGCACGTTCGAGACTCTTGTCCCCCATGAAGCCCCCCGTCGCTTCGCCACGTCGCCGATCCAGAGGGCGACCGTACCAGGCCGGCCGTGTCACGACCTTTCGGCTGTGCACGCAGCACCCGGACAACTCTAGTCACCGAACCGCTCATTTGTGATGTGAACCTGGCAACTAGTGTGACGATCCGTCGGTTGTCCTGTGTACAGTCATATGCACATTTAGCCGCAACGGGGAGCGGGGTACGCGGTGTTGGATGAGGCAGCCGGGGGTGGGACGAGCCCTACGGCCGCGCAGTTCGCGGTCGAAGTCGTGACGCTCAAAGCCTTCCGTGACCGGGTGAACGGGCTGCTCACAAGTCTGGACGGGGGCGCGGGTTCCACGCAGAGCATCAGCGCCCAGGTGATGGCTCCCGGTCATCCCGGCGCCGGCTTTGCCGAGGTGAACGCGATGGTCTCCCGCTACCAGGAGACCCACGTGAAGCTGGTTCAGCTGTCCCAGGAGCTAAGTCATGCCATCGACGCCATGACGATCAGCATCGACGTCGCGCGCCTCGGCTACGAGAACGTGGACGCGCAGGAGATCGCCCGGCTGTGGGCCATCCACGACCAGGAGACAGCCGCTGCCGGGCCGGCGTCGACGAGTTCCCAGGCCGATGGTGGCAAGTCCACCAGCTCCGGGGACCCGCGGAGCGGCGCGCTGTGACGAAGCGACGGATGAAGAAGAGGGGGGACAGTGGATGAGGACCAGCGACGGTGGGGGCGGCTGGAGCCCGACTACCAACTTCGAGCAGTACTCCCATGCCCAACTGTTCGACATGGTCAACGGGTCGTCGCCCGCGAGCATCTCGTCGATCGCGAACACGCTGAACGCGGCGAGTACGCAGATCCAGTCGATCGCCGATGATCTCAACACCCACCTCAATCAGCTCCAGTGGGAGGGAACGGCAGCGGACTCTTTCCGCAGTTGGGGACGCCAGGTCGTTCAGGCCGTTGATGACCTTGCGATCTTCCACAACAACGCCGGGCTCGCGGTCCAGACGGCGGGTGACACGCTCTCCTCCGTGAAGGCCGGCATGCCGCCGGTGCCGACCGCGGACATCAGCCTCGTGCAGAACTACGTCCAGCAGGAGAGCTGCAAGGTCCCCAGCGGTGCGCCCACGGTGATCAAGGGCCGGGTTCAGCCGCCGTCGTCGTGCCTCCCGTCCAAGCCGGGGCAGATTTCGCAGTCGGACGCGTACGCGGCGCAGGCCCGTGTCGACGCCGCGCACCAGGAAGCCGTCACTCAGATGGAGAAGCTGGGCGGGGCATACAACGGTGCGACGCAGACGATGGACATCAACGCCGAACCGCAGTTCCCCCCGCCGCCGGCCGGGATGATGCCCCCACGCGGAGGGGGACGAGCCAGCTCAACCACCCGTTCTGGACCCACTGGTAGCACCAGTTCCAGTGGTGGTGGAGGGATCGCTGGCCCATCCAGTGGCGGTGGTGGTGGCAGCGTTGGACGTCAGTCGGCTCGGGGAAAGAGCGTTCATCAGGCACCCCCTCCACCCGGCCAGTCCGGCGGGACGGCGACACTCCAGGGCGCGCACAGGCCAACCGCGGGTCCCGGACCGGTCAAGACTCCCGGGGCATCTGCCGGGTCGACCACTGGCCAGGGCCACAGTGGTACGGGTGGCGGAACCCTGCCTCCCGGCGCCGGAACCGGAGTGCTCACTCCTCCCGCAGGGGGTGGCAGCACTCGCCGCGGGGGCACCGGGAAGGGTGAGCCTCAGCCCGGGGACCACCCGGGCGAGCCGGGGGCCGGTGGCGGCACGAGCCGGGGCGGACTGGGCGGGACGAGGGCCGGGCAGCATGGATCCGTCGAGAGCAAGGCGGGGGTCTCCGGTACGGAAGGCACTGGCGGTTCGGTCGCAGCGCGTTCGGCACTCCCCACCGGGGAGGGCGGCGGGGTCGGTGGTGGGGGTGCTCCTGGGGAGGCGGCAGGTGCGGGTGTCCCCGGGTCGTCGTCCACGGCCCGCTCTGGCCTCCCCGCTGAGGAGGCCGTAGGCGTCCGCGCCGGTGCCGCAGAGCCAGCTGGCCGGGGTGTCGGCGGCCCGATGATGGGTGGCGGCATGGGCGGCCTCGGCCATGCCGGTGGCCGGGGTCGTGGCCGGTCACGGCGCGCTCCCTACTACACCGAGGATGCGAAGACCTGGGCGACGGATTCGACGGGGAATCCAGCCGTGCTCCCTGCTGGCGGGGGCACAGGAGCCCGCGGTAGGGGCGGTGCTGCGGAGGCAAATGGTGGGGATGCTGCTCGAGCGTCCACCGAGCGGCCGGAACTGGCCGCCGAGGGCCGGGCAGATGTCCGTGCCGGTGCAGGAGAAACAGCGGCTAGTGCCACGGCTGGCGGGCCGATGATGGGCGGCCTCGGCCCCAGCCGCGGTCGTTCCCGGGGGCGTCGAGGTGCCTATTACGCGGAGAACGAGGACGTCTGGACGTCAGAGTCGACCACCAATCCGGCCGTGATTGAGTAAGCCCGCGACAGGTATGCGGTCCGCCAAGAAGGAGAGCAGGGGTTTGATGGCACGGCGATGGGTGGCCACTCTGGCTTCGGCCACTGCGCTGACGCTCGGGCTGGGCACGGCGGTCCAGCCCGCGTTCGGGGACTCGGTCAGTGCCGGGGAGTGGTGGCTAGCACCGATGCATGCCACACAGATGTGGCAACAGACCAAGGGCGCGGGCATCACCGTGGCCGTGATCGACAGCGGCGTCAAGGCCGACCACCCCGACCTAGTCGGCCAGGTGCTGACGGGCAAGAACTTCTCCACGCTGCCTGGCGGAGCGCAGACCGACGCCGACGGCCACGGCACCTCCATGGCCTCCCTGATTGCCGGCACAGGGAAGGCCTACAACGGGCAGGGAGTCATCGGCCTCGCCCCCGGCGTCAAGATCCTGCCCCTGCGGATCTGGAGGACCGGGGCGAGCGAAGCAGACGCCGCCACGACGTACTCGGCGCAACTGGCCGCAGCGGTCAGGTACGCAGCCGACAGCGACGCACAGATCATCAACTTGTCCCAGGGGCAGGAAGAGGACGTCGCCAGCGTTCGTCAGGCCATCGCCTACGCCGAGTCCAAGGGCAAGCTCATCGTGGCGGCCGTTGGCAACGAGGGGAACATCGGAAATCCGGTCGACTACCCGGGCGCCTACCCTGGCGTGCTGGGAGTGGCGGCAGTCGACCAGAACATCAAGCCAACGGCAGAGTCCGAATACGGATCGCAGGTTGCCCTTGCCGCCCCCGGGGACAACATGGCCGACGCATGTACCAGCCCAACCGGCTACTGCACGAGCCACGGCACGAGTGACTCCACGGCACTCGTGTCGGCCTCGGCCGCGCTGGTCTGGTCCATCCACCGGAACTGGACCGCCGACCAGATCATTCGGGTCCTCATCAACACCGCTGACGGTCAAGGCAAGTGGGACCCCCACTTCGGCTGGGGCGTCGTTCGACCCCGTATCGCCCTGACGAACCCCGGAGACCCCGGGCCGGCGGACGTAAACCCTCTCCTCGCCGCAGCGGTATCCGGCTCGGCGAGCCCGGCGGCGTCGCCGTCCACACACGGCGCCATCGCCAGCCCGGCCCCCGCCACCGCGGCACACGACCCGAAAGGCGGCGGGAACGGACTGCTGTACGCCGGACTCGGGGGCGTCGCACTGCTCGCTGTGATCGCCGGTGCCGTCCTCGCTCTGCGCCGTCGTGTTAGCGATGGTGTCCAGGCCCGCGGTTCGGCTGGCGAATAGGACAGGGCGGGAACACGGTACGGCCCAGGCGCCCGCATGGGGCGACGGCTGTGCCCGAGCCGCCCAGCACGGGCGGTCCCAGTGAGCCTCCGCCGTGCTACCACCTGCCGAACGTGCAAGGCGGCCCGCCAAACCAGGAGTGGACGCACAACGCCGCATCGATTGCCTGGTGGGCTAGGACGCTGGGACGCGGAGCTCGAACCAGACCGCCTTGCCGAGGGGGTGTACGGTGACCCCCCAGCGGTCGGCCAGGGCCTGCAGGACGTTCAGGCCGCGGCCGTTCTCATCGTCCCAATCGGCGGGAAGCCGGACGGGCAGGCTGCGAGACCCGTCTTCTACGTCGACCCGCAGGCGCTGGTTGTTCACTCGGAGGCGGATGGCGACGCGTGAGCAGCCGGTCCACTGGGCAGCGTTGGCCACCAGCTCGCTGGTCAGCTGCACCGCGACGGTGGTCACCGCCTCGGGTGCGCCGTCGGAGATCAGCCACTGGTGGACCCAAGTACGGGCGATTCGGACTGAGGCCGGTGTGCAGGCAAGGTTGGTGGTGCAGTGGAGGAGGCGTGACGTCTTAGTCGTCATGGTCGCGGCCGTCACGGGCGTTCTCCGGCGGACGCAGAGCCCGCAGGTCCGGTCAGAGAGTTTCGGTGCCGGGCCGGAGTGAGCGGGATGCGGGCGGTCGCGGCGGTACCGTTCTGGCTAGGGATTAGCTGCAGGTCGGCCTGGGCGCGGACGAGATCGAGGCCACGGCCGCCGGTAGGGAGCGCGCCGCGCTGTTCCGGGTCGTGCCAGCGGCCGTGATCGCGGATGCGCAGTTCCGCATGCTCATGGGTTGCGGTTAGCAAGAGCTCGACGTCGGGGCTGCCGCTGTGAACGACGACGTTAGTGACGAGCTCGCTGCTGGCCAGCATGAGTGCGGCCACGGCGTCGTCTGGCAGGCCCCAGTTGGCGGCCACGCGTCGGACGATTCCGCGCAGTCTCGGGACGGCAGAGGGGGTTGCTTCCGTTGCCACCAAGGCACCGTGCTCGGGCGTGGCGGGTACCGCAGTCAGCGGTCCGGTCCCGTAGGTGGTGAAGGCGGCGATCACGATGCAGCTCCCGACTCCTCGGTGGAGCGGTCCAGTTCCGCCCAGAGCTCTCGCTCGCCCGCTACGCCGCAGCGGTGGGCGACGCCGGCGGCTTGCTCCTGCCAGGAGGCGATGGCCACGTGGTCGATTGGGTGCTCGGTGCGGACAGTCAGGCGCACGCGGGTGTCCGCGAGCGCGAGCGTCAGGTGGACCGACTGTCCGGCGGCGGCGCACAGCTGCTGTGCGAGGACGGCGGCGGCATGGCTGATGTCGGTGCCGGAGAGCTTGTGCGCCACCCAGGCGGTGGCCTGGACTTCTTCGTTCGGCCACCAGCTCTTGGCCCAGGACGGGTCCATAGGCCCTCCCTCTATTTCTCATAGCTAAGAGAATGTTCTGTGTACTCAGATTTGCGTTGAACCTGGCGTCAGTCAACCGCTTCGCCTAAGTTTCTGAGTAAAGACAACTGATCGTTCACTACGAGTGAAGGGAGCGCTGATGGCCGATCAGCCTGCCTACCAGGCAATGGCCGAGGATCTGCGCGCCCGGATCAAGAGCGGCGAGTACGCGCCTGGCACGCAGATCCCGACTCTGCCGGAGCTGTGCGACCTCTACTCGGTGTCGGTCACGACCGTGCGCAACGCCCTCGCGCTCCTGCGCACCGAGGGGCTGCTGGAGATGCGGGGCAAGCGCGGCACGCTCGTGCGCAGCGCCCCGACCGTGTACCGGCTGACCGACGACCGCTACCGGCGGCGACCGGAGCCGTCGACGCCGTACACCGTGGACGAGAACCTCGGGTGGCAGGAGTACCGGCTCGACAAGCGCTTCGAGCGCGCAGCAGCCACCCCTGAGTTGGCTGAGCTGTTCGGCTGTCCGGTGGGGGAGCCGCTGCTGGCACGGCACTTCGTCTTCTACGCCGACGACCAGTCGCCCACCCAGATGTCGACGTCCTATCTGCTGTGGGCTGATGTCGCCGGCACTCCAGTTGCTGATCCGATCAACGAGCCCTGGCCCGGTGGGACGATCGCCCAGCTCGCCACGCTCGGCATCACGGTCGCGGAGGTCAAGGAGTCCTGGACCGCCGACATGCCCACGCGCGCGCAGGCAACCGCGCTGAAGCTGCCCTCGGGCACACCGGTCCTGCGCTGGACCAGGCGCATGGTCAGCGATACCGGTCGTGTCGTCGAGGTCGCCGACCCCATTGTGCGGCGCGGCAACTCCACTGTCGTCGAGACCGCGATCAAGGTGTGACTGCGACCCAGTCGGCGCAGTGCGCGTCCGACGGGGTTGGCAGCGTGGATGGTCGCCCGCGTGACGGCGGCCGCACCGCCTCGGCCCGTGCCCGGGCCGAGGCGGTGCGCGGCGACGTGGGCGGCGCAGAGCAAAGCGGGCCGATGGTGACGCGGAGCAGGACGAGCATCAACACGTCGGGCCTCCGATCCATGATGGGCGGAGCACCACGAGACCCTGGCCAGGGCCGCAAGGGCCAGGGTTGATCGAACAGCGCCAGGGCGATCGGAAGACGTCGCGTGTGCGGCGGGACTGGACCTATCGAACTTCGTGTCCGCGCCGCGAAAAGGCTGCAAGGGCAGGGCGAGGTCGCCTGGTATTCCGCAGGGCAAGCTCTCGGACCAGCGGTGGATCGACGCGGTGGCCGTGGAGCGGTCGATTGGTGACCGTGATGGCGATCAGGGGAGTGTGGCTGTCGCTCTACATTGCGGGAAAAACTGGGCCGACGGTTCCTCAACTTCCCTGTGGCCAGTAACCCGTCCAATCATCCCCCTCCAATTGGGGGTCCAATACCCCCTCCAGTCACAGATTGGATACCCCGACAGGCAGGAAGCCGCAGGTCACTGGGCAGATCTCCGTAGCGTTGGGTGCCCCGACTCCATACCCGGGGAGCATGTCGTCCCCGGTCTTCGCGCGCGGGGCGGCCAGCAGCGTCCCTTGGTTGTGCGCTCGCGGCCTCTCTGGTGCACTTCTGCGGCCTACGGTCGGAGACGGCCCCCGTACTCGTGCCGCCCAGCGGCCTGCGCGGTGCCGTGCACTGGACGGTCCGCCGCGGCGCGCTGGGAGCACTCGAAGGGCGCACGTCCGCCGGTGGTGGCGCACGCCCGGGCAGGGCCAGGCACGTGGTGTCCGGCCCTCCCCGGATCTCGTCAGCTCGGCTTCGTCGGCGTCGGCCGGAGGCGGTAGGTGCGGGGCTTGGCCGTCACCATCTCCGCCTGACCGAGGTTGACCAAGGTCACGAGCGCGTTGGCGACCGCGCCGGAGCTTCGGCCCAGATGACGTGCGATCCGGGTGGGTGAGTACGCCGTCTCCCGGTGGGTATCCAAGAAGCCCCGGACCAGGTCCCTGAGCCCGCCCTGGCCCAACCGTCCCGTCGGAGGCGCGTCCGGCGGGCTCACGTCGGGGGCCGTGTCCGGCTGCGCGGCCGAGTTCAGCTCGTCTGCACGCCCGTGTCGGTCCGCCGGTGTCGCGGTCTCGCCGGACTGTTCGCTCTCCTGGCCCGGGGAAGGCGCGGCTGTCTCTTCATCCGAGTCGGCGGGGCGCTCGGGGGCGGCACGCACGCTGTTCCGGCCCGGGGACTCGACTTCCTGCGGCCCGGCCGGGGCCGCGGTGGCGGCGGGGTACCAGCGGTCGGGGAGGATCCGGTTGCCGTCGCTGCCGCCACGGGTGCGGCGGGCGAGGCCGTCTTGCTCCATCTGCTTGAGCTGGTTGGCGGTGGTGGAGTTGGCGGTGCCGGCTGCGCGGGCCACCTCGATCACCTTGCTGCCAGGCGCAGCCCGCAAGGCGGCGTAGATCCGTGCGGCGCTGGGTGTGAGGTTGTCCGCGCTGTCGGACGCGGTCGTAAGGGTCATGGGGACCTCCCGGTCACAGTGGTGCTGTTGTTGGTCCCCGGCCGGGGCGGCCCGGGCGGTGGCCGCCGCGCTGATCGGGTCGTGGTCCAATCGATCGCTCTGGACCCCCACGCAAGTCAAGTCGACGGCGGCAACTCGCAACGGCCGCCCCCACGGCAACCCGGTCAGCCGGGTCCGGGGCCGGGTCCGCGCGTTCCTGTCTCGGCTGGGCCTCCGCTGGCAGGCAGCTGTCGTGGTCTGCCGTGGCTCGATGGCCTCCGTCGGACCTCCGCTGTGGCTCCGACCTGGTCGTCCCATCCGATGGAGGTGCGCCGGAGGTTCGGCCCTGAACTGCACAAATACCCCGCTGCAGAAGTCCCCGAAAGCAGCTCGCCCGACCGGCTTGGCAGCCACCGCCAACGATTAGAATCCGCATGCGAGAGATCGAATTTCTGACCATGCGTTTGGATCGCGCGGAAAATTGCGTTTCTTGGGGTGCCGACGTCTTCGCCGCAACGACCTCCCCGAGGTGATCACATGGCCGAGTTCCCAGCCGCTGAGCCTTCGTCCATGTCCACCCAGCCGACCGCCGCGGCCAGGGCCGCGTCCGGCGGCGTGCCGAGGCTGGCCGATCTGAGCGATCTGCCGCCCACACTGGATCTCACTACCGCGGCGCGGCTGCTCGGTATCGGTCGAAGCACCGCCTACGCCCTCGTCCGCGACGACCGGTTCCCCTGCCCGACCTTCAAAGCCGGCCACCAGCACCGCGTCGCCACCGCCGTCCTGCTCCGCCTTCTCGGCATCGCCGTCCCCGAGCCAGACCAGCCCGAGACGCCCCTCCACTCAGAGTGACAACGCCGCCGTCGGCTGGCTTCACCTCGCGTGAGGCCAACCGACGGCGCGCTCGCCGACTCATCACACCAACTGTGAGCAGCCAAGACGTCGTTGACAACATAGGCCGTGCAGAGCGTGGATCGACCACCGACCAGCTGATTGCGGCGGCCCCCCGACGCAGCCAGCCCACTCCCGCCCATCAGCCGTGATCGGCTGGTGGCGCTGTGACCGAACGAGAGGTCGTGATGGCCGGAAGCATCTACAAGCGCTGCGGCTGCAAGGTCCCCGTGCTCGACGACGACGGCAATCCCGTCCGCGACGCCTCCGGGCGGATCCGCCGCAGGGAACTGGGCACCAACTGCCCCCAGCTGCGCCGCCCGGGCGGGCGGTGGAACCACCGGCACGGCACCTGGTCGTGGCTGCTCCAGGTCCCCACTGGCCCGGATCAGCCCCGACAGCACCTGCGCCAGGGTGGCCACCAGACGCTCGACGAAGCCGAAGACGCGTTGCGCCACGTCCAGGAACTCCTCGCGCTCGCGGACAAGGCCGATGAGCCCGAGCACTGCCGCGCCGAGATCGCCACCCTGATCCGCGCCGCACTGCGTGCCAAGGAGCCCCTCCCCGATCCAGAGCAGCTGCGCAGCCGGATCACCCTCGGGCGCCCCGTGAACACAGACATGACCGTGGGGGAATGGCTCACGAGCTGGCTGGAGATGAAGCGTGACATCGCACCCAACTCGCGACGCTTCTACGAGGCCAACATCCGCCTCTACCTGCTCCCCCACCTCGGCCATCGCCGGCTCGACAGGCTCCGCACCGCGCACCTCCACGCCATGTTCACGGCCATCGAGGCCAGTAACCATCTCGTCATCGAGGAGAACGCCGCCCGCGAGGCCGTCGAGCAAGCGCGGAAGAAGGCGTGGGACCAGCGGAGCATGAAGGCCTGCCGCGCCGCCCGGCGCAAACTGCGCGCCATGGCGCCGTTTCGCCGAACCGCCGGGCTCGCCACCATCCACGGCATCCGCGCCACGCTCCGCGCCGCGCTGGCCGACGCCGCCAACGAGCAGCTCGTCATCGTCAACGTCGCGAAACTCGTCAAACTCCCCGCCCGCCATCGACCCAAGCCGAAGATCTGGACCCGCGAGCGCGTCGCCCGCTGGCGCGCCACCGGCGAGCGGCCCTCCCCCGTCATGGTGTGGACGGCCGAACTGACCGCCCGATTCCTCATCGCCAGTGCGGAGCACCCACTCCGGGTCCTGTACTGGCTCACCGCGCACACCGGTCTACGTCGTGGCGAAGCGTGCGGCGTGCGCTGGGTCGACCTCGACCTCGACAACCACACGCTGTCCGTCAGCCAGCAGATCATCCAGCTCGGCTGGCAGACCCAGACCAGCCGCCCCAAGTCCGACGCCGGCGAACGCGTCATCGCGCTCGACCCCGCCACCGTCACTCTGCTCACCGAACACCGGCATCAGCAGCGCAAGCAACGACTCGCTCACGGCCCGGGCTGGATCGACACCGGCTTGGTCTTCACCCAGGCGGACGGCGGGCCACTTCACCCGGCGCACGTGACCGACGAGTTCCAGAAACTGATCGAGCAATACGACCTGCCGCCGATCCGATTCCACGACCTCCGCCACGGCGCCGCCACCCACGCCCTCACGGCCGGAATCGACGCCCGCGTCGTCCAGGAGACCCTGGGTCACTCCTCGAGCACCTTCACCCGTGACACCTACCAGTCGGTCGTCAACGAGGTGAAGCACAGCGCCGCAGCCGCCCTCGCGGAGATCTTCACGCAGGCCGCCAGGAATCTCAACGACGCCGGTTGAGTCATAGCGGCCCCAACCCTGCTGCCAGCGTTGCGGACGAGAATCCGATTGCGCTGGCAGCCACTCATCCCTGACGTACTCAGCCATCGAATCCTGAGTGTCGTGTATCGCGAACGGCCAGCCGAGGGTTCCGCGCGATGCCTCCTCGCTCGGGCAGCATGGTGTCATGGGAGACGCTGGAGACAGGGACCTAACGCCCGGCCAACGGTGGGCCTACCGTGCCAGCCCCGAGCACGGTCCGGTACGTGAGGTGGAGGTCCTCAAGGTCGGCACGCAGCGACCCAAGCGCGTCAAAGTCCGCTTCACCGCTGAGGAGGATGAGGGCCGCGAGGAATGGGTCCCGCCGGCGCGGCTGCGGGCTCCCTGGGCCGAGAAGGACACGTGGCTGGAGGCGCAACGCCAGTGGGCCGAGCTAACCCAGGACGCACCGGATCAGGACGACCCCGGGTTCAGAGCAGCCAACCTCGTCTTCGACACCTGCCCCCTGAACGGCCGAGCGGAAATCGGCTACAACCTGCGCGTACGCGGCCTCCTGTTCCTCCAGGACATTCCAGGGCTGTGCCGGTTGCTTGGCGTCTCGGATGCCTTCTTCCTCGCCGATCCACGGAGTCAACCCGGTGATGACGGCACAATCATCGCCCCGTGGCCTACAACCCTGGCCACCGCGCAATTCCTGGCTAGGGTGCATGCCGAAGTCCTGCTCTCCGAACTCGCGAGGATGGAGGAGCGCGCGCAGCAGCGGGCGATCTACGGGCAGCACTACCCCGGCCGCGGCAAGACACCCGACAGTGTCGTCAGCCCAGAAGTCTGTGCCGAGGTCGACGCCGAGTTCCGCCAGGCCTGGGACCTCGTAAGCGGCTGGTGCGGGACAGAAGCGCTGGACAGCCGCGACGAACTGGCCGCGCTACGCATCGAGGTCGTGCGCATCGGGAAGCTGATGGAGGAAGCCATCACGGCGCTCCGCGCAGCCGGAAAGCGGGACACCGCGGACTACTTCGCCAAGCGCCTTGGCGTACCCCTCGATGTCGTCCGGAACGCCGAGCTGAGCGGGCAGTAGACACTGAGCAACTGGTCGACACCGGACGCTCAGCGCACTCACCGGAGCTCCCGCCCAGCCTCGTGCACCGCAGACCAGCGCTGATAGGAGGAAATCGTGTCCATACTGGATGACGAAGTCGCCAGTCTCGTCGAACAGCTTCGGCGCGACGGCGGCGTCCTTCGTTTCCTCAATCCTGAGCCGCAGGAGCGAGCCCGGCTTCGCCGCCTGGTGCACGCGGTCAAGGCAGCGGGGCTGGTACCGCCCGGCCATCATCTCCAGCACTCCGGTCGTGACAAGGGCGACCTCGTCGTCCGCCTCGTGCAAGGCGACCACCCTGTCCACACGAGGGAGATCCCGGCACCGGTGCCCGTTCCCGACTCGGTGGGAGAGGCGGAGCTGCACCCCGCCGTGCGCTCGGCCCGACCCCCTGTCTGCGATGCGTGCAACGCCCGCGCCCGGCGCATCCTGCAGGCGCTCGCTGATGCCGCGCAGACCCACGGCTACACGGTCGCCGCCCCGGCCGCCGACACGCGTGGGGACATCGTGATCTCCTCGGACGGCGGACAGTTCCCCCTCTCCCTGAGCGAGGGCACCAGCGAAGTTCTCGACGCCGACAGCGTCCGATATGCCTGGCAACGGGTGACAGCCACCAAAGCCAACTCGACGCACCAGCTCGACCTGCGGATCGAGGAGCGGTCCTGGGAACACCGAGGGCGACGCCACCAATGGGGCGACCGACAGCGCTGGACCCTGGAGGACAAGCTCCCCGCGGTGATGCATGAGATTCAACAGCGAGCCGATGCCGAGATCGAGCGGCAACATCAGCGCGAACTTGAAGCACAGCGCACCCAGCAGGCCTGGCAAGCCGCCATGGAGCGAGCCCACCGGAAAGCCCGCGAGACCCATCGAGTGAAAGCCATCCAAGAACAAACGGAGTCCTGGCGGCTCGCGGTCAACATCCGGGACTACTGCAATGCCCTTGAGCAACGCCTTCGGACAGAGCCAACTGACTCACCTGCCAACGCGGTGAGCGAGTGGATCGAATGGGCCCGAGAACACGCAGACAGCATCGACCCTCTCCAGCACCTGTCGAGCCTCGTCGAGGAGCCAGTCATCACCTCCGACGAACTACGCCCGCACCTGGGAGGCTGGAGTCCGCACGGGCCCCATCGACAGTGACCCCGAACAGGCACCCAACGCCTGGTAGCCCCTGAACGCCCCGCAGGCGCAGGCGCTGATGTTGGAAGCCAACGCTTGCCGGCAGCAGGCTCCTCAGAAGATCATCAGAGCGGTCTCGTCAGGCTCATAGAAGGCAAGTTGGTAGACCAAGTCCTCCACCGCGACCGGCTTCAAGGAGCCCGTGCACGACACCAGGACCTCGCGCACGCCCACGTGCGGCTCATCGTGACGGGCCGCGTTCCAGTGTCCGGCGACGCCACCCGGTATCGCAGCCACGTTCCTGCCGCACCTGCTGCAGGTTGTCCTGGGCATCTTCACACTTCGATCGTCTCATCACCCACCGACAGGCGGGCCTGCGATCGGGGCTGTGCCTGGTGTCGACTGACGGCCATGCCGGCACCGCATCGGCCTGACGGTCGGCTCCGACGAACGCCTCATGGGCTCGCAGTCGACGCCTCGGGCCGATGTCGGTGGAGCGAGGCATAGTGCCGACCATGTTGAACGGACTTCACGAGATCGACTGGTCGTCGCTGCACCACGCCTACGGCTCCGCCGAGGAGGTGCCGGCCCTGCTGGCGGCCCTCCGCTCCACGGATCCCAAGGAGCGAGGCAAGGCCCTGAGCCGGTACTACGGGGCCGTGCACCACCAGGGCTCCGTGTACCCGTCCACCATCGCCAGCCTGCCGTTCCTCTTCAAGTTGGCCGAGGACCACCGCACGCCCGACCGAGCCGAGATCGTGCAACTGATCGTCAGCATTGGGCAGTCGGCGGTCGAGCGCGGCGACGTGGAAGACGGCGACGCGGAGTTCTTCACCGGAGCCGGGGCCACGATGCGCAAGCGTGCGGACGTGTTCGTCGGCTTTGCCTCGGAGCCCGACGCGCGGCTGCGTCGCGCCGCGATACCGGCGCTGGGGTGCTTCCTCGAAGACGCGCACCGGGCAGCTCACCTGCTGCGGACCCGCCTTCCCGAGGAGCCGGGGGTCGTGGAGCGGCTGCTGCTCCTGGAGGCGATGGCGGAGCTGGCCCTGCGTCTGCCGACAGCCTCGGACGAGGCGACGACGTGGTTCACCGGGCTTGCCTCGGACCGGTCGGTCGCGCCCGAGATCCGGCTCGCAGCCGTGGTCCAGCGCGCGCGGTGTGCTCCGGACCGGATCGGTCCCGACGTCGTTCCCGCCGCGATGGAGCTGCTCAGCGAGCTCGCACAGGTCCACGTCCCGGCCTCCACGTGGGCGGACCCGCCGCGCAAGAACTCCCCAAAGCCAAAGGCGAACGGCGTACCGCCGCACATCCTCGCCGCGTTCGAGGACCTCGAACGACACGGGCGCGTCCACTCCCCCACCACCGACCTGCTGCGCACCTTCCACCAAACCCTGGCGCACCGGGTGCCCCAGCGCACGGCCCTGCTGGCGGCGCAGCTGCGCGACCCCGATCCCGGCGCGCGGCTGGACGCCCTGCGCATGAGCGGGGACGTGATGCGCGCCTGGCGCGGTGACCACACGTCACTGATCACGCTGGTCGCCGGGCAGCTGGGTGCGGAGCACCTCGAGGTCGCCGCGGAGGCGGCGGCTGTCCTGGAGTCCTGCCACGTGATCGCCGGACCTGCCCGGGAGGCGCTGGCCCAGCACGTCGCCGAGCAACGCGCCACCTACGGGCCGAACGTGTGGGCAGCCACGCACCCCCAGCTGCGGCGGGCCCACCAGGAGGCCGTCCGCGCCCTGGCCCGCCTCGGCGACGTGCGAGCTGTTCCCAGTCTGATCACTGCCTTCGACAGCGGCGTCGACGCCTGGCGCGCGGTCCAGGTGGCCGGCGCTCTGCCGGAGGCCGCCGACGCGTTGGTGCCGCGGCTCTGTGATCACCTGCGTCGGCTCGACGACGCACAGGGGCCTGCGGAGATGAGCGTCCGCTCCACGCTGTCCGCCCTCGCCGCGCTCGGGGACCCGGCCGCGCTGCCAGTCGTCCACGACACGCTCACCACAGCGGTGGCCCACGAGCAGTGGGGCATCGCCTCCCCGGCGTTGGAGACCCTGCGCGCCTTCGGCCCGGCGGCGGCACCTGCCCTCGCCGAGATCCGAGCACTGACCGGAGCGACGGACGCCCACGTCCGCCCAGCAGCCGTCGCCGCGCTCTGGGCCATCGGCGGCGACCACGAGGAAGTCATGCCGCTCCTCCTCGGCCTGCTGGACGACAACATCACCTTCCGCATCTCGGACGCGGCCGGGATCCTAGGCCAGATCGGCGCCCCGGCCGCGGCAGCGCTGCCGCGCCTGCGCTCACTCCTCACGCACGGATACGAATGGGTCCGCGTCCCCTGCGCCGCGGCCCTCTGGGACATCGGCGGCGAGCCGGAGGCACCGGCGGTGCTGGACACCCTGCTCCAGGCCTGGACGAAGAACCCGGCGACGGCCAACAACGCCGTGGCCTGCCTGGACCGTATGGGCACAAGTGCCGCACCCGCCCTGCCCCTGCTCCGCTCCCAACTGGCCCTCCCCGGGCGCGGTGGCCGGTTCTCCAGCATCGGCAACGACGAGGACCTGCAGCGCATCGGCCAGGAGGTCATCCGGCGCCTCACCTGACCCAACGTCAGTACTCGATGCGAGGCCGCTTGCTCCAGAGGGGCGGGCCGACGGTCTCGGTCACACAGGCCAGCCAAAACGCTCACGCGGCACTGACCGGCCTTCTCCCGGCGCGGGGCACGGCAGAGCGGACTCATCCGAGCCGTTCACATCCGCCCCGCGCCCGGGCTCCCACCTTGCTCCCACCTCAGGCACAAAAAAGACCTGCGGCTTCATGATCAATCATGAAGCCGCAGGTCAGATACCACCTTGGTGGTGCGCCGCCAGGGACTCGAACCCCGGACCCGCTGATTAAGAGTCAGCTGCTCTAACCAACTGAGCTAGCGGCGCCGGTGTGCTCTCTTCGCGGTTTCCCGCGCCTCGGCACGACAGAAATACTACCTGACCTGCGGGGGTGCTCGTGACCACCACGGTGGGGGGCGGGGGTCAGGCGGAGGAGCGGGCGCGGCGGATGGAGATGGCGACAACGGAGGAGACGGGTCGGCGCGGGTGAGGTCGGTGAGGAGGCGGCGGGCTTGGCGGTCCGGGCGGGTGGGGTGGAGATGGCTGGTCAGGTCGACGGTGGCCGCGAGGGTGGTGAGGGCGAGGTCGCGGGGTGGGGCCGTCAGCGGGGAGGCCAGGACGCCGTCGATGCGGGCGACCCGGGACGCGCGGGCGTCGGGGTCGGTGAGCGTGTGGGTGGTGACCGGGATGAAGCCGAGGAGACGGGCCTCGTCCCGGCTGAGGAGGCCGGCGGCCGTCAGGCTGTCGAGGTAGGGCCGCGCGCCCGGGCGTCGGCGGAGGCGCAGCAGGCAGCGGGAGATGCGCGCTCCGCGCGGACCGACGACGGTGGGGAGCAGGGACGTCGCCGCCGCTGCCAGGCCGGGTGCGGAAGTGACCCGCTCGCGCTGGCGTGGAGACGCTTTCCGTCGAATCTCAGAGCGCCCGCGAAGTGCAGTTCCGCGAGGATCGCGCCGGCGAGAGCGTGGGCGAGGTAGAGCGGCTGCCGGATCCGACCGTCGCCCGGGCGGGCGCAGAGGAAGAGCAGGTCCTCCGGGAGGCAGACGGTCGGGTCGGTGAATCCGTCGGTCATGAGGCCTCCTGGACGTGGGCGGCGGGCCGCGCGACGGGTCCATGTGAGAGGAGTCACGTTCCCGCGAGCAGGCTGGTTCCCGGCGCGGGCGAACGGTTCGGGTGGGAACAGGATGCCGTGGGCGGCGGTTGCCCAGAAGGAGGACACAGAAGACACGGGCCAAGTCAGAGCCGGCAGCCCCTCGAGACCCGCGGAGTCGCACGATGAGCCAGACCGTCCCCCAGGAGACCACGCAGGCCGGAGCGGCCGGAGCGGCGGGAGCGGCCGAGACGCCGCTGTCGATCCTCGACCTGGCCACCGTCGGGGAGGGCTACACGCCCACGCAGGCGCTCGCCGCGACCACGACCCTGGCGCAGCACGCCGAGCAGTGGGGCTACTCGCGCTTCTGGGTGGCCGAGCACCACGGGATGCCCGGCATCGCGAGCTCCTCCCCCGCCGTGCTGCTGGCGCACCTGGGCGCGCACACGAACCGGATCCGGCTCGGCTCCGGCGGGGTGATGCTGCCGAACCACGCGCCGCTGGTGATCGCGGAGCAGTTCGGAATGCTGCACGCGCTGCATCCCGGGCGGATCGACCTCGGGCTCGGGCGGGCGCCGGGGACGGACCAGGCGACAGCGCGGGCGCTGCGACGCGGGGCCGGGACGGACGCGGCGGACGAGTTCCCGCAGCAGCTCAGCGAGTTGCTGCACTTCCTGGACGCGGACTTCCCGGCCGGGCACCTCTACCAGCGGCTCAAGGCCGTGCCCGGGGAAGCGAGCGCGCCGGGCCAGGGGCGGCCGCCCGTGTGGCTGCTGGGCTCGTCGGGCTTCAGCGCGCAGCTCGCCGGGCGGCTCGGGCTGCCGTTCGCGTTCGCGCACCACTTCAGCGCGGCGAACACGGTCCCCGCACTGGACCTGTACCGGGAGACGTTCCGCCCCTCCGAGGTCCTCTCCGAGCCCTACGCGCTGATCGGGGTGGGCGTCGTCGCCGCCGACGAGGAGCGCGAGGCGCGACGGCTGGCGGGCTCGGGGGCGCTGGCGATGATGCGGCTGCGCACAGGTCGGCCCGGTCTGGTGCCGACGCCGGAGGAGGCGGAGGCGTACCCCTACAACGAGCTGGAGCGGGACTTCATCGACGCGTGGCTCGCGAACGTCGTCGTCGGCGACCCGGACCAGGTCCGCGCCGGGCTGCAGGAGCTGCGGAAGCGGACCGGCGCGGACGAGCTGATGGTCACCAGCAACATCCACGGCCATGAGGCCCGGCGCCGCTCCTACGAGTTGGTGGCGAAGGCATGGGGTCTGCTCGGGTGACCGGATCGACCTCGGTCAGCCCTTCCCCCTTGCAGGAGTTGGACGACGAGCGGGTCCGGCGCGCCGAGGTGCGGCTGCTGCTCAAGCGCGACGACCTGCTGCACCCGCCCGTGAGCGGCACCAAGTGGCGCAAGCTACTGCCGAATCTGGAGCGGGCCCGGCGCGAGGGGCACGACACGCTGCTGACATTCGGCGGCGCGTACTCCAACCACCTGCGTGCGGCGGCCGCGGCCGGGCGGGAGGCGGGCCTGCGGACGGTGGGCATCGTGCGCGGGGACGAGCTGCGCGGGCGGGAGTTGAACCCCGTGCTGGCCCAGGCCGCAGCCGATGGCATGGAGCTGGCGTTCATCACCCGCGCGCAGTGGCGGACGCGCATGGAGCCGGACGCCCTGGACGCGTTCCAACGACGGTACGGCCGCGCGTGGGTGGTGCCCGAGGGTGGCAGCAACGCCGACGGCGTGCGCGGCTGCGTGACGCTGGGCGAGGAGCTGCGCGGCTGCGGCGCAGGGCTGGTGTGCTGCTCAGTAGGGACGGGCGGCATGCTCGCCGGACTGGCCGCCGGCCTGGCGCCGGGCCAACGCGCCCTGGGGTTCGCCGCGTTGGCGCATGCGGATCTCGCCTCGGAGACGCGCGCGCTGCAACGGCAGGCGTTCGGCGGCCCACGCGGCGAGTGGGCCCTGGACGACTCGGCCATTTTCGGCGGCTACGGTCGTCGGACGCCCGAACTGGACGCCTTCCGAGCGGACTTCGAGGCGCGGCACGGCCTCGCCCTCGATCCGGCCTACGAGGCGAAGCTGCTGTGCGCGCTGTTCGCGCGCATGGAGGGCCACCAGGGCTTGGAGGGCCAGCAGGGCCTGGAGGGCTTGCAAAGCGTCGGGGCTGCGGCTGGCGGCATCGCGCCCGGCACGACGGTGGTCGTGGTGGTCGCGGGCTGAGCCGAGCGACGACGCCGGAGCGGGCAGGCAACCTTAAGAGAGTATTGGTCTAGCCCTAGGTCTAGTCCAATCTATTGACGCGCCGTCGACACGTCACTCACCCTGGACGGACCGTGGATCCGTGCGGGTGCACCCCCACCCTGCGCCCCCTCGCGCCCGCACGCGTCCACGCATGTCCTTGCCCTCCTCCCCACAAGGAGTGTCCAGGTGTTCCGCTTGACCCCCAACCGCATCGTGGCGACGGTCGGCGCCGCCGCGCTCGCCGCAGGCGGGCTGCTGGCCTCGATGGGCGGCAGCGCCCAGGCCAGCACCACCGCCGCCCTCGGCAGTAACTGGTACGCCGCCGCTCCGTATCTGATGCCGCTCGACAACAACCCGCCGAACCCGACCGACGTGATGGCGGCGACCGGCCTCAAGGCCTTCCAGCTCGCCTTCATCCTCGCGCCCAACGGCGGTGGCTGTAGCCCGACCTGGGGCGGCACCGCACCCGTCTCCAGTGACACCAGCGTGGCCTCGACGATCTCCGCGATCCGCGCGGCAGGCGGCGACGTCTCGGTCTCCATCGGCGGCTACGGCGGCACTAAGCTGGGCCAGACCTGCTCCGACCCGGCCTCCACCGCCGCCGCGTACCAGCAGGTCATCGACAAGTACGGCCTGCACGCGATGGACTTCGACCTCGAGGAGCCGGAGTACGAGAACAGCACGGCCGTCGCGAACGAGATCGGCGCCGCGCAGATCCTGCAGCGGAACAACCCGGGCCTGTACATCTCGGTGACCACGCCCGGAACCACCTCCGGCACCGGCTGGTTCGGTCAGCAGATGCTCAACCAGGCGAAGACGGACGGCTTCACGCCGAACAACTTCTCCATCATGCCGTTCGACGGCGGCTTCAACGGCGCGGCGAGCCAGATCTCCGCGCTGCAGCAGTTCAACACGATGCTGATGAACACCTTCGGCTGGAACAGTGCCACGGCGTACGCCCACGAGGGCATCTCGATGATGAACGGCCGCAGCGACAGCGGCGAGTACTTCTACCAGTCCGACTTCCAGACGGTGCTGAACTTCGCCGAGTCCAACCACATGGCCCGGTATACCTTCTGGTCGGTCAACCGCGACCGCCAGTGCAGCCCGCCAGACAACAACGGCCAGACGTCCGGCACCTGCAGCAGCGTGACCCAGAACAGCTGGGACTTCACCAAGTACGACGTGGAGTTCGCGGGCGCGACGCCGCCCACCGGCACGCCGTCGGCGAGCGCCTCCGCCTCGCCCACCTCGTCCCCGACCTCGACGGCCAGCGCCAGCGCGTCGCCGACGAGCGGTGGCGGCGGCACCTGCACGGCGGCGCCGTGGAACTCCACCACCGCGTACAACGGCGGCGCGGTGGTCAGCTACAACGGCCACCAGTGGACCGCAAAGTGGTGGACCGAGGCCGACACCCCCGGCGGCGCGGCCGGTGTCTGGACGGACAACGGCCCCTGCTGAGGCAGCGGCTTCTGCTGAGGCAGCGGCTGACGGCATGACGGAGGGGGCGGCCACCACCGTGGCTGCCCCCTCCGTCATACGCCGCCTCCGTGAAGCGCCGACTCCGTGATGCGCCGCCGCCGTGCGTGGGGTGCTCAGTAGTGCGTGCCGCCGTCGATGCGGATCTCGGTGCCGGTGATGAACGAGCCGTCCGCCGAGCCGAGCATCGCGACGACGCCGGCCACCGCGTCCGGACCGGCGAAGCCGTGGCCGAGGGCCGGGGCGAGCCTGGCGAACAGCGAGAAGTCCGCATCCTGCGGCAGGCCAGGACCGGCGTTCTGCGCGCTGGTGCCGCTGGCGTCGGTCAGGCCGGAGGAGATCGAGCCCGGCGCGACGGCGGTGAAGCGGATGCTCTGCTTGCTGTACTCGGCGGCGAGCGCGTGGGTCATGGACTGGATGCCACCCTTGCTCGCCGCGCAGGCCGCCATGTACGGGTGCGCAAAGCTCGCGGACGTGGAGCTGAAGTTGATGACGGCCGGGGCGTCGCCCTGCAACAGTGCCGGGACGGTCTCGCGGATCACCAGGAAGGTGCTGGTCAGGTTGACCGCGATCACCTTGTGGAACTGCTCCGGCTCGTCTCGTGGGTGTGCGAGGAGCGCAGGATGCCGGCGGCGTTGACCAGCACGTCCACGCCGCCGCCGAGGGCGGCGAGCGCGGTGGCGACAGCCTCGCGCACGGACACCTCGTCGGCGATGTTCACCTGGGTCGGCGATGTTCACCTGGACGGTGTGCAGGCGCGCATCCGCTCCGGCCTCGGCGGCGAGCTTGCGGGTGGTGGCGAGCCCGGCCTAGTTCCGCAACAAGGAGGACGCGGTCTCCCCCTGCTGAGTGCGGGGGGCGCACGCTGGCGCGAGCTCGTGGCCGCGGAGGCCGCGGGGGCGACCGGCGCGGAGCTGCGGGAGGCGTTGGTGCGCGCGGCGCGCGCGTCCCTCACCGCGGAGACGCTGGGCTGGTCCCTCGGTCACGGCCTGGCGGAGGCGGAGGGCACGCGCGGACTGCTGCGGGCCGCGGCGGACGACGCCGCGCTGCGGGCTGTCTGGTACCGGGTGAACCAGGAGTCCGAGGAGGGGCTGAGCGCGGTCCTCGCGGCCCTGCGGGGGCCGGCGAACCTGGGCGAGCTCGAACGAAGGATGATCGCCGCGGGGGCGACGGACGCGATCCGCCTGGCGCTGGAGGCCTGGGCGGCGTCGGACGGACCGCTGGACGGCATGCAGGGGCCGACGGCGCTCGTCGAGGACTTCATGCGGAAGCTGCTGCAGTGGCTCGAGCCGTCGCGCGCTGCCCCGCACCGCCAGACACCGCCACGTACTGCCGCGCAAAGGCGGGAGCCCGGCGGAGCAAGGCGGGCCAGGCGGACCAAGGCGGGCCAGGCAGACCAAGGGCGGGCGAGGCGGACCAAGGCGGGCCAGGCAGACCAAGGGCGGGCGAGGCGGACCAAGGCGGGCCAGGCAGACCAAGGCCGGGCCAGGCGGAGCAAGACACGGAGAGGCGGAGCCAGGCGGAGCCAGGCAGGGCCAGGTGGGCGAGGCGGGAAAAGCTCAGGGGCGCGGGCATCAGCCTCCGCGCCCCTGTTCGGGTCGGCGTCCGGGTCAGCGCCAGCTGACCGGGTTGCGGTAGCTGCTGACGCGCTCGAGGCGGCGCCAGCGGGCCTGCGGGTGGCGGCTGCCGTGGGCGAAGCGCGGCTGGGCCGCACGCTGCGCCGCGGCCGCGCGGGCCATCAGGACGGCGGTCAGCGCGGCGAGCTCCTCGTCGGCCAGCTCACCCTTGACGATCTGGACCATCGGCACGGTGGCGGAGGTCATCGTTGCCTTCCTCGGTGCTTGTGCTTGCTCGGATGTTCGACGATTACTGCGGCGGGTTGCCGTGCTTGCGGGCGGGCAGGTCCGCGTGCTTGGTGCGGAGCATCTGCAGGGAGCGGATGAGGACCTCGCGGGTGGCGGCGGGGTCGATCACGTCGTCGACCAGGCCGCGCTCGGCCGCGTAGTACGGGTGCATCAGCTCGGTCTTGTACTGCTTGACCATCTCGACGCGCTTGGCCTCGGGGT
>NZ_BBPO01000012.1:128918-129842 GCF_000787815.1 Streptacidiphilus neutrinimicus
AGCGAGATCCGCGGCACCGTCGCGTTGCAGTACGCGTACAGCAGCTTCGCGCCGTGGCGGATGATGCCGCCGTGCTCCTGGTCCACACCCGGCAGGAAGCCCGGCACGTCCAGCAGCGTCACCAGCGGGATGTTGAACGCGTCGCACAGCTGCACGAACCGCGCCGCCTTCTCCGACGCGTGGATGTCCAGCACACCGGCCAGCGACTGCGGCTGGTTGGCGACGATGCCGACGACCTGGCCGTCCATGCGGGTCAGCGCGCAGATGACGTTGGTGGCCCAGCGCTCGTGGACCTCCATGAACTGGCCGTCGTCGGCCAGCTCCTCGATCACCTTGCGCATGTCGTACGGCCGGTTGCCGTCCGCCGGGACCAGGTCCAGCAGCGACTCGCAACGCCGGTCGGCCGGGTCCTCGGTCATCTCCACCGGCGGCGTCTCGCGGTTGTTCTGCGGCAGCATCGACAGCAGGAAGCGGACCTCCTCCAGGCAGGTGCGCTCGTCGTCGTACGCGAAGTGCGCCACACCCGACACCTCGGCGTGCACGTCCGCACCACCCAGGCCGTTCTGCGAGATCTGCTCACCGGTGACGGCCTTGACCACGTCCGGGCCGGTGATGAACATCTGCGAGGTCTCACGGACCATGAAGACGAAGTCCGTCAGCGCCGGGCTGTAGGCCGCGCCGCCGGCGCACGGGCCGAGCATCACCGAGATCTGCGGGATCACCCCCGACGCGCGGGTGTTGCGCTGGAAGATGCCGCCGTACCCGGCCAGGGCGGTGACGCCCTCCTGGATCCGCGCGCCGGCGCCGTCGTTCAGCGAGACCAGCGGCGCACCCGCCGCGATGGCCATGTCCATGATCTTGTGGATCTTCTGCGCGTGGGCCTCGCCCAGCGCACCGCCGAAGATCCGGAAGTCGTGCGCGTAG
>NZ_BBPO01000012.1:130342-135555 GCF_000787815.1 Streptacidiphilus neutrinimicus
CTCGGCCACGCGGCCGTGCGCGTCGCTCGTGCTCACAGGGGCTTCACGCAAGACGGTCATTGCAGAACACTCCAAGGTCGGTGCGGAACGGTCGCCGCTGTGGCGGGGAACCAGCTCACCCTTATGACCCTACGATCACAGACCAGCGAGACATGGGTGCGACTCTGTACAAGACCTGAGCCCTGTTCCTGGTGGGGGTTAACAGGACCCGATGGCAAGGCCCTGCACACCGGCCAGGCCGCAGCACGCAACCAGTCCCATGAAGGGGTCAAGAATTCATCCGCTCCTCACAAAGAAGCCCTAGGGTGCCCGGCATGACGACTCCCGGTCCCACCACTCCGAGCGACACCTCCGCCCCCACCGACCCCAGCGAGGTCCCCGGCCTCGGCTCGGCCGCGCCCCTGCAGACCTCCGAGACGGTCGCCGACCCGAAGACGGTCTCCGTGGGCGTCGGCCCGAAGACCGCGTGGGCGCCCCGCCCCAACGACGTCCTCAGCCCCGAGCAGAAGGAGCTGGACGACCTGACCGACGAGGAGCTGGAGGCGCTGACCCAGGACAGCGTCTCCAAGGGCGTCCTCGGCGGCGCGTCCGCCATCGTCTCGGCGGCCCTCGGTGTGATCTCGCTGAGCGGCACGTACCTCGGCACCGTCGTGCAGCAGCGTCAGGGCGTCATCGGCCAGATCGGCGCGAAGTCCAACGCGGACCTGGTGAAGAACGCGTACACCGACGCCTGGCACCGCATGGCCGAGTGGAACGGCGTGTTCGCGCTGGTCGCGGCGCTGGTCGGCGCGGCGACGCTGTTCGGCGGGGCGTTCCTGTCCTCCAAGGAGATCCCCTCGTGGGTCAAGGCGGTCGCCTGGGCCGGCGTGGTGCTCGGCGTGATCGGTCTTTTCGTCTCCGCATCGATCTACCTCGACTGGTTCATGACCCCGCTCAAGGCTCCCGCCACGGCCAGCACCGGCGGCTGATGCCCGCGCTTGCACCTCCAGGGGCGCGAGGCTCTGCCAATATGCGGCTCCGCCGCGTGCGCGCGAGCACCCACCCAGCGCGGATGGCCCTGCTCGCTGAGTGACACACCACGCACGGGTGGCTTGTCGCGCAGTTCCCCGCGCCCCTGACCTGTTGCGACGACGGGTCGCAGCGAGGCTCCGGGCTCGCGCCCTCTACCGGCGGCTGTTCAGGTGCACCTCCCGGTCGATGCCGAGTTCGGCGAGGAAGCGCTGGTCGTGGGAGACCACGATGAGCGCGCCGCGGTAGCCGGACAGGGCGGTGGTGAGCTGGCGAACGCCTGCGAGGTCGAGGTTGTTGGTGGGCTCGTCCAGCAGCAGCAGCTGCGGGGCCGGCTCGGCCAGGAGCAGCGCCGCCAGCGTGGCGCGGAAGCGTTCGCCGCCGGAGAGCGTGCCGACGAACTGCTCCGCGCGGGCGCCGCGGAAGAGGAAGCGGGCGAGCCGCGCGCGCAGCGCGTTCTCGCTGGCCTCGGGGGCGAACCGCGCCGCGTTGGCGACGATGCTCGCCTCCTCGTCGAGCAGGTCCAGCCGCTGCGGCAGGTACCGCAGCGGGACGGGGCGGTGCACCTCGCCCGCGAGCGGCTCCAGCTCGCCGATGATCGTCCGCAGCAGCGTCGTCTTGCCGCTGCCGTTCGCGCCGATCAGCGCGACCCGCTCCGGCCCGCGCAGCTCCAGCCGGAGCCGCGGGCCTTCCGGATCGGCGTACCGCGGCAGCAGATCCCTCAGCTCCAGCACCGTGCGGCCCGCCGGGACCTCCGTCGCGGGCAGGTCGACGCGGATCTCGTCGTCGTCCCGGACGGCGAGCTCCGCCTCGGAGAGGCGTTCGCGCGCGAGGCGGACCTTCTCCTCGTGCTCGTTGCGCAGGCGGCCCGCGGACTGCTCCGCCGCCCGCTTGCGGGCGCCCATGACGATCTTCGGTTCCCTCTTGTTCTCGAACATCTTCTGGCCATAGCGCTTCCGCCGGGCCAGCTTGACCTGGGTGTCCACCAGTTCGCGGCGCTGGCGCCGCAGATCGGACCCGGCGACGCGGACGTCGCGCTGCGCCGCCTCCTGGGCGACGGCGAGCGCCTCCTCGTAGGCGGTGAAGTTGCCCCCGAACCAGGTGACCTCGCCCTCACGCAGTTCGGCGACGGAGTCCACCAGGTCCAGCAGCGCGCGGTCGTGGCTGACCACGACGAGCGTGCCGCGGAACTCGGTGACGGCCCGGTAGAGCCGTTCCCGTGCACCGATGTCGAGGTTGTTCGTCGGCTCGTCGAGCAGCAGCACGTCGGGACGGCGCAGCAGTTGCCCGGCCAGGCCGAGCAGGACGGCCTCGCCGCCGGACAGCTCGGCGAGGCGCCGGTCCAGGCCGAGGTGGCCGAGGCGGAGCCGGTCCAGTTCCGCGAGGGCGCGCTCCTCGACGTCCCACTGGTCGCCGACGGCGGCGTAGTTCTCCTCGGTCACCTCGCCGCGCTCGATGGCGCGCAGTGCGCGGCGCGGACCGGCGATGCCGAGGGCGGCGTCGACGGGCAGCTCCACGTCCAGGGGCAGGTGCTGCGGCAGGTAGCCGAGGGTGCCGCTGACGCGGACGTGCCCGTCGTCCGGCGCGAGGTCGCCGGCGACCAGCCGCAGCAGCGTGGACTTGCCGCTGCCGTTGCGGCCGATCAGTCCGGTGCGGCCGACGCCGACGGCGAGGTCGAGCCCGTCCAGGACGGGTGTCCCGTCGGGCCAGGCGTAGTGGAGCCCCGTCGCGACGACCGCTGGCTCGGAGGTGGTGGGGTGTGACATGGGGGGCTCCCGGTGACGTTGGGGACATCGATCCAGCGACACGTGGGAGACACGAAGAGCCCGACGAAGGAGCCGTCGAGAGCGCGACGGCGCGGAGGCGCGCATGCGAAAGCCGCCCGGTAACGGGACGAGGGCACAGCACGGCTGAGGTCGGGACGTGTCTCCGAGCTCAGCAGAGCAAGGGCCTTCTCCTGTCGGGCGGCAGCAGGTACGACGTCCACGGTAGGAGCGGCCCCGGGGTCGCGCAAACGAATTACCGACCGTCCTCGATCGGGCGAATACGGCGGCCGTTCGCCGTGTCCCCGAACCGGCACGCGGGGCGGCTTGCCATCGTGCCTCCATGCGCGTTCTGATCCGGCTCACCCTTGCCGCCGCCACCTGTTCCACGCTGCTCGGCGCAGCGCCCGCGCCCGCGCCGACCGCGGTCGCCCCCTACACCGAGGGGCACCAGTTCGTCCGGTTGAGCCCGCCGGTGAAGACGCCGCCGCGCGAGGTCACCGAGGTGTTCTGGTACAACTGCGCGCACTCGTACCAGTTGGAGCAGCCGCTGGAGGAGTGGGCGGCGCGGCAGGACCCGCCCGTGGTGATCCGGCACATCCCGGCCGCGTGGCCGGACCAGCCGATGATGATGGCCTACGCGCGGCTCTACTACACCCTCGACAAGCTCGGCGTCGCGCAGCGCGAGGCGCTTTCCGTGTTCCACGCGGTGCGGGACGAGGGAACGGACCTGACCACGGAGGACGCCGTCGTCGACTGGGCGACCGGCGAGGGGCTGGACCCGGTCGCGGTCCGGAACGCCTACGAGTCGCGGCAGGTGCAGGACGAGACGCAGGCCGCGCCGGCGCTGCGCGAGAAGTACCAGACGAGCGAAATGCCGAGCGTCATCGTCGGCGGCACGTTCCGGACGTCGCCGTTCATGTACCCGGAGGGCGTCGACGGCACGGTGCCGGTCGTCGACTACCTCTACCGGCACGAGGGCGGAGCACCGACCCGCTGACACGAGCCCACGGGCGTCGACGAGCCTCCTGCGGGCATGCGGCACGGCGACGCCCGTTCGGCTGCAGTGAGCACAACTGCAGTGATCACAACTGCGGTGATCAGCTGTACTCCCGCAGCCGCGGGCGGACGCCGCCGAGGACCAGCAGCATCGCCACGGCGCACACCGCCGCGGAGATCCCCGCCCAACCGGACAGGTCGTCGGACGCGGCGCCCGCGTGCGAGCCGAAGGCCGCCGCGTCGGTCGCGGCCAGCGCGCCGAGGTGGACGGAGAAGTCGTAGTAGGTGAAGGCGACGTCGTCGCGGCCGACGCCGGTCAGGCGCAGCGCGGCGCCGTTGACGTCGCCGCCGTCGGCGACCTGCCGCAGGCCGGCGTCCGAGCCGAGGTAGGCGTCGAAGCGCTGGCGGACCACGGCCGACGCCGGGGAACGGTCCTGGGCCAGGAGCTGCTTGACGGTTCCGGCGTCGGTCTGGAAGGCCGACGCGAGCGAGGGCCGGTAGTCGGTGTCGACGACCCAGCGGCTCTGCCGGGCCTCGGCGTCGGCGGCCGCGACGGACGCCTGGGACAGGCGGGCGTAGGGCGTGTAGCCGGCCGAAACCGCCGAGTCGACCTCACCGGCCGCGCCGACCAGCGCGGAGGCCGTGCCGACCAGCAGTGCCGCCACGCACGCGGTGGCGACCACCAGCGGCAGGTTGAGGATGCGGTTGTGGCGCACCGTCAGATCCCTTTGCCACCACACCAGCAGCAGAGCGGCGGCAAGGCCGAGCACGCCGAGCAGCGCCGCGTAGGAGAGGGCGGCGTCGTGGGCGGCGGACCGGTCGGTGACCATCTGCCGGTCCGCGTTGTCGCGCAGCGCGGCGACATCGGGCAGCAGCTTGGTCTGGAGCAGCGCGTCGGCCTGGGCGTAGTTGTCGACCGCGCCGGGCACCGGGTGGCCGACGACGGGGTTCGCCTGGCTGCTGACGAAGTACTCCTCCGTGCCGGTCCAGGAGTCGTAGAGATTGAGCGTGTCCAGCAGGTCCTGGACCTGCTGCGGCTCGGCGGCGGCGAGCTGCGCCAGCGCGGCGGCCGCGTCGCGCTGGTCCGCCTGGGCGGTGAGGCCGGCCAGGACGCCGTCGTCGACGAGGACGGGGGTGGCGGTCGGGTCGGTCGGGTCGGCTGCGGCGTAGCCCATGACCAGGGACTTGGCACGCTGGGCGTCCAGGTCGGCCAGCGCCTGGTACAGCCGCCCGGCCGCGGCGGCGCGGGGCTCGGAGACGGAGGTCAGCTGGTGGACCCGGGCCGCGGTGTCGGCGAAGCCGAGCAACGCGGTGACCAGCAGGGCCGCGAGCAGCAGCAGTGCGGCGACGGCCTGCGCCCGCAGGCGGAACACCGGCCCGGCGGCACGCCGCATGCCCCTGCCGCGCGCGGCGGCGGAGCCGGTCGCTGCGCCGGAGCCGGTC
>NZ_BBPO01000011.1:0-1699 GCF_000787815.1 Streptacidiphilus neutrinimicus
GTGCGGCGTCTCGTGCGCGGGCAGGGGGCTCGGGGCCGGGGTGGCGGCGTGGGCCTGGCGGTAGCCCAGACGGCTCGCGTCCGCCGCCGGGGAGAAGGGGGTCGGCGTCGGCGGCGCTGGGGTGGGGACGGCCTGGAGCGGGGCGGGCGTCAGACCGGGCGTGGGCGTCGGCGCGGGTATCGCGTGCAGTTCCGGGGCGGTGGCCCCCTGCCCCGGCCGGACCGTGGACGACGAGTCGGCGGGTTGGGGGCGCGCGACCAGACGGCGACGCGCCGTCAGCGCGCGGAGCTCGTCGCTGGTGGAGCGGGCGGCGCGCATCAGCTCGGAGCGCTGGAAGCGCCGGTCGGAGGTGCGGCCGCCGCCGTCGGAGAGGGTGCGGGCCTCCTTGGGTGCGAAGGGCAGCAGGCCGACGACGGGCGCGCCGAGGGCGCGGGAGATCTCCGCTGCCGCGTAGGGGCCCTCGCGGATCAGCAGCAGCGCGAGCGCGTCGCTCACGCCGTCCTGCGCCAGCTCCGCCGTCAGCGCGGCGACGCGTGGACGCGCGGTGCTGAGGCCGCGCAGCGTCGTGCGCAGGACGGCGAGGACGGCGTCGGCGCGGCGCGCCAGAACCGCGGAGGGGCCGTGGCCGCCGGAACGGCCGAGGTCGACGATGACGTCACAGCCGTAGCCGTCGAGGGTGCGGCACGCCTCGGCGAGCGGCTCCCAGGTGTAGACGAGGGCGGCGGCCTGCGCCGGGTCGGTGAGGCCGGGCAGCAGCAGACGGTCGCCCGTGCCCTGCGGGGACACGTCGATGCACTGGTCCCACATCTCCTGCAGCAGGCGGCCGCGCCGGTCCGACACGGCGAGGTTGCGCAGGCCCTTGTCGGCCTGCACCTCGCCCCGCAGTGCGCCGGCCAGCACCGCGCCGCCGTCGGGGTCCGCCTCGACGAGCAGCACCCGGCGGTGCTCGGTCAGGGGCCAGCTGAGCAGCAGCGCGAGGGCCGCGCTGGTCGCCCCGGGCGCACCGGGGCCCCCGGTGATCGCGACGACTGCCATCAGCCGCCTCCGTTCGTGCCGGGGGCGGCGAGCAGCACGGCGAACTTGCCGCTCGCGACCAGGTCGGCCACGGGCGCCGCCTGCGCGCTCGGGACGGCGACGTCGACGACCCGGGTGCCGTCGTCCTGGGACGCCGCGCCGACGCTCACCACACGCACCGTCACGGACTGCAGCAGCGTGGCCCCGCCGGCGCCACCGGAAGCGCTGGGGCTCGGCAGGGTCTCCGCGCCGGTGCCCGCACCGCTGCCCACGGCGGACGGGGTGTAGACGAGCACCACCCATGTCCCGGCGTGCAGTCCGGAGGCCGGGAGCTGCGCGGGCTTGGCGGAGACGCCGAGCACCTCCTGACCGGCCTGGACCAGCGGGTCGTTGGTGAGGTCTGCGGCGGTGAGCAGTTGTCCGGCCTTGAGGTCGGCGGTGGCGCGCATGTCGAGGACGTGGCTCCCGGCGGAGAGCGGGTGCAGCGCGGGATCGAGCGATATCCGCACCTCCGTCAGGTCGTCCGCCGTCAGCGGCTGACCGGCCGGTACGTCGTGCGCGAGCGCGAGCACGGGGACTCGCTGGCCCGTCGTCAGGTACAGCGCCGCGCCGCCGAGGCCGCCGGCGGCGACCAGGGCGACGCCGAGGGCGAGCACGGCGGGGCGGCGCTTGCGCCGTTGCGGGG
>NZ_BBPO01000011.1:1981-48828 GCF_000787815.1 Streptacidiphilus neutrinimicus
CGTTGCGGGGCGCGCGCGGGTGCGGCGGCCGGGCGTTGTCCGGCAGTGAGCGTCGGCGACGCGGGGGCTTCCACCGTGGTTCGCCTCTTTCCTTCGTCCGTGGCGTTGCTGTGCGTTCCTTGCGGTGCGTTCCTTGCGGTGCGTCCTTGCCGTTCCGTGCGGTGGTGCGTTCGGTGCGGTGGTGCCTACCGTGCGGTGGTGCCGTGGTGAGCGCGGTCAGTTGAGGACCTGGATCTCCTTGACCGCGAGGTCGATCTGGTTGGCGCTCTGCATGTCGTCCAGGCCGAAGTCGCCCGTCTCGCCGGTGCTGGCCGTCCAGCGCACGTGCCAGCCGACCAGGGCCGAGATGACGTAGGCGTCGTTGGCCTTGTCGTAGGTGTAGGAGCAGCCGGAGACGAACCCGGCCTTCTTGTCGAACGCCGTGCCCGGTCCGTCGCAGACCGTCTGGCCCGCGCCGGTGCTCCAGGTGACCCCGGTCGACCAGACGTAGGCGGTGACCGAGAGCCCGGGCACGCTGGCAGTGGCCCACGCGGGCGTGCTCGGCGCGATGTAGGTGTTGTGGTAGCCCTTGCCCTGCTTGCCGATCCAGAGCATGACGGGGGAGTTGACCAGGCCGTGCTGTCCGTTGCCGGGCGCGCTGTGGATCACCGCGGCGCGGCGCGGGATCTTCGCGATCGCCCAGGCGGCCAGCTCACCGGGCGTCACCTGCGGTGGCATCGGGGGCGGTGCGGCCATCCAGAGGGTGACGGTGCCGCCGCCCGCGTTCAGGGAGCAGGTACGGACGTAGACGGCGCCGTCGCCCGGTTGGTGCCCCTGCCAGAGCGGGTCGCCCGCCGGAGGCTGGGGCGCCATCTGCATGTAGTAGCAGCCGTCCTGCGCGGAGAGCCAGCCGATGCCGGGGATGTAGCAGGCCATCGGGGTCTGGCCGTACCAGCAGGCGCCGCCACCGCCGCCCCCTCCGCCGCCCGAACCGCCGCCGCCCGTCGGGGGCTTGCCGCCGCCGCCCACGATCACGCAGACGTAGCTGTTGTCGCACGGGCCCACGCCCGCGTGCGCGGTGCCGCCCGCGCCCACGAGACCGCCGAGCGCCAGGGCGACGGCGACGCCGGCGCGCGCCCACGTCCGTCGGCCCGGTCGGCGCACGGGCGGGCCGCTCAGCATGTTCTGCCCGTCTCGCGCGTGACTTGACTGATCATCCAGGCACCTCCGACGGTTCGGGCCGTCACCTCGAGGGGATAGCGCAGCAGTCGGTCGCCGGGCTCGCTGGTCCGGCCGCCCTGGGCCGTCACCTGGTGCCAGCCGGAGACGTCCAGGCAGTCCTGGAGCGTCGCCTGCTGCTCCGCCGGGTCGCCGCGCAGCGGGCCGACCGAGGTGACCACGGGGTGGATCTGCGGCGCCCCCGACATCAGCAGCCCGGCCGAGACGAGCCGCACCACGTTGGCGTAACTGTCGCTCAGCGCTTCCCCGGTGGCGTAGGTGGACAGGTCGCTGCCGTCCGCATGGCCGGTGGACATGGCGCGTACCTGGGCCGACCAGTAGCCGCGGTAGGCGCGGAGCACCACCTCGGCGGACGGACCGCTCAGGCCCTGGGCCGGGCGCAGGCTGGGCGGCGGCGCGCTGACGGGGTTCGACGGCGCGCCGTCGAGCGTCTGGGCGCTGCCGCTGTTGCCGCAGGCCGCGAGCACCACGCTCACCGCGCCGACCAGCACCGCAGCCGCGAGGCGGCGGCAGAGGTCCCCAGGCCGGCCCGCCGTGGTGTCCGTCGCGACCGCCCGTTCCGGCTCGTTGACCGGGTGGGCCCTTTGGTCGCGTAAAGGGTGGTTCAGGAATGCGGGTCCCAGACGCCGCATGGCTCCCCCCTTGCCGCCGAGTACCCAGTTGACGGTGTTCAGCACCATATGCCTCGCACAGCGTGCTGTCCCGGCTTGTGGCTGAAATTCTCTCCACGGTAATGCGCACGTCAAGGTCACTCACAGGAATATGCCGAAGTCAGTACCCGGGAGGCGCCGGACCGCGTCGTGGACCGGTTCTGAGCAGGCCGCGCAGCAGCGCGCGGTTGCGCAGCAGCAACCGGCTTCCCTCGGGCGGACCGAGCCAGTGCGCGGCGGCCGGGGAGCCGCCGCCCCGACCCGCCGCCGCCTGCGGCGCGTCCGGGTCGAGAGCGAGAAGGGCCGGATGGAGCGTGCCCGGATCCAGCACGGCCGGCGCACCCGGCAACCCGACGTCAAGGAGCGCGTCGAACGCCTCCGCAAGTGTTCCCGCGCGGCCGTGCACCGGCGCACGCCCCCGGCGCGGGGGCTCGTAACGCGCCACCCTCCCCCAGATCGGCACCGAACCCGTCGCCGTGACGGTCCGTGCCCACTGCGGCCACTCCTGCCACGCCTCCTGGTCCGCCGTCAGGTCCACCACGAGCAGCGCCTCCGCGGCGGAGCCGTGGGCCATCGCGCTGGTCACCCAGTCGCAGGCGAGCCCGCGCTGCGCCGCGCTGTCGCGCAGGCTGCCCGCGACGACGAGCACGGGACGCCGGCGGCGCGGGTCCCAGGCGAGCTGTCCCGCGAGGTACACCAACAGCAGCCGTCCCTCGCGCGCGGCCGCCTGCTGAAGGGCGGCGAGCGCGGCGTTCGCGTCGGCCTCAGGGTGCACGGTGGTGACCCGGCAACGTCCGGGACCGGCGTCCGCGAGCGTCGTCGTGACGGCACGCCAGAAGCGCTGTGCGCCCTGCGCCGCACCGAGCGAGCCGCCGAACGCGCGCTCGTCGGGGCACTCGGCACCGAGGAGCACGAGCTCCACCCCGAGATCCACGCCACCCCCACACCTGACACCTGACCACACCGGAACGTTCCAGAAGGCCGCCACCGAAAGACGCCCCCGTGCGCGCAACCCCAGGTCGGAACCGTCCCCCCGGCGTCCGCCCCATACGCCTCACCTGCTCGCCCCGGCCCTCTACCCCCTGCCACCGCACAGAAAACCGGCCACCCACACCTCGCCGCCGCTTCCCGACGCACTCGGAGCGCACGCGCACGGAACCCGCAGCGCCCAAGCCCCACGCGCCCGGCGCGCAGGCGGCCTGCGCCCGGTACCCGAAGCGAGCCCATCCCGGCGGGGCGTGCCCGAGGGGCGGACACGATCGAGATGCGCGCCGCGCACGGGCGGCGGGCGGACCCGGCCTGACCGCCGCGCGACCTCCCGCACGCCTCGGCCCGCCTTCGCATGCCCCAGCCCCGACCCGCCAAGCGTCGTGACCTGCGCCACATTCAGGTGGACCGGACCGGGGGCTACGCTCCGGAGCATGACCACCTTCGCCTCCCTTGAGGACCTCGCCGCCGCCGTCGGCACCGAGCTCGGCAGCAGCGACTGGCATCTCGTCGACCAGAAGCGCGTCGACCTGTTCGCCGAGGCCACCGGCGACCACCAGTGGATCCACGTCGACCCGGAGCGCGCCAAGGACGGGCCGTTCGGCACGACCATCGCGCACGGCTACCTGACCCTGTCGCTGATCCCCGTGCTCGCCAAGGAGTGCTACAGCGTCGAGGGCGTCCGGATGGCCGTCAACTACGGCTCGGACAAGGTGCGCTTTCCCGCCCCCGTCCCGGTCGGCTCCTCCGTCCGGGCGACGGCCGAACTGGTCTCCGCCGACACGGTCTCCGGCGGCCTGCAGGTCGTGGTCCGCTACACCATCACCAGCAAGGGCGCCGGGAAGCCGCACTGCGTCGCCGACACGATCACCCGCTTCTATGCGTGAGGCAGGCGTGACGCACGCGTGATCCCCGCCTGACGGAGCAGGCACGGCCGGTCGCCGCCCGGGCGACCCGGGTGGCGCGCGGGTAGGCTGCGAAAGATCGTCACGCAGTTCACCGCTCACCGCGTCTCCTGGAGGTGCTGTGCCCGGCCGTGCCCGTCCCGAGGGGTCCCCGCGTCCCGCGGAACCGACCTCGCCGTCCCTGCTGCTGGACTCGCTGCCCTCTCTCCCGTCCGTCTCGCTCCCCTCGGTCAGCGAGCCGCTCGCCGAACGGCTGGAATGGCTCGGCCGCCTCCGTCGCCCGGGCGGTGTCCGCCCTGAGGGCTTCGGCTGCGCGGCCGAGCCGACCGGCGAGCGACTGGCCAGGATCCGGCGCTCGCCGCAGTTCGTCGACGGGGCCTTCCGCAACCCCGTCCGCACCCGGCGGATGCTGCCCGGCACCACGCTCGCCGCGCTGCAGGCCGGGCTCACCGAGAACCGCGACCGCCGCCGCCCGGCCCGCGCCGTGCCCGTGCACCGCCTCACCTCCGAGCAGCTCGCCGCGCCGCCCGCGAGCGGGCTGCGGCTCACCTGGCTCGGGCACGCGGGCGTGCTGGCCGAGATCGGCGGACGCCGGGTCCTGTTCGACCCGGTCTTCGGCGAGCGCTGCTCGCCCATCCCCGGCTTCGGCCCGCGCCGGCTCCACCCGGCGCCGATCCCGCCCGCCGAACTCGGCGCGGTCGACGTCGTGGTGATCTCCCACGACCACTACGACCATCTCGACCTGCCGGCCGTGCGAGCTCTCGGCGCGTGCGGCGCGGTCTTCGCGGTGCCGCTGGGCGTCGGCGCGCACCTGGAGTTCTGGGGCGTCCCGCCGGAGCGGATCATCGAGCTGGACTGGCACGAGTCCGCGGAGGTCGCGGGACTGACGCTGACGGCCGCGCCCGCGCGTCACTACTGTTCGCGCGGCCCGCGCACCAGCCGCTACCAGCTGTGGGCGTCCTGGATCGTCGCGGGGGGCGACCGCAGGATCTACCACAGCGGCGACACCGGCTACTTCCACGGCTTCGCCGAGACGGGCGCCCAGCACGGGCCCTTCGACGCGGCGATGATCCAGATCGGCGCGTACAGCCGGTTCTGGCCGGAGGTCCACATGACGCCCGAGGAGGGCGTGCGCGCCCACCTCGACCTCGGCGGCGGCGTGCTGCTGCCGATCCACTGGTGCACCTTCGACCTCGCCCCGCACGCCTGGGACGAGCCGATCGAGCGGACGATGGAGGCGGCGCTCGCCCACGAGGTCCCCCTCGCCACGCCGCGGCCGGGGGAGCCGTTCGAACCGGACGAGCCGCTGCCGCAGCGCGCCTGGTGGCGCGCGGTCGCGGCCCCCGGCGCGTACGAGGACGTCGACGGCGACACCCAGTCGCTCGTCCCCGTCCTGCCGGAGCTCAACGCCGACGCCGCCCCCACCGACGCCACCGCCGACGCCACCGCAGCCGGCGGCGCGGACCGGCCGGACGAGGACGACGAGAACGACGCGGTGCGCGCGCCCGCCTGACGGCGCCCCGCCTCAGGTGCGGCGCAGAGCCAGCAGGCGGAAGGTGGGGTCCGGCCGCCTGCGGTCCTGGTCCGGCAGCGCGGCGAGCCCGTCCAGGACGCGCCGCCGGTCGGCGGGCGCGAGGCGGTCGGCCCAGAACTGGTACCGGTCGGCGCGGATCAGGTCCGCGAGGGTGGCGGGCGTCGTGCCGCGCAGATGCGCGGTGAACGCCCCCTCGGCGACCGGCTCCAGCCCGACCTCCGCCCCGTGCGCGACGATCCGCTCGGTCGCGTCCTGCTCTGCGGCGCCCACGGCGTTGCCCCGGCGCGGCCGCAGATCCCCGAGCACGGCGTCGATGTCGCTGCCGACGTCGTGGCAGGCGTCCTTGTCGACCGTGCAGACCACCACCCCGCCGGGACGCAGCACCCGCGCGAACTCCGCGACGACGGGCCGTGAGTCCGGCACCAGGTGGAGCAGCCACACGCTCGTCACCGCGTCCAGCGTCCCGTCCCGGAACGGCAGCCGCTCCGCGGTCGCGCGCAGGGCGCGCCCGGGCATGCGGGCGCTCGCCAGTCGCAGCATGGCGTGGGTGAGGTCCACGACGACGACCTCCCGTTCCGGGCGGGCGAGCCTCCGGCTGATGATCCCGGTGCCGCCGCCGACGTCGGCGAGCAGCCGCACGTCAGCGGGCAGCAGGTCCTCCAGCCCCTCCGCGGCCGACCGGGCGCGCACCTCGCCCCCGCGCGACTCGTCGTAGCGGTGCGCCTCGGTCTCCCAGGAGAACGTCCGCTTCGTCATGCGGGCAGGCTACGCCCCGCATGATCGGCCGTCATCGGTGCGCGGCGGTCCTCGGGAAGTCGACCAGGTCGAGGTAGAGGGGCAGGCGGCACCGCTGCTGCTGCGGCCTGACGCCGCGCGCGTAGGTGAACCGCCGCCCGTCGAGGACGTCCGTCACGACGTTCTCCGAGGCGGCCCGGCCGCGCAGCAGGAACCGGTCGAAGGCGTAGGGGATGCCCTGGGAGGCAAGGGCGGACGGCCGGTCCATGACCTGGAAGTGCAGGTGCGGCGCGGCGCTGTTGCCGCTGTTGCCCACCTGGCCGACCTGCTGTCCGACGCGCAGGTGCTCGCCGAGGTGGACGCGCCCGCGGACGCTGCCCGGCTTCATGTGCGCGTACAGGGCGTAGTAGGTGTGGCCGGCGTAGCTGAACTTCTCGATGACGTGGTTGCCGGCGAAGTCCGCCAGCGGCAGCTGTCCCAGCGGCGGTTCCATGGTCGGCACCTGGTCGGGCAGGCCGTCGCGCAGCTCGACGACCTCGCCGTCGGCCGCGGCGGTGACGGGGGCGCCGTAGTACGCGTAGCTGGAGAGCTTGACCGCCGGTCCGGTGAAGAGCCGGTCGTGGTCGTCGAGCTTGATGAAGTCGATCCCTGAGCGCTCGGGGTAGTTGGTCCGTCCGTCGAGCGGGTTGACCGACCCGCGGTGGGCGGTGACGATCGAGCAGCATCCGTTCGCGTCGAACCAGCGCGTGCCCGACAGCGGCGGCGCGACGACGGGCGCGGGGAGGTGGGAGACGGCCGTCGGCGCGACGGTCACGGTGACGTCGGCCGGTACCAGGCCGCCCGCCTGTCCCTTCGGGAACCTCACCCAGATCCGGTGGACGATCTGACGCGGGACGCTCGCCCGGTTCGGGACGGTGGCGTCCATCCAGACGATCCCCTCCTGCCCGGCGCCGAGGACCGCGCTCGGCCCGGGGACCGTGCCGATCTGTGCGATGGCGAAGTGCGCGGCGACCTGGTTGCCCGTCAGCGAGTCGAGCACCCGGGAGGGGTGCCCGCGGTCGAGGGCCAGGACCGAGTCGATCGTCGCGGGATCGGTGCCGAAGTTCACCAGCAGCAGCTCGTAGGGCATGTGGATGCGGCCGTCGGTGCCCTCGACGGGGACCGGGGAGACGCTCGGCGTGACCGAGACCGCGGTGACCTGATCGCGCGCGGGTCGCGCGGTCCCTTGGGCGGCGGCGGGAGCGCCGCCCGACAGGCCGACGACGCCGGCCAGGACGGCCGAGGCGACAACTCTCCACATGGTCGTTCCCCTGGGGTCGGTGGGCGCGCGGCCATGAAGCTCCCGCACCTGGATTCGGACCGACCCTAAGTCGCCCGTCCCGCAGGCCACGGGCGTTGATCCGAGCGTGGGTGTGTCGCCGAGCCGTCCACCCGGCCGTCCGCCCGCGTCAGCCGATCCGCTCGGCAAGCGCGACGATGACGCCCGCCGGCCCGCGCAGGTAGCAGAGCCGGTAGACGGACTCGTACTGCGCCACGCCGCCGAGCAGTTCGGCGCCGTGGGCGCGCAGGCGGGCGATGGTGTCGTCGATGTCCTCGACGGCGAACATGACCCGGTGCTGACCGAGGGTGTTGGGCGGCGGGTTCGGCGGCACGGGGGCGACTGGCGCGGGGTGGCGGTAGGTCGACAGCTCCAGCCTGCCGTGGCCGTCCGGGGTGCGCATCATCGCGATCTCGCTGCGGACGCCGTCGAGCCCGACGGTCTGGTCCGCGAAGAGGCCCTCGACCTCCTGCCGGCCTTCCAGCTCCAGGCCGAGCTCGGTGAAGAACGCGACGGCGGCATCCAGGTCGTCGACGACGATGCCGACGTTGTCCATCCGCAGAAGGGTCATGCGCCCGAGCATAGGACCACGCCGGCGCTCACCGGAGCCGCCACGGCGTCCTCGCGCCGGAGGCGAAGGCCGCCTGCCCCGCGGCGAGGGACGCGGGGTCGTTGCCGACCTGGATGAGCGTCTTGGCGACGTCGAGGGCCTGCCGGTAGCCGAGCTCCTGCGCGTACCAGACCGCGCGCAGCGTGGCCTGGACGGCGAGCGGGGGCTGGGAGGCGAGGGCGGCCGCGGCCCGGCCGGCGGCCTCGCGCAACTCGGACGCGGGCACGACCTCCTGGACCAGGCCGATCTCGTACGCGCGGCGGGCGCCGATGCGCTCGTGGCTGCCCATCAGCTGCATCCGCATCACCTCGCCCAGCGGCATGCGCTGCAGCATGGCCATGGACTCGAAGACCGACGCCATCCCGTAGGTGGTGTGCGGGTCGAAGAAGGTCGCATGCTCCGCCGCGATGATGAACTCGACCTGGCCGAGCAGGTAGAACGCCCCGCCGCAGGCCATGCCGTTCACGGCGGCGATGACGGGCTTCCACAGGTCGCCCGCCGTCTTGGGGCTGATCCAGTCGCCGGGGTCGTCGAAGTGCAGGGGTGTGCCGCCGCGGGTGCCGACGCGCAGCTCGGGGTCGGCGAGAGCGCCGCGGTCGACACCGGTGCAGAAGGCGCGGTCTCCCGCGCCGGTGAGGACGACGACGCGGACGGAGTCGTCCGCGCGCAGCTCGCGCCAGAGCGTGCGCAGTTCGCGCAGCATGCGGGCGTCGAAGGCGTTGTGCACCTCGGGGCGGTCCAGCGTCACCCAGGCGACGCCGTCCTCGCCCGCCTCGTAGTCCAGGGTCTCGAAGCGGCTCACTGGGCTCCTCCCGCACTCGGCGCATGGAAAGTCTGGCGCACTGAACAAGAACACGTTCTACTGGTGCCTCATCGTCCGGCATCCCGGCGGGAGGGGGAAGGCCATGCGCGAACAACGGCACGGGCGCCGCATCATGATGACCCCCGAGGAACGTGACGCGTTCCTCGGCGCGCAGCGCACCTGCCGGGTCGCGACGGTGTCGGCCGACGGGCGTCCGCACGTGACGCCGCTCTGGTTCGCCTGGGACGGCTCCGCGCTGTGGCTGTACTCCATCGTCCGCAGCCGCCGCTGGGCGGAGCTGCGGGCCGACCCGCGCGTCGCCGTCGTGGTCGACGCGGGCGAGGAGTACGGGGAGCTGTGCGGCGTCGAGGTGACGGGCTCCGCCCTGCCGGTCGGCGAAGCGCCGCGGACCGGGGCGGAGCCGGTGCCGGAACTGGAGACCGTCGAGAAGACCTTCGCGCTGAAGTACGGCTTCGGCGAGCGGATGTTCCACGACGGACGCCACGCCTGGCTGCGGATCCGGCCGGAGACCCTCACCTCCTGGGACTTCCGCAGGCTCGGCGGCGAGTTCCGGCGCTGAGACGCGCCGTGCGCGCCGTGCACGCCGAACGCGCCGAACGCGCCGAGCCGCCGGGAGGCGTCGCAGGGCCCCGCTGACTTGCAAGGTTGTGCAGATCACAGCTGCCTGGCAGTTGCGGTCTGAAACGATAGGGCGGTGACAGCCGCGACACCGCACCAGCCAGCCTCCCCGTCCTCCCCCGCCGGGCCCGAGATCAAGGGGTTCGACGACCTGCTCAGTCTCGACGAGATCGACCAGGGCCTGTTCCGGGGCTGGTGCCACGCCGGCGCACCGCTGCGCGCCTTCGGAGGGCAGGTCGCGGCGCAGGCGCTCGTCGCGGCCGGACGCACGGTGAGCCCGGGACGGCTGGTCCACTCGCTGCACGGCTACTTCATGCGGCCCGGCGACCCGCGCCGCCCGCTGGTCTACGAGGTCGAGGCGCTGCGCGACGGCGGCTCGTACACCACGCGCCGGGTCACCGCGATCCAGAACGGCGAGGCCGTCTTCACCCTCTCCGCCTCGTTCAAGACCCCGGAGGAGAGCCCGGACCGCCAGCGCGAGATCCCGGACCTGCCCGACCCCGAGGGCCTGCCCGACCCGTACGCCGCCTGGGCGGCGGGCGGCCCCGAGAACTACTGGGGCACCACCGGCCGGCTCACCCTGGACATGCGCATCGTCCCCCGCGACCGCCCCGGGCTGCCCGTCGAACTGCCCGGCGTGGTGCAGCAGTTCGTCTGGCTCAAGTCGGCGCAGCCGCTGCCGCAGGACGAGCCGCTGATGCACGTGTGCGCCCTGGCCTACCTCTCCGACCTGACCCTCGCCTCGACCGCCGCCCTGCACGTGCAGGTGCCGCGCGCCGAGCGGACCGAGCCGTCGCAGATCAGCCTGGCCTCGCTGGACCACGCGATGTGGTTCCACCGCCCCTTCCGCGCCGACGAGTGGCTGCTCTTCGCCCAGCGCAGCCCCTCCTCCTCCGACGGCCGGGGCCTTGCTCAGGGCGAGTTCTACACCCGTGACGGCCGCCTCGTCGCCTCCGTCGTCCAGGAGGCGCTGATCCGCATCCGCAGACCCAAGCCCCAGGCCTGACCCGGCCGCCGGCCTCGGCGGCGGCCCCGCGACGCGGCGGCCGTGGTCCGTGCCGCCGTCGGCCGACCGCAGGCCCTAGGCTGACGGGCATGAAGATCGACGACGTGACCGAGATCCTGCGCGAGGCGGCGGAGACCGTCGTCATGCCGCGCTTCGGGGCGCTCGCAGCCGGTGAGGTGAGCGAGAAGACCCCCGGAGAGCTCGTCACGGTCGCCGACCGGGAGGCCGAGGCGCTGATCAGCCGACGGCTGCGCGACCTGCTGGACGCGCCCGTGGTCGGCGAGGAGGCCACCGCCGCCGATCCGACGCTGCCGCGCGCGCTGAACGAGTCGCCCGCGGCGTGGGTCGTGGACCCGATCGACGGCACCGGCAACTTCGTCGCCGGACGGCCCGGCTTCGCCGTCATGGCGGCACTGGTCCGCGACGGCGAGACGGTCGCCGGCTGGATCCTGCGGCCCGTGGACGGGACCGCGTACGTCGCCGAGCGCGGCTCGGGCGCGTGGCGCGGCGGGACCCGCCTGCGGCGCGCCCCCGCGCCCGCCGATCCGGCCGCGTTGCGCGGGGACGTGCTCACCCGCTTCCTCGACGAACCGGCAAGGGCCCGCGTCGCCGCGGCCGCACCCCGGTTCGCCTCCCTCGGCCGCGGGGCGAGCTGCGCGGGCGTGGACTACCCGCGCCTGGCCGAGGGCGAGCGCGACTTCGTGCTGTACCGCCGCATCCTGCCCTGGGACCACGCGCCCGGCACGCTCCTGCTCGACGAGGCCGGCGGCCACGCCCGCCGCCTCGACGGCTCCCGCTACCGCCCGGGCGAGGACCGTTCCGGCCTGCTCGCGGCGGCGGACCCGGACTCCTGGGAGCGGGCGCGGGCGCTGTTGGCCTGAGCGGCGACGCGCTGACGCGCCGATGCGAGGCTCATGTGGAGCTCGTGTGGAGCTCGCGAGAAGGTCCCGCGGTGGTTGAACCGGGGTGGCGGCGGGTGCGTAAACCATCCCCAACGGCCCCTCACACCACGGGAGTACCACATGACGACCACCCCGCAGCGGACGAACGAGGACGAACCGGACAACGCCCAGCCGGCCGCCCACCTGCCCGCGCGCCGCACGCTTCTGGCCGGCGCCGGAGTCGTCGGCGTCTCCGCCGTGCTCGCGGCGTGTTCCAGCGCCGGCGGCAGCAGCTCCTCCGATGCGCCGCCGTCGCAACAGGGCGCCGCCGGCGCCCCGAGCAGCGCGCCCAGCAGCGCGCCGTCCCAGGGCGGCGGGAGCGCGGGCGGCGGGGGCACGGGCACGGTCCTCGGCGCGACCTCGGACGTGCCGGTCGGCGGAGGCAAGGTGTTCGCGGCGGAGAAGGTCGTCGTCACCCAGCCTACGGCCGGGAACTTCAAGTGCTTCACCGCCGTGTGCACACACCAGGGCTGCACGGTGAGCAGCGTCTCCGGCGGGACCATCAACTGCCCCTGCCACGGCAGCCAGTTCCACATCACCGACGGCTCGGTCGCGGGTGGTCCGGCGCCGAGCCCGCTCGCGGAGGAGAAGATCAGCGTCAGCGGCGGGCAGATCTCGCTGACCTGACGGTCGGATGAGAACGTCATTCCACTTCCGGGGGACGCCCGTGCGTCCCCCGGAGCCCCGCCCCGCCTGCCTCGGCCGGGTGGTCGGCCCTCCCGACGGAGAACCGGCTGACGAGGCGTCATACACGTGCAACGGGGTTCCCGGTACGATGGCGGCGTGTCCAAGGTAGACCTGTCACCGAGGCCCGTCGAGACCATGTCTCCTCGCCAGCTGGAACGCCGGAAGCACCTGATCGACGCAGCTCTGACCCTGGTCTCGGAGACCGGTGTGGAGCGGCTGCAGATGAAGCAGGTCAGTGAGCGCTCCGGGGTCGCCCTCGGTACGACGTACCGCTACTTCTCCTCGAAGGACCATCTGCTGGCCGCGGCGGCATCCGACTGGCGCGCCAAGCTGATGGACGATCTGGCCGCGGAGCTGCGCGGCTCCGTTCCGCCCACACGCGGCAGCGACCGCGTCGTCCGCTTCGTCCGGCGCGGCATGCGCGCGTTCCAGCGCCAGCCCAACCTCGCGCGTCTCCTGGTCACCGTCACGGTGTCCACGGACCCCTTCGCCAGCGAGGTCGTCGACGCGATGGCGGCGACCGGGCGCGCCTCCCTGCTCGCTCTCATGCCCGACGTCCCGCCCGCAGCGCGGGAGGTGGTCCCCCATCTCATCGACGCGGCCTGGCAGAGCGAACTGGTCGCCTGGGTCACCGGCCGCAGCACCCTGGCGGACGCCTTCGCCCGCCTCGAGGAAGTCATCCGCCTCGTCCTCGCCCCGTACGGAGCGGGGTCGCTCGCGGTCTGAACACGCGGGGCTCTCCATTGCGGGGCGCCCAGACCGAGGGCGCTCAGCCTTCGCGGGCGCAGGACGCAAGCCGGTCCGCGAGGGCGGCGACGAGGTCGCGCAGCTCGTCGGGGCGCTCGATGACGAACGGCCGGTCGAGGGAGGCGAGGAGCGGCGGCAGCCAGTCGAGCCGCTCCGCCCGCAGTTCGACGCGCAGCCAGCGCTCGGCCGCCGGGTCCCGGCCCGGCGTGGGGTCGCGCATGGGCGCGGGCTCGTGCGTGGGCGCGTCCTCGTGCTCCGAGAGGGTCGCGAGGCCGGCGGGGAATCGGGTGCGGATCTGCTCGGCGGTCCCGTGGATCCGCAAGGCCACCTCATGCCGGTGCTCGGCGGCGGCGAAGCCGGACAGCAGGCGCTCGGCCGGGCTCGGGCCGCCCTCGGGCGCGTCGAAGGAGCCGGGCAGGGTCCGCGCGTCCGCGACGCGGTCGAGCCGGAAGGTCCGTTCCTCGCCGATCCGGGCGTCCACGCCCGTGACGTACCACCGGCCGCCGTGGGCGACGATCCCGTAGGGGTGCAGCGTGCGTTCGCTGCGCTGTCCTTCGCGGTCGGTGTACCGGACGGAGACCGGTCGGCGATGGCGGACCGCGTCGGCGACGGTGAGCAGGACCGCGGTGTCCGGAGCGTCGGACTCGCGGGGCCGGTCCGTGAAGTCGAGGGTTTCGAGAAGAGCGTCCAGCCGACGGGCGATGTGCTGGGGCAGCACCCGGCGGATCTTCGCCGACGCCGTCTCGTTGGCGGTGCGCTGGGCCGGCGTCAGCCCCGCCCGGCGACCGGCGACCAGGCCGAGCAACACGGCCAGCGCCTCGTCGTCGCTCAGCATGAGCGGAGGCAGCCGGTAGCCGGGCCCGAGCCGGTACCCGCCGTAGCGGCCGCGCACCGACTCGACCGGCACGTCGAGGTCGATCAACTGGTCGACGTACCGCCGCACCGTGCGTCCCTCGACGGCGAGCCGGTCGGCGAGCTCGGCCACCGTGCGGGTGCCGCCGGACTGGAGCAGCTCCAGGAGTGTCAGCACGCGTCCAGTGGGTCGGGGCATGTTCGCAGCCTAACGCGAATACTGGACCGATTCTGTCCTCTATCTCTCCTAGCCTGCGTGGTGAACGACCCGTTCACCTTCAGCACAGCCGAGGAGATCCCATGGACTTCATCTCGATCCGCATCATCACCGCCGACGTGGCGCGCCTGGTCGCGTTCTACGAGCGGGCCACGGGCGCGCAGGCCACATGGGCCACCGAGGACTTCGCCGAGCTCAGGACCGCGGGCGCGACCCTGGCCATCGCCGGCACCCGCACGGTCCCCCTCTTCGCCCCCGGCTCCGCCCGCCCGGCGGAGAACCACAGCGTGATCACCGAGTTCCTCGTCGACGACGTGGACCGCGTGCACGAGAACCTGACGACCTTCGTCACCGACTTCGTCGCAGGCCCCACCACGATGCCCTGGGGCAACCGCTCCCTGCTCTTCCGCGACCCGGACGGCAACCTCGTCAACTTCTTCACCCCCGTCACCCCGGAGGCCGTCGCGAAGTTCGCCCGCTGAGGCGGCGCCAGCGGGCCGCACCTCAGCGGGCGGCGCCCTCGGCCGCGTAGACGCGTTCGGCACGGCGGAGGGCGGTGCGGAGGTGGGACGGGTCCGTCAGGAGGCCGCTGCCGTCCGGGGGGATGAGCCAGTGGTAGGGGCCCTGGGAGACGCGGGGGAAGGGGACGCGGAGCGGCTGGCCGCGGCCGGCGGTGGTGACGCCGCGGATGGGCGGGGACCAGCTCGCGGCCGTGCCCACCGGGACGAGGACGGAGACGAGGCGCTCCGCGACCGCGCACAGCGCGGGGCCGGCGGCGCCGGCGAGGCGGAGACGGTCGAGGGCCTCGAGGCCGAGCTCCAGCTCGGCGCGGACCACGTCCCAGACGACGCCCACGGCGAGTTCGGCGCTGCCGTCGGAGCGGCCGTTCCATTCGGCGAGGGTCGAGCCGGGAACGGGCGCCGCGCGCAGCAGCCAGCCGATCGCCCGCGCGCTGTCCGCCATGGCAGGAGGGTAGGGCCTGGCCCACCTGCGACGCACTCCGATTGCGCGTTATTGCGAATCTCGTCCCAGTTGAGGCGGCACGGACGCATCAATCACCTCTTCGGACCGCACGCACTCCGCCAGGACCGAGGAGACGATCGCGCGCGCCGCCGAGCCGTAGCGCGCGACGGTGACGTAGCGGTCGAAGACCTGTCGGTACAGGGCGATCTCGGTCGCCTCGGAGACGTTGACCTCGGCCGTCCAGGTCTCCACCTGGACCAGCCGGTCGTCGAAGATCCAGAACGAGTGCAGCGGCGCCAGCGGCAGCATCGCCGTGTCGGGGATGACCCCGAGGCGGACGCCCGGCAGGGACGCCACCGCCAGCAGCCGGTCCAGCTGGCCGCGATGCGCCTCGGGCGGACAGAGCCGGGCGCGCAGCGCGGCCTCGGTCAGCACGAAGTGGAACTCGTGGCCCACGTGGTAGAGCACACGCTGACGCTCCATCCGGGCCTCCACCGCCTGCGGGACGTCGTCGGGCGTGCCCTGCAGCGCGACGAGCGCGGTGAACAGCGAGCGCGCGTACTCGGCGGTCTGGAGCAGGCCGGGGACCATGCCGGGCTCGAAGACGCGCAGCACGGTGGTGGCCCGGTCGAGCTCCATGCCGACCCGCTGACGCGGCGCGTGGCCCGCGCGCAGCGAGCGGCGCCAGGTGACGTAGTGGCTGTCCAGGGCCTGGAGCCTGGCGGTGAGTTCGGCGGCGGCCCCCGGCTGGCCACAGGCGAGGGACCAGGCGTCGAGGTCGGCGGTGGTCGGCGTCTGCCGACCGTGCTCGATCCGGGAGACCTTCGACGGCGCCCAGCCGAGCCGTTCGGCCAGCTCCTTGCCGTTGAGGCCGGCGTCCCGGCGCAGCCGGTGCAGCCAGGCACCCAACGCCTCGCGTTCGCGCTGAAAGTCCGTCATGCCGCCGCCCCTCCCGAACGCCCTCCCGAGGACCCGGCGGGTTCGCCCCCGACCCGGACTCGACGCCCGGCCCGGTCCCGGCCCAGGGCCCGGTCTCAGCCCAGGAAGGTCAGCAACTCCCGCGGGATCTCGACCGCGTCCTCCCCCGGCAACAGATCCCGCAGCTGCTCGCGCGCGTGCGGATCGGTGACCGCGTACCCCTGGACCACCAGGGTGCCCCGGTCGGTGGCGTAGAGGGTGGGGCAGTTGCCGTTGTTCGAGGTGGTCCCGAGGAAGGTGAGCCGCATGGTCAGGGGGATCCCTTGGCAGGTGCGTTCAGTGACAATTGCTAGCACTCCTATGACAGAGCGCGCAAGAAGAGTGACACACCGTAAGGTGTGCACCGCGGATACGACGGCGCGCGCCACCGGGAAAGCGCCCCTCACCCACCGTTCAGCGGAGTGTTCAGCGCGAACGCCGCGTTGACCAGGGCGACGTGGGTGAACGCCTGCGGCGCGTTGCCGAGCTGGCGCCGCGCGACCGGGTCCCACTGCTCGCTGAGCAGCCCGAGCTCGCCGCTGGCCGCGACGGTGCGGTCGAACACCTCGGCGGCCTCCGCCCGGCGTCCCCCGAGGGCCAGCGCTTCGGCGAGCCAGAAGCTGCAGGCGAGAAACGCGCCCTCGCCGCCGGGCAGCCCGTCGGGGGTGGCGGCCGGGTCGTAGCGGCGGACGAAGCCGTCGAGGTCGAGCTCGTCGCGGATCGCGTCCACGGTCCGCGCCACGCGCGGGTCGTCGGCGGGCAGGAAGCCGCACTGGGCGAGCAGCAGCGTGGCGGCGTCGAGCCCGTCGCCGCCGTAGGCCTGCACGAAGACGCCGCGCCTGGCATCGTAGCCGTGCGCGCAGACGTCGGCGTGGACGGTGTCGCGCAGCGCCCGCCACTGCGCGAGCGGCGCGGGCAGCCCGGTGCTCTCGGCCATCCGCACGGCCCGGTCCGCCGCCACCCAGCACATGACCTTGGAGTGGGTGAAGTGCCGTTTGCCGCCGCGCATCTCCCACAGGCCCTCGTCGGGCTCGTGCCAGCGGGCGGCGACGGTGGCCATCAAGGACCGGAACAGGCTCCAGACCTGGCGCTCCATGGGGATCCCGGCCTCCAGCGCCCGGTGCAGCATGTCGGCGACCTCGCCCTGGATGTCGAGCTGCATCTGCGCGACCGCGGCGTTGCCGAGCCGGACGGGCCGGGAGCCGTCGTAGCCGGGCAGCCAGTCGGCGACGGTCTCGGGCAGGGCCCGCTCCCCCGCCACCCCGTACAGGGCCTGGAGCCCCGAGCGGTCCCCGGCGATGGCCCGCAGCAGCCAGCGCCGCCAGGAGGCGGCCTCCTCGCGGTAGCCGCCGCGCAGCAGCGCAGCGAGCGTGAGGCTGGCGTCGCGCAGCCAGCAGTAGCGGTAGTCCCAGTTGCGCGGGCCGCCGACCCACTCCGGCAGGGAGGTGGTGGGCGCGGCGACGATGCCGCCGGTCGGCGCGTAGCTGAGCGCCTTGAGGGTGAGCAGCGAGCGCAGCACGGGCGCGCGCCAGGGGCCCTGGTAGCGGCAGCGGGCGGACCAGTCCTCCCAGCCGTCGAGGGTCTGCCGCAGGCTGCGCTCGGGGTCGAAGCGGCGGGCGGCGGCCAGGTGCGAGGGCTGCCAGGTCAGGGTGAACGCGACGCGTTCGCCGGCCGCGACGGTGAACTCGGAGCGGGTGCAGCCGTCGGCGCCCTCCCCCGCGCCGTAGGTGTGGACGCCGGGCGGCACCGAGAGCCAGGCGGCGTCCGGTCCGGCGACGGCGACCCGGTGGTGGCCGGTGCGCCGCACCCACGGGACGACGCGGCCGTAGTGGAAGCGGACCCGCAGGCTGCCGCGCATGGCGACGCTGCCGTCCAGACCCTCCACCAGGCGGACCAGGCGCGGCGGCTCGCCGTCGCGGTCCGAAGGCCGCTGCGGCATGAAGTCCAGCACCCGGACCTCGCCGTCGGGGGTGCGCCAGCGGGTCTCCAGGACGAGGGTGTCGCCGAGGTAGCGACGGCCGGCGGGGTGTGCGCCGTCGTAGGCGGGGGCCAGGGTCCAGTGGCCGTGGCGCTCCTCGCCGAGGAGCGCGGCGAAGCAGGAGGGCGAGTCGAAGCGGGGCAGGCAGAGCCAGTCGACGGAGCCGTTCGCGCCGACGAGGGCGGCCGTGCCCAGGTCTCCGAGGAGCGCGTAGTCCTCGATCCGTCCCGCCATGTGTCCGTCCCGCCCTGCGTCGACGTATGGCCGAGGTCGATCCCGTGCGAAGTACCGCCGCTTTTGCGCTCTTTGTCATAATATGGTGCCTCGCAGCCTCGGAATGTCGCTACCGCTGCCGCTCCCTACTGGGAAAGGAGCGCGCCCGTGGCCCATCACACCTGGCAGACCTGGTCGCCCAGCTGGGTCGACCTGGAGACGCCGAACGCCGCCCGCGTCTACGACTACTACCTCGGCGGCAGCCACAACTTCGAGGCCGACCGGCGGATGGCGCGCCAGGCCATGGAGCAGTGGCCGGACCTGCCCAAGATCATGCAGGCCAACCGGGCCTTCCTGCGCCGTTCGGTGCAGTATCTGGCGGCACGGGGCTTCACCCGCTTCCTGGACATCGGCTCCGGCATCCCGACTCTCGGCCCCGTGCACGAGGTGGCCCGGGAGCTCCAGCCCGAGGCGCAGGTCGTCTACGTGGACCGCGATCCGGTCGCGGTGGCGCACAGCCAGCTGATGCTGGAGGAGGACCCGCTGTGCCGGGTCGTCCAGGCGGACGTGACCGAGCCGGACGAGCTGCTGGCCCAGCCGGACGTCGCGGCCCTGCTGGAGCCGGGCGAGCCGGTGGCGCTGCTGCTGGTCGCGGTGCTGCACTTCGTGCCCGACGAGCTGCACCCGCACGCGCAGGTGGCGCGGCTGCGCGACGCGCTGCCGCCGGGCAGCGCGATGGTGCTGTGCCACGCCTGCCGCGAGGGCCGCCCGGACCAGGTCGGCCCGCACCAGGACATCTACGCCCGCACCCGCACGCCGCTGACGATGCGCGGCCACGCGGAGATCGGGCGCTTCTTCGACGGCTTCACCCTCGTGGATCCGGGCCTGGTCTACCTGACGCAGTGGCGTCCCGACAGCCCCGAAGCGGTGGGGCCGCATCCGGAGCGGCTTCCGGGCCTCGTCGGGGTCGGGCTGTTGCCGTGACCGCCGACCCACGGGGACCCGCACCGCCGCCACCGCACGCCGGGAAGGAGCCTCCGGACGCCGCGAACCCCGCGAGGGCCCAGGACGCCGGCTCGGTCGCGTCCCCGCAGGCATCCTCGCGCACGTCACCCCCGCCGCCGTTCCCGGAGCGCTGGACCGCGATGCTGCGCCGCCACGGCACCCCGCTGCACCCGACCAAGGTCGCGGCGCTGGGCGCGCGGACGGCGGCGATGATCTGCGACGGACGGCCCGGCCAGGCCGCGACCGCCCTGGTCGCCGCGCACTTCACCGACCCCGACCTGCTGGTCGAGGCGGTGGAGCTGCTGCGCGGAGCCCCCTCGCAGGAGGGCGACCCGGCCGGCGCCTTCGCCGCCGCCTGGGCGATCGCCCTGCGCGAGCGCACCCTGCGCCAGCAGGAGACCATCCGCACCGCCGCCGACGTCGCCCGTCGCGAGGCGGAGCAGGCGCTGCACGCCTCAGAGGCGCGGTTCCGGGCCCTGTTCGAGCACGCGGCCGTCGGCATCGGCGTCGGCAGCGTGGACGGCGAGATCCTGGCCGCCAACCGCTCGCTGCTGGAGATGTTCGGCGCCCGGCTGGAGGATCTGCGCGGCCGCGCGGTCACCGACCTGGTCCATCCCGAGGACACCCCGGAGATCTGGCATGCCTACGAGGACCTGATCGGCGGGCGACGGGAGAGCTTCCAGTGCGACAAGCCGTACTACCGGAAGGACGGCCAGGTGGTGTGGACGCACCTGACCGTCTCGCTGATCCGCGACGAGGACGGCACACCGCGCTACCAGGTGGCGATGCTGGAGGACATCACCGACCGCTACCGCCTCCAGGAGCGGCTGCACCACCAGGCCACCCACGACCCGCTGACCGGCCTGCCCAACCGCGCGGCGTTCTTCGAGCGCCTGGAGGAGCTCTTCGCGAAGGCTCCGCCGGGCGCGCACTTCGGGCTCTGCTACATCGACCTGGACCGGTTCAAGATCGTCAACGACTCGCTCGGCCACGCCACCGGCGACCAACTGCTCGTCGAGGTCGCCGGAAGGCTGGCCACGGCGCTCGGTCCGCTCGGCCACACGGTGGCCCGGCTCGGCGGCGACGAGTTCGTCGTGCTGCTGGAGCACTGCGGCGGCGAGCACGACGCCGTGGCCGCCGCCCGCACGGTCCTGGGCGCCCTGCGCGAGCCGATCCTCATCGACGGCCACAAGCTGGCCGTCGGCGCCAGCGTGGGGGTGCTGGAGCGGCCCGTCGGCACGATCACCCCGGGCGCGGCGGTGCGCGCGGCCGACCTGACGCTCTACCGGGCCAAGGAGGCCGGCGGCGCCCGCTGGACGCTCTACGACGCCCGGACCAACGCCGAGGCCGTGAGCCGCTACACCGTGTCGGTGCGGATGCCGATGGCGCTGGACCGCGGCGAGTTCTTCCTGGAGTACCAGCCGCTGTGCTCGCTGGCCGACGGCTCGCTGACCGCCGTCGAGGCGCTGGTGCGCTGGCGGCACCCGCTGCTGGGCACCCTGGGCCCGGACGAGTTCGTCCCCGCCGCGGAGGAGACCGGCCTGATCCTGCCGCTCGGCCGGTGGATCCTCAGTCAGGCCTGCGCCCAAGGGGCGGACTGGCAGCGCCGCTACGGGCAGCGGGCCCCGCAGGTCAACGTGAACATCACGGCGCGTCAGGCCCGCAGCAAGGGACTGATCGCCGACATCGGGCGGATCCTCGCCGACACCGGCCTGGAACCCGGACTGCTGCAGCTGGAGATCACCGAGAGCACCGCGCTCGGCCCGCGCGACGAGTCGCTGCGGGTCCTGAACGCCCTGGTGGACCGGGGGATCACGCTGGCCGTCGACGATTTCGGCACCGGCTGGTCCAACCTCGCCTATCTGCGCGACCTTCCGCTGTCCGGCCTCAAGCTGTCCAGCTCGTTCATCGCCGAGCCGTCCGCCGAGCCGGTGCCGGACTCGGACGTCGCCTGGCGCATCATCGGCGGCCTCGCCGACCTCTCCCGCAGCCTGGGACTGACGCTGACGGCGGAGGGCGTGGAGACGCGCGAGACCGCCGAGCGGCTGCGCGCCCTGGGCTGCGACTGGGGTCAGGGCTGGCACTTCGGCCGCCCGGTCACGCCGGAGCAGCTGGAAGAGCTGTTCCTGGCAAATCCCCAAAAAGGGACGAATAGCATAAAACCCAGTTAAATTGCCTTGACTTCCGCCCCTCCAGCTGAGGATGATGTTCCCCTGGCAGTCGTCGGCACGGGTCCTCGATCCGGCCGTCATCGGCTGCCGACGTGGTGGTCGACGCTTCACGCGTCAAGATCGACCGGCGGCACGGGGGCGAGGCTCGGGGGCGGGCTTCGGAGTCAGGGCTGGGGCACTCCGCCGATGCGATCGTTCCCGACATCGTGCGGGCCCGTAGGCCCGCGCAGCGGTGGCGCACGCCCCGACGGCGCATGCCCTGCCGCCCTCCGGAGAGGCTTATCTCCGATGAGCACCGGCAAGCCCCTGACTATGCCCCCCATCCCTCGCACCGCGGCCGGCGCAGTCCCCCGGCGTCGCGCCACGGACCTCCCGCGGACCCGATCCACCGTCAGCCTCGTCATCCCCGCCTACAACGAGGCGCGCAACATCCCCTGGGTCTTCCAGGAGATCCCGCGCTGCGTGGACGAGGTGCTGCTGGTCGACGGCGACTCCTACGACGCGACGGAACGGATGGCACGGCTGTGCCGGCCCGCCACGCGCATCCTGCGGCAGGACGCCCCCGGCAAGGGCAGCGCACTGCGCACCGGCTTCCTCGCGGCACGCTGCGACTACGTGGTGATGCTCGACGCCGACGGCAGCATGTGGCCCGGAGAGATCCCGCACTACATCCACTTCCTGGACAACGGCTACGACTTCGTCAAAGGCTCGCGTTACATCGCGGGCGGCGGCTCCCAGGACCTCACGACGATCCGTTCGTTCGGCAACAAGCTCCTGGTCGCCGCGACCAACCTGCTCTACGACGCGGGTCTGACCGACCTGTGCTACGGGTTCTGCGCCTTCCGGCGCAGCTTCCTGGACGAACTCGACCTGCACGCGCCCGGGTTCGAGATCGAGACGGAGATGGTGGCGCACGCACTGCGCTCGGGCCTGCGCGTCGCCGAGGTCCCGAGCCTGGAACTCCCCCGCCGCGCCGGACGGTCGCACCTGCACGCGCTCTCGGACGGCCGACGCGTGCTGCGCACCTTGTTCGCCGAACGCCCGAGGCTCTCCGAGGGCGTCCGGCAGGCGGTCGGCGCGGTGGCGGGAACGGGGTCGGCTCCCGCGAGGGCGGACCGATGAGAGGCCACGACCGGCGCTCCGAAGCAGCCTGTCCCTGCCTTGCCGCACGCGATCTGCGCTACACCCCCGTCCGGGTCGTGGAACTGGAGCTGGACCGGCCGCAGGAGCTGCGCGCGCCGGGCGGCCTGGGTCCCGTCGTCCCGAGCGGACGCGTGTCGGCGCTGGTGCGACTGCACGGACACCCGCTCGGGCTGGTCCAGGCCGACGGCGCAGCCGGCGATCCGGCCGGGCTCCGCCGGGCGCTGGTCGCTGCCGCTTACTGTGAACTGCCCATCCCGGAACAGCGAAGCCCCGAACGGCACGGACCCGAACAGCGCCGTACCGGGGAGCGACGCCGTCAGCAGCGCCGCCGTGAGCCGTGGGGGCCCGACCCGGCCGCGCCGACGTCCCGATCCGGGGCGACCGTGAGCGTCGTCGTGGCCACCCACAACCGGCCGCAGTCGCTGCAACGCTGCCTCGACTCGCTGCTGCGCACCCGCTACCCCGGCCTGGAGGTGCTGGTCGTCGACAACGCGCCCGCCACCGCCGAGGCGCGGGAACTGGTCCTGACGCGGTATCCGCCGCAGGTGCGCTACCTGCGCGAGCCCGTGGCAGGCCTGGCCCGCGCGCACAACCGCGGCCTGGCCGCCGCCCACGGCGCCGTGGTGGCGTTCACCGACGACGACACCATGGTCGACCCGCGCTGGCCCAGCGCCCTGGCCGACGCCTTCGCGACGGACCGTTCGGTCGGCTGCGTCACCGGGCTGATCCTGCCCGCCGAGCTGGAGACGCCCGCCCAGGCCGCGCTGGAGGCGCACGGCGGCTACGCCAAGGGCTTCGCCCCGCGCCGCTGGTCGCTGTGGGAGCCGCCGCGGGGCGAGCCCCTCTTCCCGTTCGCCAGCGGTCGGTTCGGCTCCGGCGCGAACATGGCGTTCCGGGCCTCCCTGCTGCGCCGCCTCGGCGGCTTCGATCCGGCGACCGGCACCGGCACCCCGGCGCGCGGCGGCGACGACCTGCTCGCCTTCTTCCGGGTGCTGACCTCGGGCGCGTCCCTGGTCTACCAGCCGGACGCGATCGTCTGGCACCACCACCGCCGCACCCTCGACGCCGTCCCCGCGCAGGCGTTCGGCTACGGGGTCGGCTTCGGCGCGTATCTCGCGGCAGCGGTGCGGCACCAACCGGCGGCGCTGCCCGCCCTGTTGAGAGTCCTTCCGCGCGGCGTGGGCGTGGCCCTGCGGGGTACGGGCGGACGCGACGCGCCCCGGTCGCCGCTCGCCGGCGCGAGCGCGGCCGAGCTGGCCCGGCTCCAACTGCGCGGGCTCGCCTACGGCCCCATCGGCTACCTGCGCAGCGCCCTCCAGGACAGGTACGGCGCGGGGCGCGGCAGCGGGCCGCGCCGGGGACGCGGCCTGGGACGCGGCCTGGGACGCAGGCTCGGACGCGGCGAGGGCCGGGGCCGGGGGCTCCCGACGACGAGGACGGTGAGACCGGGTGCGGCCGGCCCACGGCGCTGACCCCGGCGCCGCACCCACGCTCTCGGTGGTCGTCTGCTGCTACACCACCGACCGGTGGGACGACGTGCGCGCGGCCGTCGCCTCCGTGGCGGCCCAACGGCCGCCCGTGCTGGAGACCCTGGTGGTGGTGGACCACTGTCCCGCCCTGGAGCGGCTGGTGGAGCGGCTCGCGGACGGGACGCGGGTACGGGTCGTGGCGAACGCGGAACGCCGCGGCCTCTCCGGCGCACGCAACACCGGCGTGGCGGCGGCCCGCGGCGAGGTGGTGGCGTTCCTTGACGACGACGCGGCCGCGGAGCCCGACTGGGCGGCCGCGCTCCTCGCGGGCTACGCGCGCCGGGCCGAGGCGGACGACCCCGACGTGCTCGGTGTGGGCGGGGCCGTGCTGGCCCGCTGGGAAGGCGGGCGGCCGCGCTGGTTCCCGCCGGAGTTCGACTGGGTCGTCGGCTGCTCCTACCGGGGCGGACCGGAAACCGCCGCGCCCGTGCGGAACTTCATCGGCGCGAACATGTCCTTCCGCCGGGCGGCCCTCACGGAGGCGGGCGGTTTTCGCACCGACCTGGGCCGGGTCGGCACCCGGCCGCTGGGCTGCGAGGAGACCGAGCTGTGCCTGCGGCTCACCGCCTCCCGGCAGGACGCGGCACTGCTGCACCGGCCGGACGCGGTCGTCCGCCACCACGTGCCGCCGCAACGCGGGACCTGGCGCTACTTCCTGACCCGCTGCTACGGCGAGGGCCTGTCGAAGTCCGCCGTCGCCGCCCGCACCGGCGCGTCCCGCGCCCTGGCCAGCGAGCGCGCCTACCTGCGCAGCGCCGTCCCGCACGCCGTCGCCGCCGCACTGCTGCCCGGCCCGCGCTGGTCGCCGGGCCGCGCCCTGGCCCTGGGCGCGGGCGTGTCCGCGACGGTCCTCGGCTACGCCGCCGGAACGCTGGACCGGCTGAGGTCCTCGCGGCCGGACGCCGCCGCCACCGGCGCCCGTCCCGGTCGGCCGCTGCGTGCTCTCGCGACCTCGGCCCTGCTGTCCGCGCGTCCTGCCCGGCGTCGGGAGCGAGGCGGTGGGAGATGACCGCGGTGCCGGTGCTCGTCTACCACTCCGTCAGCGACTCGCCGTCGGAGTGGATCGCGCCGTTCACCGTCTCCCCCCGCGCCTTCACCGAGCAGCTGGACCGGATCACGGACGCGGGACTGACCGTGGTCTCGCTGCGCCGCCTGGTCTCCGCGATCCGGGGCGGCCCGGCGCTGCCCGCGCGTGCCGCCGTGCTGACCTTCGACGACGGCTTCGCGGACTTCTACTGGACGGTCGCCCCCCAGCTCCAGGCACGGGAGCTGCCCGCCACGCTGTTCGTCACGACCGGCGCCGTCCACCCGCCCGGCGGCGCGCCGTCGGGCAGCCTGCTGGGCCCGGCCGACATGCTGAACTGGCGCCAGATCGCGGGCCTGGACGCCGTCGGGATCGAGATCGGCGGGCACTCGGTCACCCACCCGCAGATGGACACCCTCACCAGCCGCGCGCTCTGCGTGGAGCTGGAGCTGTGCAAGCGGGAGCTGGAGGAGGCCCTCGGCCACTCCGTCAGCAGCTTCGCCTACCCCCACGGCTACTCGAGCCCGGCGGTGCGACGCAAGGTGCTCCGCACCGGCTGGGACTGCGCGTGCGGGGTGGCCAACGCGTTCAGCTCGACCTCCGACGACACGCTGCGGCTGGCTCGCCTCACTGTCCGAGCGGACACCTCTCCCGCGACGTTCCAGGGCTGGCTGGAGGGCCGGGGCGCACCCGTCGCCCCCTTCCCCGACCGCTGGTCCACCCTCGGCTGGCGTGCCTACCGCCGTCTGCGCGCCCGCCTCGGGCTCCCGCTGCCGCGCTGAGCCCGACCTCAGACGGGCGTGTGCCAGGTCCACTCGTCAGGTCCGCCGCCACGCCACTCGACCACGCCCGGCGCGTCCACCAGGGCGGTGTCCAGCCCGGCGCGACGCATGAACTCCACGACGTCGGCGGCGTCGCAGGCGTGTCCCACGGCCTGGTCGAGGATGTCGACTTGCCGGAACGGCGTGTCGCCGTGCTCGACGTCGACGGGGTGGACGACCACCTGGGGCCGCCGCTGCTCTTCCGGTGACTCGGTCATCGCTCCAGGCTGCCTCAGCCGAGACCGGTCGGCACGCGCACGACCCCCACCTGGCGCGCCGGACACACCCGGTGACCACCCGATCGGACGCCTCGACGAGCACCTGCCCCCCGCCCCTGCTGAGCTGGGCGCGCACACCAGGAACCGAGCAAGGAGTGCGCCATGCCGCAGAACGGCATCACCCCGCAGGATGACGACGTCGACGCCCTCGCCATGGTCGAGGACCCGGACGACGACGACATGTCGGACGACGAGTTCCTCGACGACATGGACGTCGTCCTCTCGGACGAGTGGCCGTAACCGTCCCCCTGCAACGGCTCCCGCGCTCGTCTCGTGGGAGCCGTTCCGTCGCGGTCACGCGGTCGTGCGCCGGCGGGCCGCCTCTCGGGCTTCCTCGGGCAGCGCGTCGGCGACCAGCAGCCGTGGGAGCAGGTCAGGCTCGAGAGTCATCGCACGAAAGACGAGTGCCACGCTGACGTCGTGGTCGGGCCGGTGCACGATCTCTACGGGGTCTCCGGCCCGGATCTCTCCCGGCTCGATCACGCGCAGGTACGCGCCTGGCACCGCGGCCCGGGTGAAGCGCTTGATCCAGCCCTCGCGCTCCAGCCACCCCTGGAACGTCGCGCAGGGAATCCGCGGGCACGACACCTCCAGGACCACGTCCGGCCCGATGCGCCAACGCTCACCGATCAGCGCGCCGTTGACGTCGACCCCGAGGGTTGTGAGGTTCTCTCCGAAGACGCCCTCGGCGAGCGGCCGTCCCAGCTCGGCCGCCCAGCCGTCGAGGTCCTCGCGGGAATAGGCGTAGACGGCCTGATCCGGGCCGCCATGGTGCTTGACGTCGTAGACGCGGTCGCCCGCGAGACCGACCTCGCCGGTGCCCTTGGGGCCAGGGGCGACGACGGAGACGGGGACGGCGACGGGCCGCTTGTCGATGCCTGTCGCGTGCAGCCGCTTCCACGGGTTGGGCCGCGGCTTGCCGATGTTGACGGAGAGCAGCCTCATGCCCGCGACGGTACGGCCCTCCGCCCGCTGAGGCGAGTCGTTTCCCTGCCTAGTGCTGCCACACCCGCACCCACTGCACCTGCATCTGGGCCTGGTTGACGCCGGACGGGGGCGCGTAGGGGTACCCGACAGCCAGGTTGAGGATCATTTCCATAGGAAGGCTGGGAATCTCCGCGGGGTTGGATATCTTCCAGCGGGCGATGCCGTCGACGTACCAGGTAACCGAGTTCGGCTCCCAGTCCACCGCGAAGACGTGGAAACCGGCCGGGAAGTTGACCGGGCCGAACCAGCTCTGGCGCTGCTTGGGCGTGCCGTCAGGAAGCTGCCAGTGGAGCGTGTTCTGCACCAATTGGGTGGTGCCGCTGAACTCGGCGATGTCGATCTCCTGGGGGACATCGTGCTGGGCCGGGAGCAGCCAGAAGGCGGGGAACATGCCCTTCTGCGAAGGGATGCGGATCGCTGCGGCGAAGTAGCCGTGCAGGAAGGTCTGCCGGGGCTGCCCGTCCCAGTTGTCGCGCCCGGTGGTGACCATGCCGGAGGCCCACGGATAGGTCTTGCCATCACTGCCCTTCGTCGGCGTACGGGTGGCGTCCAGATGCAGCGTTCCTCCGGAGACGGAGACCTGACCGGGGAGGTACCACTCCAGTTCGTGGTTGCCCGCGTTGGTGCAGCCGGAGACGTTCCAGTCGTAGCAGGTGGCCCAACTCGCATTGTCGAGCGAGCCGCCGCCGAAGTCGTCGGAGAACACAAGATGCCAGGAACCGCCCGCCCCGGCGGCCGGTGCCGGCGTGCTCACAGAGGGATCGGCCGTCCCGGTGGACGGCCTCCCTGCAGCGGCGGAGCCGGTGCCCGGCGACGTGGCCCCGCACGCCGCACTCACCCAGAGGACGAGCAGGCACGTCGCCATCCGGGTCCATGCCATCGGACCGGTCCGCCGTGTCACACGCATCCCGGCCACCTCCTCACGCCGCGAAGCGGTACACCGACGCGTCGGCATTTTGGTACACCAGTGTGAATCCAGGGGTGGTCGCCAGGGCATCCGCCAGTCGGGCGACCGTGTCGCCGGGCAGCTCGCCGGTCAACCGGAGCTCCCAGGTCTGCGCACGGCTGAGGATCAGGTACACGGGAGTACCCGGCTTCACGAAACCGACGCTCTCGCGCAGACCCGCCACCGGGTCGGCGACCAGCAACTCCTGGGTGACGCCCGGGGCCGAGACCAGGCGTACCTCGGGGTGCTCCTCGTAACGCTCGTCGATGCCGGGCACGGACCCGGTCACGCCGACGATCACCGCCCCCGGCGGCGCCTCCTGGATCATCCGTTGCGTGGCGGCGACTTCACCGGGGGTGTAGTAGTTCATGGCCTCCTTGCCGTAGTAGCTGAAGAACAGCCCACCCAGCATGGCGAGCAGCATCGCGGGAAGCGCGGCTTTGCGCAGCACTTGCCACCGCGCAGGGGCGGGTTCCGGCGGGACCTTGAGGCGCGGTCTCAACAGCACGCCGATGAGAAACGCCGCGTAAGGAAGCGAGAACAGATAGGCGCGGAAGAGCATCTCACCGCCGTAGGCGTTCGCGGCGAGGAGCGGCAGGGGCGAGAAGAACAGCCAGACGACCGGCGTGCGGCGGGTCCAGGGCCTGAGCACCAGGCAGGCGACGCCCAGCAGGAACACCCCGGCGGACAGACCGCGGTCCACCCAGCCGACCAGCACCTGTTCGGGAGCGGCGGTGCCCAGGCTGCGGAATCCGGAGGCCACGTTCCCGTCAGGGCTGGCCAGCGAGGAGACGAACGATCCGAGGTTCGCCGAGAGATAGGGGCGCGCCACGGTCGCGCCCCAGGCAGCCGTGAGCGCCATGGAGCCGAGGAGCGGCGGAAGCACCACGCGCCGGTTGCGCCGTGGCACCGCCAGCAGCGCGAGGCTGCTGATCACCATCAGCGGGGTGAGCTGGTGCGAGCAGACGATCGCAGCGTCGAGCAGCAGCACGACGGCCAGCGACCACCCCCAACGTCTGCCGCGGGCGGGACGGTCGGGCGGGTAGCCGGGGCCGGGCTCACCCGGCGCTCTCGCCAGGGCGGGGAGCCTGCGCAGCACGAGCGCCATCAGCCAGGCGTAACAGATGAACGCGAACGCCTGAGGCGCGAAGTAGTCCTGACCGACCCAGGAGGTGGAGTAGTAGACCCAGACCGCCGCCCAGACTACCCGTCTGTCCGTCGTGATCGAGCGGTACAGCCACAGCAGCGGCACCAGCACCAGGGCGTTGACGAACGGCGGCGCCCACGCCGCGTAGGAAACCGGGGACGACAGGCCCAGGACCTTGAGCACGCCGACATTGAGCAGGAAGAACCCAGGCCACTGGTTGTAGATCTCCAGATCCCCGGCGTGCGGCACCAACCCGTTGTGCCGCAGCATCGCGTCGACGATGGCGACGTGCTTCCAGGCCCAGGCGTAGCGCAGGGTCGGGTAGAGCAGCGACGGCGTCGCGTGGATGAACGCGATGAGCGCGAGCACGTAGCCGGCCAGCCAGCCCTGCCCGAGGCGGGGATCGCGGAGCGTGAAGACGAAGCCGACGGTCAGCAGGACGACGGCGACCCAGTACAGCGGCGTCAGGACCTGGAGCAGGCCGAGGTCGCCCATGCCGGTCAGGTCGACCTGACGCAGCGACACCAGCCACAGCACCAGCGCGGTGGGCAGCGGCGCGCAGGGCGCGTACCGCCGCAGCCCCACGCCCACCGCGCTCACGCTCACCGCCCCGGCCATCGCACCGCCTCCGCGAGCACCGGCGCGACCGCGCGGCGGTACCAGATCCGGCTGCGCCCGTAGCGCGGCGACTTCGAGACGTTGGCGGCGACGTGCCAGAGCCAGGCCAGCAGCATCGACTCCGGATCGGCGCCGCCGTCCGAGCCCGGCGGCCGGGCCGAGGCCAGAAGAGTTGCGTCGTCGGGGGTGAGCGCGCCTGCGCGCAGGATGGACGCGACGAGCGGGCCGAGGGCGGCCCCGGTCCGCAGGCAGCGGAGCATCAGCACGAAGGTGCAGGCGTCGACGGCCACCGGGCCGTCCTCGCGGCCCTCTCCCCAGTCGATGACGCCGGTCACGCGGCTCGACCGCTCGTCCAGCAGCAGGTTCCCCGGGTGGTAGTCGCCGTGGGCCCAGCCGACGGCGAGCGTGCGCCCGTCCAGGTAGGCGGCGAGCCGCTCGCCCACGGCGGTCAGCCCGGCGGCGTTCGCGCCGGCGCGGCACCACGGGACGCGGTCGCGCACGACGGCCAGCGGCTCGGTCACCCACGCCTTGGTCCGCCCCGCGCTGGGCTCGGGCCGCACGGAGGCGCGGCCGAAGACGGCGAGCGTGGACAGGGCCAGGCGCGCGACGCGGTCGACGGTGTCGGGGTCGGCATCGGACAGGACGGCTTCGGCGTCCCGGCCGGGCAGCAGGCTCTGGGTGATCAGCGGCAGCGGCGCGTCCAGACGACGGTCGAGCGGAACGGGGATCAGGTGCCGCCACGCGCCCAGCCGCTCGTCGTGCCGGAGGCGCGTCAGCACCTCCCATTCCCGGGCGAGCGCGGCGGCGGCAGGGGCGCTGTGGGCGTGCTTCAGCACGACGCCGCCCCGGCCCGGCTGGTCGAGCTGCAGGACGAGCACGTCGGCGAGGCCGTTGCCGCGACGCCGGGCGGCGGGCGGATCGTCCGGCCGGTACGCCCGGGCGAGTCGGCGCGTGAGGCGTCGTTCGGCCGGTCCCCGCAGCACCGCCGGGCGGCGGACGGGCAGCCACCCGCGCAGCTGATCCCCGAGCGTCACCATCTGCCCTTCGTCGCTCATCGGGCCTCGCCCCCGTCCCTCGCGTGCGTCCCGCGCCGGTGCGCCGAGGGGCCGCGCGCCGTCGGGCGATGCCGGTCCGGGCCGTGCCGGTCCAAGCCGTGCCAGTCCAGACCGTGCGTCGACAGGCCGTGCGCCGCCAGGCCGTGCGTCTGCAGTTCGTGCGCGGCCGTCAGGTCCGCGTTCTCCAGCGCCAGCCGGGCGAGGCGCGTCAGGGCTCCGCGACGGCCCGCCTCGGGGAGCGCGAGGACCGCGAGCACGGCTCGCGTCTCGTGCGGCAGCGAGGGCGGACGGCAGACGGGACAGCGTCCGGGGCGGTGGCCGAGGAGCGCGGCGACCGCGTCGGCCAGGCCGGACTGGTAGGCGCCGGAGGTGACGTGGATGCCGGTCTCGGCCAACTTCCGCGCGTGCGCGGGCACCGCCGCGTTGCGCGCCCAGCGCAGCAGCGGCAGGTCGGCGGGGCCGTCGCCGACGGCCAGCACGGGCGGCTCCGCCGGCTCGCCCATCAACGCGAGCAGCGCTCGCACGCCCTTCGCCTTGTCCGCTCCGCGCGGGACGAAGTCGGTCTGCGCGTCGCCGGGTACGGCGTCGAAAAGACGGCCGAACCGAGGCTCGCTCAGCAGCTCGGCGGTCTCCTGCTCGGGCAGGCCGGTGCGCCGCCCGTCCGGGTGGCGGATCGCGGCGCGCACGCACCAGTGCGACAGCGGGTCGGTCTCGTGGCCGGGCCGCGAGGCGAGCAGGGAGCCCAGCCCGCCGTCACCCCGGCCGCGCCGGGCGTCGTCGAGAGCGACACGGACGCGGCCACTGCCCGCGTCGACGCAGGTGGCTCCGTACTCCCCCACGCCGCCCGCCAGGCCGTAGGCGGCGCAGCGGTCGCGTACCTCCGTGAGCGAGCGGCCGGTGGCCAGCAGCGGCCGGTAGCCGTGGGCGCGCAGGGCGCGCAACGCGGTGACCCCGAGCGGTGAGGCGGCCGGAAAGCCGAGGACGTCGGTCTCCAGCACGCCGTCGACGTCGAGCACGCACCAGCCGCGCGGCTCGGACGCGGGCGGCCGCTCGTCGAGGTCGGCCAGCAGGGCGTCGGCGAGGAACCGCTGCGCGGCTCTGGCCTGCGCGCGTCGTGCGCGGGCCCGCAGCGCCGGGCCGTCCTGCCCGTCCGCGCCGGGCGTGAGCCGAACGGTGTTGCGGGCCTGGACCAGCTGGAACAGGAACCAGCGCGCCGGGTCGACGCGACGGCCGGTCAGCTCGGCGTAGTGGCGCAGCAGTTCCCGTTCGGCCTCGTCGTCCGGCGGCCCGTGGGCGACCGCTCCGGCCAGGTCGTAGACGGCGTCGTAGCAGGCCAGGTCGAGGCTGGCGAAGCCGCCCTCGGCCCAGTCCAGCTTGCGGCGGGCTCCGGCGGGGTCGGTCGCCCAGTGCTCGGGAGCGGTGCGGCCGTCGACGAGGCAGGGCCGGGGCGCCGACGCGAGCAGGCACCGTGTCAGCGGCTGGACGAGCGCGGGCCGCAGCAGCACCGCGGCCCGGCCGAGCGCGGGCGCCAGAGTGCGGGCGGCGGACTCCCAGACGGGGTCGCGTCCGCCGAGCCGTCCGCTGCGGTCCTCGTGCAGCGGCAGCCGGCGCTCGCGCTCGGCGAGGTAGACGGCGACCTCGCGCGGTGTGACGGGCTGCCGCGCACCACCGGACGGGTCGCCCGGGTCGGACCGACCACCGTTCGGACGGTCGCTGAGCAGCACGCCGTCGGCGAAGCCGCGGACGCGGGGGACGAAGCCGTCGAGGGCGGCGGCCGTGGCGGGGGCGAGGCGTCCGAAGCGGCCGACGCCCGTCCACTCGGCGCACAGGGCGAGCTCCTCGCGCGCGCCGTCGGGGTGTGCGACGACCGCGGTGAGGGGCACGGACAGGTGTCCGCCGCGCGCGACGGGCCCGGGCTCGGCCGCCCGAACGCCGAGCACCCGGACGTCCCCCAGCAGCCGCGGAACCAGCCCCGCGAGCGCGCGCGGCGCGAGCAGGGCCGGCACGTGCCAGGCGGATCCGGGCAGCGTCACGCAGTCGAGGCGGGCCAGCCGGTCGGGGACGAGGGCCGGGTCGCCGAAGCAGGCGAAGACGGGGACGATCGCGGGCGCGGGGACTCCCGCGCGCTCCAGCGCGGCCGCCACGTCGGCGAGTGCGCCGCCGGTGACCGGCGGGTCGTCCACCAGCAGCACGCGCGCGGCGGACGCCGCTCCGCGCGGCGGCGGCACACCGGGACGGGTCGTGGCCACGGCCACGCGGCGGTACCCGAGGCCCCGCAGGGCCGCGGCCAGCAACGGCGCGAGGTAGCTGCCGGAGGTCCGCACGCCGAGCACCAGCAGCGGCGGCTCACGGGCCGGGTAGACCAGGGCGAAGCGGCGGGCCAGTTCGGCCATGTCCTCCGGGTGCTGGTCGAAACTGCGGAAGCACGCCGGCGGCCGGAGCAGCTCCCGTCCGACCAGCTGCGCGACGCGTCCGGGTCCGGCCAGCACGCGCCCGGCGGTGACGGGTCCGGGGTCGTGCCCCAGGGCCAGGCCGGCGAGCGTCACCGTCACGCGCGTCGCCTCGGCCGCCCAGGCGCGCAGCGCCCGGGTCGGCGGGGCGGCGCGGTACCCCGCGCCGACGGCGTCGAGCGCGCGGGAGGCGAGGCGCAGCGCGGGACGGACCCCGGGACCGTCGCCGCTGTGACGGGCCAGGTGGACGAGCAGGCGGCGCGGCGGCCAGGTGACGCCGTCGATGCGGTCCTCGACGATCTGCGAGGCCCCCGCCGCCCACAGGAACGCGTCCAGCCACTCGTCCGCCGCGAGCGCCGAGCACAGCCCGGCCAGCGCCTCGTCCAGGGTCGCGAACGGGTCGGGCACCGGACCGCCCTCCTGCCCGCGCCCGGCCCGGGCCCCGGCCGCGCCCGTCGGGCTGGCCTCGCTCCTGGTCGGGCTCATCATCGGGCTCCCGGGAAGCCGGTCGGTACGGCGTCCTCCTCCGCAGGCACTCTTCGTTCAAGGGTGCACCCCGTGTTTACGCCGGGCGAGTCGAGCCGGTTCACGTCGGCGGCCGGGGCGTCGGGGCGGGCAGCCACCAGTCGCGCCGCCACAGCAGCACCGCCGCGACCAGGCTCTGCCCGATCAGCCAGGCGGCGCCCGCGCCCGTGATGCCGAGGACCGGGAGCAGCAGCTCCGTCAGTCCGAGCACCAGCAGCGCGAGGCCCGCGAGCACGCCCACCACGACGCGCATCCGGCGCCGCGCCCGCGACAGGGCGACCACGGTCGTGTTGAGCAGGTTCGGCAGCGCGGACAGCGTCAGCAGCCACAGTGCCACCAGGCCGTGCTGGGCGTAGGCGGGGCCGAACAGGCGCAGTGCCCAGGGCGAGACGGCGAGTACCGCCACCACCGCGAGGGCCAGCACCCGGCCCGCGTGTCGCAGCACCCGCCGGTAGTCCTCCAGCCGTGTGACGTCCCGTGCGGATTCCACGATGAGCGAGTAGCCCATGTTGACGCTGAAGGCATAGAGCGCCAGCGGCACCAACCAGGCCAGCGCGAAGTACGCGCTGTCGGCGGCGCCGAGCCGGTTGAGCACGATCACGGGCGGCAGGTTGACGGCGGCCAGCCAGCACATCGCGCCCACGTAGTCGGCCGCGACGTAGCCGAGCGTGAGCCCGGAGGTGTCCGCGGCCGGCTGCGGCGCAGCGCGTTCGTGACGGGGCAGAGCCCGCGCGAAGACGAAGAGGTTGGTCAACACAAGCGAGAGCGCGAGACCGACCATCCAGGAGACCAGGATGCCGCTCGCCGTGCCGACTGCGGCGAAGACCGCCAGCAAGCCGATCTTCTCGACCGAGAACAGCCCGTTCTCCAGCGCCACCCAGTCGGCACGGCGCAGGCCGGTGAGGACGCCGTCCTGGAGGTTGAAGATGGCGTAGCCGCCGGTCGCGAGGACGAACCAGAGGCCCAGACTCCAGGTGTGGAGGAAGTCCAGCCCGGGTGAGAGGTGCGGGACCAGCGCCACGAACCCTGCGGCGAGCAGCAGCGTCACCGCGGCGGCGACGAGATAGGCCCGGCCGACCAGCCGTCCGGTGCGCGGACCCGCCGAGGGCACGAAGCGGACCATCGCGTTGGCCAGGTTCAGCTGGCCCACACCGCCGAGGAACATCATCGCGGAGACCGCGGCGGAGTTCCGGCCGACCTCGTCGGGGGTGTACCAGTGGGCGCCCAGCGCCCAGTAGAGCGCGCCGAAGAGCGCGGTCAGCGCGGAACTGAGGGTGAGCAGATGGCCGTTGCGCAGCAGGGGGTCGTATCTGGCAGCTGCCGCCACGAGCGCCCTGCTGCGTGACCGCAGCGAATGCTTCGCGGCGGTCGATGCACTGGCTCCGGTGCTCACCACCGGCGGGCTCCCGTCCTCGGCCCGGATCAGATTCGCCCATTTTATGCCCATAAGGTCACCAATTGGGCAGAACCGGATGCCTGGAGCCCCGGCCCGCCGCCCACCACCTCACGGCACAGTGGCCCGACCGGCTAGGTTGCGCGGGCGCCGCGAAGGTTGGCCAGCATGCGCGCTACGGTCGATTCCGCCCTGCTTCGCAGATTCTCAAGGCGGCCGAGGGGCAGGCGTTCCATGCGGCATTCGAGCACGGTGCGGGGAACGGCGCCCATCGCTTCCTTGTAGGCCTCGAGCGCGGCGACCCCTCCCGACATGCCCATGCTGTAGAAACGGCAACCATGGTCGCAGGCATCCTCGATCGCGGTCCGCTGGAGCAGCAAACCGGCTCGCAGGGACGCGAACTTCTTCACGGAGTAACTGCGGAACGAGACGGCGTGATCCCGGTAGACGAAGGTCATCAACCCCGCCACCGGCTCGCCGTCGTAACGCGCCAGCCACATGCGACATGCCCCTTCCAGGGACTTCGCAAGGGCCTCGAACATCGGCAGAGGCTCCCGATGGCGTGCCAGAGCGGCCGCGAGAGGCCAGGGAACACCCGACTTCTGGGCCCGCTCCGCCGACCATCGCATGTAGACGTCGTAGAAGTCCGGGACCCGCAGACCCGTCAGGTCCCGTTCGATGGTGACACCCGAGCGTTCGGCCTTGCGCACGTTCTTCCGCGTGGAGGCGTGGAACCGCTCACCCCAGACACGGGAAAAGCCTCCGTCCAGATCGAGCACGTGCACGTGGGACCGGATCGCGTCGACGCCGGGCACGAGGCCTTGTTCCCAGCGGTCCGTCACGTCGTGCATCACCGAGATCCGCACCCCGGCCGGTCGTCCGCCGAGCAGGTCGGACAGGACCAGCCTCACGTCGGCCGGTTGCGGCCCACCCGTCGCCAGCAGCCCTCCAGGGCCCATGCGGTGCGGATACGCTGCGTCGAAGGCGATCCCCGGCACAGGACTGCGACGCAGCAAGGGGAGCAGCAGAGAGCGCCCGTCCCCGGTCGTGTAGAGCCGACTGGCATCCCGGGCACCGGTCAGTTCGATCACGGAATCGAACCAGGCCGGGGTCTGGAAGACCGACGAGGCTGGGTCGCTCGCCAGCAGGCTGATCCATTCCGACCTGGGCGCCGGGCTTACAACCTGGTGTTTCGTGGGCACGCAGCCTCCCACAGCAGACAGACAAGCCAGTTTGACCATATGGCATAAGAGGCACATTCGGCGCTAATCAGACATGATCGTACGGGAGTCACCCGGCTTCCCGGCGGGTTCGACCGGAGAGGAGCGAGGGCGTGCCCAGCTTCCACCTCCACGGCACCCCGTCCTGTGCTGTCGAGGTGACCAGTCCTGCGACCCGGGACGTGTGGTGGGACCTGCTTCGCCGCGACGAGCTGGCTCTGGTCACGCAGACCCCGACCTGGCTCGACTGCCTCTGCGACGCCTGGCCGTTCGTGGACGCGAGCCGGCTCTACCGATTCTCCGACGGTGGCCACCTGCTGGTGCCGATGGTGCGGCACCGTGGCCGCCTGCCCGGGCTGTTGGCGGAGGAATCCTGGCCCAGGTGGGGTGTGGGCGGGGCCGTGGGCCTTGACGGCGCTCCGGACGCGGGCCGTGCGCATCTCGTCCTCGCCGACCTGGCCGCGCGGCCCGCGCTGCGCGTCGCGGTTCGGTTCAACCCCCGCACCACTGCCTCGTTCCGGGTCGACTCGGCCGGCTCGGCCTCCTCCGCCGATTCGGCCCCCCTGGCCGGGTCGGTCTGGGAGGCGACGGCGTCAGGAGGGTTCGCGACCGTCGAGCGCACCACCTACCTGCTGGACCTCTCCCCCGGCTTCGACGCGGTGTGGTCGCGCCGCTTCCACCCGTCCGTGCGCCAGGGCGTGCGCCGCGCCGAGCGCGCCGCGGTCGAGGTGACGGTGGACCGCACCGGGCGCCTGGTGCCGCTCTTCCAGCGGCTCCACCGGGAGTCGGTGGCCCGGTGGGCCGAGCAGCAGCACGAGCCGCTCACGCTCGCCCGCTGGCGTCAGCGGCGCGACGAGCCGCCGCGCCTGCTGGAGGCGGTGGCCGAGCGGTTCGGCGAGTCCTGCGCGATCTGGCTGGCGAGCGTCGAGGGACAGCCCGCCGCCGCGATCGTGGTGCTGCGTCACGGCACCCACGCCAAGTACTGGCGCGGGGCCATGGACCGCAGCGTGGCCGGGCCGGTCCACGCCAACCAACTGCTGCACCGGCTCGCCGTCGAGGACGCGTGCGCGGCCGGGTGCCTCGTCTACGACATGGGCGACGCCCGGGCCGGCTCCTCTCTCGCCCGCTTCAAGGAGAACCTCGGCGCACGCCCGGTCCCCTCCCCCGCCTACTACCGCGAGCGGCTGCCGCTCACGGCCTTCGACCGCCGCGCGCGGGCGGCGGTCAAACGGCTCATCGGGTTCAGGGACGCCTGACGGCCGGGATCACCCCCTGCCCGTAGGCGGCGATCACGTCGTCCACGGCGTCGTGCATCGCGTAGACGGCGAACTGGTCCACGCCCAGCGCGCGCAGCCGCTCCAGCTTGGCGACGTGCTGCTCGGCGGTGCCGATCAGGCAGAACCGGTCGACGATCTCGTCCGGGACGAAGGTCGTGTCCGGGTTCCCGGCGCGGCCGTGGTGGCTGTAGTCGTAGCCGTGGCGCTCCTTGATGTAGGCGGTCAGCTCGTCCGGGACCATGCCCGAGTGCTCGCCGTAGCGGGCGACGAGGTCGGCGACGTGGTTGCCGACCATGCCGCCGAACCAGCGGCACTGCTCGCGCGCGTGGGCGAGCTGCTCCTCGCTGCCGTCGGTGACGTAGGCGGGTGCGGCGACGCAGATGGTCACCGCGTCCGGGTCGCGGCCCGCCTCCTCGGCGGCGCGGCGCACGGCCTTGACCATCCACTCCGTCAGGAACTCGTCCGCGAGCTGGAGGATGAAGCCGTCGGCCTGGCGGCCGGTCAGCTCCAGCGCCTTCGGGCCGTAGGCGCCCATCCAGACCGGGAGCTTCGCCCCGGCCCCCACCCACGGGATCCGGATCGCCGTCCCGTCGAGCTCGGCCTCCCTCCCCTCGGCGAGCTCCTTGATGATGTGCATCGCCTGCCCGAGCCGCTCCAGCGAGGCGGGCTTGCGGCCCGCGACGCGCTGCGCGGAGTCGCCGCGGCCGATGCCACAGACAGTGCGGTTGCCGAACATGTCGTTCAGCGTCGCGAACAGGGAGGCGGTGACCTCCCAGGTGCGGGTGACGGGGTTGGTGACCATGGGGCCGACCGTCAGCCGCTCCGTGTTGGCGAGGATCTGGCTGTAGATCACGAACGGCTCCTGCCACAGCACGCAGGAGTCGAAGGTCCAGCCGTAGGTGAACCCGGCCGCCTCCGCGCGCTTCATCCGCTCGACGAGCAGACGGGCCGGAGGGTCGGTCTGGAGCACGAGGCCGATGTCCATGCGGGGCCTTTCAGTGGTGCGGTGCGGGGATGGCTCGCGGGATTCAGTGCAGGTACTGACATGTGGCCCGGGGCACGAAGGTGCCGTGGCCGGCGTGGCCGAGGTACTCGCCGCGGTCGACGACGACCGCACCGCGCGACAGGACCGTGCGGGCGCGGCCGGTGACCTGGCGCCCCTCGTAGGCGGAGTAGTCGACGTTCATGTGGTGGGTGGCGGCCGACATGGTGTAGCGCTCGCGCGGGTCGAAGATGACGATGTCCGCGTCCGCACCGGGCGCGATCGTGCCCTTGCGCGGGTAGAGGCCGAACATCCGGGCGGGCGTCGCGCAGGCCAGCTCGATCCAGCGGCGGCGCGAGATGTGGCCGTCCAGGTGGGCCTGGTGCAGCAGGTCCATCCGGTTCTCCACGCCCGGCAGGCCGTTGGGGATCTTCGAGAAGTCCCCGCGGCCCAGGTCCTTCTGGCCGACGAAGCAGAACGGGCAGTGGTCGGTGGAGACCACCGACAGGTCGTTGGTCCGCAGGCCCCGCCAGAGCGCCGCCTGGTGCTCCTTGGGCCGCAGCGGCGTCGAGCAGACGTACTTGGCGCCCTCGAAGTCCGGCTCGGCCAGGTTGTCCGTCGACAGGAACAGGTACTGCGGGCAGGTCTCGCCGAAGACGTTCAGCCCCAGGTCGCGGGCCTGCGCGAGCTCGGTGACGGCCTGCTCGGCCGAGACGTGCACGACGTAGAGCGGGGAGCCGGCCACCCGGGCGAGCTGGATCGCCCGGTGCGTCGCCTCGGCCTCCAGCAGCTCGCGCCGCACCTCGCCGTGGTAGCGGGGGTCGGTGTGCCCGGCGGCGAGGGCCTGCTCGACCAGGACGTCGATGGCGATCCCGTTCTCCGCGTGCATCATGATCAGCCCGCCGTTCCCGGCGGAGCGCTGCATCGCCCGCAGGATGCGGCCGTCGTCGCTGTAGAAGACGCCAGGGTAGGCCATGAACAGCTTGAAGCTGGTCACGCCCTCCTCGACGAGGAGGTCCATCTCCTTCAGCGACTGCTCGGTGACGTCCGACATGATCATGTGGAAGGCGTAGTCGATCGCGCAGTTGCCCTGCGCCTTCGCGTGCCAGGCGTCCAGGCCCTCGCGCAGGCTGTGGCCGACGCTCTGCACGGCGAAGTCCACGATCGTGGTCGTGCCGCCGAAGGCGGCCGCCCGCGTGCCGGTCTCGAAGGTGTCGGACGCGAAGGTGCCGCCGAAGGGCAGCTCCATGTGCGTGTGCGCGTCCACGCCGCCGGGGATCACGTAGCAGTCGGTGGCGTCGATCGTCGCGTCCGCCTGCCACGCCCGGGCCTCGGGGCTCCCTGTCGCCGCGAGGGCGACCACGCGCTCGCCGTCGATGAGGACGTCGACATGGAGCTCGTCGGCGGCGGTGATCACCAGCCCGTTGCGGATGACGGTCCGTCCGTGCGTCACAGCGCCTCCTCGATCGCCCACAGTTCCTTCTGCGCCCGGTCGAGCGCCTGCACCAGCAGTTCCGCGCCCTGCTCCGCCTCGTCGACGGTCAGCGACAGCGGCGGGGCGATGCGCAGCGCGTTGCCGAGCGGGCCGCCCTTGCCGATGAGCAGGCCCAGGTCGCGCGCGTGTTCCAGGGCCATCGCCGCGGCGGCCGCGCTCGGCTCGCCCGCGCGGTCCACCAGTTCGATGCCGAGCATCAGTCCGCGCCCGCGCACCTCGCGGACGACGGGCAGGTGCCGCGCCCCGGCCTCCACCCGCTCGCGCAGCACCGCCCCGACGCGCCGGGCGTTGCCCTGCAGGTCGTGCTCCAGCAGGTGCCGCAGGTTGGCCAGGGCCCCGGCCGTGGTGACGGGGCTGCCGCCGAAGGTGGAGATGGAGTTGGCGCCCAGGGAGTCCATCAGCTCGGCGCGGGCCACCACACCGCCGATGGACAGGCCGTTGCCGAGCCCCTTGGCGAAGGTCAGCGCGTCGGGCGGCCCGGCGTCCGCGTGGGCCTGCCAGCCCCAGAAGTGGTCGCCGGTGCGGCCCCAGCCGGTCTGCACCTCGTCGCTGATCCACAGGATCCCGTGCCGGTCCAGCACCCGCTTGAACGCGGCGAACAGCCCGTCCGGCCCGGAGGTGAACCCGCCGACCCCCTGGATCGGCTCGGCGATCAGCGCGGCGACGGGGCCGCCGACCTGCCCGAGCATGTCCTCCAGGTCGGCCGTGCAGGCCTCGACGAACGCGGCGTCGTCCAGGTGCGCGAACGGGCCGCGCGTCCGGATCGAGCCGTGCACGTAGAGCGTCTGCAGCGGCGAGAGGCTGGTCGGCGACCAGGAGCTGTTGCCCGTGATGCCGATGGTGGAGAAGGACCGCCCGTGGTAGCTGTTGCGCACGGCCAGCACTTGGTTCGAGCGGCGGTAGCCGGTGGCGAGCAGCAGCGCCGCGTCGTTGGCCTCGGTCCCCGAGGTGGTGAAGAAGACCTTGGCGTCGGGGATGCCGGACAGCTCGGCGATCCGCTCGGCCAGCTCGACCATGGGCGAGGAGAGGTACAGCGTCGAGGTGTGCAGGATCCGCCCGGCCTGGTCGGCGACGGCCTTGGTCACCTCGGGCAGCGCGTGGGCGGTCATCGTGGTGAGGATGCCGCCGAAGAAGTCCAGGTAGCGGCGGCCGTCGGAGGCGTAGACGTGCCGGCCCTCGCCGTGCGTGAGCTCCAGCGGCTCGCGGTAGTACAGCGCCAGCCAGGACGGGGTGACCGCCCGGTGCCGGTCGAGCAGGCTCTTTGCCTCGTGGTTCGTGCTGTCGGTCTCGTCGTAGGGCATCGGCGGTCAGGCCTCCGTCAGCGGACCGTAGGCGTCGGGGCGCCGGTCGCGGTAGAAGGCCCACTGGTTGCGGACCTCCTGGATCAGCCCGAGGTCGAGGTCGCGGACCACCAGCTCCTCCTCCTTGTCGGAGGCGACCTCACCGACGAACTGCCCGCGCGGGTCCACGAAGTAGCTGGTGCCGTAGAAGTCGTCGTCCCCGTACTCCTCCACCCCGACGCGGTTGATCGCCGCGATGAAGTACTCGTTGGCGACGGCCGCTGCCGGCTGCTCCAGCTGCCACAGGTACGCGGAGAGCCCGCGGCTGGTGGCGGAGGGGTTGTAGACGATCTCGGCCCCCGCGAGCCCGAGCGCACGCCAGCCCTCCGGGAAGTGCCGGTCATAGCAGATGTACACCCCGACCCGGCCGACGGCCGTGTCGAACACCGGCCAGCCGAGGTTGCCGGGACGGAAGTAGTACTTCTCCCAGAACCCGTGGACCTGCGGGATGTGGTGCTTGCGGTACTTGCCGAGGTAGCTGCCGTCGGCGTCGATGACGGCGGCGGTGTTGTAGTAGAGGCCCGACTGCTCGACCTCGTACACGGGCACGACCATCACCATGTTCAGCTCGCGCGCGAGCTCGCGCATCCGCGTCACGGTGGGCCCGTCCGGCACGGGCTCGGCCCATCGGTAGTGCTCCGGCTCCTGCACCTGACAGAAGTAGGGGGCGTTGAACACCTCCTGAAACCCGATCACCTGCGCACCCTGCGCGGCCGCGTCCCGCGCGTACCGCTCGTGCACTTCGACCATGGACTCGGTGTCCCCGGTCCACTTCGCCTGCACGAGCGCCGCGCGCACCACGCGTGGCACTCCCTGCATGGCCCCGGACCCTTGCATCGACCTGCTGACGGATTCCGACATGTGCGGCGCCTCGCCTTCAGCGTGGATCTACGTGCGTAGAAGCATGGTCGTTCCCGACCTTGATGGCAATATGTCGGGCATACCACAACCCTGGCGGTTCTTCCCTGCTCAGGGGTGTGTCGCACCCTCCGTGGTCAGCAAAAGGTCAGCATCGGTCGCGGAGGAGTCCCCCAGCATGGCCGCAAAGTCCCTGGCCCACGGCATGGGCAAGTTCAGGAGCCTCGGGCCATACGGGAAGCCGGCGATGACACCTCTCGTCTGCCGGGATGCACTGCGCCCGGGGTCTGACGAGATCAGAGTACGACGCGGGCTTCGGCCCACTGGTCCGGCGGAACGGTCCGCAGCCGGCCCACCATCTCGGCGAGAGGCAGCAGCTCGATCCGGGTCCGGCGCAGCGCGGTGAAGTGTCCGAAGACGCCCGCGTGGGCGGCCTCGACGGCGTGCCACCCGAATCGCGTGGCCAGGACCCGGTCGAGCGCCGTGGGAGCACCTCCGCGCTGCACGTGTCCCAGCACTACCGGCCTCGCCTCCTTGCCCAGCCAGCGCTCGACCTCGGCGGCCAGCCGATGCCCGATCCCGCCGAACCGCTGGTGGCCGTAGACGTCGATGCCGCCGTGGCGGAACTCCATGGTGCCGGGCGCGGGAGTGGCCCCCTCGGCGACGGCCAGCACGGTGAACTTCTTTCCCCGGGCGAAGCGCGCGTCGATGAGGCGGCAGACCTCCTCCATGTCGAAGGGCCGCTCGGGGATCACGATGCCGTGCGCGCCGCCCGCCATCCCGGCGTGCAGCGCGATCCACCCGGTGTGGCGGCCCATCAACTCCACCACCATCACCCGCTGATGCGATTCGGCCGTGGTCTTCAGCCGGTCGACGGCCTCGGTTCCCACCGACACCGCGGTGTCGTGGCCGAAGGTCGCGTCGGTGCCCTCGACATCGTTGTCGATGGTCTTGGGCACCCCGACGACGGGGAGCCCTGCCTGGCTGAACAAATGCGCCGCGGTCAGGGTCCCGTCGCCGCCGATCGCGATCAGGGCGTCGATTCCCAGCCCGGAGGCGAGCTCCGCGCTGCGCTCGACGGCCTCGCGCACCCGCGCTGGTTCGACTCGGGCGGAGCCGAGGACGGTGCCCCCGCGCCCGAGGATGCCGTGCACGTCAGCCAGGCCGAGCGGCCGCACCTCGCCTTCCAGCAGGCCACGGTAGCCGTCCTGGATCCCGACCACGGAGTCGCGGTAGCCGGTGACCGCCCGATGAACCACCGAACGGATCACGGCATTCAGTCCGGGACAGTCGCCGCCGCTGGTAAGGACGCCGATGCGCACGGCTACCGTGCCCGCGGCCTGGCGAGCCAGTGCCCGGTCATCCGGACCTCCCGTTCGGCATCAGCGTCCTCTTGTCGTGCGAAGGCCGGCTGCCGTGACCGTCTCCCGAAAGCCGCCGAACCCGGGGGTGGGCGTCCTCCTCGTCGCCGCTTTCCCCCACCACTGTCCGCCACAACCACGGGCTCCGCGCCCCGGCCGTGCGGAGGCCGGCCGAGGCCGACCCTGGCGAACCTCGGCGGCAGGTCCGTGATCCGGGTGAGCGATGCCGCAGTCGCCCGAGCTCCTGTCCTGGCGCGCCGGCCCGTGGTCCGCGGAAGCGGACGGGGATCGCGTCCCACGCGTGTTGCTGCCGCCGGCTGCCCCTGCGATCCGCGCCGCGCCCCCTGGGCGCACAGGCGCAACCGGCGGGGACCACCGGCGGCCCCGCCAGGCCCGACCGGCCCTGTCGGCAGTGGATCCAACGGGGCGAGGGTGGGTGGAGCAGCAACCCTCGCCGCCCGGGAGGCGGACCATGTCGAACCATGAAACGGCCCGTACCCGGCAACCGCGCGTGGACGACCCCGGCGACGTCGGGCGCCACGTCGCCCGGCGCCGTGAGGAGCTCGGGCTCACGCGTGAGGAGACGGCGGCACGGGCGCAGATGGATCCCCACTACATCGAGTATCTGGAGACCACCGCTGTACCTGTCGACCTCAGCGCACTGATGCGGCTCGCCCACGCTCTGCAGACCTCGGTCGGCGCGCTGCTCGGTGGGGAGAACCTGGCCCCGGGCTCCGCCACGGCAGCCGAGCGGCCCTCCCTGGCGCAGCTCACACCCGACGAGTGCTGGGCCAGGGTGTCGGCCCGGGGCGTCGGCAGGGTGGTGCTCGTGACGCCGGAGGGCCCGGCGGCGCTGCCCGTGAACTACCGGATCGTCGACCGCACGGTGATCTTCCGAACCGGCGAGGAAGGCGTCCTCGCCCACGCGGTCGGACACGAGGTCGGCTTCGAGGTCGACCGGATCGACGACGGTCGCAGCTCCGGCTGGAGCGTGCTGGGCATCGGCGTCGCCGAACGGATCACCGATCCGGAGCAACTGGCCGGCCTCGCCGAACGGATGCAACCGACACCCTGGGCGGGCGGCGATCGGCCGGTGTGGGTGAGCATCCGGCCGAGCCGGCTCTCCGGGCGTGAAGTCCGAACCGGAGAGCCCGACCCCGTGCCCCGGAGCCGTGGTGGAACCCGCTGACTGACTCAGCCGGAACAGACGAACCAGCGGATGATTCAGCGTTCGGGATCGGCGCGGAGATCGAAGACCGTCGTGGTGATGTCCTTGATGACGATGTCGATGCGCTCCACTGCCCGGAGAAGTCGCTGCTGGCGGTCGGGGTCGAGACGGAGCGCGACGCTGTGCAGGTCGAGACCGATGGCGTAGATGTCCCGGATGGTGCGCTCACGCAGGTCGGCACCGATGCGGTCGCGGTCCTGCAGGAGTTTGAGCTCTTCGTCGTCGCTTCGGTGCGCGGCCAGGCGCCTGGCCAGCGCGGCCTGGGTGGCGAAGGCGGCCAGCAGGTCCAGTTCGGTTCGGCCGAAGCGCCGGCGTCCCGCGGCGCGGGCGACGGACAGCGTGCCGACCGGACGCCCCTTGTCACGGAGAGGGACGGCCATAGTGGGTCCCAGGTCGGCGCCGGACGGGGGCGCGCCCGCGGTGCGGGGGCCGGTCCTGGCGTCATCGATCATCTGGGGCTCTCCGATGGTGTAGGCGTGTCCGACGAGCGAGGCGTCCAGAGGTGGGGTCAGGCCGAGCAGGGTGGCGCTGCCGGTCCCGGCGGCGGCACGAACGACCAGTACGTCATCCGCAGGCTCGTGCAGGGTGACCACGGCGGTGTCAGCGTCGGCGACCACCAGCGCCTGCTCGGCGATGTGCTGGAGGGCGTGGTCGCTGTCGGGGTCGCTGAGGATCGCCGCGGTCATCTCGGTGAGGGCGTGCTGCCAGGCTTCCCTCAGTCGGGTCTGCTCCAGCAGCAGGGCGTGGTCGATGGCCATGCCCGCCGCCGACGCCAGAACTTGCAGCAGTTCCTCGTCTTCGGCGGTGAACGGCCCCGGAGAGTGCCCGGAATACGGCTTGTCGGCCAGATACAGGCTCGCCGCGCGTCCGCCGTTTCCGGGGATGGCCAGGGCGAGCAGCGCAACCGCCGGTGGGTCGCCCGCGGCAAGCGTCGTCGCGTCGTCCACACGCGCGAGCTCGTGGTCCGTGAGAAGACCCGCGAGCGCCGGGAGGGCCGCACTGATCCGGGCGCGGCGCCCGGGCTCCGGCGTCCCGGTGTGGATCAGCTTCTCGTGGACCGGGCCGAGGGAGCCGTCCGGCACCAGGGCGACCCAGGCCGCGCCGGTCAGGTCGTGCGCCGAGGTGACCAGTTGACTCAGCACCTCGGCCAGGTCGCTCTCGCTGGTCACGGTCATGACCGCGCGCAGCAACGCGCGGACCCGGCCCTGGGTGCGCTGCACCTCCTGCGCCGTCGCGAGGAGGCTGTCCACTAACTGGTCGAGCTCCAGCCGGGCGGGGTCGGGGAAGCGCAGGTGCCAGGGACGCGACCCAGGCGTGTCCCTGGCCGGTGGGTCCGGCCCCTCGGATGGATTGGTGGACGCAGGCATGCTCGCGCTCCCGGCGGACGTCGTGCGTCACCAGTATCGCGCCGAACACGGGCACGTGACCGCTCGGATTGCGTCACGTGTGGTCAGCCCGGCAGGAGACGGTAGCGGCGGCCGTGCACGACCGCGGGCGTCAGCCGCAGGACCCGCTCGTCCGCGCCCGGATGCCAGCGCCCCTCGGACGCAGCCGCGGACAGGCGCCCGATCTCCGCCGGATCGCGGATGCGCTCGACGTGTCCGGTGACCGCGACGCTCTCGGTGCACCGGCCCCGCGGATCGGGCCTGTCGGCCTGGAAGACGACGACGTCGCCGTCGCCCAAGTGGTCCAGGCGTCGGTCCCCGCCGTCGCCGATCACCAGACCGTCCGGGTCCAGCAGGCAGGAGACGGGGACGACGACGGGAAGCGCCTGCTCGGTGAAGACCAACCGCCCGTAGGGGCAGGCCGCCAGTAGGGCCAGGCACTGCGCGTGGTCCAGCAAGGGCGTGCCGGTTATGCTCACAAGCTCCAGTCTCACTGTCACCCCGGCGCAACCGCTTGGGCCGGTCGGCCCCTGACACTCGACCAACCGTCCGTTCGCCCCCATGCCACGGCGCCGTACCGAGGCCCTGTCGACCGGCGCCAGACCGAGGCGGGTCCGTATCCTCCAGGCCGTACGGCCGGAGCCGGACCC
>NZ_BBPO01000011.1:49049-110291 GCF_000787815.1 Streptacidiphilus neutrinimicus
GGCGGGTCCGTATCCTCCAGGCCGTACGGCCGGAGCCGGACCCGCCTGCGGCTGGACAGTCGCGGGCTTACGGCGGACGGACGAGGATCGGCTGCGGGCGCGGCCTTCGGTCTGTCCTCCGTCGGTGCGTGCGATGGGCGTGCGGCTGACTTCACCGCTCCGACAAGGCGCGCCAGGCGGGCCTGATCCCGGCAGGCACAGGCACTGCCTTCAATCGGCCGGAGGTCGTTCCCTCCTCGCCGCCCGGCTTTGCTCCGACCGGCGCACCGCTTGCCGAGGGCCGCACATACCGCTGAACAGAGCCACGACATCGGCATCGACGCTGTCGTGGCCCCGTTGTCGCGGAGGCGGTGGTCATACGATCGAGGGAAGCCCACGAGTGGCACACAGAACCCCGCACTCTCGGCACATAAGCTCGTCCTCGCTTTCCCACAGCCAGCCTTCACTGCCGAGGCCGAACGGCCGCAGGCAGCCGTTCCGGCTCAGCAGGAGGAGGTGAAGGATGATCAATCAGCTCTGGGGCGCGGTGTTCGACCTCGTGGGTGACGGCGGATTCCACGCCGCCACATTCAGTTGGTTCACCCTCAAGGTCGGCAATCTCGTCGAGATGATCCTGGTGGTGCTGATCTTCGTCGCGGGGATGTTCGTCAAGCTGCCCGGCGGAAAGACCGAACCGTCGGAGGACGCATGAGTATTCCGCCGCCGAGCCCGGGCCGGGATCCGGTCACCGCCACCACAGGCACCGAGCCGTTCTCGTGGGTGCGGCCCAGCCCGTGGCTGCGGGGCTACCTGGTGCGCAATTTCCCGCTACGGAAACTGCTTCCCGACCGGGAGCCGGCCTACGTCTCCTCGGTGCTGTACACCATGGGCGTGCTGACCCTGGCGGCGCTCATCGTCACCATTCTCAGCGGCACGGTCATCGCGCTCGGCGGTGTGTCGTTCTGGCACACGAACACCTTCGGCGCGTTCATGAACAGCATTCACTTCTGGGGCGTGCAGGCCATGTTCCTGTTCATGGCCGTCCACTTCATCACGACCTTCTTCACCATGAGCTGGCGCGGCGGACGCGGGTGGACGTGGATCACCGGTGTCCTCGCGTTCATCGTCAGCATTCTGACGGCGTTCACCGGCTTCCTGATGATGACGAACTGGGACAGCCAGTGGATCGGCCAGCAGGCCAAGGACGCGTTCAACGCGATCGGCATCGGCGCCGTCTGGAACGTCATGAACGCGGGCCAGCAGTTCACCTTGCATGTGGTCGTCACCGTCGCGGTGCTGCTGTTCATCGTCTCCGCCCACATCGGTCTCATCCGGCGCCGGGGCGTGGCGCCGCCGCCCGGCGCGGAGGCGCTGGAGGTCCCGGATGCGCCGGCCCAGCCCTCGGTCTCCGCGTCGAACCGGGGGTGAGGAGGGGAAATGGCAACGCCAACCCATGAGCCGACCAAGGCGCGCGCCAAGCGCCACCCGGTGGCCACCTGGCAAGGCCCCGAACGACGCTTCGACCTCATCACCGAGGGAACCGTCGCGGTCGCGGCGGTGGCCCTGCTGTGCATCCTCGCCGCCAGCCTGTGGGGGTCCCCCGACGGCGGGCTCACCTACCCGGGCGCACCCGCCTCCCCGCCGGGGCAGGCGTTCAGCGCCCGGTACTGGGACACGAACGACCCTTCCGACCTGGCCCAGACCGCCGTCCAGGAACTGCTCGGCGGGAGCAAGACAGCCGGTTACGGCCCCCCGTTCAACACCACCTCCGGGGCATCGCAGGAGTTCATCGGGATCCACCCCGCGGACATCGCGAAATCGATCTTCGGCCTCACCCTCCCGATCAACACCGCCGACGACTTCGTCCTGGCCCCGGTCTCCCGACTCGTCGCACCCTTCGACTCCGCCGTCGCGCTGGCGGTCCGTCAGTACAAGCAAGCCGGCGGCGACCTGTCCCCCGGCGCATCGGCCGACCAGCTCGCCTCGGCCCGGCAGGCGACCTGGCTGAACAACTACGCCAAGGCGCTCGGGGCGTCGGGGGCGAGGTTCACCCCCATCACGGCCACGGTGCCGCCGGGCGACTACGGGCCCGTCCCGGTGATCATCCAGGCGGAACAGCGCATCGCCTCCAACGGGAGCCTCGACGGGTACTTCCAGGGCAGCGATCAGCAGCTGACCACCGACACCACCATGGGGACCATGTTCTTCGGGGACGGCACTCTCTGGGGCACCGTCGCGACGGCGCAGGGCGTCGCCGGCGACCAGTGGGGCGTCATGAACGAACTGTGGGACTACCCGGGCCAGGTGTGGCTCTGGCTGTATGCCGGGATGTACCAGATCCCCGCCTTGAACCCCTCCGGCAACGCCAACCTCGACCTCGACGTCGGCCTGCTCATGATCCTTTTCGGCTTCCTGCTGCCCATGTTCGCGCCATGGATTCCGGGCGTCAACCGCATCCCCCGGTGGATCCCCCTCTACAAGATCATCTACCGCGACCACTACCGCAGCACGGGCGACAGGCGCCCGCCGGCACACGCGCCGAACAAGCCGGATGCCGAGCCGCCGAGCCATGCGACATAGTTCCGCCGTGACAAGCACCGTGGTCAGGGCGCGCGCGAGACCCGGTTCGCGGGCGAGCGGGTCAGTCGGTCTCAGCCACGGTTTCGCTCCAGGCGTCCACGGTGGTCACCCCATCCTCGTAGGCGGCCAGGCAGGGCTGGCACAGCTGCCCGGGCTCGATGCCGTCCTGAGTCATGTCGGCGATGGGGCGCATCTCTGCGATGGGCGAGAGCAGCCTGCGGCACAGGGCCGCCCCGTCGAGGTCGGGGACGACGTGCCAGCGCACAGCGGACCTGACTCCGTACTCAGCCTTCAACGCGACCATGGCAGCCACCTGCCTCACAACGACCTGTGCGCCGGCTCCCTTCGACACTCCACCCACGTCAGGCTGCGGCGCGTGGGCTGACCGGCCCTTGCCTCGTCGCCGATCGGGCCCGACGCTCAGGCCCGGTCGGCGACGGAAGCCGGACAGTACGCCGCGCCTGGAAGGGAATCCCAGAGTGATCGGCTAGCATACGGAGGGTGACCGAGACAGGTGCTGGCACTGGCACCGCAGGCCCGGATGCGGCAGCACTCCTCAGGTCCCGGAACTACGTCGCACTCCTGCTCCTGGGCGCCGTCATCGGTGTGCCCGTCGCGGCGGCGGCGTATTTCTACCTCAAGGCGGTAGGCGAGGCGCAGAAGTTCGTCTTCACGACCCTGCCCAAGGATCTCGGCTTTGCCGGCGAACCCGCTTGGTGGCCTCTGCTGCCGCTGGCATTGAGCGGCTTCGTGGTCGCCCTGAGCATCCGTCACCTACCGGGAACCTCTGGGCACAAGCCCGCTGAGGGGTTCAAGACGGGCAGCCGTGTCGAACCCGCTGACCTCTACGGGATCCTCCTCGCCTCGCTCGCCACGCTCTGCCTCGGTGCGGTCCTCGGCCCTGAGGCGCCGTTGATCGCCCTTGGTGGCGGACTCGGCACGCTCGCCGTACACCTACTCAAGCGCGACGCACCAGCCACGGCGACTGCGGTCATCGGTGCGGCCGGAAGCTTCGCGGCCGTCGCCACGCTTCTGGGCTCGCCCCTCACCGGAGCATTCCTGATCATGGAGGCCGCGGGCCTCAGCGGTCCGATGCTCGGCGTCATCCTGGTGCCGGGCCTGCTCGCCTCGGGAATCGGTGCGCTGATCTTCGTCGGCCTCGACAGATGGACCGGCTACGGCACCTTCAGCCTGGCGATCCCCCACATCCCCTCCTTCACCACGCCCGACGCGGCCGAGTTCCTCTGGGCCGTCGTCATCGGTCTCGTGGCGGCCTTCCTCGGCAGCGGCATCCGCCGGCTGGCCCTGCTGCTCCAGCCACGTGTCGAACGACGCATCCTCCTGCTGACACCGGCCGCCGGCCTGGCGGTGGCCGGGTGCGCCGTCGCCTTCGGCGAGGCGACCGGCCACAGCTCCTCCGAGGTCCTGTTCTCCGGCCAGAGCGCGTTGCCCGCCCTGGTGCAGAACGCCGCCGGTTGGACCGTGGGCGCACTGGTACTGGTGGTGCTGTTCAAGGGACTTGCCTACGGCATCTCGCTCAGCTGCTTCCGGGGCGGGCCGGTGTTCCCGAGCCTGTTCATCGGCGCGGCAGGCGGCATCGCCCTCTCCCACCTGCCGGGTCTTCCGATGATCGCGGGCGTCGGCATGGGGATCGGCGCCATGGCCGTGGCGATGCTGAGGCTCCCGTTGACCTCCGTGCTGCTGGCCAGTCTGCTTCTGGCGAGCGACGCACTCGCGCTCATGCCTCTGGTCATCGTGGCGGTCGTGGTCGCCTACGTGACCGTCGCGAGGCTGGCACCGGCTGCGACGGCGCAGCCGGACGCCGACCGCACCGCAAAGCCCACGACAGCTTGATGTGCGGTCCGCTGTCGTCGGCAGCGGACGTGGCAAGCGTTCGGTGGCTTCGAGCAGCAGGCAGCAGGGACGAACGCCGCGCCTCGGCGGCCGAGCGGCCTCGGCATGTGGGCCTGATGGCCCTGACCAGATCACGCGCGTCCTGCAAGGGTTGGTGGGAGACCTCGACCCCGAACGTGGGTACCGCTGCCGCGCGAGGGGCCCGACCGGTCGGCGATTCAGGTGATCATCGCCGGAGGACGCGCCATGCGGACGACGGAGAACCCCCCGAGCAATCCGCGAGCTGAGCACGCGGTGGACGAACCGGGGTCCATTGCCCCAAGAAAGGCCAACCCCTGGCGGGACACGCGCCGACACCATCCGGTGGAGCCCACGACCCCCACACCCAGACTGTCCACCGCGTCCGAAGAACCTTCTCCGAAGGAGGCCGACAATGGCCACCCATGTCAGTGAAACGCCGACGACTCGGGCTCAGACCTACCACAAGCCCTTCGCCGCCGGCTGGACTCTCTTCGCCGCCTGCCTCATGATCTTCGGCGGTGCCATGGCGATCCTCGAAGGGATCGGCGCGGTCATCAACAACACCCGCTACGTGGTCACCGGCAGCTACGTCTACAGCTTCAACGTCACCGGCTGGGGCTGGCTGCATCTGAGCCTGGGCATCCTGATCTTCCTCGCCGGCTGCGCGCTGTTCACCGGGGCTGTCTGGGCCCGGGTGGTCGGTGTCGTCGCCGCGGGCTTCGGCATGCTGGCCAACTTCCTGTGGCTGCCCTACTACCCCTTCTGGGCCATCGTCCTGATCGCCGTCAACATCTTCGTGATCTGGGCCCTGACAGCCGGCACCCACAGAGAAGCGGTGAGAGCGTAAAAGAAGCGGTGAGAGCGTAAAAGCCGCGCTGACGCGAGGCACCAGCGTGCGTCGGCTTCGACCCCGGCCCGGGGACCGCCACTGACTGGCGGTTCCCGGGCCGGGTCAGCGCGGTCATCCGTTCGGTGGCGCGCACTGTGGCCTTCCGCCTCGAGGGCTCACCCGAACGGCTCCATCGGACCGCGCCTGGCCACAACCCCTCACCGATCAGGCCGAGGGCGGCTCCGGACGTGTCCCGGCACGGCGCACGGCCTGCCGGGTTGCGGTCGTGCCGCTGGTGAGAGCACGTCGCCACGGGGCGACGCCCTCGATCTCGATCTCCAGGGAGAAACTGAGGAACGTCCGGATCAGTACGATCACACCGAGCACGGCGACGTTGTCCAGGCTGGGCGCGACGGCCACCGTACGGATCAGGTCCGCCGCGACGAGGACCTCCAGGGCCAGCAGCAGGGTGCCCCCGAAGCACTCTCGCAACACCTGGTAGCCCTCACCCGCTCGCCCCGTCCGCCTCCAGGACCTCCAGGCGAGGACGACGGCAAGCACAAAGCCGAACACCAGGATCGCCGCGCCCAGGCCCTCGAAGCCCTGGGCGACGCGGTCCATCACCTGAGTGAACGACACCTCCCGCCTCCGAGCCTCGCGTCGCACAGCCTGGGCCCATCCTCACCGCCGGTCCCGCGCCCGGCGACTTCACCCGAAGAGCGCGCGGCAACGCGGTTCCGTTCATTCCCCGTGGAACAGCCAGAGCGCGGGGACGCCGGCGACCACCGCGTAGGCGGCCAGGGCTGCGAGGTCGGCGCCGCTCCAGCCGAAGCCGAGCCACGGGTTCTGGACGGCGGTGACGAGGTGGGCGAGAGGCAGCGCACCGCCGACATCGCGCAGGCCTGTGGGCAGCACCGCGCGCGGAGGTGCGGTACCGGAGACGAGCCACAGGCTGAAGAACAACAACAGCCCGATGCCCTGGGCCGACCGGCTGGTGCGTATCACGGTCGCGAGCAGCAGTCCGATCGCTCCGAACGCGACAGCTCCGACGAGGAGAGCGACGGCGACGCCGAGCGCGTCCTTGGGGAGCGTGGTGTGATACGCGAGCCGCGCGACGACCGCCATCACGAGCGTGCCGGCCAGGCTTGTGGCGAGCGCGAGGGTCAGCTGCCCGGCGATGAGGGCCCGGGGTGGGACCGAGGAGGCCTTGAACCGTCGCAGGATGCCGCGCTCGCGGTAGCCGGCCAGGGTGATGGGGAGGGTCATCAGCCCGATGGCGGCGACGATCACGGCCGCCGACGCCGCCGCGTAGTAGTCGGCAGGGGTGACACCGCGCCACACGAGCAGGCCGTTCTGGATCTTGTGAGCGTCGGCCTGGTTGTTCCCGAACACCGCCGCGAGCAGCATCATCATCATGAGCGGGAAGGCGAGGACGAAGACGACCGAGAAGGGTTCACGCCGGAAGAGTCGGAACTCGGTGCGGGTCATGGCGAGGTAGCCGCTCATCGTTGTCACCGCCGGATGGCTCGGCCGGTCAGAGCGAGGAACGCGTCCTCGACGGTCGGGCGGTCCACGCGCAGGTCCCGCGGGACGATCCCGTGCGCGACGAGTTCGGACGCGACCAGCGCCAGCACCGGTCCGGCTCCACGGATCTCGACCGCGTCCCGGCGCCGTGTCATGGACTCCACTTCCTCCAGCTTCTCCAGCCAGGCCAGATCCGGTTCAGCGGTGCTGAACCGGACGACCGAGGGCAGCTCCAGCCCGTCGATCAGCCCCTGCGGGGAGTCGAGCGCGACCAGTCGCCCGCCGTCGACGACGGCGACCCGGTCACAGAGGTGTTCCGCCTCGTCCATGAAGTGCGTGACCAGGACGACCGTGGTACCGCCGTGCCGGATCTCCCGGATCAGGTCCCAGGTCTCCCGCCGCGCCTGGGGGTCGAGGCCCTGCGTCAACTCGTCGAGGAACACCAACTCGGGCGAGTTCACGAACGCGAGCGCGATGAACAACCGCTGGCGCTGACCGCCGGAGAGGGAGTCAAACGCCTTGCTGCGCTGCTCCTCCAGGTGCCAGCGCGCCAGCAGTTCGTCGCGGTCGACGGGACGACGGGCGAAGGCGGCGAACAGCTCGACGGCCTCCGCGACCCTCAAACGGCCGGGCAGGGCGGAGTCCTGCAGCTGTGAGCCGATCCGCTGCCGCAGTTGGGCGGCCTGCGTCGTCGGGTCGAGCCCCAGGACCCGGATCGTCCCGCCGTCCGGGCGGCGAAGGCCCTGAACGCATTCGACGGTGGTCGTCTTGCCGGCGCCGTTCGGACCGAGAATCCCGAAGATCTCTCCCGGTTCGACATCGAACGACACGTCGTCGACAGCCACGAGCCGACGGTAGGTCTTCCGAAGATGGTCAACCGTGATCACGCTCATACGGTCAGACTCGACCCGCCTCCACAGCACGGCTAGGGCCGGTGGTCCCTGGTGAAGGGGCCACCCGCCGGGACGGACGGAGCCTCACGGGCCCCTGTCGACACGGCGAGTCGCGGTGGCTCGCGCCGCGGCCGAAGGCGACGGGCTCACCTGCCTGGCTCCGTCGGCTGCGCCTCCCAGCGCGCCGTCCGGCCGCTGGCGGCCGGGCGACCAGTTTGCGGATGCGAAGCCCGGGAGGCGTTCGGAGGATGGAGGTATGGGTGTGCCGCCGCGTTACGACGCTTTTCGGGCCCTCGCCCGCCGTCGCGGGCGGACCGGGCGTGAGCTGCTGGAATCCCTCGCCCGAGCTCGTTCCGCCACCGCCGACGGCCCGCAGGAATGGGCTCCCGGGGTGGCGGCCGATGCGGGCCTTCCCGCGGCGGCAGGGCTGGGGCCGGCGAGCTACTACGCCGATCTGGCCTCCCCTCATGGCCGTCGCCACGTTCGGGTGTGCACCGCCACGGCCTGCTTCGCCGCCCGGGGTGGTTGTCACGTGGACGAGGTGGAGCGCGAGCTCGGCGTGGCGGTCGACCGGGTGGCAGCCGACGGCTCGGTGTCCCTTCAGGCTGTGCGGTGCCTGGGGTACTGCTACGCGAGTCCGGCAGCACTGGACGGCGACATGCCGTGCACGGGAAGTGCCGTGGCCGCGCAGCTTGCCGGACGGGAGTCCAGGCGTGACCCGCCGATCCCGGTCTCCGACGCCACGGGTGACCCCGTCCTGCTCGCAGGGATCACGAGGGGTGGGACGGGGTGGCAGGCATGGCCGCGCGTGGTCGCCGACATGACCCCGGACGCATTTCAGGCGCAGGTGGCGGTCTCCGGGTTGCGCGGGCGCGGGGGCGCCGGGTTTCCGGTGGCGGCGAAGTGGTCGGCGGCGGGACGTCGCCGCGGCACGGTGGTCGTCGCCAACGGCGACGAGGGCGATCCGGGATCCTTCGCCGACCGCCTGCTGATGGAGCGGGATCCCGACCGGGTCCTGGAGGGGCTCGCGCTGGCCTGCTTCGCGTGCGGGGCTGATGAGGGCCTGGTGCTGGTGCGTTCGGAGTACCCGAGGGCGCTGGAGCGGATGCGCGAGGCGGTGGCGCGCGCTTACGCGGAGGGGCATCTGGGGGAGGCTGTGCACGGCGGTCCCGTCGGCCTCGACGTGCGGGTCGTCGCGGGCGCGGGCTCGTACGTCGCCGGAGAGGAGACCGCCCTGATCGCCGGTCTCGAAGGCGGCCGGGGCTGCGCCAGGGCGCGCCCTCCCTTCCCGACCGATCACGGCCTGTGGCAGGCGCCGACGGTGGTCAACAATGTGGAGACGCTGGCGGCCCTTCCGTGGATCGCGTTGCACGGCGGCGCCGCGTACGCCCGCCGTGGGGTCCCCGAGCAGTCCGGTACCAAGCTGGTGAGCCTGTCCGAGCGCTTCGCCCGTCCGGGTGTGTACGAGGTGGAGTTCGGGGTGCCACTGCGCTGGGTCGTCACCGAGCTGGGCGGCGGCTTGCGCGAGGGCTCCGCGCTGGCCGTTCTCCAGGTCGGCGGCCCGCTCGGCGGCTTCCTCGCGCCCGATGCTCTGGACGTGCCGTTGACCGACGACGGGTTGGCGGAGCACGGGGCCGCGCTCGGCCATGCCGGTCTGGTGGCCCTGGACGAGCGGCTGGAGCCTTCGGAGGTGCTGCGGCACGTGTGGCAGTTCGCCGAGGCCGAGAGCTGCGGGGCCTGCTCCCCGTGCCGGATCGGCTCCCGGCGCGGGCTCGCCCTGGTGTCCGCCGGGGACACTCCGGACGCGCAGTACAGCCGCCTGCTGGACCTGATGGCCGAGACCAGCCTGTGCGCCTTCGGACGCCGGGTACCGGCCTCGGTACGCAGCCTCGCCCGCGCCTACGGCAACCGCCTCGCGGGGTGGGACCGATGACGGAGCTGCGGGTGGACGGGCAGCCTGTCGCCGTCCGTGACGACGCGACCTTGCTCGACGCGGTGCGCGCCGTGGGCGTCGACCTGCCGACGCTGTGCCACGACGACCGGCTCACTCCGGCGGGCTCCTGCCGGACCTGCCTCGTGCGCGTGAACGGCGGCGTCACCGCCGCCTGCGTGACACCTGCCACCGAGGACGACGCCGTGGAGACGGCCGACACGGAACTGCTGCGCCTGCGCCACGACGCCGTGGAACTGATCGCCTCGGCGCTGCCGCAGCGCGCCCTGGACGGCGTCGAAAGCGAACTGTCCTCGCTGTGCGCACGGTTGGACATCCCACCGGCGACCGCGCAAGGAGCCTCCGAACGCGGCCGCGACGACTCCCACCCCTACGTCCACCTCGACCGCGACCTGTGCATCGCCTGCGGGCGCTGCGTGCGGATGTGCGCCGAGGTACAGGGGGCCTTCGCGCTCACCCTGGTGGGCCGGGGTGCGGACACGGTGGTCGCTCCCGGTACCGGGGGCCGCTGGGTCGACTCCGACTGCGTCGGCTGTGGCGGTTGCGTGGACACCTGCCCCACCGGGGCGCTCTCCCAGCCCGGGCTGGCCCCTGGCGCCGCCGCGCACCGCTCGGCCGTCCGGCGTTCCGCCGATGTCACCCGCACCACGTGCGGATACTGCGGCGTGGGCTGCTCACTGGAGGTCGTCACCCGGGACGGCGAGGTCACCGCCGTGCTGCCGGACCGCGACGGCCCGGTGAACCGCGGTCACGCCTGCGTGAAGGGCAGGTTCGCGCACGGCTTCGTGCACTCCCCCACCGCGGTCACGCCTGCGTGAAGGGCAGGTTCGCGCACGGCTTCGTGCACTCCCCCGAGCGCCTCACCCAGCCCATGGTGCGGCGCGAGGGCCGCCTGGAGCCCGCCACCTGGGACGAGGCGCTCGACCGCATCGCCGGCGGCCTGCACGCCGCCGTCGCCGCGGGCGGCCCCGACGCGGTCGCCGCGATCTCCTCCGCGCGTGCCACCAACGAGGAGAACTACCTGCTCCAGAAGTTCCTGCGCACCGTCATCGGCACCAACAACATCGACAACTGTTCCCGGCTGTGCCACTCCCCCTCCGCGGCCGGACTGACCGCCTCCTTCGGCCTGGCGGGGGGCACGGACTCCTTCGACGACATCGAGCACGCCGACTGCCTGCTCGTCGTCGGGGCCAACCCCGTCGAGGCCCACCCTGTGGTCGGCGCACGCCTCCTCGAAGTCGCCCTGCGCGGTGCCGCGTTGATCGTCGCCGATCCGCGCGCAGTGGGGCTCGCCCGCCACGCCGACGTGCACCTGCGGCTCAGGCCCGGCAGCAACGTGGCCCTGTGCCACGGCATCGCCCACGTGCTGCTGGCCGAGCGGCTGGCCGACGAGGACTTCCTGCGCGGTCGGGCCACCGGAATGGACGAACTCACCACGCTGCTGGCCGAGTACCCACCCGAGCGCGCCGCCGCGCTGACCGGAGTACCCGCCGACGACATCGTCACGGCCGCGAGGCTGTTCGGCCGCGCCCGGCGGCCCGGCATCCTGTACGGCCTGGGCGTCACCGAGCACCTCCACGGCACGGACGGGGTGCGCGCGCTCGCCAACCTGGCGATCCTGCGCGGCGCCGTGGGCACCGACCGCGGCTGCGGCGTCATCCCGCTGCGCGGGCAGAACAATGTCCAGGGCGCCTCCGACATGGGCGCGCTCCCCGACGCGCTGCCCGGCTACGGGAAGGTCGCCGACCCGGCGGCGCGCGCCCGCGCCCTCGAGGTGTGGGGCGCCCCCGTCCCGGCACGGCCCGGGCTGCGGATCCCGGAGATGTTCGCGGCCGCGCGAGGCGGCGAGCTGCGGGCGCTGTGGATCGTCGGGGAGGACGTGTGCGCCACCGACCCGGACACGACGCGCGTAGCCGAGGCCCTGGACGCCTGTCCCCTGGTGATCTGTCAGGAACTGTTCCTCACCTCGACCGCACGCCACGCCGACATCGTCTTGCCCGCGGCCTCCTGGCTCGAGAAGGACGGCAGCTTCGTCAACTTCGACCGCCGCTTCCAACGCGTCCGCCCGGCCCTGGAACCGCCCGGGGAGGCCCGCAGCGACTTCGACATCGTGACCGCCGTCGCCGCCGCCTACGGCGCCGACCTGCGCTGCCCGACGCCCGCCGCCGCCCTCGCGGAGTGCGCCGCGCTCGCCCCCCACTTCGCCGGCCTCTCCCACGAACGGCTCGACCGGGAAGGAGCCGTCCCCTGGCCCTGTCCGGCCCCCGACCGCCCCGGCGAGGCCAAGCTCCATGCCGACCGCTTCGCCACACCCGACGGACTCGCCCACCTGGCCGCCGTCCCCTACCTGCCACCGGGAGAGGAGCCGGATGAGCGCTATCCGCTGATCCTCGTCACCGGACGCCGCCTGGTGCACTACAACTCCGGCAGCATGACCCGGCGCACCGACAACCTCCTGCTCGCGCCGCAGGACCCCCTCGACGTCCACCCCGACGACGCCGCCCGGCACGGCCTGCGCGACGGCGTCCCGGTGACCGTCACCAGCCGCCACGGACACGCATCGCTGACCACCCACGTCACCACCGAAGTGGCCCCCGGACAGCTCTTCTGCGACTTCCACTTCCCCGACGACCAGGTGAACAGCGTGACCTCCGCCCATGCCGACGTGACCACCTCCTGTCCGGAGTACAAGGTCACCGCGGTACGCCTGCACGGCCCGAGGTGATCCAGGCGGACAGGATCGCAGCGCCACCCGGGCTCCGGCCAATGGTCCGGCCAACAGTCGGCAGCCGGACCACGATCTGGGCGAGCGGCGCCGGCGTTCAACCGCCGCCGTCGTGGTGACCCGCGAGCTGGCGCTCGTGCCAAGGCTCGACGATTCGCGTCTTGGCGTTGAAGGCGACCCGCGCGGCCTTACGCCGGACGCATGACGCGCCACCCAGGCTCCTGTCCGCACCGACTGGACAGGCGCGCGCGGTGCTCGGGCGTCCGGCACGCGGCCGATACGGTCAAGCGGCCCGATGCGGTGACCGGTCGTGCAGAAGTGCGCCGATCCCGTCCGTCAACGGGAGTTCTCCTCGTGGCATGGCGACGAGTTCGCCGCCCTCGCCGACCAGGGCCCGGAGTACGGCGGCGTCGGCGGGCGCGGGCCAGCAGGCCGAGGCGTCCAGCGGTCGGAGTTCCTCTCTCGTCATGCCCACACGGCTGGTGGCGGCACCCACCCACAGCTGTTCCCGGTCCAGTTCGCTCGGGGTGTCGACGAGCAGTACCGCGACCTCGCCCGCGCGGAGCGCCTGTGTGGTCGCGGCGAGGCCCTCCACGGCCTCCCCGTGCCGGGCGCGTTCTTCCAGGAACCGGTCCAGATGGTGACGGTCACGGCTGCTCAGACGGCCGTCGAGCAGGTCGCCGAGTTCGGTGGCGAAGAGCAGTCGGCCGGGCTCGGCGGGCTCCGCCGCGACGTCGATGCGCATGACGCTTTCGCGGAGCCGCGGGGGCAGCATCTCGTCAAGCACAGAGCAGGCCCAGCGGTCGCCGGACATGATGACGACCTCGCTGCCGGCGCGATCGGCCTCGACCGTCAGTTCGAGAGCCAGGGCTTGGGCTTCCTGGCGCCACTCTCCTGCGGCCGCATGTCGCAGGGCCGGCTCCGGCGGCGCGGCGCGCGCCAGCGGCCAGCGGCCGGTCTGAGTCTCGGCCACCAGCCGTGACGTGCCGTCCGGTTCGTGGATCCGCCTCACCTGGACGGCCGTGTAGGGGAGATCCGGGGCGCGCTGGAGGGCCAGCGGCATGGCGTCCGGCACGAACGTGACCTTCGCCCGATCACGTGCGGGACGTTCGGGCAGCGGCTCGGCCAGCGCCAGCCTGCCGTGCGCGGCGAACAACGCCATGCCACGGCCGGTCAGGGCCGGGTCGTCGGAGGGCATGCCGTGCCCGAGCGCTCCGAGGGTGGCGACGTCGGCACCCGCAGCCACGAGTTCGTCGCGCAGGTGCGTCCACCCGGCTCCCCGGGCCGGACGCCCGTCACCGTCACCGTCACCGGGAGCCTCCAGGTAGACGCACGCGAAGGGCCCGGGCGGGCATAGAGCGGACGGAGGAAGGAGAGATCCACGGCGCGCCTCCTCGGTGCCGACGCAGGCAGGACACCCTGATCCCACGCTACGCGTCGGACGCCGCGCCGGAAGGGCCGTTCGGTCCGGGCTCACTGTCCCACACGGCCTGTGCCCGCCCCTGCTCCGGCAGAGTGGCGGTACGTCTCAGCCAGTCGCGCAGCGCGGTCATGTCTGCCTCGGCACAGCGGAGCCCGATGTATCCGTCCGGTCGGACGAGGGTGAGCCCCTCGCCGGGCAGCCCTTCAAGACGGTGGACGGTGACATGCGGCCCCAGCGGGGGCAGGACCGGGGGCGCCGCCTGCGGACGCAGCAGCATGTGGACGCCCGGCGTGGCGAGCTGGGTGTGGAGTCGGCTCACCCGGCCGAAGACAGCGACGGGAAGATCCGGGAGCCGGTCGCCCGCACGCCAGCCGGCCGGTCGGGGCGAGGCCTCGACGGACAGCGCGCTGCCGCGATAGTGCACCCGCAGCTGCGAGATGGTGCGGATCCCCTGCGCGACCAGGCGCCGCCGGTGCAGCAGCAGCGGAGCGGCGGGCGCTGCCAATGGCGCGACGGTGCCGCGCAGCCAGGAGGGCAGCGGGGCGGTGGAGGCCTCGCCCCAGAAGGCCGCGTGGGTCAGCAGCAGTCGGCCGAGGGCGACGGGGCGGCGCTCCGCGCTGTAGCTGTCGAGCAGGGGCCGCAGGCCCGCCGGCGGTGTCCCGGAGGTGGCTGCGAAGGCGAGTTTCCAGCCCAGGTTGGCCGCGTCCTGGATGCCGGCGTTCATGCCCTGGCCGGTGGCGGGTGAGTACGCGTGTGCGGCGTCTCCGGCCAGGAACAGCCGTCCGGACCGGAACATCGGAGCCAGTCGGTGCTGCAGGGGCACCCGCTCCGACCACGCGACCTCGCCGATCGGATCGTCGAATCCGGCGTCCCGGAGGAGCCGCTCGAGTTCGGCTCGCTCCACGGGTGGGCCGGGCTGCCCGAATGCGGGGGCCGGCACGTCCGGTGCCGGTCGGGTGGCGAGCATTCGCCAGGTGGCCGACTCGCCGAGGGGGAAGAGGAACACGAGGCCCTGCCGTCCGGCCACCACATGCGTGCCGGTGGCGCGGTCGTCGTCGAACTCCAGGTCCGCCAGGACGACCTCCTCCGGGTAGGGACCGCCGCGCCAGCCGATCCCGGTGAAGGCGCGTACGGTGCTCGCGGGTCCGTCGCACCCCGCGACGAAACGGCAGCCGAGTTGTTCGAGGCCGAGTGGGGTGCGCAGTTCGGCGACGGCCCGGTCTGCGCCGTCGGTGACGCCGAGCAGCTCGGTGCCGCGCTCGATTCGGATCCCGCGTTCCTCAAGGGCCGTGCCGAACACCGCCTCGACGTCCGCCTGGCGCACCAGCGTCAGATGGGGGAAGGAGGTGTCGGGCAGGGCCAGCTCGGCGAGGCGCTCCTCGACGACGTGGTTCCCGAGGTGCAAGGCGGCGGCCGGGGCGGTGTCCGCCCGGGCGAGCAGGGCGTCGGTGACGCCGAGCGGGCGCAGCACCTCGAGGGTCCGCGCGTGCGTGATCAGCGCCCGGGAGGGGCGGAAGGCCTGCGGCCGTCGCTCGACCACCCGCACGCCGGCTCCGTGGTGGTGCGCCGACAGCGCCAGCGCGAGGCCGGTCGGCCCGGCGCCGACCACCAGCACGTCCGGCGTCCCGGTGGTGCGGCTCACGGCGGGCCCACGGGCAGCCACCACGCGTCCTCGCCACCGGGGCGTGTCCGGCCCCGGTGTGGGGAGCTGCGGATGAGTTCGTCCCGGTGGACTCCGGGCTGGAGGGCGTAGCGGATCGAGCCGCGCGCGCTCACCAGCGCGAGGACCCGCCACAGGCACCGCGCATAGTGCTCGGCGCGCTCCGCGCCGTCCCACTCGTAGACGCCCCGGTAGCGTCCGTGCTCGTCGGCGGCCAGCCAGAGCTTGGACCGGAATCCCGGAAAGCCGACGAACAGCGGGGTGTTGAGGATGCTCTCCCAGCGGAACAGGGTGTGGCCGCGCCCGTGGACCCCGCGGAGCCGGAAAGCGACCACGAGCGCGCACGCGTCCGCGGCCGTCTGCCGCCGAGGCGGGTCTCGCGGTACACGAGTGCGGAGGAGCCGTCGGCGAACCGTATCCGGCTGCCGATCCGTCCGTGGGTGAGCCTGACCCGTCCGCCGGTGAGCAGAGCCGCGCTCACGGCGACGCACCGCGCTACCGCGGGCCACGCTTCCGTGCGTGGCGCCGGCCGCTGGGGCGGCTTGCCGCCGTGCCGGACTTCGGATCCGCGGGACGTCCGCGTCACCCGGGTGGCGAGGTCTCGCACGTGAGCGGTTGCCATGATGTCACTCCGGTTTCCCGCCGTTCACGGCCGCGATCACCGCCGTGGCGGCCTCCGTGCGAGGTGCCGCGACCCGGTTCTCGTCGGGCGGGACTCCTGGAGCGACCTTGTCGGCCGACCGGGCCGCCGTCTCCGTCTCGACGAAGCGGCCGAGGGCCCGCACGCTTTCGAGGAACTGCGCCGGGAAGACGATGGTGGAGTTCTTCTCCGCCGCGATCTCGCCGAGGATCTGGAGGTTGCGCAGTTGCAGGGCGATCGGGTGCTCGGCGATGACGTCTGCGGCCTCCGCCAGACGCCCGGCGCTCAGCGCCTCGCCCTCGGCGGCGATGATCTTGGCGCGCTTCTCCCGCTCGGCCTCGGCCTGGCGGGCCATCGCGCGCTGCATGGTCTGCGGCAGTTCGATGTCCTTGAGCTCGACCAGCAGGACGTAGACGCCCCACTGCTGAGTGAGCCCGTCGAGCAGCTCCTTGATCTGCTCGTTGAGGGTCTCGGTGTCGGTCAGCACCCGGTCCAGCAGCGACCGGCCCACGACGTTGCGGACGGTCGTCTGGGCGATCTGGCCCACGGCCGTGGCCACGTCCTCGATCTCGACAATGGACTTCACCGGGTCGACCCGGCGGAAGTAGGTCACCGCGGCCACGCCGATGGAGACATTGTCCCGGGTGATGACCTGCTGCGAAGGAATCGGCATAGTCACCGTCCGCAGCGTGACCTTGGTCATCCGGTCCGCCAGCGGGATCATGAGCCGGATCCCGGGCTTGCGGACGTTGCGCAGCCGTCCGAAGCGGAACACGACCCCGCGTTGGTACTGCCGCACGATCGCGACTCCCAGGCTCGACATCACCACCACGTTCCCTTCATGTCCTTGTCGCCGACAGATGTTGCGTTCCTGTCGCGCCGGCTCACACGGCCTCGCCGAGGGGCCCTTCGTCGAGCGGCTCGTCGGTGAGCGTGCTCCAGGAGACGGGGCCGAGCAGGTCCGCGAAACGCTGGAACACGTCGAGGAACAGGTCGTCGACGGCCAGGAGCCCGACCACGCGCCCCTGGACGACGGCCGGGAGCCGTCGGCGCCCGGTGCGCCGGAAGGCGCCGTAGGCGTCGGCGAGGTCCGTGTCCGCGTCCACAGTGACGACGGGCTCGGACATGACCGTGGTCACCGGCGCCTCCAGATCCCGCCCGGGCGCGACCGCCCGCACCGTGATGTCGCGGTCCGTGACGACGCCGAGGGGCACTCCGCCGACAGTCACCAGGACGCAACCCACGTCATGCGCGCGCATGGACTCGGCGGCCCGTCGGATCGAGTCGCCGGGGCCGACGGTGACCGCCGGTGAGTTCATCACGTCGCGGACGAGCATGACCGGTTCACCCCACTGTGTGGGTGGCGCGGAGGTCGTCCTCGACGAAGCCCAGCTGCGAATCCAGGCCGACCACGCCGTCCGTGCCGCGGCACAGACGCTCGACAACGGGCACCAGGCTGTGGCGCGGCACCCGGCCGACGAGGGTCACCACGCCGTCGACGACGTGGACCTGGACGGCGCCGGGGTCCAGCACCAGCGTCTCGCGCAGCACGTCGTACTCGATCTCCTCGCGGATGGCGCGGTCGGTTCGGACGAAGACGCGCAGCAGGTCGCGGCGGCTGACCATGCCGATCACGTGGTCCAGGTCGTCCACCACGGGCAGCCGCTTGACGCCGTGCTGCTTCATGGCGCGGGCAGCCTCCACCACGCTCCAGCCGGAGTGCGCGGTGAACACGGGCGAGGTCATCACGTCCCTGGCGGTCGCCGCCGCCACACCGGGCTCGAACTCGGACGCGGAGCGCGGCGCCGGCCCGCGGCCCTCGGGCTCGGCCTGGGCAGCCTGCTTCCGCAGCAGGTCCGCCTCGGAGACCAGGCCGATCAGTCGTCCGGAGCCGTCGAGCACCGGCACGGCGCTGATCTCCTCTCCGGTGAGGATCTCGGCGATCTCCTTGAACGGCGTGTCCGCCTGGACGCTGGTCACTTCGCGCGTCATCAGGTCGTCGACGATGCGGTGTCTCATCTCGATCTTCCTTCCCGAACGGAAGCCTCCTGGCTCCGGGACGAGTCGCCCTCGGAACAGGAAGCTGTCACCCGATTCCAGCGTCGGCCGCGCGGCGCATGCGACGCAGCGGCCGGGCGGGCCACAGCGATGGGCCGATGGTCCCGCTCGACGAGCTCGCGGACCCCGGCGGGACACGGCCGGGTCATGCCTGCCCCGCGGCCCCGGTCGACGGGTCGTATGCTGCGCCCGTGTTGACGATGGAAGAGCTCGAGACCGCACTCCGTTCAGCCCAGGCCGCCCTGGAGGCCCATCTCCAACAGCTCGGCGCGAAGTACCACGCGCTGATCCCCGACTCACCGGAGTGGCCCGGACCGGGGCCCGACCCGGAGGCCGAGCGGGCACGAACGCGCGCGGTCTCGGATGCGGAGCGGGCGAAGACGGCTCGGCTCCGGCTGGCCGCGATGGAGACCTCGCTGCTGCTGGCCAGGGCGCGCGTGGCGTCGCGGCTGCGCGGCGGCCAAGCCGACGGGTGACCACTGGCAGCCCTAGGGGACGCGCGCCTCACTTGGCGACGTCGACAGGATTGGCCGCGGAGTCGGCGTTGCCCGCGCGCAGCAGTTGGTAGCCGAGGTCGACAAGCGCGCGGCCGGCGGCGAACTCGTCGCCGATCTCCGGAATGGGCCGGTCGACCGGGTCACGGCGCGAAGCCGAGGTGGCCTGGAGGCGGTTGTCACCGGTGTCGAGCGAGGCATGCACCCGAGTGATGTCACCTTCCTCGAAGATGTCGATCCGGACGTTCCACGTCTTGGTGTGGTAGTCGCCCGACATGGGGCGTGGTTCGGTTTTCATGACGCGCTCCTTCGTGCTAGCCAGGCCTTCTGGTTCGGTCTCTCATGGGTTCGTCCGTCTGATCCCATGTCAGTCCGGGACGACGCAGACTGGGCAGGTGGCGTGGTGCAGCACCCCGAGGGCGACCGAGCCGAGCGCCAGGCCGGGATAGCCGCCGGTGCCCCGAGCGCCGACGACGACCAGCGACGCTTCGCGGGCCGCGTCCAGCAACGCGCGGACCGGGTGGTCCTGGACCACCTGGGTCTTCACCGCGACCTCCGGGAACCGCTGTCCCTCCCCCGCGAGTGCCTCGGACACCAGGAGCTCGTGGGAGACCTCGTCGGCTCGGAAGCGCCGCTGCTGCGCGGCGGCCGTGGCCGACAGGCCGCCGGGCATGGCATGCCAGGCGTGCACGGCCACGACGGAACGGCCGTGCAGGGACGCCTCCTCCATGGCGCGGCGCAGCGCAGCCTCCCCGTGCGGGGAACCGTCGACGCCGACGACCACCGGCCCCGGCGCGCTCGGTGCCCCGGTCTCCTTCGGCGCGGGGACGATCACCACCGGGCAGGCGGCCTGGCCCGCCAGAGCGGTGCCGGTCGAGCCGACCACCAGCTCACCCAGCGCCCCGGTCCCCCGCGTCGCCACGACCAGCAGGCACGCCTCGCGGGCGGCGTCCAGCAGCACTTCGATGGGTACGCCGTCGCGGACCTCGCCGCTGACGTGCACGCCCCGCTCCCCGGCGGAGGCATCGGTTACCGCACGCGACATCGCCGCACGCGCCACCTCACGCAGGTGGTCCTCGCCGAGTTCCGTCGCGGAGTCGTAGAACGGGAGCAGCGGCGGCGGGTACTCGTAGGCGTGCACGAACTCGACCGCCACCTTGCGGCGGGCCGCCTCGTCCATCGCCCAGGCCGCGGCATGCCGGCTCTCGAGGGTCCCGTCCATGCCGACCACGACGCGGCCCGAGCCACCGTCTGCGTACGCCATCACGGCCTCCTTGATCAGAGCGCCCCCGTGCTCCCGCCCTGAGTCCAGTGCGCCACGGAGGTCCAGGCTCGGGAAGGGCCGGACGACCCTGCGGGACTGCCGAGCGTCCCCCGTCCTCGGATGTGCCTGCCGGCCCCGCGACGGGGTCCGTTCGGCCCATCACACGAAACCGGTACCGACGGACCGTGGAACGTGGGGCCGCAGCCCAGAACTAGAACGTGGGGCCGCAGCCCAGAACGAACACCCGCGCACCGTCAAACGCGGTCCGCAACCTGGGAGTGACGCGATGCAGCACCGCACCGTCAGCGACGTGATGACCCACGATGTCGCCAGCGTCCGCAGTGACGCCTCCTACAAGGCCGTCACGGCGCTGCTGGCCGAGCGCGACGTGAGCGCCGTACCGGTCGTCGACGACGCCCACCGGGTCATCGGCGTCGTCTCCGAGGCGGACCTGCTCCGCAAGGAGTCCGGTCAGCCCGACCCTGCGGGACACACGCCGTCGCTGTGGATGAGCCCCGGCAACCGGAAGCGGGCGCAGGCCGAGGACGCCCAGGGGCTCATGTCCCGCACCGTGTTCACCGCCCGGCCGCAGTGGTCGGTCGTGGAGGCCGCCCGCATGATGGACCGCCACCACGTCAAGCGCCTCCCGGTCGTCGACGAAACCGACCGCCTGGTCGGCATCGTCAGCCGCAGCGACCTGCTGCGCGTCTTCCTCCGCGCCGACCGGGCCATCCGCGAGGAGGTGGTCCGCGACGTGCTGCGACGCACGATGGTCATCGACCCGGCAACGCTCTGGGTCGACGTCGCGGACGGGGTGGTCACGTTGCGGGGCCAACTGGAGCGCAAGAGCATGATCCCGATCGTGGAGCGACTGTGCCGGTCCGTGGACGGCGTCGTCGCCGTCCACGCCAGACTCACGTTCGCCTTCGACGACACCCGCACGGACGAGCCCCTGGAGTCCGCGCGGTGAGGCAGCCGCGGCGCTTCCACGGCTCAGAGGCGAATCGTGGGAAACCGCACTCCCACCGGGCCGCCCCCGACCGGCTGGTTCCCACCGTCCGGACCGGAACGCCCGAGAACGGCGTGGGAGGTGCGAGCGACTGAAGGCACGTCAGCCGTCCGCACGCCCCGCATCACCTGACCGGAACCCCACCCCTGGGTCCAACCCCGGCCAAGCCTGACACCGCCCCACCGTCCGCAGCCGCGACCAGGTGGGCCGCCCACAGGCCGGCCACCCGGCCCCAACGGGGTCGATCTAGATCTGAGCGATCTCGCTGTCGGAGAGCCCCTTGCGTCGCAGCGCCTCCTCAAGGCGGAGCAGCCGGCTTTCCAGCCCGTGCGGCTCGATGTCGTCCTCATCGTCGACCATCCTCGGGCTGTACTGACCATGGCCGATGGCGATGCCCCAGGCTCGCCGCACGAGTTCGCGGACGTCGTCGCGGTGGATGGGATCGGGCCACTTGTCGATCTCGACCAGGAGGTCGTTCAGAGTGCTCATGCCTTCATGCAACGGCCCGGGCGGACGTACGGCCACCCGGGGCGTCCTCCGGAGCCAGTCCAGTCCCGTGCGCGGTGCCGACCGGGCATCTTCCGGGGACCAACGGCCCACGCGCACCCGCTGCGGCTCGGTCAGTGTGGATACCGGACACCTTGGAGTCCGACGGAGTCAGGGCCGTCCCTGCGTGCGGTGACGGCCCGAGTGTGTCGTACGGCAAGGTCTCCTCGGACGGCAAGGCATGACGAAGCGGAACGGCGTTGGCGGGGGTCGGAGGACCACTCGGCGACAGGAGACGCCCTATGTACACGTTGCTGACCGAAACCAGGCGTCCGGGTGCCGTGCTCGTGGGCGTGGACCCGTCCGCCGGAGCGAAGGCCGCACTGGACTGGGCCGTTTGCGAAGCCCGGCTGCGCGATGCGCCCCTGCTGATCGCGCACTCCTGGAACCATCTGGACTACGAACTCCCGGAAGCCCTCACGCGGACCATCGGCGACTCGACTTTCAGAGCCGCTGCGACGTTCCTCGAGGACATCGCCGCAGGGGTGCGCGCGACGGCTCCGGGCCTGAAGATCGACACCGTCCTGCTGTCCGAGGCGCCCACGGACGGCCTCATCAGCCTGGCGGAGAACGCCGCCGTGCTGGTGGTCGGCCGGCGGGGACGGGGCGATCTCCTGGCGCCGCTGCTCGGATCCGTCAGTCACCGCCTCGTGGCCCACGCACCGGTCCCCGTGGTGGTGGTGCCGCACACCACCACAGGGACGGCCGCCCCAGCAGGCGGCACCGTGGTCGTCGGTGTCGCCCGCGAGGCACCGGCGCCGGTCGGATTCGCCTTCGCGGAGGCCGAGGCCCAGGGCGCGCCGCTGCTCGCCGTGCGCGCGTGGACGCTTCCAAGCCCCTACACCGTCGCGTCGGAGGAGGCCGCCGCGGCACTGGACGCGGACGAGAGCGCCGAGTTGGACACCCTGCTCGCCGACGCCCGCACCATGCGTCCCGCCGTGCCGGTCACCACGCGGGTCGCCTTCGGCGCGCCGGACCAGGTGCTGCTCGAGGCGGCCGCGGACGCCACCATGATCGTCCTCGGTCGCCACCGCCTGCACCACCGCACCGGGCTCCTGCTGGGAACCGTGCCCCAGCGCGTGCTGCACCGGGCCGAGGCACCGGTCGCTGTGGTGCCGAACTGACCAGCACGCCAGCACGCCGGGCTTCAGGCGTTACCGACGTCGCGGCCGAGCTCGATTCCGAGCATCCGGTCCAGCCACACGAACGCCTCGAACCTGGCGCCGTCGCGCAGGCCCGGATCGTCCGCCACCTCACCCAGCAGCCCCAGCAGGCCGGGGGTGTCCAGGTCCGCGTCGAGCAGCGCGCGGGCGCGATCCCGAACCTTGGGCGGTAGGGGCGCGGACGGGGCCCGCGACCAGTACGCCGCACAGGCGCGCCAGGCCGCCAACGCGCTCGCGGCGTCCGTCAGCATGGCCGCGCTGACGGCCAGCGGATCCCGATAGGGCGTCGCGAGCAGCGCGCACCGTCGCGCCGAGGCGTCGTGATCCGTGGGATCCGCAGGCAGTGGCGGTACCGGCCCGGCGGCGCTCGCGGGTCCGACCTGCACGACGACGCTCGACCCGGGGGCAAGGGATCGGCCCGTCAGCACGTGGACGTCGGCGTGCGGGTCGCCGTCGGCCTCGGGCACGCGGAGGTTGTAACTGGTCAGGAGCCGGTCCAGCCGCGTCGTCTCCCCAGGCGACAGGTCCGGCTCCTCGATCGCCGTGAAGACCTGCACGCCTTCCATTTCCAGAGCGCGCAGCAGCACGTCGGCGACGACCAGTGCCCGCACCTCGTTCCACCCCGTGCCCCGGCCGGGGCACTCCAGCCGCACGCGAAGCCGCAGCGCGCGCCGCCCCGGCGGGGGCAGTGCGACGGAATCCCCCTGACCCGTGTCGAAGACGTGCACCACACGTTGACGCTATCCCGGCTCACCCGTGCTCGCAGTGCCGCCCAGTGACTGAGGGACACCGTCACCCCGACCCGCGGTTCGGGCCCGCACAGGGGAACCGGTGTCCGGCTCGCCGGGCACCGGTCCCGGACGCCGGCCGATCCCGACGCCCACGCAGGGCCGGGGGGAACCCTGCGCTCACGATCCTCCTCCTGGACCTCACTCGGCACTTGGGCCTGGTGGTCCTCGCCCTCTGCCGGACGGCCCACCTCGCGCTGGGACGTCAAGCCGTCTGCTCTTCCGCAGCTGCCACGTTCTGCTTGACGGCGACGAAGCTGTCGGGAGCGACGGAGATCGAGTCGATTCCGGCGTCGACCAGGAAGCGTGCGAACCCCGGGTCGTCGCTCGGTCGTTGTCCGCACAGCCCGACCGGCACCGAGGCGGCGTGGGCGGTGGCGATCAGCGACTCGATGCTGCGGGTCACCGCGTGATTACGCTCGTCGAACAGCTCGGCCAGCGCGCTGGAGTCGCGGTCGACACCGAGGGTGAGCTGGGTGAGGTCGTTGCTGCCGATGGAGAAGCCGTCGAAGCGCTCGGCGAACTGCTCGGCGAGGATGATGTTGGCCGGGATCTCCGCCATGACGTAGACCTTCAACCCGTTCGTGCCACGCCCCATGCCGTTGTCGGCCATCACGGCGAGCACGCGGTCCGCCTCCTCGGGAGTGCGGCAGAAGGGGATCATCATGACGACGTTGGTCAGGCCCATCTCCTCGCGCACCTGCCGCAGGGCCTGGCACTCCAGGGCGAAGGCCTCACGGTAGCCGGAGCTGTAGTAGCGGCTGGCTCCGCGCCAGCCGATCATCGGGTTGGCCTCCTCAGGCTCGAAGGGGCGCCCGCCCAGCAGGCGTGCGTACTCGTTGGTCTTGAAGTCGCTGGCCCGCACCACGACCGGGTCCGGCCAGCGGGAGGCGGCGATGCGCGCGACGCCGTGCGCGACCCGGTCGGTGAAGTAGGCGCGGCGGTCGGCGTAGCCGTCGGTGAGTTCGTCGACGACGCGGCGGTCCTCGGGATCGAGCCGCTCGGGATGCAGCAGGGCCATGGGGTGGATCCGCACGTCGTGGGTGACCATGAACTCCATCCGGGCGAGCCCCACCCCGTCGGCCGGGAGCCGCCACCACCGGAACGCTCCCGCAGGAGCCGCCAGGTTGAGCATCACCTTGGTGCGGGTGCGCGGGAGCACTCCGACGTCGACCTCGCTCTCCTCGAAGTCGAGTCGGCCGTCATAGACGTGGCCGGTGTCGCCCTCGGCGCAGGAGACGGTGACGTCCCGGCCTCCCACCAGCCGCGTCGTGGCGTCGCCGGTGCCGACGACGGCGGGGACGCCGAGCTCACGGCTGACAATGGCGGCGTGTGAGGTGCGTCCGCCGTGGTCGGTGACGATGGCGGCGGCCCGCTTCATGACCGGTTCCCAGTCCGGGTCGGTGATCCGGGTGACCAGCACGCCGCCCTGCGGGAACCGTTCCAGGTGCTCGGGGCTGTCCATGGGGCACACCACGCCGGCGCCGATCCCGTCTCCGACAGCGAGGCCGTCGACGAGGGGCGCGCCACGTCCGGTGAGCCGGTAGGTGCGCAGCACGGATCCGCGCCGGCGCGACTGCACCGTCTCCGGGCGGGCTTGGACCACGAAGATCTCCCCGGTGCGGCCGTCCTTCGCCCACTCGATGTCCATGGGCACGCCGTAGTGCTTCTCGATGGCGACCGCCCACCGGGCCAGCGTCAGAACCTCGGCATCCTCCAGCACCCGGGCACGCCGTTCCTTCTCGGCGGTGTCCACGGTGCCGGTCCCCTCGTCGCCCGTGTAGACGGCCTTGCACCGCTTCGCGCCGATGCCGACGTGGATCACCGGATCCCTCCCCGCCTCCTCCAGGAGCGGCTTGAAGACCAGGTACTCGTCCGGGTCCACCTGCCCGCTGACCACGGTCTCGCCGAGCCCCCAGGCGGCGTTGACCACCACGACGGCGGGGAAGCCGCTCTCGGTGTCGAGGGTGAACACCACCCCGGCCCCGCCGAGGTCCGAGCGGACCATGCGTTGGACCCCGATCGACAGCGCGACGGCGGACTGGTCGAACCCCATCCGCTCGCGGTAGTCGATGGCCCGGTCGGTGAAGAGCGACGCGTAGCAGCGGCGGCACGCGTCCAGCAGCGCCTGCTCGCCGCGCACGTTGAGGAATGACTCCTGCTGTCCCGCGAAGCTCGCGTCTGGCAGGTCCTCGGCCGTGGCGCTGCTGCGTACCGCGACCTGCGGGTCGGCCCGTCCGGTGCGGCGGCCGAGCTCGCGGTAGGCCGCGACCAACTCGCCGCGCAGCCCCTCCGGCAGCGGCGCGTTCAGGACGGCGGCACGGATCGCGGCGCCGACGTCCTGCAGCGCGGCTCCGGCCCGGAGGCGGTCGACCTGCTCGCCCACCACGCCCTCCAGCCCGCTCTCCTTCAGGTATGCGCGGTAGGCGGCGGCCGTGGTGGCGAAGCCCTCGGGCACGCGAACCCCGGCCGGCCCCAGATGGCGGATCAGCTCTCCGAGGGAGGAGTTCTTGCCCCCGACCACGGCCACGTCGCGACGGCCCAGCCCGTCGAACCAGATCACGCACGCGTTGTCTGTCATGGCTGCCTCCCGGTCAGCGGCGCAGGGTGGGGGGTGTTCGCCTTCTGCTGATCCCCTTCCCCACCCACCGTGGGCTTCCAGGTGACCGCCGCGCATGGGCCGTTCGGCCCACGGCTCGTCCCTCGCGGGCCCGCCTTCCGACGGGTGACGCGGCGCTTCCCGGTTCAGCATGGTCTTCGGACGCCACACGGACGGACAGCTGAGGAGCCCACCGCTCGTCAACAACGCCGGCCTGGGGCCCCATCCGCCGCTCGACCAGGTCGATCCCGCCGATTTCCGCGCGGTTCTGGAGCTCAACACGGTCGCTCCGCTGGTGGTCATGCAAGCCGTCCTGCCCGTCATGCGCGCCCAGCGGTCCGGTGCGATCGTCAACGTCAGCTCGGCCACTGCCCGGATGGTCCTGCCGGGAATCGGCGCCTACGCCTCCAGCAAGGCCGCAGTGGACATGCTCTCGGCCGTCGCCCGCCGCGAACTGGCCCCTGAGGGCATCACGGTCTCGACCGTCCATCCCTCCTTGACCGCCACCGAGTTCCACCAGCACCTGCGCGCCGGACAGATCCTGCCCGCCGCGACCCGCCGCCCCGCGGACCGTGCCGACCACGTCGCCGCTGTGATCCTGGAGCTGATCCGCACGGGTGAGGCGGAGGCGACGTCCACGGCCGACGCGTGACGCTCGGGCTTGGCCGACGGGGCAGGGCAGCCGCGGCGGGGCCGGGTCAGCCGTGGGGGACGACCGCGACGGGCCGCAGCGCGTGGTGCAGCACCGCGTGGGCGGTGGATCCCAGACCGTCCGGCCCCGGTCCCGCGGATCCGCCGGTCAGCGAGCGGCGGCCGAGGACGAGGAGGGCCGCGTCCTGCGCCTCCTCGACCAGGAGCGCCGCCGGATGTCCCACCCTCACCAGCCTGAGAATGCCGCCCTTGTCCCCCAGGCGCGCCGACTCGAGCGCATGGAACAGGGCCTCCTCCTCCCGGTCCGCCAGCTCGATCCGCCGCTTCTCGCCGGGCCCGTGCCGGACCGGGAGCCACGCAGGCGGCCACGCGGCGACCGCGACTGCGTGCAGCGCCGCGCCGCGGTCCTCCGCGGCCCGGAGCGCGAACTCCAGCACGGCGGCCGGTTCCGGATCCCGGGTGTCGACGCCGACCACGACGGGAGGCGGCTCCTCCGGCTCGGCAGCGGCGTGCAGGTGCCCGGAGGCCAAGCCCTCCGGCCGGACCACCACCACCGGCCGGATCGCCTCACCCGCCACCGCCCGACTGGTCGATCCGAGCATCAGGCCCCGGAAACCTCCGAGGCCCCTCGACCCCACGACCAGGAGCTCGGCGTCGTCCTGCGCGGCCAGCAGCGCCCCGACGGGCCACTCCGCAACGGTCTCGAAGCGAACCTCCACCTCCGGGAAGCGGTCGGACTCCTCCGCCGCCACCGACGCCAGCATCGCCCTTGCCCGCGCCTCGCTCTCGGCGTACTCCTCGCCGGACTCCGGCATCCGGCCCACGTGGTAACAGCCCGCCACCAACAGCAGCCCCGTGCCCCGACGCGCGGCCTCCGCCGCGCCCCAGTGCGCCGCCGCCACGCTGTGCACCGAACCGTCCACCCCGACAACCACGGCAGTCATGACGATCAACTCCTTGAAGGACCGCCCGGGGAGACGGCGAGCAGGCCATCGGGCGCCACTTCGCCGGCTCCCCGGCGAAACCGGTCGAGTCGGCATCGGACTGTGTGAGCCCTGCTCCCATGCTGGTCGGGTGACCGCCCCGGCGGAATGGGCCGACCGGCCCCTGCCTCGCCGCCCGGAAGGGCGGCTCGGCGGGCGGGTCGGCCCTGCCGCTCGCGAGCGGCGCGGCGGAGCCTTGGACCACGTCGGTCATGGTGATCCCGAAGGACGGTGCCGCGATGTCGGAGTTCAGGAGCCCGGCCCAGGGGCGGGGTGGAGAGCCCGGGCCGTTCCGCTCGGCCGTGCCCTTCGGGCGTGTCTTCGGAGTCCCCTTGCGGCTTCACTGGAGCGCGCCGCTGCTGGTCGTCCTGCTCGGGTTCAGCCTCGGTGCGGGTACGCTGCCGGCCTGGGCGCCGGGCCGTTCCCACGCCACCTACGCGCTGGCCGGCACAGCAGGAGCGTTGCTGCTGTTGGCGAGCCTGCTGCTGCACGAGGGAGCGCACGCCGTCGTCGCCCGGCGCGCCGGAGTCCAGGTGCAGGACATGACGGTCTGGGCACTGGGCGGCGCGACGCTCATGGGCCGTGCCGACCAGCCGCGCTCAGCCTTCAAGATCGCCGTCGCGGGCCCGTTGACCAGCCTGGTACTCGGCGGGCTCAGTCTGGGCGCCGCCGCGGGTCTGCTCCGCGGCGCGCACTGGACCGTACCCGGCCTCGAGGGACGCCCGACCGGTGTCGTCTCGCTGCGCCGACTGGCGCAGGTTCCGTCCGACGCCCGGCATCTCACCCGGGTCTCCCAGGTGGCGCAGCCGATCGCGCGCACGCCGGTCGCAGGCCCCGACGAGGACCTGGCGGACGTGCTGCAACGCCTGACGCCGGGCATGCCGCTGCGGATCCTGGTCATGGACGGCGGGCAGCTCGCCGGCATCGTCACCGCCCACGACGTCTCACGTCACCTCCAGCGACGCCTGGCGCTCACCCGCCCGGGGCTCGGCCCCGGTGCCTTCTGACATCCGAGACTGACATCAGGGACGGAGTGCGAAAGGGGCCCTTCGGCGGGCCGCAGGGCCCCGAGCGGCCCTCCGCCGGACACAGGCCACGAGGCAGGCTCGAAACAACCGGTGCCACTGCTGTGCCTTGCCAGAGGAGGTCACCATGACGCCCGCGACCCTGGACGCCACCGTCCTGGAGGAACTCGTCTCCGCCGCCGTCGCGGCTCCGTCGATGCACAACACCCAGCCGTGGCGCTTCCATCTTCGCCCGGAGACGCACACCGTCGAGATCCGCGCCGCGCTCGACCGCGCGCTCCGCGCGGAGGACCCGGACGTTCGTGGCCTGCATGTCTCCGCCGGCGCGGCCGCGTTCAATCTGCGGCTCGCCGTCACTCACCACGGCTGGGAGCCGGTGCTGCGTCTGCTGCCCGACCCACACGAACCCCAGCTCCTCGCCTCCGTCCGGCTGGCCGGGGGCCCGCACGCCAGGGCGACAACGGCCCCGGACCTGTACGACCAGATCTGGCGCCGGCACACCAGCCGCAGCCCCTTCTCCGCCAGACCGCTGCCGGGCCCGCTGTGGGCGGAGCTCGTCGACGCCGCGCGCGTCGAGGGCGCTCACCTGCACGTGCCCGACCCCGACGAGACGCGACGGCTGCTGGACCTGACCTACGAGGCCGAGACCCGCACGATCGCGGACGAGGAACGCCGCGAGGAGAGCCGAGGCTGGATCCGCTCCGAGGCGGGCACGGAGTTCGGCATCCCGCCGGAGGCGCTCGGTCCGCAGGACGCGGCCGGGCATCTCCCCATGCGGGACTTCTCCGCGCTGCACCCGCCCACCCCCCAGCCGGCCAAGCCCTTCGAACAGCACCCGCAGCTGGCCGTGCTCGCCACCGACCACGACCACCCCGCCGACTGGCTCCGCACCGGGCTCGCGCTGCAGCACGTACTGCTGCTGGCCACCCGCGACCAGGTGCAGGCGTCGCTGCTGCACCAGGCCGTCGAGTGGCCGGACCTGCGCTGGGTGCTGCGCGACCCGCGCAACGGGCCCGAGCACGTGCAGATGCTGATCCGTCTCGGCTACGGCCCCGAAGGCGCCCCGACCCCGCGCATGGTTGCGAGCGGCGCTCTCGCCTGAAACCTCTCTCTTCTCCGCACGCCGGACTTCCGCTCCCGAAAGGCGACACCATGGTCACCTCGCACGACCGTCCTCGCAACGCCGAAGTCCTGCTCGCCGACGGCACCGTCGTCACCATCCGCCCGCTCCGCCCGGAGGACCACGACGCGGTCCTGGACCTGCACGCGCGCCGAATGTCGGCCGAGAACCAGCGGCTGCGGTTCTTCGGTGTCAGCCGCCGTGCGCCGGAACAGACCGCCGACCGTCTCTGCGCGCCGCCCCGCTCCGGCTTCGTCGCGCTCGGCGCGTTCGAGCCGTGCACTGGGCAGTTGGTCGGCGTCGCCGAGTACGAGGCGGAGGCCGAGACCCCGGCCCGAGCCGAGATGGCAGCCGCCGTCGCCGACGACTGGCACCACCGGGGCGTGGCCACGCTGCTGATCGAGCACCTCGTGCACGCCGCGCGGGCCGACGGCGTCCAGGCCCTGGTCGCCGACATCCTCGGCGACAACCACGCGATGCAGCGGGTCTTCTCCGACCTCGGCCTGGCCGTGAACCGCCGCTGGGCCGACGGCGAGCTCCGGATCGAGGCCGTCCTCGACGAGACCGCCACCCCGTACCTGGACGCCGTGGAGGCGCGCGGCAGTCGAGCCGACATCGCCAGCCTGCGACCGCTGCTGCGGCCCGGCTCCGTCGCCCTCGTCGGCGCCTCGCGCCGCCTCGGGACGGTGGGGCACAGCCTGCTGCTGAAGATCCGACACGGCGGCTTCACCGGCACGCTCTGGCCGGTCAACCCGCACGCCGAGCAGATCGACGGCCTGCCGTGCTTCCCCTCGGTCGACACCCTCCCGGGCGTGCCCGACCTGGCTGTCCTGGCCGTCCCCGCGCCCCAGGTCCCCGCCGTCGCCGAGGCCTGCGGACAACGGGGCGTGCGAGCACTGGTGGTGCTCACCGCGGGCCTGACCCGTGCTCAGTCCGCCGCGCTGCTGGACGCCTGCCGCCGCCACAGCATGCGCCTGGTCGGCCCCAACTGCCTCGGCCTGGCCGTCACCGACCCGCTCGTCAGCCTGGACGCCGAGTTCGGCCGCGCGACGCCCAAGCCCGGCGGCGCCGGCGTGGCCGTCCAGTCCGGCGGCGTGGGCATAGCGCTGCTGGAGCAGCTCGGCGCACTCGGCATCGGCGTCTCCGACTTCGTCTCCCTCGGCGACAAGTACGACGTCAGCGGCAACGACCTGCTCCAGTGGTGGGAACAGGACGACCACACCCGCCTCGCCCTGCTGCACCTGGAGTCGTTCGGCAACCCGCGCGCCTTCTCCCGCACCGCGCGCCGGGTCGCCCGGCACATCCCGATCCTCACCGTGGACGCAGGCCGCTCGACAGCCGGGCGTCGCGGCGCGGCCTCCCACACGGCCGCAGCGGCCACCCCGACCGTCGCCCGCCAGGCGCTGTTCACCCAGGCGGGCATCACCGCGACCCACTCGATCGCCGAACTCATCGAGACCGCAGCGCTGTTGGACGCCCAGCCGCTGCCCGGCACCACCGGCGCCGTCGCCGTCGTCTCCAACGCGGGCGGCATCGGCGTCCTGGCCGCCGACGCCTGCACCGACCACGGGCTCACCGTCCCCGAACTGCCCGCACCGCTCGCACTGCACTTGGCCGACCTGCTCCCGCAGGGGGCGTCCCCAGCCAATCCCGTCGATGCGACCGCCGCAGCCCCTGCCGAGACCCTGGTCGCGGCCGTCGAGGCGCTCGACGAGTCCGGCGCGGTCGACGCGGTGCTGCTCTGCCTGGCTCCCACCGCCCTCGGCCCGGCGCAGAGCTCCGAGGAGGCCTTGGCTCCGCTGCTCGCCGCTTCCGGGCGGCGCAACCGCCCCGTCGCGGCCGTGCTGCTCGACCAGCGCGAGCCGGTCCGCTACCTGCCGTGCGCCGACGGCACCCGCATCCCCGCCTACGCGGACGCCCAATCGGCGGCCCGCGCCCTGGCGCGGGCCCTGGACCGCGCCCGCTGGCTCGCGCAGCCGGTCACCTCGGCGCCCGAGACGCCGGGCTGCCGCCCGGCGGAGGCCGCCGCCCTCGTGCAGCGCTACCTCGAACGGCACCCGGACGGCGGCTGGCTCGAACCCCCGCTCGTGGCGGAGCTGTTGGCCTGCTACGGCCTGCCACTGGCCGATGCGCTCTGGTGCGCGGACGAGGAGGCCGTCGTCCGGGCCGCCTCCGCGCTGGCCCCCGAAGGCCACGGCGGCGAGGTGGTGCTCAAGGCCCACTGGGCCGGCCAGGTCCACAAGAGCGACCTCGGTGCCGTGCGGATCGCGTCCGCCGCCGAGGACCAGGTCCGCGCCACCTACCGGGACTTCACCGCCCGCTTCGGCGACCGGATGGACGGCGTGCTGGTCCAAGCGCGCCAGGCGGCCGGGACGGAACTGCTCGCCGGGGTCGTCCAGGACCCGGTCTTCGGACCGCTCGTCGTCTTCGGCGCCGGCGGCACCACCGCCGACCTGCTCGACGACCGCACCGCCCGCCTCGCCCCGCTCACCGACGCGGACCTGGCCGCGATGCTCACCTCGCTGCGCACCACGCCGCTGCTGTTCGGCTACCGCGGCAGCCCACCCCTCGACCTGAACCGCATCGAGGACCTGCTCGCCCGCCTCGGCCGCATGGCCGCCGACGTCCCACAGCTGGCCGAGGCCGACCTCAACCCGCTCATCTGCGGCCCCGACGGCGTGGTCTGCGTCGACGCCCGCGTCCGGCTTGCCCCGCGACCCGTCCCCGACCCCTACCTGCGCCGCCTGCGCCGCCTCCCGGACGCCCCCGGCGAGCCGGCCTGAGCCCCCACCGGAAGGATCCGCCAACATGGCGCTCCCGCCGCGATCTTCGGCTTCGACGGCTCCGTCCGAAGCCTACGTCCAACTCCGCTCCGAGGCTGTAGACGTGCTCACCGACACCGCGTTCGACACGGCAAGTTCGACACAGCAAGGAGATGAGGCGTGATGCATGTCGCGATCGTCTACGAGAGCCTCTTCGGCAACACTCGCCAGATCGCCGAAGCGATCAGCGAGGGCATTCGCTCGTCCCACCCCGAGGCCGAGGTCGACTGCCTTGGTGTGGGCCAGGCAGCCTCCGACCGCCTTCGTACGGTCGACCTGCTCATCGTCGGCGGCCCTACCCACATGTACGGGATGACCTGGAGCCTCTCCCGGCGGATGGGCCTGGGATCCGAACGGATGAACGCGGGCCCCGGGCACGAGCCCGATCCGGGCGCCGAAGGCCCTGGAGTCCGCACCTGGCTTCGCAACCTGCCGAAGACCGACAGGCACACGCACGCCGCAGCCTTCGACACCCGCACAACCTCCCCCACCTCCGGTGGGGCGGCACACGGCATCGCGCGCCGTCTGCGCGGCCACGGCTACGACGTGGTCGCCAAGCCGCACGGATTCTTCATCGAGGGGGCAGCCGACGGCCCGCTGCGTGCCGGTGAACTCGACCGCGCCCGAAGCTGGGCCGCCACCCTGGACTGACCGGACCGATGCCGGCTGACCACGGCCCCGCGCCCACGGCCGCCGAAGCCGGCGCTCCGCCGGCCCGCCCCTGCCCCTGCCCCTGCCCCTGCCCCTGCCCCTGCCCCTGGGGCACCGAACGGGCCGACCGGCAGCGCCCCAGGGCCGACGGGACCTCCCCAGCGGCCCCGCCCAGAGGGCATGGTGAACGTACCGGCTGACGGACCGGCCGACGGAGGGTGGAACGCGATGAATGCCAAGTACCGTCTCGCAGCCAGTCGCCGGGCCGCGCACCGCCGACGCAGACGCGACGTCGAGGGAGACCCGGACCTGCTGGCGCTGTTGCGCGCGGCAGCGGCCATCGGACGGCCGCGGCCGGAGCCGGATCCCTCAGCGCGGCGGTCTGGACCCATGGATCCGGCCCGTCGGCGGTTCTGATGTCCTACCTCAGGGAGGGCATGACCGCGTCCGCCACCTTCAGCCGCCTCGGCCAGCCGTGCCGACGCGGTCATCAGGGCTTCACTGGTGCGGGACCACGGCGATCGGGCACGCGGCGCGCCCGACGACCACCGGGACGACCGGTCCCAGCACGGCCGGGCGTGGACGTGCACGCCTGCGTCCGAGGACGAGCAAGGAGGCTTTATCCGTGATCGGCGGCAATTCCTGGGTGGGAACTCCGCGGATCTCCTGGCTCACGGCCTCCACATCGGAGAAGAACGCCTGGACGGCGGCGAGTTCGGTGCTGAGCACGCGATCCTTCCCCTCGAGCCGATGCGGCTCGGCGCCCACGTGGACGGCGGCGGACAGCGGCGTGGGCGGCCGCCACACGTGAACGGCCCGCAGACCGACACCGAGTCGCTTCGCCTGCTCGAACCCGTAGGTCAGGACCGGCCCCCCGTCGCCCTTCAGGTCGACACCGACGACCACCTCGCGGTCCAGTGGCGTCTCGGCCGCGCCGGGCGGGACCAGCACCACGGGACTGTCCGAGCGCGAGGCGACAGCGAGGGCCACGGAGCCGAGGACCAGCGCGGCGGGACCTGCGCCGCGCGTGCCGAGGACGAGAGTGCCGACACGGTCGGCGGCGCGGCACAGCACGTTGGCGACCCCTCCCTCCTCGACCGCGGTGTCGACGGACAGGCCGGGGTGGGTCCGGCGCAGCTGGTCAGCGGTGCGCGCCATCTCGTTCATCGCTTGCAGTTCAATGTCCAGCTGGCGTGATCGCACCGGCCCGGGGCTCTGATCCAGCCGGGGCCGCACGTGGAGGAGGCGAACCACGTCGCCGGATGCCTCCGCCATCGCGCCGGCCCAGTGTGCGGCGGCGGCTGCGGTCTCGGATCCGTCCATGGCGACGGTCAGCGGCAGCCTCATCACGCACCTCCGGTGTACTGCGGTGGCACGACGACCAGCGGGCTGTGCGTGTGGTGGACCAGCGAGCGGGTCGTCGAGTCCAGCAGGGCGTCGCGCCAGCCGCTTCGCTCATGGCTGCCGACGACCGGGCAGCGGGCACGCCGCGCTTGCTCGGCGAGCAGATGGGCGGGGTAACCGGTGAGGATCCGCAGCTCCGCCTCGACCTGCGGGTACTTCTCCCGCCAGTCGGCCAGCGCCTCCGCCACCTCCGGCCGGGACTCTTCGTAGGCCCCGGCGCGCGCCTGGTGAGGACGCCTCACCTCGACCGCGACCAGCCGGGCACCGTTCAGCGCCGCCTCGTCGGCCGCCCACCGGACCGCCCACACCGTGGCCGGAGACCGGGACACACCGACGAGGACGGGACCTTCTGCGGGCGGAACGTCCATCGTGCGCTCCCTTCGCGGGGCCTGGTCGGCCTGCTTCGAGGGTGTCCCGGGCGGCCGTGCCATCTCCAGGGCCGTTGAGCCGGCCGACTGGCCTTTCAGTGCTGGGCGAGCGTCTGACCTGTGACCTCCCACTCGACGTCGACCACGCCCTCGACGGCGCGTGCGAGCCGGGTGGCGACGGGGACGAGGGTGGGGTCGGAGAGCTGGCCGGTCAGGGTCACGACTCCGCCCGTGACGTGGACGACGACGCTCGGCGCATCCCCTCCGAAGAGATAGGCCACGACCTCCCGGCGCACCTCCTCGGCGATCTCCTCGTCCGGGCGCAGGAACACCTTCAACAGGTCGGCCCGGCTGACGATGCCCGCCAGCACGCCCCACCGGTCCACCACCGGAAGGCGCTTGACGTGATGGCGCGCCATCTCCCGCGCCGCCTGGGCCAGGGTCGCGTCGGCGTGCACGGTCACCGCCGGCGAGGTCATCAGCTCGGCCGCGCTCACCGCGCCGGCCTTGGCCATGTCGCCGAGACGGCGCAGCTGTTCGGGTCGGCTGGGCTCGGCGTCGCGGAACTCCTCCTTGGGCAGGAGATCCGCCTCGGACACGACCCCGACCACCCGGCCCTCCCCGGCGGTCACCGGGAGGGCGCTGACCTGCCACTGGTCCATCAGCGCGACGATCTCCTTGAACAGAGCGTCCTGGCCGACCGACACGACGGTCTGGGTCATCACGTCGCTGACGATGTGCGGGCTACCGCTTCCGTACATGACTGCCGCCTCCGTTCCCTTCGGGGTGGACGAAATGGACCACGTGGGCGTCCGGGCCCGGGAAGAAGAGGGTGGTCCGGCCGTTGTCCGACCAGCGGACGTCGAACGGCGGGGTGCCGTCGCCGTGATGCAGGCCGACGACCTCTCCGTCCCTGCGGACGACGCCGGGCCGGGTGCCGTCCACGACGACCTGGTCTCCGAGTGCCGCGTGCATCGGATGCTCCCCTCACCGCTCGTTCTCGACCGGCGGAGTCCCGATCCGGAGCTCACGTCCGGTGACTTGGCTCGGGTGGATCCGGACCAGGAGGTCGCGGTGCCCGGGCGCCCAGGGCTGCGGCTGCTCCTCTGCGGTGCGGGGGCGGTCGACGTCGCGCCCGTCCGCCTCGGCGACGCCGGACACCAGCACGCTCCAGCCGTTCGCGACGTCGTCGTCGAGACGGTCGACCTCCAGGACGACTCGTCGCCCCACCGCTCCGGACAGGGCGCCCTCGGGCTCGGTCCGGAACAGCACGACGCCGTCGACCACCCGGTAGTTGACCGGTCGGACGATCAGGGCTCCGCCCCTCTGGAAGACGACGCGGCCGACGCCGTGGCCGCCCAGCCGCGCCCAGCAATCCCGCTCCGTCAGATCCCCCATGACGGTGCGTCGGTCGGGCTCGGGTCGGCCTGGTGCCGTGTTCTGGTCTCCGCCCAGCAGCTCCATACGGGATGTGCCCAGCGCTGCGGCGAGACGGGCGAGTTCTCCGGGGGCGACCTCGGCGGGACGCGTCTCGATCCAGTCCACGAAGCCCGGTGTCATTCCGGCGCGCTGTGCGACCTGCGCAACGCTGAGGCCAAGCTCCCGCCGACGGCGAGTGATGCGGCGTCCCAGGTCGCCGGGGGTGGCATGTGGCGGGGTGCCCTGCGCCCCGCTGCCGCGTGTGGCGAACATGATCGATTCTCCCTCTGCTTCTGCCGTCACCAGTGGGGGACGACGGCGACGGGACAGCTCGCGTGGTGGACAGCGGCATGGACGACCGGTCCCAGCGCGGACACCGGGCGGTGTCTGCGTCGACCGACGACCAGCAGCGATGCCTTCTCGGCCTCCTCGACGAGAACCGCCGCAGGGTCCCCCGACAGCTCGGCGATCGTCACCTCGACGGCGGGGAAGTGGTTGTGTGCCGACGTCACCGCCTCACGCAGGCGGTGGGCATGATGCCGCTCGACCTCGAGCCGCTCGGACTCGCCTGGCTGCTCCGGACGCGCGCCCCAGAGCGGGGGCGGCTGCCAGACGTGCACCGCCCGCAGCACGACTCCGTGTTCGTGCGCGTGGTGCAGCGCGAAGTCCAGGACTGGACGGCAGTCCCCGTCGGGATCCACGCCGGCGACGATCCGATATCCGGGTCCGGATTCGGCAGCGCGCTGGGGCACGAGGACGACCGGCTGTTCGGCCCTCGCCGCCACCGACTGGGCGACCGAGCCAAGCAGCAACGCCTGGAAGCCGCCGTTGCCGCGGGTGCCCAGCACCAGCGTCCCGGCCTGGTCGGCGCTGCGCAGCAGCGTGAGGTCCACCGCTCCGTCGACCGTCTCGATGTCGACGCGCAGCGCGGGGTGCGCCTGGTGCAGATCCGCGGCGAGACGCGTCATCGCCTGCAGGGCAGCGCGTTCGTCTTCCCGGATCCGTTCGTCTCCGGGGCGGGCCCGGAAGCCGGTCGGCCGCACATGGATCAACCGCACGTTGCGGCCGCTGGCGGCGGCCTCGCGCCCGGCCCAGTCGGCTGCGGTGAGGCTCGCGTCGGAGCCGTCCACGCCGACGATCAGCGGAGAGGTCATGGCCCGGAGTCCCTTCCGTTGGGCCCGTCAGGCGGGCCCGGTTCCTCCCGTCCACGTGGACGCCCCCAGGGCGTCACCAGCGGATGGCTCACCTCCCAGCGTTCGCGCCACCCACGGTGATGGACAGGGCCAACCGGCCCCTACTGCGTCGCTCCCCACCCCCGTGCCACAGGCCCGGGTGGGGTCACCCGGGCCCTCCCAGCGGGTCCGACCGGCCCTCCCACCACGCCCGAGCCGCGCCGCACTGGGCCGCCGGCGAGCCGGAGATCGAGGTCGGCGTCTGGCCCAGGCTCGCCCTGCCCGAGCGGGCCTTGCTGGACGCATCCGGTGGCGCGCGTCTGCTGGTCGGCGGGGCGCACAACGGCCCTCCGGGATTTCCCCGGGCGGGCCGCTCAGTGCCGGGTGTCTTCGGCCAGCCTGATTCAGGTCCGGAACAGGGCGACCTTGAGCGCGCCGCTGCCCTCGGCGTCCGCGAAGACGTCGTACGCCTCCTGCATCTCGTCGAGGCCGAAGCGGTGGGTCACCAGGCCCTCGGTGTTCAGGCGTCCGGCGGCGAGCATCTCCAGCAGCATCGGGGTGGTGCGGGTGTCGACCAGGCCGGTGGTGAGGGTGACGTCACGGATCCACAGGTCCTCCAGGTGCAGTACCGCCGGGCGGCCGTGCACGCCGACGTTGGCGACGTGCCCGCCGGGGCGCACCGCCGCGGCGCACAGTTCGAAGGTCTCCGGGATACCGACCGCCTCGATGGCGACGTCGACGCCGAGGCCGTCGCGGGTGAGCTCGCGGAGGGCTTCGGGGGTCGCCTCCGCGGCGCTGAGCGCGAGGTCCGCGCCGAGGCGCTTGGCCGCGTCACGGCGGCTCGCCGCCGGGTCGACGACGACGATCCGCCCGGGGCTGTAGAGCTGCGCGGTCATGACTGCGGCGAGCCCGATCGGGCCGGCGCCCACGATGACGACCGTGTCGCCGGGCTTCACCTGCCCGTTGAGCACGCCGACCTCGAAGGAGGTCGGCAGGATGTCCGCCAGCAGCAGCGCGCTCTCGTTGGTCACCGGCTCCGGGAGCTTGTGCAGCGAGTTGTCCGCGAACGGCGTGCGCACGTACTCGGCCTGGGCGCCGTCCACCAGGTGGCCGAGGATCCAGCCGCCGCCCCCGGTGCACTGGCCGAACGCACCGGTGCGGCAGTACGCGCAGCGCCCGCACGCCGAGATGCAGGACACCAGCACGCGGTCGCCGACCGCGACGGTCCGCACGCCGTCCCCGACGGAGACGACGGTGCCGACGGCCTCGTGGCCCAGGATGCGGCCGACCTCGACCTCCGGCACGTCTCCCTTGAGGATGTGCAGGTCGGTACCGCAGATGGTGACGGCGTCGACGCGGACCACCGCGTCCTCGGGGTCGCGGACCACGGCGTCCGGGACCTCGTCCCAGACGCGGCGGCCAGGGCCGTGGTAGGTGAGTGCCTTCATGTCCGATCACCCTCCAGTGATGGTCCGTCGAAGCCGGGACTAGCCAGGACAGGGTCGGGACAGGCGGTGCCACCGGTGAGGGCATGCAGCCACGTGCCGACGATCGTTGTGGATCGCGGCCGAGGCCGGCGTTCCCCCTGGTATCCCGGTCCCTGTGCCTCCCAGCGTTCAGCGTCACCCACCACGGGTCATGAGCCGGTACGGCCCTGCCGAGGGGGCCGACCGGCCCTTAAGGCACCATCAGCGCACCAGCTCCCCCGGGCAGCGATCGCTCTCGGCCCCAGGGCCGGGCCGTCAGGCCCGCCCTGGGCCGGTCAGCCCTCGGGTTCGACCTGAAGCAGTGCTGAGCCTGGAGGTGTTCCTTCGGCGAAGCCGCAGGGCCGCCGAGATCCCACCGCAAGCACACGCGGCACTTCAGCCTGCCCATCGGTCACGTACCGCACCCTGTCCTGCACCTCGACCACGCCCCGGTCGCGGTCGTGCCCCCGGCCGACCATGCCTGAAGCCCCGAGGCAGGGCCGGTGGTCGGCGGATACCGAGGAGCAGGGCCGGTGGTCGGCGGATACCGACCACCGGCCCTGTTCGCGCGTCCGCTCAGGCCGCTTGCACGGTCTGGACGCGGACGTCCACGACGCCTGGCACACCCTCCAGCAGCCGGGTCAGCACCGCCGGACCGGGCTCCTCCGGGATGGGGCCGGAGAGGCGCACCACGCCCTCCGCCACGCCGATGTCGATCCCCGCCGCGGCCTGCGGGCCCATCGCGGCGAGGAGCTCGAAGCGCACGTGGCGGGCCACGTCGTCGTCGCCTCGAAGGAAGATCTTCAGGACGTCGGCGCGGCTGACGATCCCGCGCAGGTGTCCGTCGGCGTCGACCACCGGGAGGCGCTTGACCTTGCGCAGCAGCATCGCCCGTGCGGCCTCGGCCAGCGGCGCCCAGGGGTGGACGGCCACGGCCGGGGTGCTCATCAGCCCGCCGGCAGTCAGGGCGCTCCCCTCCCGAGGCGCGCTCCCGTCAGGCAGCTCCGCCGCGAGGACGTCCGACTCCGACACCACTCCGATCACCCGCCCGTCACCTGCCACGACCGGCAGTGCGCTGACGCGGCGGGTGTGCAAGATGTCCACGATCTCGTCGATCCCGGCGTCGCGGCCTACCGCTGCGACGGCGTGGGTCATCACATCGGCGACCGTGCCGCCGCTCCACACACTCTGCATGGTCATGGTGGTTGCCTCCTGCGCTATCGCTTGTGCTCGCACTCGCGACGAGGTCGCTGTGAGACCAGGGTGGCGCGGGTGGGGCTTCGGCCGCCTGAGCCGGGCGGGGCAGAGCGGCCAGACGGTCGGCCCGTGCCGAGCAGTACCGATCGCGCGATGATGGGACCGAACGGCCCTATCAGTGGTCCAGCCCCGGGGGCGACGATCCTTTCGACTCCCTGCACTCGTGGCAGACGGGACCCGGGCAGGGCGGATCCGAGACATGAGGTAGAGGGATGACGGGCGAATTCTCCGGCGCTCCGGCTGCCGACACCATCCGGGTCTTCCTGCTGGACGACCACGAGGTGGTCCGCCGGGGCGTGCACGACTTGCTCGAAGCCGAGCCAGGCCTGGAGGTGGTCGGTGAGGCCGGGACTTGTGCGCAGGCGCTGGCCCGGGTCCCGGCGCTGCGCCCCGACGTCGCGGTCCTGGACGTGCGCCTGCCGGACGGGGACGGAATCAGTGTCTGTCGCGAACTCCGTTCCCTACTGCCCGAACTCGCCTGCCTGATGCTGACGTTGTTCGACGACGAGGACGCCCTGCTGGACGCCATCATGGCCGGGGCCTCGGGCTACGTCCTCAAACAGATCAACGGGACAGACCTGATCTCGGCGGTGCGTACCGTCGGTGCAGGCCAGTCCATGCTCGACCCGGGAGCGGCCACCCGGCTCATGGCCCGCCTGCGCGGTCAGGCCACCCAGCCGACACAACCACCGGATGCCCTGGCCGAGCTGACGGACCGCGAGCGGGACATCCTGGGCCTCATCGGCGAGGGACTGACCAACCGTGAGATCGGCCAGCGCCTCTACATGGCGGAGAAGACGGTCAAGAACCACATCTCCCGCATGCTCGCCAAGCTCGGAGTGGAGCGCCGGGTCCAGGCCGCCGTGATCGCCTCCGAGGCCGCCGCGCGCGACGCCGGCACGCACGGCTCTGCGCGGTCCGGCGGGGCCTGACATCCGGAAGCCGGGCACCGGCCGCCGCTCCGAGGTCACGCCGTAGCGGTATGCCGCATGGGGAGCACGGACAACTCATCAGCGATACGGTCGGCGAAGGCGTCGATCTGGGCGCGGTCGCGGTAGTCGCCGCCGAGCCCGCTCTGGACCATGGCGTGGCCGAGCCAGCCTCGCGCGTCAGCTGAGAGGCGGCCGCCGAAGGTGACGTGGTCGCGCGCGAGGAGCCGCCGTGAGATCCGGTCGGCGCTGTGCGTCATGGGGACCTCGCCCGTGCTCGCGGAGTCGTCCAACGGGCCGCTGCTGAACGTCCACACCCAGCGCTCGGCGAGCTCGTGGCGGTAGCGGCGGGCGAAGCGGGCCGCGGAGCGGAGCCAGCGGCCCTCGTAGAGCGCGGAGCCGAGCACCACGGCGTCGTAGCCGACGGGGTCAAGCCGGTCCGACGCCTCGGCGACGGTGACCTCGGCGCGGCCCGCCCGGGCGCGCAGTCGTTCGCCGAGCCAGGCGGCGATCTCCTCCGTCGCTCCGTTGCGGCTGGCATAGGCGACGAGGATCCGCCGCTCGGGCGCGGGGGTGTCGGCGGTCGTCATGGTCAGCTCCTCGGGTGCAGGGTCGTTCAAGGGTCAGGGGCGGTGACGCAGGTCGTCGATCTCCCAGCGCACCGTTTCGGCCAGGTCGACGACGCCCTCGACCCGGCGGACCTCGGTGAGCAGGCGTTGGGCCTGGCTGCGCAGCGAGGTCCGGGCGTCGAGCAGGACGCGTCCGCGCAGGCAGGTAACGTGCAGGGTGGCGGCCCTGACACCGCACTCCGGACGCAGAGCGACTGCGCGCACCTCCTCGGCCAGGTCGGCGTCGGTGCGGCGCAGGGCGTCCAGGAGGTCGTTCAGCGTCACCAGGCCCACCATGCGGCGGTGTTCGTCCACCACAGGCAGTTGATGGATCCGGTGGCGCAGCGCGACCAGGGCCGCGTCGGCGGCGCTGTCCTGCGGGCTGACGGTGCGGACCGGGGTGGTCATCAGCTCGGCGACGGTGACGGCGCCCGCTCGGCGGCGGATGTCCCTGGTGATCTGGGCCTCGAAGAACGACGAGACGTCCGGCAGGGCTGTCGCGGCGAGCTTGGCGAGCAGGTCGGCCGCGCAGACCATGCCCATGGGGCGGCCCTGCTTGTCCACCACGGGCAGGTCGTCGTGGCCCTGGGCCCGCAGCGCCGCGAGGGCCGTGGCGAAGTCGGCGTCAGGCTCGACCGCGACAACCTGGTGGGTCATCAGTTGCTCCACACGCCGACGCCCGGACAGCGGGACCCGACCGGGTCGGGCTTCGTCGCCGCGTTTCCGCCTGGCGGTCCTGGTCATGTCCTGCCGCCTCCTTCCTGTGCCGATTGGCTGGGCTCAGCGCACCAGGACGCGCTCGCCGGAGCGCGGCACCACGGCGTTCCAGCCGAGCTCGTGCCGGATCCGGTCGCGCAGCCGCTGCGCGCCCCCCGGCTCGCCGTGGACCAGATAGACCGTGTGCGGCGGTTCGGGCGCTCCGCGCAGCCAGGCGAGGACCTCCTGCTCACGGAGACCACCTGCTTCCCGGGCCTTGCGGGCCACGTCAAGAACTCGTCCACCCTGCTTCGCCGGCCACCGGTCGGCTCGGCCCGGGCCGTCCCTTGCGCAGGAGCTACCGGCCCTTGGTCGGAGCGCTGCTCAGGGGCGGGACCAACGGGGCTCATAGACCCGCCACTCCTTTTCCCATGCCTCCTGGTCGCGGCGGTCGAGTCGGGAGCGCGCGATCGCGCCGGCGCCCAGCAGCACCGCGTCCGCTCCGACCATCACGAGCAGCGCCGACAGGGCTGCGGTGCTGACGAGGTTCGCCGTCGTGGCCGGCCCAGTGGACAGATTCCCCGCCGGGTCGAGCCAGATCCGAACGTGGCCCCCGACTCGCTCGGAGGCCGCCACTTCGACGCTGCCTTGATGCGTCGTGCCGTCCGCGGCGGTCCAACTCACCTGCGCCATGTCACCACCCACACCGGCCGGGTACGGCTGGCCGACGACACGGGCCTGCACCGGACGCAGACCTCGCTCCACCTGCTGGGCGTGCGTGCGTCCCTGCTGAAAGAGCGACAATCCGAGCAGCGCACACAGAACCGTCACCGCGACCAGCGCCAGCGCCTGAACCTCCAGCAGCGCTGAGCGCCACCGGTCGCTGGGCCGCCGCAGCACGCTGTGACGGCGCGCACGCGCCATGGCCAGAAGCGAACGACTCGGAGCTCCGGCGGACGGACGAGGATCGGCTGCGGGCGCGGCCATCGGACTGCCCTCCTTCGGTGCCTGCGATGCCCTACGCGCGGCTGACTGCACCGCTACGACAAGGCTCGCCACGCCGACCCGATCCCGACAGGACCAGCCGGTCCCCACCAGGTCCGCCGAACGGCCCTATCCCACGTCCCCGCAGCCCTCCCCTCAGACTCAAACAGCAGGGAACTGCCGAGTTCGCGCCGCAGCCGTGAGATACGCCCTCAGGGGCGGTCGCCCTGGAAGAGACGGCACGACGGCATCGGCTGATGGCGCAGGCGTCCGGCCCTTCCACCAGGCTGCCCGACCGCCGGCTGCCCCGCCGCTCGGGGACGGCGGGACCACTCCAGGTCTCCAGTTCGCGGTCGACGTCGAGTGTCGGCAGGCAGTCCCAGCGGGGGTCGCGGCAGATCGCGTTGTGGCGGGCTCCGCTGGAGGCGGGCACGCCCGCGCGGAACGCGCGGATGGGTGCCCTTGGCAGGGGCAGGCTGGACCGGCGGCGAGCGCCCGATACTTGCCGCATGAACGCGATAGCGCGCGAGGGGTCGCGGCTCGGGGAGTTCCTGACGAGCCGGCGTGCCGGGCTGACGCCGGCCGACGTGGGTCTGCCCGACTACGGGGACAGGAGGCGGGTGCCCGGACTGCGTCGTGAGGAGGTGGCCCAGCTTGCCGGCGTCAGTGCGGCCTACTACGTCAGGCTGGAGCAGGGCGTCGCGCTGAACGCCTCGCCGCAGGTCCTCGACGCGCTCGCGGCGGCGCTGAAGCTCGACGAAGCCGAGAGGCGTCATCTGCACGACCTGTCCGGCAGCGCCCGGCGGAAGAAGCGCAGCCGGCTGCCCGCCGAGCAGGTCACCGCGGCGATGCGGCAGTTGACAGCCAGTTTCGGCGACGCCCCGGCCATCCTGCTCGGACGACGCTCGGACGTGCTGGCCTGGAACCGCCCAGGCCACGCCTTGTTCGCCGGGCACCTGGACCCGGACAGCCCCAACCATCCAGCGTCACGCCCCAACACCGCCCGGCTCGTCTTCCTCGATCCGCACACCCGGGAGCTCTACACCGACTGGCCGAGGAAAGCCCGGGACGCCGTGGGCAAGCTGCGACTCGCCGTCGGGGACTATCCCGACGACCCGCAGCTCGCCTCACTGATTGGCGAACTGACCATGCGCAGCGCCGAGTTCGCCGAGCTGTGGGCGCAGCACCGGGTGCGCGCCTGGGATCTGGCCCAGTACCGGATGCACCACCCGACCGTGGGAACCATGGACGTGCTGCAGCAGTCGCTGGCCATGCCCGCAGCACCGGGTATCCGCCTGGTGGTGGTAACCGCCGAACCCGGATCCTCCTCACAGGCAGCGCTGCAGCTGCTCGCTGCCACAACGATCGCCCCGGCGCCCGCTTCCACCCCGGTGAGCATGCTCCGGCACCACTGACCCGGGCGCTGCGCGCCCCGACAGCACCTGCCGCCGGACCTTGCAGCTGCCGCACGGCACCGCGTCGGCCATGGCTCGCTCGCCCCTGCCCTGGTCCGGCCGACACCCCCACCCTTCACCCACCAGAACCGCGCGCCCGCGCATCATCCGGCGCGTCCTGCACCGACCCCGAGGGAAGGCACAAACATGTCCACGTCCACGCTCTACACCACCGAGGCGATCTCGACCGGCGACGGCCGCAACGGCGAGGTCCGCACCGCCGACGGCGTCCTCGACGAACTCCTGGCCGTCCCGAAGGAGATGGGCGGCCCCGGCGGCGACAGGACCAACCCCGAGCAGCTCTTCGCAGCCGGCTACGCCGCGTGCTTCCACAACGGCCTGCGGCTGGTCGCCGCCGGACAGAAGGCCCTCGTCACCGATTCCACCGTGACCGCCGAGGTGAGCCTGCTCGCCATCGCCGACGGTCGCTTCACTCTGGCCGTCACGCTCACCGCCCACCTGCCGGGCCTCGACCAGGCCACGGCCGACCAGCTCGTCCTGGCGACCCACCAGGTGTGCCCCTACTCCAACGCCACCCGGGGCAACATCGAGGTGACCCTGAGCGCCACCGTCTGACACGGCCCATCACCACTCGGCCCTCGTCCCACCCCACGAGGATCGCGCACCCCACTGCTTCCGCGGTGAGTTGCGCGGTCCTCGTCGCGCACGCGGCCGCGGCCCTGGTCCTGGCCTTTCTCCGCCCACCTGGTACGCCCGTTCCGACGGGTTTCAGCTCCCCAGGGCTGCGTTGCCGAACGCCCCTGGTCGTGGCCGGCCTGCGCCGGGCCGAAGATCAATGCGAAGCGCTGGAGCAGCCTCTCGATCAGGGGGCCCGCCAGGCCGGCCAAGGTCACCGAAGCGTCAGCTGAGCCGACGACCTGCGAAGCGCGGAAGCGGCCGGGCACGGAGGCCGGCAAGCGCCGCTTCGCGGCCTCCAGTGAGCCTCGCGCCCTGAACGCGGGGGCGGGTGGCGGAACTTGACCGGTTCGGCGCCCCTCCGTTTCTGAAACGCCTCTGAGTGCGGTTCCGTCATCGGTGTTGGCATGCTGGGCCATCCTGATGCATTTCGCCGCGCGGGGGGCCTCGTACAGCCCTCCTCGGAAGAGATGCTCACCGTGACTACTTCAACGGCATCGTCCGACCACAGGGTCCGCGCAGTCGCCTCCGAACGGCGTGTGGCTCGTCTTCGGTGCGCGGCCGTCGTGCGGATCGGCTTCGGTCTGGTCTGGGCGATCGACGCGTCCTTCAAATGGCTCCCTGGGTTCATCCACGGACAGACCCTCGGCGACGAACTCGGTCAAGGCGCCGCTGTGCGGACCCCGGGGGTCCACCAGTGGATCCAGATGTGGCACATAGTCGCAACGGCAGCGCCAGGCGCCTTCGCGCTCGGTACGGCACTGACGGAGACCTGCATCGCCGCAGGTCTGGTCTTCGGTGTCGTGAGCAACGCGGTCTTCGTCGGAAGTGCGCTCTACTCGCTCGGCATCTGGTCCTCAGCCGAAGCCTTCGGACTGCCATGGACGGCTCCAGGCATCACGGACCTGGGTCCTGCGGTGGCGTACGCCTTCGCGTCACTGGCCCTCTTCTGCGCGCAGGCCGGAGCCGCATGGAGTGTGGACGCCCGACTGCGGCCGAAGCTGGGCCGGCTGGCCTGGGTGGCCAGCCCCACCGTGGAAGAACTCCTGACCGGGTCCGACACGTCCCCCCGCCTGAGGGAACGAGCTTCTGGCGGGTGTGACGCAGGGGTCGGCCGCGGCTGAGCTCCCATGCCTGCCCGCCCCAGGGCCGGGATTCTGGGACAGGACGGTGTCCCAGTCGCAGGTCGACTCCAGCCAAGGACCGTTCCCTCCACGACGTGGTACACGTTGCTGCGCCCCGCTGTGCCGATGGGTGCTGCCGACAGGGGTTTGCCCGAAGACACGGGGGTAGGCGCTCATGACCCGTCCCGGCTCCACCCTGGATCCGGCCCGGGCCTGCCGATCGCCGTTTCGCGCAGCTGGGAACCGCCCGCCTGCCCGCCGCGGTGCCGCGCCCCCGCAAGACCCGGGGTGTGGCCAGCGGGGCGGAGGACCAGTCCATGCGCGGAATGCCCCGCAAGCGTGCCCACGTGTCCGGAACCAGGCAGCTGTACGTGCGGAGCGACAGCGGGCTCCCGGCTGAGCCCGAGGCGTGCCTCGTCGACCGGCATGCAGGCGGCGCCAGAACCCTTCTCCCGGCGCGTACGCCGGACGAGGGGAACCTCGTGGTCGGGGATCTGGGCGCCTACCTGATCGACGGCAACGGTCGGATCGTCGCCGTCAGCGAGCGTGCCCTGGCCCTGCTGCGCAGGGGCAGCGAGGAGCTGCTCGGTCAGGATCATCATGAGCTCCTGCACCGGGGGCCGGACGGCAGTGCCCTCGCGCGGGCCCAGTGCCCGGTCATGGACGCCGTCGTGTCCCGGAGCGCCAGCAGTGGTGACGGGTTGTGCTTCCTGCGCGGTGACGGGAGCTTGTTGCCGGTGCACTGGACCGCGACCCCTCACGCCGGGGACGAGGGCACGGCCGTGCTGGTGCTCTTCCATCCCGGCGAGGTCGCCGCGGAAGCAGCGACTGCTGTGACGCTGTCGGAGCTGGAACGCCTGGCCCTGCTCGCGGAGACCACCACTTCGCTGACGTCGACCTTGGACGAGGACGAGATCGTGGCCCGGCTCGCGCCGCTGGTGCTCCCGCGGCTGGCCGACTGGATGGTTGTCGACCTCACCGACGACACCGGCGACGTGTGGCGCACCCGCGTCGTCCACCACGACCACCGTGGCCTGGACCGACGCCCCGAGCTGGAGGGGCCGATGCCGGCGGTCACGCCTCAGTCGCCCAAGCCGCTGTCGCGTGCTCTTCGCGGCGGCGCTGCATCCCTGGCCGGCCCCGATGTCTACCTGGGGGAGCCGGACTCGGGCATCGCCGTGGTGCAGCGCGAACTCTTCGCTGCCACCGGCATGCACTCGGCCGCGATAGCCCCGGTGCGCGGCGCGCGAGAAATCCTCGGCGCTCTCACCCTGGGCCGCAGCGAGAACCCCGCCGCGTTCACCTCCCGCGACCTGACCCTGCTGGAGGACATCACCCGCCGCGCCGGCCTGGCGATCTCCAACTCCCGCCTGTACCAGCGCCAACGCCGCGTCTCGGAGACCATGCAGCGCCACCTCCTCCCCCAACTCCCCCAGCTGCCCGGAGTGCAGTTGCACGCCGCCTACCTGTCCGCGCCCGACGCGTCCCAGGTGGGAGGGGACTGGTACGACGTCTTCCCCCTCTCCGACCACGCCACCGCCCTCGTCATCGGCGACGTCGTCGGCCACGACCTTGAGGCAGCCGCGGGCATGGCACAACTGCGCAGCATGCTCCGCGCACTGGCTTGGTCCCACCCGGGGCAGCCCAACCGGGCCGTCGAACAGCTCGACAACGCCATGACCCGCGTCACCGACCTGCCCATGGCGACCTTGATCTACGCCAGCCTGAGCCAGGACGCGGCAACCGGCGTCTGGACGCTGGCCTGGACCAACGCAGGTCACCCCCCACCACTGCTGGTCACCGGCGACGGCCGCGCCGACTACCTCCAAGCCCCCAGCACACTCCTGCTCGGCAGCGGCGTCACCGCGACCCGCAGCACCGCCCAGGCACTCCTGCCACCCGCATCCACTCTGCTGTTCTACACCGACGGCCTGATCGAGTCCCCCACCCGGGGCATCGACCCGGGCATGAGCCAACTGCGACGCCACGCCGCCGCTTTGGTCCACCACACGCTCGAAGGCTTCTGCGCCGGTCTCCTGGAACGCGTCCGCCCCCAGAACAACACCGACGACGTCGCCCTCCTCGCCCTACGCCTCCCACCGCTCGCCTCAGAACCGCAGCGTTCCTCCATGACCTGGCCGGCAGGGGCCGCCTCGTAGCGAGCGCCGCCCGCTACGCGGCTTCGACGCCTCCACCGCACTGCGCGCACGGTGGATGCGGCTCGGATACGCCTTTGCCCCTTCGTTTGGTGGACGGCGCCGCCGAGTCTTCGCCTGGGTGATTGCCGTCCGACGACTGTCACGCCGACAGTGGAAGGACATGGTCGCGAGGAGGTGAGGCGTGCCCGCAGCGGGGATGCGCGACCGGACAAGGCCGTTGTTCCGCGTGACTGAACTGGACCTGAACCGCGGCCGATGGGTCGTCGACGCCGCCGACCGGGACGTCATCACCCGCCTGCTGCCCTCGCTGGACGCCCTGGCCCACCAGCGTGCCGACCATCCCTCCTCGGACCGCAGCCCACTGGTGCGGGACGCCGCCGCGGATCCCACCCTGTATGCGGGCCAGGCCACTGGACGCCTGGCCTGGCTCCTGGTCGGCGTCGGCCGCGCACTCGAACCCCTCCTGTACCACCAGCCCGTCCCCGGGGTGCCGACCGCGAGCACCCAGAAACGCCTGGCGGACGCCCAACATGTCCTGCTGCGGCTGCGCGCCCTGCTGCGCCTGGCCCGCGCTCACCAGGTGGCCCACCCATGACCGCGCCCGGGTCACCATCCGCATCGAGGACCTCGTCCAGGCTCAGCTCCCTGCAGGTTCCCCGGGGCGCGGTCAGAGGCTTCCGACGACCTTGCGGGGGGTGATGCGGACGACCACGCGCTGGGCGTCGTTGACCGAGTCCGGGTTGAACTCGCGGTACTTCTTGCCGCTGTACTTCATCGAGAGTTCGTCGATGAGTTCCTGGCCGCCCTCGGTGCTGAGCTGGGCGGTGCCGCGGATCTCGGCGTACTCGTACGGCGAGTCGAAGAGTTGGAGCAGCACCGCCACGCGCGGGTCGCGGCGAAGGTTCTTCTCCTTGCGGCGGTCCACGGTCGTCGAGATCAGCACGTCGTCGCCGTCGCGCTTCACCCATACCGGGGACACCTGCGGGCTTCCGTCGGGCTGGATGGTGGCGATGTTGACGAAGACGGGGCCGTCGAGCACTGCCTTGAGCTTGTCACTGAGCACAGCGGACATGATGAGTCCTTCCAAAGGCGTTAGAACGTCCCCCCTCTGGGTCTCCCGCCGGACGCGCCGCGAGTGGCGGGCGCTCTTCTAGCCCTCGATGGACGGCGGCCGGCCACGCTCAGGGACCTCGGGATCCGTGTCCGCCCGGTGCCTCACGTCGCGCGGTGTCGGCGTCACGACAGCGCGCCGCTCGGCGGAGCGCTCGCGGATCTCCTCGTCCTGGACTCGGGCGTCGTCATCGGGGACGGTCATCGAAGACTCCTTTCGCCTTGGCTCACGTGGACGTGTGCGTCGCCCGCAGCCCGGTCACCGGGCGCGGCGGTCACGCCTTGTGCTGCATGGCTGTGCGGGCCGGGTTGGCCTGCTGTTCCGCCTTGGGGTCCTTCTCCCCCGCCTTGGCGGAGACGCCCTCGCGGACCCGCCGGCCCACGTCCGGGTCGATGTTCGCCCAGTACTCGAACGCGCGGTGCAGGACGGGCTCACTGACCCCGTTCAACAGGTGCCCCACGACGTTGTCGATCAGCCGGGCGCGGGCGTCGTCGTCCATGACCTCGCGCACCAGGGTGCCCGCCTGGCCCCAGTCGTCGTCCTCGGCGTGGTCGACGTAGGCCGCGCGGGTGATCTCCCCGCTGACCTCCCAGCTCGGCGGCGGGCCTGAGACGGCAGGATCGGCGGCCGGGCCGCCCTTGGAGTTGGGGGCGTACACGGGGTCGGCGGCCTTGCGGTACGCCATCGCCCCGTCCTTGGAGTACGAGTGCACCGGCACGGTCGGCGCGTTGACCGGCAGCTGCTGGTAGTTGGCGCCGATGCGGTAGCGGTGCGCGTCCGCGTAGGCGAACAGTCGCGCCAGGAGCATGCGGTCGGGGCTGGGGCCGATTCCGGGGACGAAGTTGTTGGGCTGGAACGCCGCCTGCTCGATCTCCGCGTGGTGGTCGGTGGGGTTGCGGTCCAGCGTGAGCCGGCCGACCTCGATCAGCGGATAGTCCCCGTGCGGCCAGACCTTGGTCAGGTCGAACGGGTTGAACCGGTAGGTCGCCGCCTCCTCGTACGGCATGACCTGGACGAACATCGTCCAGCTCGGGTACTGCCCGTCGCGGATGTGCTCGAACAGGTCACGCGTGTGGTAGTCCGTGTCGACCGCAGCCATCTGGTCGGCCTCGTCCTGGGTGAAGCATTCAATGCCCTGGTCGGTCTTGAACTGGTACTTCACCCAGAACCGTCGGCCCTGCTCGTTGATCCACATGTAGGTGTGCGAGCTGTAGCCGTTCATGTGCCGCCACGTGCGAGGGATCCCGCGGTCCCCCATCAGCCACGTCACCTGGTGGGCGGTCTCGGGCGAGAGGGTCCAGAAGTCCCACTGCATGTCGTGGTCCCGCAGGTTGTTGTCGGCTCGCCGCTTCTGGGAGCGGATGAAGTGCTGGAACTTCATCGGGTCCTTCACGAAGAACACCGGGGTGTCGTTGCCGACCATGTCGTAGTTGCCCTGCGAGGTGTAGAACTTCAACGCGAACCCGCGCGGGTCCCGCCAGGTGTCCGGGCTGCCGCGCTCCCCGGCCACGGTCGAGAACCGGGCCAGCACCTCCGTGCGGGTACCCGGCTGGAACACCGCGGCCTTGGTGTACGCGGACACGTCGCCGGTCACCTCGAAGTGCCCGAACGCGCCGCTGCCCTTGGCATGGGGCTGACGTTCCGGGACTCGCTCCCGGTTGAACTGGGCCATCTGCTCGATCAGGTACGCGTCCTGCAGCAGGATCGGGCCGCCCGGGCCTGCTGTCAGCGAGTGCTCATCGCTCTCGACGGGTGCGCCCGAATCGGTGGTCGTGGCCGGCACCTCGGTCATACGTCCTTCCTTCCCAAGCATGCGGCGGACGGTGCCACACCGTCCGCGCGGGCCTCACGGTCCTGGGGCTCCTCCCCCCGTATCTCGATCCAAATCAAGCCGGCGGGTGGTTCCGCCGCTCGCTGAGGACTTGTCGGCCAGGGATCCCTGACGGAGACGCGCCATGCAATGTCATGTTCCCGCCACAGCTCCCCTCTTACCCCACTGGTCGGGGTGGCACCACGATTCCGGCTGTCCCGTGTCGGCGGCAGCCGACACCCATTGGTTCCGCCTCGCATGTCAGGAGAAGACATGTCCGGACTGGCTCGAAAAGGACCGTTATCCCTCGCCGGCGTCGTGGTCGCCGCGATGGCGCTGGCCACACCCGCACTCGCCGCCACCCCGGCGGCCTCCCACGGCCACGGCCCGACCCCGGCCACCGCCCCGGCGCTCACCCAGGTGAGCAGCGACCCCTACTCCGACGCACAGGCGCAGCACGCCACCGAGGTCGAGCCCGACACCTTCAGCTACGGCAGCACCATCGTCTCCGCCTTCCAGGTCGGCCGGGTCACCGGCGGCGGCGCGTCCAACGTCGGCTGGGCCACCTCGACCGACAACGGGCAGACCTGGACGCACGGGTACATGCCCGCCACCACGGCCAACACCGGCGGCCCCTTCGGCCAGGTGAGCGACGCCTCGGTGGCATACGACGCCAAGAACGGCGTCTGGATGGTGTCCTGGCTGGGCATCACCTCCGGCAACGACGTGGACGTGGAGCTGAGCCGCTCCACCGACGGCGGCCACACCTGGGGCAATCCTGTCGCGGTAGCCACGGGAGCCTCGTACGACAAGAACTGGACCGTCTGCGACGACCACTCAGCCAGCCCGTACTACGGCCACTGCTACACCGAGTACGACGACGCGGGCGCGGGCGACATCGAGCACATGCGCACCTCGACCGACGGCGGGCAGACGTGGGGCGCTCAGCTGGGTCCCTCCGACAGCCCGAGCGGCCTCGGCGGCCAGCCGGTGGTGCAGCCGAACGGCACCGTCGTCGTGCCGTTCTCCTCGGCCAGCTCGAACGCCGAGCGCTCCTTCGTGTCGACCAACGGCGGCACCAGTTGGGGCGCCAGCGTGCAGATCGCCACCGTCTCCCACCACACGGTGGCCGGGCTGGACGACAACGCCGCCGCCTCCGACATCGCCAGGCAGGCGAGCCCGCGCGACACCCTGCGTGAGAGCCCGCTGCCGTCCGCGGAGATCGACGCCTCGGGCAAGGTCTACACGGTCTGGTCCGACTGCCGCTTCCGCAGCGGCTGCCCGAGCAACGACATCATCATGTCGACATCCACCAACGGCACCACGTGGAGCACGCCGGTGCGGGTGCCGATCGACGCGGCCACCAGCAGCGCGGACCACTTCACGCCGGGCATCGGCGTGGACCCGAGCAGCTCGGGCGGTTCGGCGCGCATCGGCCTGACGTACTACTACTACCCGACCGCCAACTGCACGGACACGACTTGCCAGTTGGACGCGGGCTACGTCTCCTCCACCGACGGCGGCACCACCTGGACGTCGCCCGTCCAGCTGGCCGGTCCGATGACGCTGGCCTGGCTGCCCAACACCAGCCAGGGCCGGATGTTCGGCGACTACATCTCCACCTCCGTTCTGGCGGGCGGCAACGCCGTCACCGTCATCCCCGTCGCCCAGGCTCCCAGCGGCAGCACGTTCGACATGGCGATGTACGCCCCGACCGGCGGCCTGCCCGTCGGCACCTCCACGGGCGGCAACACCGTCACCGTCACCAACCCCGGCAACCAGACGAGTACCGTCGGCACGGCCGCCTCGCTGCAGGTGAGCGCCACCGACTCGGGCGGCGCGGCGCTGACCTACTCGGCGACGGGCCTTCCGGCGGGCCTGAGCATCTCCTCCTCGGGCCTGATCTCCGGCACCCCGACCACGGCGGGCACGTCGAACGTCACCGTCACCGCGACCGACAGCACCGGCGCCTCCGGCTCGGCGTCGTTCACCTGGACGGTCAACGCGCAGAGCACGGAGACCGTCACGGTCGCCAACCCGGGCAACCAGACCAGCACGGCGGGCACCGCGGTCTCGCTGCAGATCAGCGGTACCGACTCCGCGGGCAAGTCGCTGACCTACTCGGCGACCGGCCTTCCGGCGGGGCTGTCGATCTCCTCCTCCGGTCTGGTCTCCGGCACTCCGACGGCGGCGGGCACCTCCAGCGTGACGGTCACCGCGAGTTCCGGCACGGCATCCGGGTCGGCCTCGTTCAGCTGGACCGTCAACTCCGGTGGTGGCGGCTGCACCAGCCCCGGACAGAAGCTGGGCAACCCCGGTTTCGAGTCCGGCAACACGGTGTGGACGGCCTCGTCGGGGGTCATCGGCCAGTACGGCTCGTCCGGTGAGCCCACCCACTCGGGCACCTGGGACGCCTGGCTGGACGGCTACGGCACCACCCACACCGACACCCTGTCCCAGACGGTGGCCGTCCCCGCCGGGTGCAGTGCGAGCCTCTCCTTCTGGCTGCACATCGACACCGCCGAAACCACCAAGACCACGGCCTACGACACCCTGAAGGTCCAGGTCCTGAGCAGCAGCGGCACCGTGCTGGGCACGCTGGCGACCTACTCCAACCTCAACGCGGCCAGCGGCTACACCCAGCACTCGTTCGACCTGTCCAGCTACGCCGGGCAGACCGTCGCCCTCAAGTTCACCGGCAGCGAGGACTCAAGCCTGCAGACCAGCTTCGTCCTCGACGACACCGCACTGACCGCCTCCTGACCAACACCCCACCACGCTCGCCCGAGGGTGGGGGCTCCCGAGCGCCGCGACGGCCAGAGGACCCCCGCCCTCGTGGCTCCACTGCAGTGCGCGCAGTGCTTCGAATCGTGAAGCCCGGCTTCAGCGAGAGGGGCATGCCAGGCGCACCGCATGGGAAGCGCCTGGAGCTGTTCCGCGTCGCCGGCGGATGTCCCGGTCGCGGCCGCGACGCTTGATTGCGCGAAGTCCGAGCAGCTTGTCACCTTGAAGGAGTTCGACTTCGCCGCCTCCCCGAGGCTGCCCGCCGCCCAGATCCGCGACCTTGCAGCCCTGCGCCGGCTGCACGCCGGCGAGTCGGTGAGGGGGCGGTGCGCGGCGGGACTACCGCTATGCGGCGCTGTCCGCCGCGACCAGGTCCCTGGCCGGCACGGGCGCCGCCTCGTGCGGGCGGCGCAGACGGTGCAGCGAGCGGGGGGTGAGCGCCGGTGCGGGTTCGCGGGGGAAGGTCTCGGCGAGTCCGGAGGCCTTGAGGTTCTTGGCGAGTAGAGGGCGTACGCCGCGCAGGACGATGGGGGGCCGGCCGAGCGCGGCCGCTTCGCGCTGGGCGGCGGTCAGCGCGTGCAGTCCGGCGGAGTCGATCAGCACGGCCGAGGTGACGTCGAGGACGAGGGCGTGGTGGGAGAGTTCGGCCATGATGGCGCTGCGCAGGAACGGGGCGGAGGCAGCGTCGACTTCGCCGCGTACGGCGCGGACAGTGCGGCCGTCGGCGTCCCGATGCCGGGTGATCTGCACAGTGGTGTCCACGAAATTCCTCCTGTCTGCTGTTAGGCGGCGGCGCGGAGGCCGGCTCGGGCGGGCGCCTTGACCAAGGTGATACGGCGGCCTGCCAGCACGGCGCGTTCCTGGGCGTTCGTCAGGGCGTCGATGGCGGCCTGGTCGTAGAAGGTGGCGCCGGTCAGGTCGACAGTGACGTGTCGGTGGGCGGCCAGGTGCTGGTCGAGGTCGCGGCACAACTGGTCGACGGTGCAGTAGTCGAGTTCGCCGCGCACCGTGAGCCGGCAGCCTGAGGCGGACGGGCAACGACGAAGGGCGCGCCGTGCGACGGCGCGCAGCGCGGGAGACAGCGGCATGAAGACCTCCTGCACGAGTGGGCGGAAGCTGCTGACGGGGCGTGAGCCGGCGAGTCGGGGTCCGCCGGTCGTGGCGTGGATCAGTGGGTCGTTCGCGACCCTGCGGGGCAGAGCGATGTCCGGGCGTAGGCGACTGCTCGGTTCAGCTGGCCGTGGCCCACTGGACGGGACGCGTGCGGAGCTTGGAGGCGATAGCTGCGTAGCAGCCTCCGGGCAGGTCCGTGACCCAGTCGAACGCGTCGAGGTTGACGCCGTGCTGGGCGGCGGCCTGCAGCATGTCGGCGAGCAGAGCGGTCGCGGCCGCCTTCTCCTCCTCGGTGCCGCGAGTGCTGCGGTGCTCGTCGACGGCGTTGATGCGTTCGGCCAGGTCGCGGCACCTGGCCACGGCGCGGTAGCAGGTGCCGGGTAGGTCGGTGACCCAGTCGAAGGTGTCCAAGGTGATGCCGTGCTTGGCGGCGGCCTGCAGCATGTCCGCGAGCAAAGCGGTCGCGGCCGCCTTGTCCTGCTCGGTGCGCGCCTGGGCGGGGCGACGTGTGGCAGCGGTGTCGACGCGTTGGGTCAGGTCACTGTTCTTCGACACGGCCAGGTAGCAGCCCGCGGGCAGGTCGGTGACCATGTCGAGGGCGTCCAGGTCGATGCCGTGGTGGGCGGCGGCCTGCAGCATGTCGGCCAGGAGCGCGGCCGCGGCGGCCTTGTCCTGCTCGGTGCCGCGGCCGGGGCGGCGCGCCGCGGCGTCGTCGATGCGGTCGGCCAGGGTGCGGTTCTTGCGGTCGGTGTACTGGTACACGCGTCGGTCTCCGGTGTCGGGCGGGTGGGCCGCGCGGGCGTCTGGAGGTCCGGCTCTCGCCATGGCTCGGAACTCGTGGGCGCGCTTCGGAGCGTTCCTGCCCTCCGTTGGGCGCGCTCCGGAGCGTTCCTGCCCTCCGTGCGCGTGCGTCCCGCGCTGCTGGTGCGGGGGTGCGGGCGGCGCCAGCCGATATGCCGGTCCGCACCCCCGCGGCGGCTAGAGAGTCTTGGTGAGGCGCTCGGTGAGGAGTCGGGTGAAGCGCGCGGGGTCGGGCAGGTCCCCGCCTTCGGCGAGCAACGCGCTGCCGTGGACGAGTTCGGCGATCTCCGCGAGCGCGGGATCGTCTGCGTTTGCCTGGTGGGCCTGGCGCAGAGCGGTGACCAGGGGGTGGGTGGGGTTGAGTTCGAGGATCCGCTTCACCGCGGGGAGGTCCTGGCCCATGGCCCGGTACATCTTCTCCAGAGTGGGGGTCAGGTCGTGGGCATCGCCGACCAGGCAGGCGGCGGAGGTGGTGAGGCGGGTGGACAGGCGGACCTGCTTGACGTGCTCGGCCAGGGCCGTCTGCAGCCACGCCGTGAGAGGCGCGTAGTCCTGCTCCTGCTGGGCCTTGGCGGCCTTAGCCTCCTCACTCTCGTCGGCGGTGTCGTCGTCGAGGTCGACCTGGCCCTTGGCGACGGACTGGAACCGGTGGCCGTCGAAGGCCGGGATCTGGTCGGTCCACACCTCGTCGATCGGATCGGTGAGGATGAGGACCTCGTAGCCCTTGGCGGTGAAGGCCTCCATGTGCGGGGAGTTCTCCACCGCCGCGCGGGTCTCGCCGGTCAGGAAGTAGATGGTGTTCTGGCCCTCCTTCATCCGCGCGACGTACTCGCGCAGCGTGGTCGTCTTCTCCGGATCGTTGGTCGAGGCTGCGGAGAGCAGCTCCAGGAGCGCGTCGGTGTTGTCGCGGTCCTCGATCAGGCCTTCCTTGACCACCCGGCCGAACTGCTCCCAGAACTTCGTGTAGTCCTCGGTCCGGGTGGCCTGCATGTCCCTGATCGCGCCCAGCACCTTCTTGACGAGGCGTCGGCGCACCGCGGTGATCTGGCGGTCGTGCTGGAGGATCTCCCGGGAGACGTTCAAGGAGAGGTCGTGGGCGTCGACGACGCCCTTGACGAAGCGCAGGTAGTTCGGCATCAGCGCGTCGCAGTCGTCCATGATGAACACGCGCTTGACGTACAGCTGGACCCCGCGCTTGGTGTCGCGGGAGAACAGGTCGAACGGGGCCTGGGAGGGAAGGAACAGCAGCGCCTCGTACTCGAAGGTGCCCTCGGCGCGCATGTGGATGGTCTCGGCCGGGGCCTGCCAGTCGTGGCTGATCTGCTGGTAGAACTCGCTGTACTCGGCCTCGGTGACCTCGCTGCGCGGGCGGGCCCACAGCGCCTTCATCGAGTTCAGCGTCTCCAGCTCATCCTTGGAGTCCTCGGCACCGGACTCGCCGTCGGTGTCGGCCTTGGCCTCGGCGGGCTCGGTGGCCATGCGGATGGGCCAGCGGATGAAGTCGGAGTACTGCTTGACGATCTGACGGATCTTCCAACGGGCCAGGTAGTCGCCGAGGCCGTCCTCGCTGTCCTCGGCCTTCAGGTGCAAGGTGACGGAGGTGCCGACCGGGAGGCCGTCGGCAGCGGCGATGGTGTAGGTGCCCTCGCCGTCGGACTCCCACACGGTGCCCTGCTCGGTGCCGGCGCGGCGCGTGTGGAGGGTGACCTTGTCGGCGACCATGAACGCGGAGTAGAAGCCGACGCCGAACTGCCCGATCAGGTGCTGCGCCGCCTCCGCGTCCTTCGCCTCCTTGATCTTCGCGAGCAGGCTCGCGGTGCCGGACTTGGCGATGGTGCCGATCAGGTCGACGACGTCGTCGCGAGTCATGCCGACGCCGTTGTCCCGGACCGTCAGGGTGCGGGCGTCCCTGTCGACCTCCAAGGTGATGTGCAGGTCGGAGGTGTCGACGCCGAGGGCGGTGTCGGTGAGGGATTCCAGGCGGAGTTTGTCGAGGGCGTCGGAGGCGTTGGAGATCAGCTCGCGCAGGAAGATGTCCTTGTTCGAGTAGATCGAGTGGATCACCAGCTGCAGCAGCTGGCGGGTCTCCGCCTGGAATTCCAGCGTCTCGGTCGGGCTGGCCACGGGAGGGTCTCCTTCAGGTGGTGGAAAGGGTTGCGGGTCGGGTCGAGCAGCGTGATTCGGGCGGCGTTTCCCGGCCCTGGGGCGCTGAGCTCGTCGGCCCTGATTCGGGGCGTTCAGACGTGGCTTTGGGGTTGGAAGGGCTGCTCGGGCCGACTCTGGCCGGGGCGCGCGGTGCCGTAGCAGGACAGGAACAGCTTCCAGCCGTCGCGGCACTCCAGCGTGGCGCCGTAGCGGACCGCGGGCGGGTTCGGACGCGTGCTGTACCGGTCGACACGGAACACACCCGCAGACGGATCGTCCGCGCCGGCGGCGGTGGCCGTGGCGACCAGGGCCAGCTCGACCGACGCCACCGGAACCGGCGAGCCCGTCAGGTCCGGTACCTCCGCAGTCTCCGGGCCGTCGTCGGCGACGACGGTGGGGGCAGGCCCGGAGGCGCCGGTGATGGTCCACCACACCGTCCCGCCCCCTGCGAAGGTGACTGTCAGTCCGTAAGGGCTGTCGTCCTCGCGTTTGGCGGCGTCGGTGACGCCGGGGACCGAGGGGGCGCGTTCGATGAGCAGTTGCTGCAGGTCGGCTGGAGTCATGGGCGTCGGTACGGGTCGGGGCCGGGCTCGGCCGTCACGGGTCGGCGGAGTTGTCTTGAGGCTGAGGCCGGTGCTTCGGTCCGGGTGCGGCCGGCCAGGTGCTTGATCCAGGTGATGCGGCCGCCGGCGCGGCATCCCCGCCCGGCGCGGCTGGTGGGCGCCTGGCCGCGGCGCGGTGGGCGGCACGGATTCCTCCAGCGTCGTCAGGTGTCAGTAGGCGGTGGTGTAGCGGGCGGGGTCGACGGCGGTGCTCGGGTCGTCTGTGTTGTCGTCCCAGAACGCAGCCGCCGCCTGAAGCGCGTTCCACAGGGCGTGGGCGCGGACCCGGGCGGGCGCGAGCGCGTGAGGGTCGGCGGTGTGGGCGGCCTGGTCGACGTAGTCGAGGATGCCGCGTACGGCGTCCTCGACGCTGTCCTGCAGCTGCTGCGCGTGGGGATGGCCTTTGGCGTGGGCGTCGCGGATGCGCATCCGCAGGAACCAGGTGAGCTTGGCCAGACTCCCAGCTGTGAACGGGTCTTCGGCCCGCAACCGATCCGCGGGCAGGCTGTGCAGAACCGAGGTGCTCATGCGTCGGGTGTGCGGCGCTGCCGGTCGCTGTCGGCGCGCAGCTGTTCGGTGCGGGCGGTGAGCGCGTCGAGGCGGTCGGCGATCTTGGGGTGGTCCGTCCCCAGGAGCGGTCTGGTTTCCGCGAGGGGGGCGAGAAGACGGGCGGGGTCGTTGTCGCCGAGCGCGTCCAGGAGGCGCTCTATGGCGGGGGCGGCCGAGGTGGTGAGGTCGTCCAGGGCGCCGATCTGTCCGGCGAGCCGGCGCAGGTCGGCGGCGTTGTCGCGCGCCCAGGTGGTCACCGCGCGGTCGGCCGCGCGAGCGTCGCGGGCGGCTTGGACGCGCTGTTCACCGGTGCTGCCCGAGGCGGTGCCGGCCGTGGCGTTCGGGCGCAGGCGCAGGTAGCGGCGCTCGGCGGCCTGGCGGCTCTGCACTCCCAGGGGTTCGGCCAGGTCGGCCCAGGTTGCACCGGCGGCGCGGGCGGTCTCGATCAGACCGCTCTCCCAGCCGGCGATCTCCTCGCGCACCTGGCGCAGCAGCATCAGGGCTGCGAGGGCCTGGCGCGGGTCGCTCTGGCCGGCGGCGTCCGGGGGTGCGTGGCGGGCGGTGCGGGCCGCAGCGTCCATCATCCCCAGCGCCGCGGCGGCGGCCAGGAACGACGCCGGCCCGGCCTTCGCGCGGCGGTCCTGCACATCCATGTCGTCACTCTTTCGCTGACTGAGCGTTTGTCATCGACTCGACGACATGCTACAACAGTTTCCGCCCGCACCGCACCGGTGCGACTCGAGAAAACCGTGGACCGGAGGTGTCCGACGATGTTCCTGCGCACTGCGGTGGCCCACCAGGCATCCCCCGGGTCTGGCTCGCGACCCGCGCCGATCCCGATGGACGCCTGGCGCGAGACCGACCGACTGGTGATCGCACTCGACCTGCCCGGCGTCGCGGCCGAGGCCGTCGAGATCGAGGCCCACGGCCGAATGATCACGATCAGGGCCGAGCGCCGTCCCGCACCGCGCGGCCAGAGCGCGCGCACCCGGCGCGCCGAGCGCACCCACGGGCTGTTCGAACGCCGCATCCAGCTCGCGGACGGCCTCGACGCCGCCCGCCTCCAGGCCCATCTGGGCGACGGCGTCCTCACCCTGACCGTCCCCGTCGCCCAGGCCGCACGCCGCCGCAAGATCGCTGTCCACGGCGCCGACCAGCGGCAGACCGAGCGCCAGCGGCAGACCGAGCCAAGCCAGGACGCCGCGACTCCTGTGGCGGCGTGAGCCGGGCAGGGACCACGGCGCGCCCACGGCCCGTCCACCGGGCCCGGTACGGCGCGGCTGCTCAAGACCACCGGTACCCACGCCCTGTTCCCCAGTACGCCTGACCATCCGACGTTGTCGTCCATCGAGCGACACGAAGAACTTGTCACTCAGTAGACGACGTGCTATCACGGATA
>NZ_BBPO01000011.1:110886-136201 GCF_000787815.1 Streptacidiphilus neutrinimicus
GCCCCGACCCCGAAGAACTCCAGACCCCTTTTCGCCGTCGGGTCTGGTGCCCCGGAAGGAAACCGTGCCGCGCGGGCGGAACAATCCCCCGGCCGCCCGCGCGCCACGCCACACCAACCAACCACCGATCGCGCCTGCGCGAAGCGGCGCAGGCCACCAGTCTCCAGGCCCGACCTTGGCCCTCGGGTCTGGAACGCGGGAAAGGAAAGGGCGCCGCGCGGAACCACAGGCCTATCCCTGGGGGCCTGCCGCGCGGCGCCCCAGTCAAGCCGCGGAGGTTGCGAGATGACCGCGCAAGCCACCAAGAGCTTGGACGAGGCGTTCTGGGACCTGGTCCTGTCCGACCCGGACCTCCTGGACCTCGCCTTCCACTCCCTCGCCGACCCGGCCGATCCCGTCGGCCCCGGCGAGATGCCGCCCGCCGACGACGGTCCGGGCGACGCCGACGGCCGCGACCATCCACGACCCGGCTCTGTGGACCTCGCGGCCCCGCCGGCACTCTTTGGCCACGGCCCGCGCACGACCTGGGGACGGGTGCGCTCCCCGCCGACCACGACATGCCCCGAAAGGTGGGAGGTGATCCGAGGTGAGACTCCAGCCGGATGACCCCTACGCGGTGCTGGGCCTGCCCCCGGGGGCGAGCCGAGCGCAGGCGGTGCGCGCCTACCGGGCCCTGGCCCGGCAGCTGCACCCCGACACCAACCCCGACCCGGCCGCCGCCGAACAACTGGCCCGCGTCATCAACGCGCACCAACGCCTTGCCACGACGCCGCCCCGCACGCCACAGCGCCCCGCACCGTCCCCGATGACGCCGGCGGTCCCGCCGAGCGCGGCGAGTCCTCACCGCCCGCGCGGGGCGACGCTGGTCGCCGGCCCCGTCCGTATCCGTCCCCTGCCCCGCTGACCCCCAGGCGGGGCAGGCCATCCGCGTTTCGTCCATCTCGGGAGGTGGCGGGATGATCACCGAACTCGCCGTCGAACGCGTGGAGTTCACCTGCGGCCACTGCTGGCGCCAGTGGACCGTCGACTACGACGTCCAGCACTACAGCGACAGCGACGGGCGCGACTGGGAGTACTTCTCCCTCGACGGGCACCCGGCCCAGTCCCCCTACGCACCGCGCGGGGCGCAGCCCTGCCCCGGGTGCGGCCGCCACTGGGTCGGCCGGATCCTCGCCCGCCGCCCCGTCCCCGCCCCGCCCGGCCTGGCCGACCGGCCACGCGAACCCGTCACCGACCCGGCCGGGCACCGCGCCGAACGCCGCCATGCCCCCATGCTCGGCGCGCACGACCACGCACAACCCGTCCAGCCCGGCCCACCCGGGCCCGGAAGCTGGACCGAGGGCTCCGAGCCCGAGAGCACCACCGGGGAGCGCAGATGACCACCCCGCACGAACTGGCCTGCGGGGCGGCCGACCAGGTCCGCCGCCTCACCGAGCACACCGCACGACCGGACGCCTACCCCTACCCCACCGACGTGCACCACACCCTGGGCGCACTCGCCGGGCTGCTCGAACAGCTTCCGCTCACGCTTCACCAGGCCGTCCTCGCGCTCAACGCCATCCCCGACGACCGACTCGCGGTCCTCGCCGACCCACCCACCCCCACAGCCGTGCGCGCCCGCGTCGCCACCGAACTCGGACAGGCCATCGACGCCGCCCAGCAGGCCGCCACCCACCTACGAAGCGCACAGCACGCCGCCGCGGAACTCGTCTACACCGGCCCCATCCCCGGCCTGTGATGCACCTGGCCCGGCACCGGGAGGGGACCGGCACGTCGGCACCGTGGAGCACGTCGCGATCGCCATGGCCGTCGAAGCGGACCGCGCATCGTCCGTCGCGCTCATCGCGCGGCCTTGGACGCGAAGGAGCCCGTCAGAAAGTCGGCCGCACGCCGCAGCGCGGTCTCGCCCTCGTCCAGCACCCCGGCGAACGCCTGGAACAGGTGCGGGACGCCGGGGGTGACGTCCAGGGTGACCGCGACATCGTCGCGAGCCGCGCGCGCGGCGAGCCGCACCGCGTCGTCGAGCAACACCTCGTGCGACCCGGCCTGGATCAACAGCGGCGGCAGGCCCCGCAGTTCGGCGAAGACCGGACTGATCAGCGGATGCGCGGCATCGGCGGTGCCCACGTAGTCCCTGGCCCGGACGGCGACGGCCTCGGCGGTGAACGAGGGATCGACGTTTGCTTTGCCGGTCATGCTCGGCCCGGACAGCGTCAGGTCCGCGTAGGGCGAGAACAGGACGCCGGCGGCGGGCATCGGCAGGCCCTGATCCCGGGCCGCGACCAGCAGCGCCGCCGCAAGCCCGGCGCCGGCTGACTCGCCGACCACGGCGCCCTTCGCCCAGTCCCCCGCGACCCGGCCGAAGCCGCCGCCGGCCTCGTCGAGCAGCGCGCCGTAGACCGCCAGGGCGTCGTCCAGCGCGGCCGGATGGGGATGCTCGGGAGCGAGCCGGTAGTCGACGGAGATGACCCGCATGCCCGTGCGCCGGGCGAGGTTCGCGGCGAGTGCGGCCGAGGTGCGGGCCGAGCCGAGGACGTAGAACCCGCCGTGGAACCAGAGCAGGGTGTCGTCGGCGGCGACGCCGTCGATGCTGATCTCCAGCACCGGGACGCCCCCGAGTTCTCGCGGGGCGAGGACCACGTCGTCGGGCAGGGGACGGGAGGTCAGCATGCGGGTGAAGACCTCGCGCTGCTTCAGATGGTCTCCGCCGATCTCCAGCGGGCCGGTACGGAACAGGGTGTCGAGCGCTTCGCGCTGTTCGCTACTCATGACTCAAGCCTCGTGCGACCTGCTGATATACGGCAATGCCATATCTCGCATACGCTGTATGCGTGCCACGCATAGAGTCGGTCGACCTGAACCTCCTGGCCCCGCTGCACGCCCTGCTGGAGGAGCGCCACGTCTCCCGGGCGGCGGACCGACTGCACATGAGCCAGCCCGCCATGAGCCGCGCCCTGCAACGCCTGCGCGCCGCCCTCGGCGACGAGCTGCTTGTCCGTAGCCCTGGCGGATACCGCCTCACGCCACGCGCCGAGCGCGTTCAGGCCGAGCTGCGGCAGGCACTTCCCCGCCTCGAACACGTCTTCTCGGCGGAGGCGTTCGACCCGGCGACCGCGGCGCGCAGCTTCCGCCTCGCCGGGACCGACTACACCGTCTCCGTCCTCAGTGGAGTACTGCTCAGGCGGCTTTTCGAGCAGTCGCCCGGCTCGACCGTGCTGTTCTCCCGCTGGCACCACTCGGTGTTCGCCGACGCCGAGCACGGCCTGGTCGACCTGCTGATCCACGGCGGCGCGCCGCCGCCTCCGCTGCGCTCCCGGCCGCTGTTCGACGAGGGGTACTCCTGCCTGATCTCCCGTCACCACCCGCTCGCCCAAAGCTCCGCACTGTCGCTGGAGGAGTACGTGGGCTGCGCGCACGTCGTCGTGGACGTCACCGACGGGCGCCAGGGGCACGTGGACCGACGTCTCGAATCCCTCGGTCGGCCCCGTAGGGCGAGCGTGACCGTCCCGTACCACGCGGCGGCCGCCGCCGCGGTCCACGGGACCTCACTGGTGGCGACCCTGCCGACCCGCTTCGCCCTCGCGCAAGCAGTCCCGGGAGTCACCACCGTCGTCGCCGCGCCGGACGAGATCGGCCCGATGACCTACGCCATGTCCTGGCACCCCCGCCTGGACGACGACGCCGCACACCGCTGGCTCCGCGACGCCATCGTCTCCACGCTGCGTTCGGCGTGAAACGGTCCGGATCGCGGCGTTCGACGTCCCGATCACGAGGCGCTGGACGGCCGCCATGGCCTGTGCGCTCGCCCCGAGAACCCTTCAGCAGCACGCTCGCGCGAGCCGTGCGCCAGGGGTGCGGGGCCGCGGACTACTTGCGCCTCGCTGTCACCACCGGAACGTCCCCGGCCACGAGCGCGCGAGCTCTGAATGCGGACGGCGGTATCCGAAGAGTGAGACGCCGAATGACGCCTACCGGAAATATCAGAACAGAGTGCTACACATGGGGCATGGTCGAACATGCCGACCGATCGCGGATCGCATCGAGAAAGCCACTGATCGCGAGGAATCGACGCAGCGTGGCCACTCAGGTCTTCGCTCTCGGGCTCGTGGTCGTGGTCCTTCTCGTGCTCGGGGCGATCCTGGCGCAGGTCATGGCGTCGCGGCGGAACGTCGACGCCGAGGCGAGGAGCAGGTCGATCGCCGTCGCGGAGACCTTCGCGCATTCCCCCGGGCTGCTCGCCGCGCTCAAGTCGCCCAACCCGTCAGCGATTCTCCAGCCGATCACCGAGGCCACCCGCAAGGTGGCCGGCGTCGACTTCATCGTCGTCATGAACGACCAGGGAATCCGCTACACCCACCCGATGCCGAACGAGATCGGCAAGCGGTTCGTCGGCACCATCGGCCCCTCCCTCCACGGGCAGGTCTACACCGAGAGCGTGCACGGACCGCTGGGCCACGAGGTCCAGGCGACCGTGCCGGTGACGGCCCCAGACGGATCGATTCCTGCCCTGGTGTCGGCCGGGCTCAAGGTCAAGAACGTCACCGCCGCCGACAATCGGCAGCTGCCGCTGATCCTCGGCACCGGCGCCGCCGCCATCGTGGTCGCCACCATCGGCACCGCGCTGATCGCCCGCCGGGTGAAGCGCCAGACCCGAGGCATGGACCCGGGCGAGCTGGCCCGGATGTACGAGCACCACAACGCCGTCCTGCACGCGGTGCGCGAGGGCGTGGTCATCGTCGGACAGGACGGTCAGCTGCTGCTGGCCAACGACGAGGCGCGCGAACTGCTCGGCCTGCCCGCCCACGCCGAGGGCCGGCACCTGGCCGACATCGAGGGCCTCACCCCCGAGACCGCCGACCTGCTGCTGTCGGGCCGCGTGGTCACCGACGAACTGCTCCACGTCGGCAGCCGGCTCATCGCGGTCAACCAGCGGCCCACCGATCCGCACAGCCACGCCATGGGCACCGTCGCGACCATCCGCGACTCCACGGAGCTGCTCGCCCTCTCCGGCAAGGCCGAGGTGGCAGGTCGGCGCCTCGCCCTGCTGTACGAGGCCGGTGTCGGCATCGGGACCACGCTCGACGTCGAGCGCACCGCCCAGGAACTGGCGAGGGTCGCGGTGCCGGGCTTCGCGGACTTCGTCACCGTCGACCTCGCCGACCCGGTGCTGCAGGGCGACGAGCCCACCGGCGGCGCCGTCAACCTGCGCCGCACCGCCGTCCACGGGATCCGCGACGACCACCCGTTCTACCCGAAAGGCCGGCTGACCGCCTTCATCCCGTCCACCCCGATGGCCCTCGGCTTCGACAGCGGCCGCTCGCAGGTCGTCCCCGATCTGGAGGTCGCGCACGGCTGGCAGGCCCAGGACCCGGAGCGGACCGGGCACATCATGGACTACGGCGTCCACACGCTGATCACGACCCCGCTGAAGGCCCGCGGCATCATCCTGGGCGTCGTCAACTTCTGGCGGTCGCAGAAGCCCGAGCCGTTCGACGACGACGACCGCTCTCTGGCCGAGGAACTGGTCGCGCGCGCGGCCGTCAGCATCGACAACGCCCGCCGCTACACCCGCGAGCACGCCATGGCCGTGACCCTTCAGCGCAGCCTGCTGCCACGCGCCCTGCCCGACCACAGCGGGCTGGAGGTCGCCCACCGCTACCTGCCCGCGCAGTCCGGTGTGAGCGGCGACTGGTTCGACGTGATCCCGTTGCCCGGCTGCCGGGTCGCCCTGGTGGTGGGCGACGTGGTCGGCCACGGACTGCACGCCGCCGCCACCATGGGTCGGCTGCGCACCGCCGTGCACAACTTCTCCGCCCTGGACGTGCCGCCCAACGAGGTGCTCGGTCACCTCGACGAGCTGGTCAACCGGATCGACCAGGAGGAGACCGACAGCGGCGCCGGCATCGGGGTCACCGGGGCCACCTGCCTGTACGCGGTCTACGACCCGACTTCCCGGCTCTGCACCATCGCGACCGCCGGCCACCCGCCGCCCGCGCTGGTCGAGCCCGACGGCACGGTCGCCTTCCCGGACCTGCCGACCGGCCCGCCGCTCGGCGCGGGCGGGATGCCGTACGAGACGACAGAGGTGCGGCTGGCCGAGGGCACCCAGATCGTGCTGTACACCGACGGCCTGATCGAGGAGCGCACCCGGGACTTCGACATCGGCATGGGCCTGCTCCGCTCGGCGCTGTCGCACCGCGACCGTGAGCCGGAGGAGAACTGCCGGGCGGTGCTGGACGCGCTGCTGCCGGAGCACCCCCCGGACGACGTGGCACTGCTGATCGCCAGGACCAGGGTGCTCGGCCCGGAGCGTGTCGCCGAGCGCGACGTGCCGTCCGACCCGGCCGCCGTCGCCGACATTCGGGCATGGAGCACGGCGACGCTGGACAGATGGGGCCTGGGCGAGCTCTCCTTCGCCACCGAGCTCGCCCTGAGCGAGCTGGTCACCAACGCCATCCGCTACGGCTCGGAGCCGGTACGGGTCCGGCTGCTGCGCGACCGCAGCCTGATCCTGGAGGTCACCGACGGCAGCAACACCTCGCCGCACCTGACGTACGCGGCGAGCACCGACGAGGGCGGCCGCGGCCTGTTCCTGGTAGCCCAGCTCACCGAGCGCTGGGGCACCCGCTACACGCCGCACGGCAAGATCATCTGGGCCGAACAGGCATTCCCGGCCTCCGTCCGCACGGTGACCCCGCAACGCCGCGAGACCCCGCACCACCCCACAGCCCCCGCGGACCCGCCCGCAGCGGCTCCCACGCGCGGATGAGGATGCCATCGAGACGTTCGTTAAGCCCGCGTGTGGGTCCCCGGCTACGGCGACGTCACCACGCGCACGTACGACGGACGATCCCCGGGCCGACCCTGCGCGTACGAGTCGGCGACACCGGGCACCAAGCCCGCGCAGGGTGGGTTGGATTTTCCTACGCACTCGCCCTAGAGTGGATCCAGATTTCCTACTCACTAGTAGGGCCCGAGGTCAGGGGAGGCCGCCATGAGGGACGCAGTGATCGTCGAAGCCGTGCGCACGCCGATCGGCAAGGGCAAGCCGGGCGGCGCCCTGGCGTCCGTGCACCCGGTCGAGTTGCTCGCACACACCCTGCGCACCCTGGTGCAGCGCAGCGGCATCGACCCGGCGCTGGTCGACGACGTCATCGGCGGCACCGTCGACCAGGTCGGCGAGCAGGCGATGAACACCACCCGCTACGCCTGGCTGTCGGCCGGCTTCCCCGACTCCGTCCCCGCGACGACGGTCGACCGGCAGTGCGGTTCCTCCCAGCAGGCCGTCCACTTCGCCGCGCAGGGCGTCATCGCCGGCGCCTACGACATCGTCGTCGCCTGCGGCGTGGAGTCCATGAGCCGCGTCCCGATGTGGTCCAACGTGCCCGCCGGCGCCGACCCCTTCGGCCCCGGCGTCGCCGCCCGCTATCCGGAGGGCCTGGTCCCCCAGGGCATCAGCGCCGAACTGATCGCCGCACACTGGAAGCTCGACCGCGAGGCGATGGACGTCTTCTCCGCCGACTCGCACGCGAAGGCGGCCCGCGCCTGGGACTCCGGTCTCTTCGACGCCGAGACCGCACCGCTGACCACCCCGGACGGCAGGCTCGTCGCCCGCGACGAGAGCATGCGCCCGAGCACCACCCCCGAGATCCTGGCCGGTCTGCGTCCCGCCTTCGCCGACGAGGGCTTCGCGGCTCGCTTCCCGCAGATCGACTGGTCCGTCACGGCCGGCAACAGCAGCCCGGTCAACGACGGCGCGGCCGCGCTGCTGATCATGAGCAGCGAGACCGCGGCGAGGCTGGGCCTGCGTCCGCTCGCCCGCCTGCACAGCTTCGCGGTCACCGGCTCCGACCCGATCATGATGCTGACCGGGGTCATCCCGGCCGCGCAGAAGGTGCTGCAGCGAGCGGGCCTGGGCATCGACGACATCGACCTCTTCGAGGTCAACGAGGCCTTCGCCAGCGTCCCGCTCGCCTGGCTCGCCGAGACCGGCGCGGACCCGGCCCGCCTCAACGTCCACGGCGGCGCGATCGCCCTCGGCCACCCGCTCGGCGCGAGCGGGGCCCGCCTGATGACGACCCTCGTCCACGCCATGCGGGAACGCGGCGCCCGCTACGCCTTGCAGACGATGTGCGAGGCGGGCGGCCTCGCCAACGCGACGCTGCTGGAACGCGTCTGACGGTTCTGGCAGGCGGGCCGCCGCCAACCGCCCCGGTTCCTGCTCAAAGGCGGTCCCCGCGTCGGCGAGTGCTCATCACTGACCCGGACCCGCGCCTCATGGCGTCCCGGTCCGAACGCGGCCGGTGGCGTCCTGTCGGACGCGGGCCCGGTAGCGCAGCGGGGACTCGCCGACGACCCGTTTGAACGCCGTGCTGAAGGCGCTCTCCGAGCCGTAGCCCAGCTCCTCGGCGAGCGCCGCTAAGCGGGCGTCGCCTTCCCGCAGCGCGCGCTGGGCGAGCAGCATGCGCCACCGTCCCAGGTAGGTCAAAGGTGGCACGCCGGCCGCCTCCCGGAACCGCTCGGCGAAGGTCGTCCGGGACATCGCCGAGGCCCGCGCCAACTCCTCCAGCTTCCAGGCGCGCCCCGGGCGGCCGTGCAGCAGGTCGAGGGCGGGACGGAGGCGCTCGTCGACGAGCAGCCGCAGCCAGCCTGACGGCAGCGCGGACTGCTCGACATAGCACCGCAAGAGTTCCAGCAGGAAGAGCTGGCCGTACTGCCGGATCGCGAAGGCCGAGCCGAGCCGCTGCGCGGTCGCCTCGTCGAAGAGACGCAGCAGGGCGGCGCGCAGGCGGTCGTCGTCACCGGCCGACCTGATGTGGGCCACTGGTGGCAGCGACTCGAGGAGGAGCGTTCTTCCGGCCTCGTTCAGACGGACGCAGCCGCCGATGACGATGTCGTCGGCGGCGCGGTCGGAGCGCGCGAAGCGGTCGATGGAGAAGTCGGATTCCGGCTGCACCTCCTGACGAGGCTCCGCACCGGCCTCGAACGCGACCCAGGAGCGCCCGCTGAGGATCGCCACGTCACCCGCCACGAGGTCGACCGGCTCGTCGATCCCGTCGGTGGTCAGGCGGGCCCGGCCGCTGACGAGCGCGAAGAACTTGACCGGGTCGGCGAGCGGTCCGCGGCCCCGCCAGCCGCCGCGGGCGGCGATGCCGCCGGTGAGGACGCCGCGGACCTCGACCAGATCGAGTGCTTCGGAGAGTCGGTCCGGGGTCATACCCGTACTCTCGCTCAAAAAATCGGGACTCACAAGTATTCATCGTCCGACCACTCCCCTTCAGGCTGGCGCCAGCACCCCAGCGACGGACCTCAGGAGAGACCATGCGCTACCGCGCCCTCGGCAAGACCGGGATCAGGGTGAGCCCCTACGCTCTCGGCGCCATGATGTTCGGCGCCCTCGGCAACACCGACCACGACGACTGCGTCCGCATCATCCACCGAGCCCTGGATGCCGGCATCAACCTCGTCGACACGGCCGACATGTACGCCCACGGCGAGTCGGAGGAGATCGTCGGCCGTGCGCTCAAGGGCCGCCGGGACGAGGTCGTGCTCGCGACCAAGGCCCGGAACCCGATGAGCGACGAGCCGAACCACCAAGGCGCGTCCCGGCGCTGGCTGGTGCGCGCACTGGAGGACTCGCTGCGTCGGCTCGACACCGACTATGTCGACGTCTACCAGATCCACCGCCCGGACCCCGACACGGACATCGAGGAGACGCTCGGGGCCCTGACCGACCTGCAGCGAGCCGGCAAGATCCGCACCTTCGGCACCTCGGCCATGCCGGCCTCCGAGCTGGTCCGCGCCCACTGGGTGGCCGAGCGGCGCGGCCTCGCCCGGCCGCGAACCGAGCAACCGGTGTACTCGATCCTCAACCGCGGCATCGAGCGCGAGGTGCTGCCGGTGGCGCAGGAGTTCGGCATGGGCACCCTGGTCTGGTCGCCGCTCGGCGGCGGGCTGCTCACCGGGCGCTACCGCAAGGGCCAGGAGGCCGCGACGCACCGCTCGCAGTACGGCTTCCAGCACCTCAAGGACGACCGGCGGCTCGACGTCGTCGAACAGCTCATCCCGCTCGCCGAGGAGGCGGGCCTGCCGCTGACCCATCTGGCCATGGGCTTCGTGCTCGCCCACCCGGGCGTCACATCCGCGCTACTCGGCCCGCGGACCATGGCCCACCTGGAGGATCTGCTCGCGGGTGCCGAGGTCACCCTCTCGGACGACGTCCTGGACCGGATCGACGCCATCGTGCCGCCCGGCACGGACTCGGGCACGCTCGACATGGCCTACCAGCCGCCGGCCGTCCGCCGGCCGGAACTGAGGCGTCGACCGCCGGTCGACCGCGCAGCGGCGTGACGACAACGCGACGGCACAACGCGGCACGGACGGCGCCAGCCCCGCGAGCCCCAGCCACCAGCCATATGACGGACGTTTGAAACGGCGCTACGCCCGGGGTGACGCCGCAAGCGGCGCCACCCCGGGCGTGCGGGGGGTTGGTGGTCGGTCGGCGTGTCAGGCGCGGCGGGCTTCGGTGATCGCGGCGGGGGTGGTGCCGAGCCACCAGGTCGGGTGGGCGGTGCCGTCGGTGGTGCGGCCGTCGGCGTGGACGTAGTGGCGCACGTCGCGGCCGGGCTCGGCGAACTCGCCGTTCAGGGCGCGCTCGACCCACTCGGCGCCGAACCGGAAGACCTCGGCGGCGGTGCCGCCCAGCGGGTGGAACTCGTTCTCGTAGACGCGCATCTCCTTGGGCGCGCGGACCCGCTCGTAGTTGGCCAGGGCCTGCTCCAGGACGGTGAGTTCGTCGAACTCGCCGATGCCGTACAGCACCGGGCAGGTGATGTCCCGGACGAGGTCACCGAGCGGCATCTCGGCGACGAGTTCGGCGTCGAAGGCGGCCTCGTCGGCGTAGCCGGCCATGAACATGTAGTTGTTCTTGAAGGTCGGCTGCGCGCGCTCGAAGATGGTGTGGAAGTCACCGGTGACGGCCTCGAAGGCGGCCAGTGCCGCGAGGCGGGGGTCGGTGGCGGCGGCGCGGGAGCCCCAGTAGCCGCTCATCGAGATGCCGAACATGCCGATCCGGGCCGGGTCGACCTGCGGCAGCGAGGCCAGGTGGTCGATGTAACGGCCGATGGCGCGCTCGTAGTTGGTCAGGTCGACGGTCAGCCCGGCTGCGCGGCTCTCGCCCTGGCCGGGGCCTTCGATGGACAGGGCCACGATGCCGCGCGAGGTGTAGTAGCGCTCGGCCGCGTAGATGTAGTCCTCCTTGATCATGTCCATCCCGGGGCCGAGGATCACCGCGGGGGCGCCCTGGACCTCGCCGGCGGGCAGGTGGAGGAGGGCGAAGATCTGCTTGCCCTCGAAGTCGAGGACGACCCGGCGCACCCGGTTGTCGCGCAGCGCGCCGAGGCGCTCGACGCAGTGGTTGGCGTGCTCCCGGAAGGCGAGCTTGCGCGGGTCGGCGGCGTCGAAGAGGGAGTACTGGGCGCGGCCCCACATCACGGCGGCGCGGACATACAGGTCGGCGGCGGTCTGCTGGTAGCCGTTCCTCTCGTGGTGGGCGGCGCGCTCCTCGGCCTGGCCGGCGATGGTGGCCCACGCCTTGGGCAGCATCACTCCGCTCTGCACCAGGTCGAAGACCTTGTCGAAGTCGGTGTGGTCGTGGCCGAGCTGCTCCAGGGTGCCCTTCGCCTGCGGGTGCAGGGCGTCGAAGCCGCCCTGGGCGAGGGCGATGTCCAGGGCCCAGTTCTGGCCGGTGGAACGAACAGTCATGACAGGTGTCCTCTCGGGAAGGGGTACCGGTGGCCGCTGCGCCGTTCGCAGTACCTAAGTACTTAGTCATTAAGTACTTAGGATAGAATGTTTGTCAACCAGCGCCGCCCCACCCCCCAGGAGACGCCCGATGCCGGAGCAGCAGCCCACTCCCGCTCGCGACCAGGCCCTCGACGGGCTCGCCCGTGCCGCCTACAGCCTCAGCGCCGCCGATTCCCGCCTCCGCGGACGCGCCACCCGCACGCCCGGCGCGCTCTCCCTCACCCACGCCCGCGCGCTGCGCGCGCTCGCCGAGACCGGCCCGCTCCCGATCGGCCAACTCGCCGCCGCCACCGAGACCACCGGCGCCGCCACCACCCAGCTGGTCAACGGCCTCGCCACCGCCGGCTACGTCACCCGCGAACGCCCCGAAGGCGACAAACGGTCCGTGCTCGTCGCCCTCACCGACGCAGGCCGGCAGCGCCACCAGGAACGCCAGACCGCCCTCGCACAGGCGCTCGACACCGCCCTCGCCCGCCACGACATCCGGGCCCTGGAAGCCGCGACCGACGTGCTGCGCCACCTCTGCGCCATCTACGACCAGCTCTGAGCCGGCGCCGGTTGTCCCGCAGACACCGAGGATCCGAAGGGTCCGCCTCTCTCCGGTGGGTCCAGGGCTTCCAGGCCCGCGCACAGGAAGCCCCGGGACCAGGTCGACCGTCCGAGAGGCAGCGCCGTCGGTGACCGCGAAGGACGACGTAGATCGGGCGCGCACGGGAGGCGGTCACACCGCGTGCACCGCATCCTGGCTGTGCGGTTGCGCCGACCACGACCAAAGGAGATGGCATGACATTCGCAGTGGACCGTGCTGTGTTGCTGGACGAGTTCCTCGACCTGAGCGCTCGCCTGGAGGGCTTGAGGCAGCTTGTCCCCGGCACCGTGGTGGACAGCCCTGAGCGGATCCACCGGTGGCAGAACCTGTACGGCGAGGAGGTGTCCAAGGTCCTCGCGAACCGGACCGTGCTGGCCAAGGCGCCCGCCCTCGTGTTCACGCGCGACCTGAAGCAGTGGATCAAGGAGGCCCGTCAGGCGCTCACGGTCGTCTGACCCCGCCCGGGACACCGGTTGGTGAGGTCACGCTCCGTCGAAGGCGCAGCGAGGGCCTGCCGGCGGTGATGCCGCCATTCGTGTGGGCGCACCTGCGGCACTGGGTCTTGAGGAAGAGCGCGGGGAAGCCTGAAGTCATGAGCCAGCGAACCCACATCAAGACGACGGTCCCGAACGGGCGCGTCGAGGACGCAAGGGCGATCTTGCACAGTCTGACGGGAAGGGAACCGGGCTGGACGCATCGCATCGACGCACAGACAACCTCCGTCGGGACCGAAGTGCCAGGGGATCAGGCCGCGGACGTCGAGGAGATCCTCGCCGGGATCGACACGGACATTGAGTTCGTGGTGCAACTGACCCAGTAGAACGAGCGTGGCCACGGAGCGCAGGTCGCACGGTGGCTTCGTCAGATGCGCCTGCGGCGGCCTCCCCAAGCCGCCGCAGGCAGGGCGCGGCGGTTCGTCGAGTACGCCGCGCTCGGGTGCGCGAGGCCCCGCTCGGCTTCCTCAGACCGGGCGGGGCCTCGTCACCGACATGCTCGGCCGCTGTACCGGGGCGCGCCCGGTGCAGCGTCGACGCCGTCAGAGCTTTGTCATCGCGCTGAAGGGCGTGGAGATGCGCCGGTGGGCCGCACCGAAGTCGACGATGACCGAGGTATCGTCCTCCACCGCGACCACGCGGCCGAGGCCGTACTTGTCGTGCGACACCCGGTCACCGACAGCGAACTGTTCGGGGGCCGGTGCGGTGGCGCGGGTGAAGGGGCTGGTAGGCAGATTGCGTCGGGGTCCTTCAGATCTTGTCATTACCGCAAGTATGAGCCCTCGGAGCCGCTGCGATGTCCCGTGGGTCCGGACCGTCCGGAGCCACGCCCGCTCGCGACGCGTCCTCTGCGGCAGGACGAGTGCGCCGCCCGTGCCCGAGGCGCCGCCGCGGGCGGCGACTTCGGCCGCGACCGGAAATGCGCGGACCGGCGGTGGCGCGCATTGAAGGAACGCGCCGGGACAGCGGTGACGGCGTCCGAAGAACGACGTCGCCTTCTCGCCGCAGGCGGGCATTCCACACACGACCAGAAAACCCGAATGATCGGGATGATACGACCGGCGCGAATCTCGTCCCGGGCCGGGGGATATTCGGGCCAGGGGGCCGGAGGCGCGGCGGCCGAATCGAGGGGCTCACACCGCGGAAAAGCCGACGCGGCCGGGGCCCGCACCCATGGGTGCGGGCCCCGGCCGCGTCGAACGCGTCAGCGTCAGGCCGGGATGATGTTCTCCGCCTGCGGACCCTTCGGACCCTGCGTGACGTCGAAGGTCACCTTCTGGCCCTCGAGGAGCTCACGGAAGCCCTGGGTGGCGATGTTCGAGTAGTGGGCGAAGACGTCGGGACCGCCGCCCTCCTGCTCGATGAAGCCGAAGCCCTTTTCCGAGTTGAACCACTTGACCGTGCCGGATGCCATCTTGAATCTCCTTCAGGGGCAATACCCGGGACCCGCACCGTGCGGACCCCGCGTCGCCGCGATGATTGCCCCGACCGGAAGCACCGGAAATACAGAAGTACACCCACTCGGGCCTGGAGCGGACCGAAGGGGACTCGAAGTTTTGGGAACCACAACTGCAACAGATATCGACAGTAGCACGCAGGCTGATGTGCGGCCTCAAGACATGAAGTCGCGGTGGCAACCGAGGAAGGGCACGACCGGCCGTGTGTCCTACAGGCGCTGGGACGCGCGGATGCGCCGGCCGAGGGAGGCCGCCTGCCCGGTCCCCCGGTGCTCGTCGAGATAGTGGACCAGTTGGGCGAGCTGGACGTTCACCGCAGCGGATTGCATGCCCTGCGCCTGGTCCAGGGCGGCCTCGACCGCCCGGCAGGCTTCGCCGATCTCACCCGACCGGAAGTGGGCTGTGGCCAGCAGGCAGAGGGCGAGAACCTGGTCGGTCAGCCGGTCCGGGCTGCGGGACCCTCTGGCCGTCTCGAACTCGCTTCGGGCTCGCTGTAGTTCGCCGAGCTCGAGGAGGCATCGCAGCGTGATGTCGGCAAGCTCGGCTTCCCCGAAGTAGTCGAGCCAGTCGTCGTTGTCGAAGTCGGCCTCGATCAACCCCTTGGCCGATCGCTCCAGGCTCAGCGCGGTGGCCCGGGCGTCCTGGCGGGCAGCATGGAATCGGGCCTCGGCCGCGTGCAGCGCAGCCCTGGCCCGCCGACCGTGGCCGGCGGTGCCGAGCAGGGCCGCGCGCACCAGGTCGAAGGTACCCGCGTGGTCGCCTGCCAGCGGCGCGTGTTCGGCCAGGGCGGCCAGGACGTGCGCACCCAGCACACGGTCCTCCCCCTGGTGGGCCATGGACAGGGCCAGCAGCAGGTAGCGACGGGCCAGTCCGTGGAGACCTGCGTCGTGGGTGTAGCGGCCGACGGACAGGTGGGCGAGGGCGGCGGAGCGGAAGACGCTGCGCCCGACGGTGCCCGGATACCGGCCGGTCAGCAGCGGCGTCAGGCTGCTCTGCAGGAACTGGACCGCGGGCAGCCGGGCCGCGATGCCGCCGGTGCGACGGGCGATCAGGTCGAAGGCCTGGAAGGTGGTGCCGAAGCGGGCGAGATCGACGGGTGTCACCTCGGCGCCGGGGCCGTGGCCGACCGGCGCGGTTGCGGTGTCGGCGACCAGCCAGTGCAGGGCCGGTCCGCTGAGCGCGGCTGCCGGGATCCCGTAGCGGGTCGAGCTGTGCTGGTCCAGGTCGCTGGCCCACAGGGCACGGGCCGCGGCGACGAGTTCGACCGGATCGTCCAGGAACTCGGCCGTCCACGGGGAGGGTGTCGAGCCGGCGGGCCGGGCCATGCCGATGTCAGCGGTGGTGACGATCCGGCCGAGCCTCAACGCGAGCGTTTCGGCAATGAGTTCGGGCGGCACGGCACGGCTCATCCGGCCGTCGCGCCACCGCTGCACGCTGGTGTGCGTGCACTTGGCGTCCCGGCCGTGTCGAGCCGCCGTGTCCCGCACCGCGCGCGCGAACTGCTTGTTGGACATGGCGGCCTGCTCGATGAGGGAGATGAGCTGCGAGTTCGGCCGCAGTGTGGGCGCCGGTGCGGCGTACATGCCACTGCTCATGCAGGGCACTTTAGGGGCCCGCACGGGGCGTTCCATGTCGGTTGCGTTAATTCGTGCGCTCTGAGCCCTGTTGTGACGAGTGGACCCCCAGTGAGCCCTATTGCCGACAAGTGAAGATCTGATTTTCTACTTCCCTGCGCCCCCTTCACAGGAACCCCGCGCGGCGTGGCGCGATCACCCGGAGTAGTCCGTCCGCGCCTCTGCGCATGGCCCCCATTCGACGAACCGACAGGAGCACTCGTGACCCAGTCCCGATCTCCGTTGACAGGCTCCTGCCATGGCTAGGCGTCACGGCCGCGACTCCGAGTCGCTCGAGACGCATCCCGCACGGGACGACCTGGCCCTGCGCACGGCGTGCGAGGACGCCGCCATGGGCCGCTGGGACGCACCGCGCGACGTCATCGCGGCCAGCGGGCGCGACTGGGACCGCAGGGTCTTCCGGCTGCAGATCCTGGCTCGCCACGGGGTGCGGCTGCGCTGGGCCGAAACCTGGGTCGCTGCCGAACCCGGCAACCCGGACGCCGTGGTGATGCTCGCGCACGTCCAGGCGCTGCGCGCCATCCTGGCAGGTGAGAGCCAGGACCGTGAACTCCTGGACTCGGCCTGGCAGACCTGCCTGCGGGCCGCCGACGCACTGCCGCCGGACCCCTCACCGTGGCTGGTACTGATGGCGCTGACCCGTACGTTGGCGCCGGACGCCAAACTGATGCAGCAGTTATGGGCCGAAGCGCGTCGGCGCGACCCCTACAGCCGCGAAGGCCACCACGAGCTCCTGGCATACCTGATGCCCCGTCATCAAGGCTCCAGTGCCATGATGTTCGACTGGGCGCACGAGCGGGCCCAACTGGCCCCCCGGGGTACGCCGATCGCGGTGCTGCTCCTCGTCGCACAGGCCGAGCACTACCGTCACCGCACGCAGCAGGATCCGCAGAACCTGCGGCTGGTCATCCACTCGTGGACGGACCGCCCCGACGTCGACCTTGTGCTGGACCACTGGTGGAGCTTCCGGTCACCACGGCGCCACGCCAACTTCATCGACGATGCGCACTATCTGGCGCACGCCCTCTCCTTCGCCGGCCGGTACGCCGAAGCGGTGGAGGTCTTCGAGGAGATCGGCCCCTACATGAGCCAACTCCCCTGGGCCCTGTGCGGTGACGCCGAGCAGCTGTTCCGCAGTCACCGGGAGCAGGCGCTGAAGCCGGCCCGCGCCAACGCCGGCCGTTGGCGTCGATCGATCTGAACAACCCGACCGACCCCCTCCCCCCGATCCCCCGAGAGGAAGAGACACCGTGCCCCTGGAGCCCGAGTACCTGTCCGACGAGGAGCGCCTCGCGCAGCTGGGTTACACCCAGGTGCTGGCCCGGCGCATGTCAGGCTTCTCGAACTTCGCCGTCTCCTTCACCATCATCTCCATACTTTCCGGCTGCCTGACCCTCTACGGCTTCGGCCTCACCACCGGTGGTCCGGCCATGCTGACCTGGGGCTGGGTGCTGGTCGGCGCCATGACCCTGTTCGTGGGCCTGGCCATGGCCGAGGTCTGCTCCTCGTACCCGACCTCGGCGGGACTGTACTTCTGGGCCAAGGAGATGGCACCGCCGAGTTCGGCGGCTGCATGGGCCTGGTTCACCGGATGGTTCAACGTGCTGGGCCAGGTCGCGGTGACCGCCGGCGTCGACTTCGGCGCCGCCACCTTCCTGAACGCCTACCTCGATCTCCAGTGGGGCTTCAGCACGACCGCCCCGCACACGATGCTGCTCTTCGCGGGCATCCTGCTGCTGCACGGTGCGCTGAACACCTTCGGCGTGCGGTTGGTGGCGCTCCTCAACAGCGTCAGCGTCTGGTGGCACGTCGGCGGCGTGCTGGTCATCGTCGGGGCGCTGATCGTCGTTCCCTCCCACCACCAGTCGGCCGGATTCGTCTTCGGGCACTTCGTCAACGGCACCGGCTTCCACTCCGGGCTCTACGTCGGCCTGCTGAGCCTGCTCGTCGCCCAGTACACCTTCACCGGCTACGACGCCTCGGCCCACATGACCGAGGAGACCAACGACGCCGCGGTGGCGGGCCCGCGCGGAATCGTCCGCTCGATCTGGCTGTCCTGGATCGCCGGATTCGTGCTCATCGTCGGCATCACCTTCGCCATCCAGAACTGGGACGGCACTCTCAACACCGCCACCGGGGTTCCGCCGGCCCAGATCTTCATCGACTCGCTCGGGATGACCGGGGGCAAACTGCTGCTGCTGGTGGTGATCGGCGCCCAGCTGTTCTGCGGCATGGCCTCGGTCACCGCCAACTCCCGCATGATCTACGCCTTCTCGCGAGACGGAGCGCTGCCCTTCAGCCGGGTCTGGCACCAGATCAACCCCGACACGCGCACACCGACCAAGGCCGTCTGGCTGGCCGTGGGAGCCGCGCTGTCGCTCGGCCTGCCGGACCTGATCAACGCCACCGCGTACGCCGCGGTGACCTCGATCGCCACCATCGGCCTGTACATCGCTTACGTGATCCCGACCTTTCTGCGGCTCCGTCAAGGGGACCGATTCCAGCGCGGCCCGTGGCACCTGGGCCGTCTCAGCCGCCCGATCGGCATCGTCGCGGTGGCCTGGGTGCTGCTGATCACCGTGTTGTTCATGCTGCCCCAGGTCAACCCAATCACCGCCCAGAACTTCAACTACGCCCCGGTCGCCGTGGCAGTCGTGCTCGGCTTCGCCACGCTCTGGTGGTTCGTCTCGGCCCGCACCTGGTTCCTCAACCGGAACCACCCGCACAACAGCAAGCTGGCCGCGCCCGACCAGACCGCCGCGACGTCGCTGTCCCGGTAAGACGTCGCTGTCTCGGTAACGTGCATCTGCCGGGTCTTGGTCACGCCTGGGTCCGGGTCTTCTGCTTGAGGGCGCTCGTACGGTGCCCGGCCGTCCAGGGCACCGTACGGCCCGGGAACACGGGCTCGGCCCGCCTGCGGCGTGCCACGGGGGCACCGTGTGAGACTTGCCGACGTGGAAACGAACCCGGCCCTCCCCGACGGCTTCCATGCCGTGACGCCGCGCATGTTCGTCGACGACGTGGAGGCCGCCGTCGCGTTCCTGCGTGCGGTGTTCGACGCCACGGGCGAGGTCCAGCCGAACCGTCCCGCGCAGGTCAGGATCGGAGACTCGCTGGTCATGGTGTCGGGTGCGGACCAGCGCGAGGCCTTCCCCGCCTTCCTGTACGTCTACGTCGACGATGTCGACACCCGATACCGCCAGGCGCTCGCGACCGGCGCGGAGAGCCTGGAGGAGCCCGTCGACACCCCGTACGGCGATCGCCGCGCGATGGTCCGCGACCCGTTCGGCAACGTGTTCCAGATCGCCACGCAACACCGCTCCTGACCCTCTTGGGCTCCCCGGGCCCGGTCGCGCCTCCGCGGCCGGGCCGTTCGTGTCGGCGATTGCCCCGGCTCACACGTGGGATTAGCGTGGCGTGAGAAGGGCGGTGATCGGGTGACGGGGGTCCTGGAGCAGGCCACCGCCGCAGCCGCGGGCGGGGGCTTCACGTTCGTCGGCCGGAAGCGGGAACTCGACCTCCTGCTCGCGGCGATCCGGCATCCGCCGTCCGTGGTGATGGTCCAGGGCGAGGCGGGTGTCGGGAAGTCCCGTCTGGTGCACGAGGCTCTCGCCCGGCTCGACGGCGAGGGGCTGCGGGTGCTCAGCGGCTCCTGCCATCCCCTGCGGGAACCGTTCCCTTACGGCCCGGTCGTGGGCGCGCTGCGCAAGGTCGAGGCCTGGCTGCCCGACGTCGGAGACGTCCCACCGACCGTCGGCGCGCTCGCTCCGCTGCTTCCGGACCTTGCGGCCCGGCTTCCGCAGCCGCCTCCGCTCCCGGACGACCCGCCCGGCCGCCGACACCAGGTCGTGCAGGCGGTGCGCTCACTGCTGACGCTCATCGGGCCCGCGGTGCTGATCCTGGAGGACATGCACTGGGCCGACGACGCGACCCGCGACCTGCTCCTGCAACTGGCTCGGGACCTCCCTGAGCAACTGGGCCTGCTGCTGACCTATCGCGCGGAGGACCTGCCTCCCGGCACCGCGGTTCTGGGCGCCGCCTACCGCCAGCCGCCCGGCACCAGCGGGACGACGATCCGGCTGGGCCCGCTGACCCGAAGTGACATCGACAGGCTCGCGGTCGCCGCTCTCGGCGCGTTCACCCCGCAGGATCTCGGCGCCACCTTGTACGAGCGCAGCGAGGGCCTGCCCCTGGTCGCCGAGGAGGACCTGCTGACCCTCTGCGAGTCCGGCCGCCACCTCGACCACGGCGACCTGGCCGCCGAGCTGCGCGGGGCGGAGGTGCCACGCGGCCTCAGCGAGGCCGTCACCGAGCGCCTGGACACCCTCTCCTCCTCGGGTGCCGCCATCGTCGACGCCGCGGCGGTCCTGGCCGTCGCAGCCGACGAAGAGCTCCTGGCCGCCGTGGCAGCGCTGGACCGCGAGCAGAGCCACGAGGGGCTCACCGACGCGTTGCGGGCCTCCGTCCTGCACGAGACGGACTCCGGCGCCTACGTGTTCCGCCACACGCTCGCCCAGCAGGTCGCCTACACGCACATCTCCGGGCCGCGACGCGCACGCCTGCACCGGCGGGCCGTCGAGGTCCTCTCGGCCAGGACCCCGGCGCCGCTGGTGCAGATCGCCCACCACACCCGCGCCGCGGGCGACCGCGAAGCCTGGCTGCGGTGCGCGGAGGAGGCGGCCGACCAGGCGACCGCCATGGGCGACACCGGCACCGCCTCCACCCTGCTCCGGCAGATCCTGCAGAGCCCGGGGCTCCCGGCGGAGCCGCGCTCACGTGCGGCCCTGGCGCTGGCGAGGGCTGCCGCCTTCGGCGTGGACTTCGAATCCAGCGCGGCCGTCCTCCGCCGCATCCTGGCCGATCCGCAGCTGACCGGACCCACGCTCGGAGAGATCCGGCTCGGCCTCGGGCTGCTCATCGTCAACCACGACGGCGACGCGACGGGCTTCGCGGAACTCGAGCGGGCCGCCGACGAACTGTCCGCCCTCCCGGAGCGGGCCGCACGCGCGATGGCCGCGCTGGCCATCAGGGAAAGGGGCGCCGGCGCCGAGCGGGCCGAGGAGTGGCTGGAGCGCGCCGAGCAGATCGTCAAGGACAGCCCGAACGAGGCGGTCCGCGCCGCTGTCCGGGCCACCCGGCTGAGCCTGATGGCCCGCGAGGGCGACCCCGCGGTCTGGCCCCTGCTGGACGCGCTGCCTCGGCGGTCCGAGGACCTGGAGGTGCTACGCCAGACCGTCCGCGCCCTGCACAACGTGGCCGAGAGCACCATCGATCTCGGGTACGACGCACACGCGACCGCCCTCCTGCAGGAGAGCCGTGCGCTCGCCGGGCAGGTGGGCAATCCGGGCATCGAGCGCTGCTGCATGGTCGACCTGCTGTGGCTGGACGGCGCCGCGGGACGCTGGAGCGGCCTGGAGGAGCAGTTCGCCGCGCTCACCGCCGCGTACCCGGAGTTCCCGCCGAAGGCCGAGAGCGCGATGTGCCTCGCCCGAATCGCCCTGGCCGAGGGCCGCAGCGGCCTGGCCAAGGAGCTGGCGGACTCCGCAGCCGAGCACGCCCTGCGGCACTTCGAGGTCAACATCTCGCTGCGCGCCGCGGCGGTGCAGGCCGAGGTCCTGCTCAGGCAAGGGGACGCGGAGGGCGCACGCGTCGTCGTGGAACCGGCCGTCGCCGTCCTGCGCGAGGCCGGGGCGTGGGCGCGGCCGAACTCGCTGATCACCCACGCGGTCCTCACCCTGCTCGCCTGCGGCGACCGGGGCTCGGCCGAGCGCCTGGTCGACGAGTTCGAGGCGAACCTGGCGGGCCGGGACTCGCCCGCGGCACAGGCCGAGCTCCACTACGCCCGCGGCGCGCTGCTCCAGGAGTCCGCTCCGCTCCCGGCGGCCGAGCGTTTCCAGGCCTGTCGGCAGCTCCTTGCCGAGATGGGTCGCCCGTACGAGGCCGCTTTGGCCACCGAGGCCTACGGCTGCGCCGTGGCCCGAACCGACCCGCGGGCGGCCGAAGCCCCGCTGCGCGAGGCCCTGGACGTCTACACCCGGCTGGGCGCCGGCGCCGCCGTGGCGCGTGGTGAGCGCAGGATGACGGAGCTCGGTCTGGAGCAGCCGACGCGCGGCGGCGGACGCGGCTACGGCAACGAGCTGTCACCGCGCGAGCAGCAGGTCGCCGAACTCCTCGCACGCGGCGCCACCAACCACGACATCGCCCAGACCCTGTTCCTGTCGCCGCGCACGGTGGAGAAGCACGTCGCCAGTGTCCTGAAGAAGCTGGGAACGACCAGGAGGAACATCGCCACGGTCTTCCAGCCCGACGCGAGGTGACTCCGGTCCGCCTGGCCTCTGCGCCCCACCCACCGGACTCGGCGGGTTTGGGTATACGCCCATCACCCACTCCCCATAGCCGCAGCACCTGGACGGGCTGCACGGTCGAAGTGCGAGCCCGCGCGCACCTCCCGCGGGACCACCGAGGAGCTGAGCATGGCCCCCGTCCACTGTCCCGACACCGCCGACGCCTTCTGTCCCGACACCGCCGTCACCGTTGCCGACCGCTACCCGGCGCCCCGCCCGACCACCACCGCGGCGCTGTGCACCAGCGCGGCGGTCGACGCGGCCGTCCCGGTCCTGCGGCACTTCGCCCGCAACGCCGCCCGGCGCTGGGCGATGCCCGCGGACACCGTGGACACGCTGTCGCTCGTGGTCACCGAACTCGTCACCAACGTCGTCCTGCACAGTGACAGCCCCCACCTCACCGTGTTGATCACCCATCACGGCGACGAAGTCCGCATCGAGGTGAAGGACGCCGGGACCTGGCGGACCCGCACCTCGCCGCGCCGGGTCCCCGAGGACGACGACGCGACGTGCGGGCGGGGGCTGGACCTCGTCGCCTACTGCTGCACCTGGTGGCTCGCCCTCACCGGGCCGATCGGCACCCGGGTCATCGCGAGCCTCCCCGTCACGCCGCCCACGACCTGAACGCCCAGGGCTCCCGAGAGCATCCGGCGTGGGTCTTCAGGACGGGGGACGGAACTGGGGCCCGTAGGTGCCGGATCCGTCCGGCAACGGCAGGTCCATCAGCTCCACGGCCGTGGACTCCAGCGCGCGCATGGCGCGCACCGCGGTGTTCAGGCTGCTCGGTCCGCCGTCGGCCCAGGCGCTCTCCAGGGCGCCGAGAACGGTGGCGTAGGTGCTGTCGAAGCGGTCCAGTAGCTGTCCCACCTGCGGCGACGGATCGGGCCAGCCGCCCGCCGGCACCTCGGCCATCGGACGGGCGTCGGGGAAGGGAACCGCTTCGCCGGTGAACTCCCACATATCGCCGTTCCGCACCAGGCGCCGCCCGTGGTAGATCTCGCCGAAGGCGTAGTAGTGCGCCGGATGGTCGTCCCCGAAGGCGTCGTCCGGGGAGGCCGAGGTGCCCTCGCCCTGCTCCCTGACGATCTCGATGGAACGTGCCACCGCGTCGAGGTCCGTCACGGGCTCCAGGTCATCGGCGCCGATCCGCTGAGCGAGCTGCCCGTTCGTCGACAGCGTGGGAGTCACGCTCCGGAAGGCGTCGAGCACTGCGCCGTAGAAGGCGCCGATCGTCAGTCCGCCTTCGCGGGCCAACGGTTCCTCGGGAGCCTCGATCGCCATCATGACGTCCCGCACCAGGGGCCGCGTCAGACCCGAGAGGCGGACCGTGACCCCCGGACGAACCCCACCGGGCAAGGCGGTGGGGAAATTCGGCGCCGCGTCCTTGATCCGCGGCTGACCGCCGACGGCAACCATCAGGTTGCAGACCACCCCCAGGTGGTACATCTCGTCGTACACGATGCGCTTGATCAGCTGCGCGGCCTCGCTGCCGCGGTCCTTCACGGACCACCAGCCGCACAGATAGGGCGGCAGGGTGGACAGCTCCAGCTCCACGGCGATCTGGAGCGCATCCTGGATCCAGCCCAGGTCGCGGTCGCGCTCGGCGACGCCCAGCAGGCGCGCCACCGCCCCTCCCCCGCCGTCTGGACCGGACGGGCGTCCCGCCGGGAGCGTGTCGGCGTGCGCCGCGCCCGCCACCGTCACCGAGGCGGCGGCCCCGGCGGCCGCCGTGAGCAGCACCCGGCGACCGAAGCCGCTCCGCTCTTCGTCGTCGCGACGACTGCCGCTGTCTGTCACGGACACCTGCGCACCACCTCTCCCGGCGCCGGGCCCTCCGGCGTGCCGGCCCACGCCCACGAGCCTCTTCACGATCCGCTCGTGACGCTGACAACCACGTTCCCGTCCGCCCCCGCGGCGAGCCTCCGCCACGCATTCCGCCACCCGGTCGGGGCAGCGGCCCGACCCGGACGACCCCGGCTCCTGAGGTCTCGTCATACGGTCGGACCATCCCGCCTGAGATTCAGGTGAGACTCCCTCACAATGGAACCTGCGGAGGTCCACCCATCGGCCCCGGGGTCAGGAGAAGTGCCATGGACCAGATGACGCGGCGTGGCCTCCTCGCGGAGGGTGCCGTAGGAGCAGCCGTGGCCGGCGCCGCCCTCCTCGGGCTCGCGGGATGCGCGGGCGGGAACGCGAAGGGGTCGCTCGGCGCCGGCGGAACATGGCGGCGACCGAACGGCGCCGCTGGAACGTCGCGACGGCCGGTCGGCAGAGGTGACCAGGCCGTGGTCCGTCCCGTCGAGCTGATCGGGGACGGCTCGATGGCCGACACCGGGCCCCAGCCGAACCAGCCGGTTCCCGGGCGTCTGGAGCCGGGCCAGCGTCCGCCGCAGTTCGTGGTCTTCTCCTGGGACGGGGCCGGCGAGGACAGCAAGCAGCTGTTCTCGCACTTCCGCGCCGTCGCCCAGGAGGTCAAGGCGACGATGTCGTTCTTCCTGTCCGGCATCTACGTGCTGCCCGAGGGCAAGAAGGACCTCTACCTGCCTCCGGGCCACAAGCCCGGCGCCTCCGACATCGGCTACCTCGCCGACGACCACGTGAAGACGACGTTGGAGCAGGTGCGTCTGGCGTGGCTGGAGGGCCACGAGATCGGCACCCACTTCAACGGCCACTTCTGCAGCCCCGGCACCGGTGTCGGCACCTGGTCGCCCGCGCAGTGGCGCAGCGAACTGGAGCAGGCCATCGGCTTCGTCGAGAAGTGGAAGACGAACACCGCCCTCCTCGACATGGACCCGCTGCCGTTCGACTACCGCAAGGAGCTGATCGGCGGCCGCACCCCGTGCCTGCTCGGCCAGAACCAGCTGCTGCCCACGGCCGCGGCGATGGGCTGGAAGTACGACGCGAGCTCGCCCGGCGGGCTGCAGATGTGGCCGGGCAAGAAGCTCGGGCTGTGGGACTTCCCGCTGCAGTCCATCCCCTTCCCCGGCCACAG
>NZ_BBPO01000011.1:136582-139015 GCF_000787815.1 Streptacidiphilus neutrinimicus
GACCGCGCCTACACCACCAACCGGGCGCCGTTCTTCATCGGCAACCACTTCGAGTCCTGGAACGGCGGCATCTACATGAAGTCCGTCGAACGGGCGCTGCGCGACATCGCCGCCCACCCGGACGTCCGCCTGGTCTCCTTCCGCCAGCTGGTGGAGTGGCTCGAGGTCCAGGACCCGGCCGTGCTCGCCAAGCTGCGCACCCTCAAGGTCGGCCAGCAACCAGCCGACTGGCGCGAGTACACCACTGCCTGATCGGGCAGTCGCCTCACTCCGACGTGACGCCCGTGACGTCGTGGAGGTGGTGGACCACATCGTGGACCAGGTACCGGGCGAAGGACTCCACGGTGAAGCTCGCCCCGTCACTGCGGCTGCCCGTGCGCGCCCAGCCAGCGCCGTCGACGCGCTCGAAGGCACGCGCCAGCGCCTCCGCCCGGTGCGCCAGTTCGACGCCGACGCGAGCCGGGTCCTGGGAGCCGTAGTCCTCGGCGACGGCGGTCTCATCCTGGTCCCAGTTCGGGAACACCGGATCATCCTGGGTGAGCATCAGCTCCAGCCGAATGGCGAAGAGCGAGAAGACGTCGCGGACGTGGCAGGCGTACTCCAGCGGCGACCAGACGTCCGGCCGCGGCCGCTCCCGCGGCGGAGCCGCGTCGCCCGCCAGCAGGTCCGCCCAGGAGGCGGCGTTGGCTCGCACCATGGCGGCCACGTCCTGGCGGGCGACCGCTGCGGTGTCCAGTCCGCAGCCGGTGCAGGGGCGCTCGAGCACCCAGGTCCAGTCCTTGGTGTCAGGAATGATCACCCCTCGAGGATGCCCCGCCCCGCTCCGGCACCACCAGCGCCTCGGCCGCCTGCCGTCGTCCAGATCCCGCCACGGCCGCGCCGCCGCCGTTCCTCGGGGCGCCGGAACCGGACCCGGCCCAGCCGACCGGGCAGGGCCAGCGGGGCCGGGACGACGGCAGGCGGCCGACGTCCTCCGAGCAGGAGCCGGACCCTGGCTCGGGGTTGCCGGCCTGCTTTGGGGGACGGTCTCGCGGCGGTGCTCGGGAGTCGGTCTGCTCACCCCTGAGGCTCTGCGCCGGATCACCGCGTGTGCGCTCGGGCGGCATCGGGTCACGGCGAGGCCCCCGACGCTCGGACTCGGCGTCGGGGGCCCGTCTCGCGCCCTGGTCGGGCGCCTGCGCCTACTCGTCCGTCAGGACGATGTTCAGGTCGTCGAAGAAGTCCTCGTCCGCACCGTCCAGGTCCTCTGAACGCTCGTCGAGTCGGGGGTCCTCACCGCGGTCTCGCGGGATCATCTCGTGCTGCGGCATGGCGCGCTCCTTTGCTCGGTGCCTCGCGTCCGCCCAGCTCAGCGCAGGTCGCGGGCGCATGCCCGTCGTCGGGTCCGATCGGGTGGGTCACCGAGCGTCGCCGGGGCCGGGTCGGCCTCCCCCGACGCCCGGCACTGACGCGTGCCCAGGGCGCGCCGACCCCTCCGAGCAGGGCCGCGTGCCCTCTCGGAGTAGTCAACTGGCCGGTGCGGCAAGGGTACTTCTAGGCTCACGATGACAGAGCGTGGCTGATGGTCACGCAGCGTGCGTATCCGCTGCCGCGCTCGCCTCAGGAGGAGTCCGCATGCGTTGTTCCGCCATAGCCGCCGCGGTGGCCGCGAGCGCCGTCGTCGTCGCCGTGACCGCCCCCGCCGCAGGCGCCGTCGCCAAGCCCTCGCCGCGTGTCCAGCCCGGGGGCACCCACGCCACCCCGGTCCACCTGCACCCCCTGACCCAGGCGGCTGCCAGGCCGGCTCCGGCGCGGACCCAAGCCGTCCAGGGCAACCAGCGCCTTCCGCTGCTCCGCCCGTCGCTGAACATCGCCAAGTCGCACGACGGCGAGTTCCACCGCGGTCAGCACAACGCGCTGTACACGATCACGGTCTCCAACTACGGCCCCGGCTTCACGGCTCCCTTCGCGTTCCTGACGGTGAAGGACACGCTCCCCGCCGGCCTCACGGCCACCGCGATCAACGGCGCGGGGTGGTTCTGCTCGCTGCCCACCCTGACCTGCACCCGCCCGGGTCCGCTCGGCCCCAACACGCAGTACCCGCCGATCTACCTGCTCGTCGACGTCGCGGACAACGCCCCCGCGCTCGTCACCAACGCGGCGACCCTGTCGAGCACCGACCACGACGACCTGCCCACCCCGCTCACGGCGCTCGACCCGACCAGGGTCGGCGGCGACCACGACTCCGACGGGTCGCACGGCAAGACCCCGCCGGTCAACGTCACCGTGATCAACCAGAACAACAGCAGCGCGCACAACTCGAACCACAACACCGCCGTCGCCAAGGCGAAGGCGGACGTGAAGGTCAAGCAGACGCACATCACCCAGGTGGTCAGGCCGCCACACCACCACCGCCGTCACCACTGATCACCCGCCGTCCGCCCGGCCTCACAC
>NZ_BBPO01000010.1:0-24627 GCF_000787815.1 Streptacidiphilus neutrinimicus
ACGCCGAGGACGCGGCGCCCGTACGGCCCCGTGGGTTGCGCGGGTGGCTCGGGCGGCGGCGGGGCGGCGCGGTCGAGCCGGAGCCGGGGCCGCTCGGCGGGGTGCTGGCCGGTGTCGGCACATGGCTCGGGGCGGTGCCGACGCCTCCGCTGACCGTGGTGTTCGTGCACGGCTACTGCCTGAACCAGGACAGCTGGCACTTCCAGCGCGAGGCGTTCCGCGACGGACTGCGCCTGGTCTTCTACGACCAGCGCAGCCACGGGCGGTCCGAGCGCTCGCGCAGCTACCTCGCCGGGGAGCCGGCCTCGATCGACCAGCTCGGCGGCGACCTGGGCGCGGTCATCGACGCCGTCGCGCCGGCCGGGCCGCTGGTGCTGGTCGGGCACTCGATGGGCGGCATGACCGTGATGGCCCTGGCCGAGCAGCGGCCCGAGCTGTTCGCGCAGCGCGTCGCCGGAGTCGCGCTGCTCGGGACCACCGCGGGGAACTGGCGGGACGTCACCTTCGGCCTGCCCGGGGTCGGGGCCAGGATGTTCCACCGGGTGGGCCCGGGGGTCATCAAGGCGCTGGGCCGGCAGGCGGGCCTGGTCGAGCGCGGCAGACGGCTCAGCAGCGAACTCACCGCCGCCGTCTACCACCGTTTCTCCTTCGGCACCGACGACGTCGATCCGGCCCGCGCCCGCTTCGCGCAGCTGCTGCTGGAGTCGACGCCGGTGGACGTGGTCGCGGAGTTCTTCCCGGCATTCCCGACGCACGACAAGGCCGCGGCGCTCGCGGTGCTGCGCGACCTGCCGACGCTCGTCCTCGCGGGCACGGGGGACCTGCTGACCCCGCCCGCGCACAGCGAGGCCATCGCCGCCCAGCTGCCCGACGCCGAGCTGGAGATACTCCCCGACACCGGGCACCTGCTGATGCTGGAGCGCCCCGAGCTGGTCAACGCCCGGCTGGCCCGGCTGCTGGAGCGCGCCGCCGCGCACTGCGGCGCGGCGCTGCCGCCGCCCGTGCACCTGCTCGCCGAGCACACCTGAACCTGACGTACCCGTCGCACCACGGAAGGACCGCCGCACACCATGGGCAACGCCGCCACCCTCACCGTCCCGGACCCGGCCGCGATGCAGGAGCTCGGCCGCACGCTGGCCACCGTGCTGCGCCCCGGGGACCTGGTACTGCTCTCCGGTGAGCTCGGCGCGGGCAAGACCACGCTGACCCGCGGGCTCGGCGAGGGCCTGGGCGTGCGCGGCGCGGTCACCTCGCCGACCTTCGTCATCGCCCGGGTGCATCCCTCGCTGGTCGGCGGCCCGGCGCTGGTCCACGTGGACGCGTACCGGCTGGGCGGCGGCCTGGACCAGATGGAGGACCTGGACCTCGACGTCTCACTGACGGACTCGGTGATCGTGGTCGAGTGGGGCGAGGGGAAGGTCGAGGGGCTCTCGGAGTCCCGGCTGGAGGTGCGCATCGAGCGCGCCCTCGGCGGCGAGGAGGGGCTCTCCCTGGAGCAGGACCTCGACCCCGGGGTCCCGGACGTGCGCACGGTGACCCTGGACGGGATCGGTCCGCGCTGGGCCGAGGCCGACATGGGCGCCCTGGCCGCCGCCCGCGCCTGACCTGACCGCACGGGTCGGCCGGCCGCGCGCCTGGTCACGCGCCCGATCTCCTCGGAGGGGTGAGGCCCGCCGGTCGGCGGTTGTGTTCCCGACGCGCTGTCGGGAAGATGAACCGAGCCAGCGCCGACACCCCTCGGGGAGACCGCATGCCCGGTATGACCCCCTCCGTCCGTATCATCACCGATGCCCAGGATCGTCCTGCGGCGTGCGAGGAGTCCGGTCACCCGTCGACCCCCGCGCCCGAGGTGACGGTGGCTCGGCTGCTCGCCTGCAGCGCCTCGGTCGAGGCGGTCTCTCAGCCGCCCGAGTGACGCGTGGTCAATTTCCGTTAGCGGTTCCCGGTGTGCGTAAAGGGATTTGTCGACCCGTTGCGGAATGTTGCCCATTGTTAAATTCGGCTTTGCCACCACTGCGCTCGGTAACACCGAGTCTCGCACTCTTGACCCAAGGTTCATTCCCGGGTTCTATTCCCCCTGTCACAACAGGGGGCTCGTCAGATCCCACTGTTCTTGCGGCCCGGGGAGGATGTTCGATGCACATCAGGGGAGTCAACCGGCGCGCGGGCGTGGCGATGGCAGCGACCCTGCCGCTGCTCGCCGCCGTCGTCGCGGCGGGATCGCCCGCCGTCGCCGCGTCAGCTCCGCAGGGGCACGTGGTCGCGGGCGGCAAGCCCGCGTGGACCGCGTCCGCCGCGGACCGCGGCCAGACCGCGGCGCACGACACGGTGAACGCCCGTGTCTACCTGACGGCCGATCAGGCCGGTCTGCAGCAGCTCGTCGCCCAGGTCTCGGACCCGGCCAGTGCCGACTACGGCCACTACCTGAGCGCCGCTCAGGTCAAGCAGCGCTTCGGCGCCACCAAGGCGCAGATCGCCAAGGTCGTCGCCTGGCTGCACGCGGCCGGGCTGCGCACCTCGGTCGACCCGGCGGGCGACTACGTCGCCGTCACCGGTGACGTCGCCGCCGCACAGCGCGCCTTCGGCGTGCAGTTGCACGACTTCGCGGTCTCCGGCCACGTCTACCGCGCGCCGCTCGCCTCGCCGGTCGTGCCGGCCGCCGTCGCCGACACCGTGCTGACCGTCACCGGCCTGAGCAACAAGCCGTCGATGATGACGCACGACGACACGCTGCCCGGCCCCGGCGCCGCGTTCGTCAACGCCGGTCCGTTCTCCAGCTACTACGGCTCCAACCCGGCCAAGTCGCTGCCGAAGGCCTACGGCCGGACGGTCCCGTACGCCATCAAGGGCTACAACGGCCACCAGCTGCGCTCCGCCTACGGCGCCACGGCGACCGGCAGGACCGGCAAGGGCGTCACGGTCGCGATCGTCGACGCGTACGACTCGCCGACCATCAACGCCGACATCCGCACCTACGCCCAGCGCAACGGCGACGCGGCCTACAAGAACGGCCAGTTCAAGCAGACCGACGCGGCCGCCTGGACGCAGACCGCCGACAACCAGTGCGGCGCCTCCGGCTGGTACGGCGAGCAGACGCTCGACATCGAGGCGGTCCACGCGGTCGCCCCGGCGGCGGACATCCGCTACGTCGGCGCGGCGTCCTGCCAGGACGCGGACCTGATCGACGCGCTCAACACGATCGTCACCCACCGGCTGGCCACCATCGTCTCCGACTCCTGGGGCGAGCCCGAGAACGGGAGCGACCCGGCCAGCGACGCGGTCTACGACGACATCTTCCTGCGCGGCGCGGCCGAGGGCATCGGCTTCTACTTCTCCTCCGGTGACAACGGCGACGAGGTCGCCAACACCGGCACGCGGCAGAGCGACATGCCCGCCTCCCTGCCCTACGTGACCGCCGTCGGCGGCACCTCGCTGGCCATCGGCAAGCGCGGCAACTACGAGTTCGAGACGGGCTGGGGCACCGGCAAGTCCTCGCTCTCGGCCGACGGCAAGAGCTGGACCGGCTTCCCCGGCGCCTTCCACGGCGGCGCGGGCGGCGGCACCAGCGCGCGCGTCGCGCAGCCCTGGTTCCAGAAGGGCATCGTGCCCTCCGCTCTCTCGCACGCGAACGGCAACAAGTCCGCCATGCGCGTCGTGCCGGACGTGGCCGCGGTCGCCGACCCGACCACCGGCTTCCTGGTCGGCCAGACCCAGACGTGGCCCAACGGCACGGTCAAGTACGGCGAGTACCGCATCGGCGGTACCAGCCTCGCCTCCCCGGTCTTCGCGGCCCTCCAGGCGCTGGCGCAGCAGGAGCAGGGCTTCCCGCTCGGCTTCGCCGACCCGGCGATCTACGCCCGCCACGGTCTCTTCCACGACGTGACCGACCACCCCTTCGGCCCGAACGTCGGCCTGGCCGACGCCCGCGTCGACTTCGTGAACAGCGTCGACGCCTCGCAGGGGGTCGCGGTCTCGCTGCGGACCCTCGGCCAGGACTCCTCGCTGAACGCCACCAAGGGTTACGACGACGTCACCGGCGTCGGCAGCCCGAACGCGCGGTACATCGAGTCCTACAACTGGCGCGACCGCCACTGACCGGCGGCCGACACCGCAGAGCGCCCCTCGCACCGACGGTGCGAGGGGCGCTCTGCGTCTGTCCGGAGATCCGTCCAGGCGTGGTCTGTCCGGGCTCACGCCACGACGACGACCTTGGTGTCGAAGGGCGCGAAGTCGAACAACGCCTGGCCGTCGGCGACGGTCTCGCGGATACCGCCCGTCTTCTTGCTCGGGTCCGCCGCCGGGGTCGAGCCGTCGACCGCCGAGCTGAAGCCGATGAAGATGCCCTCGTGGGTGGCGAAGCGGACGATGTTCTTCACCTTCTTGCCGTCCGAGCCGGTGATCGGCCCGGCGGTGGTGCTGGTGACGGTGTAGCTGCCCGGCACCGGGTCGACCGAGCCCGGCTGGACGGTGAAGGTCCGGTCCTGGCCCGACTGGGACGGGTCGACCAGCCACACCCGCTTCTGGCTCACCGAGTACACCACGCGCTTGCCCGTGCCGGAGTCCTTCGGCACCGCGACCGGCTTGGCCGGGCTCGCCTTGCCGCCCGCCACGCTGCTGGCGGCGACGCTCGGCGCCTTCCCGACGGGGGCCGCCGTGGCCGTGGACGCGGAGCTCTTCGCCTGCACGGCGAGCACGGCGACGACGGCGAGGGCGCCTGCGGTCAGCACGGTGACGACCGAGCCCGAACCGAGTTTCGCCACGGGATCCTCCAACGGAGCGGCAAGCAGCAGTGGCCTTTCGGCCCTAAGCCTCTCATCCTCCCGCCCGTCCCCGCCCCAACCCCATGCCCGACCCGGTCTCGTGTGGAGCCGGGGGCGGGGCGGCGGCCGGACGCGCCTCTCAGCCGTCGTCGGGCTGCCTTGCGGCCGGGGAGAGCCAGGGGGCAGGGGCCCTGCCCGCTCTGCCCGCCGACTGCCGACCGTGGCGCACGCCGGATCACCGGCGGGGCTTCGCCGGCCTTCCGGCCGGAGCGGCATCCGCGCCTACCCCCTCGAACCTGCTGGGCTCGCCTCGGTCGACTCCCGGCTGCGTCGGGGCCAGGGGGGGCGAGGCTGCCCGAGGCAGGGGTGGGGGCGGCGGCCGACTAACCTGGGGGCGTGCTTCTGCTTGCGTTCGACACCGCCACGCCCGCCGTCACGGCCGCCGTCCTGGACACCGGGACGGGTCGGGTCCTGGCCTCCGCCGACCAGATCGACGCCCGGCGCCACGGAGAACTGCTGCTGCCGACGATCGATGCGGTGCTGCGCGAGGCGGGCGTCGCCAAGGAGGCGCTCGGGGCGATCGCCGTCGGCGTCGGTCCCGGCCCGTACACCGGCCTGCGCGTCGGCCTGGCCACCGCCGCCGCCCTCGGGCACGCGCTCGGCATCCCCGTGCACGGCGTCTGCACCCTCGACGGCCTCGCCCGCGCCGCGCGGGACGCCGGCGCGGTCAGTGGGCCGTTCGTGGTCGCCACCGACGCCCGCCGCAAGGAGGTCTACTGGGCCCGCTACGACGCCGACGGCGTCCGCGTCGAGGGTCCGGCGGTGGACCGCCCCGCCGAGATCGCGGAGCGGCTCGCCGGGCTGCCGTCGGTCGGCGCGGGCGCGCTGCTCTACCCGGACGCCTTCCCCGGCGCCGTCGCGCAGGGCCCGGCCGACCAGTCCGCCGCCGCGCTCGCGGCCTTCGCCGCGGACGCGCTCGCCTCCGGCGTCGCGCTGCCCTCGCCCAGCACCCCGCTGTACCTGCGCCGCCCGGACGCCGAGGTGCCGAAGAACTACAAGACGGTGCTGCCCTCATGACGACCCGAGTGGAGCGGCGGACCGCCGTGCTGCGCGAGATGCGCTGGTGGGACATCGCGCCGGTGCTCGAGCTCGAGCGCGCGCTCTTCCCCGAGGACGCCTGGTCGGCGGGGATGTTCTGGTCCGAGCTCGCCGACGCCCGGCACGCGAACGCGACCCGTTGGTACACCGTCGCAGAGGACGCCGACGGCCGGGTCGTCGGCTACGCCGGCCTGATGGCCATCTCCGGCGAGGGGGACGTGCAGACCATCGCCGTCGCCGAGGACCAGTGGGGCACCGGGCTCGGCACCCGCCTGCTGCAGCGCCTGGTCGACCAGGCCGCCGCCGCCCGCTGTACCGAGCTGCTGCTGGAGGTGCGCGTCGACAACGAGCGCGCGCAGCGCCTCTACACCCGCTTCGGCTTCGAGTCGGTCGGCTTCCGCCGCAACTACTACCAACCGTCCGGCGTCGACGCCCTGGTGATGCGCCGTCCGATGACGACCGACGAGGAAAGCAAGGAAGACGATGGCCGCTGACGAACCGCTGGTCCTCGGGATCGAGACCTCCTGCGACGAGACCGGCGTCGGCATCGTCCGGGGCACCACGCTGCTCGCCGACGCCGTCGCGTCCAGCGTCGAGGAGCACGGCCGCTACGGCGGCGTCGTGCCCGAGATCGCCAGCCGCGCGCACCTGGAGGCGATGGTCCCCACCGTCCAGCGCGCCCTGGACGAGGCCGGGATCAAGGCGAGCGACCTCGACGGCATCGCCGTCACCGCCGGTCCCGGTCTCGCCGGGGCCCTGCTCGTCGGCGTCAGCGCGGCCAAGGCGTACGCCTACGCGCTCGGCAAGCCGCTCTACGGCGTCAACCACCTCGCCTCGCACATCTGCGTCGACCAGCTGGAGCACGGGCGGCTGCCCGAGCCGACGATGGCGCTGCTGGTCTCCGGCGGCCACTCCTCGCTGCTGCTGACCGAGGACATCACCAGCACCGTCCGCTCGCTCGGGGCGACCATCGACGACGCGGCGGGGGAGGCCTTCGACAAGGTCGCCCGGCTGCTCAACCTCGGCTTCCCGGGCGGCCCGGTCATCGACCGCTACGCCCGCGAGGGCGACCCGGCCGCGATCGCCTTCCCGCGCGGCCTGACGGGCGCCAAGGACCCCGCGTACGACTTCTCCTTCTCGGGCCTCAAGACCGCCGTGTCGCGCTGGGTCGAGGCCAAGCGCCGGGCCGGCGAGGACGTCCCGGTCCGCGACGTCTCGGCGTCCTTCCAGGAGGCGGTCGTGGACGTGCTCACCCGCAAGGCGGTCCGGGCCTGCAAGGACGAGGGCGTCGACCACCTGATGATCGGCGGCGGCGTCGCCGCCAACTCCCGCTTGCGGGCCCTGGCCCAGGAGCGCTGCGACCGCGCCGGAATCACGCTGCGGGTCCCGCGTCCCAAGCTGTGCACCGACAACGGCGCGATGGTCGCCGCGCTCGGTGCGGAGATGGTCTGGCGCGACCGGGCGCCGTCCGCCTTCGACCTCTCGGCGGACTCCTCCCTGCCGGTCACCGACACGCACGTGCCGGCGTCCCACGACGAGCTGCACCGGCTGTCGGAGTAGCGGGTCTACCCCGCCTCGACGGCGGGGTGGCCGATCAGCATGACGGGTGAACCGGCGGCCCGCGTCAACACGACGACCGCCGAGTTCACCCCCTCAGGCTTGATCTTCTTCCGCAGCTCCTCGGGCGCGATCGCGGAGCCGCGCTTCTTGATGACGAGCGTCCCGATGGCGCGCTCGCGGACCAGCGCCTTGAGCCGCTTCAGGTTGAACGGCAGCACGTCGGTGATCTCGTACGCGCTGGCGTAAGGCGTCGGCGTGAGCCGGTCCGTCGTCAGGTAGGCGATGGTGGGGTCGATCAGGGTCGCGTCCAGCTCGGCCGCGACCTCGGCGACCAGGTGCGCGCGGATGACGGCCCCGTCCGGCTCGTAGAGGTAGCGCCGGACCGGCCCGGCCTCGGGGTCCGGCAGGCGCCCGCCGGTCAGGCTGACGCCCGCGGGCAGCAGCGTCGCCCGGTGCGGCTCCGCGGCCCCGGCGCCGAACCAGAGCGCGGCCTCCTTCACGTCCCCGCCCTCGGACACCCACTCCGCCTCGGCGTCCTTCGGCACGGCCTCGTGCGGGATCCCCGGCGCGACCTTGATCGCGCCGAACCGCCCCCGGCGCGCCGCGTCCACCGCCCAGCTCAGCGGCGGCGCGTACGCCTCCGGGTCGAAGATCCGGCCGCGCCCGCCGCGCCGTGCCGGGTCGACGAAGACGGCGTCGTAGCCGCCGGTGTCCACGTCCGCCACGTCCGCACAGCGCGTCTCGATCAGGTCGGCGAGGCCGAGCGCCTCGGCGTTGGCCCGGGCCACGGCGTGGGTGACCGGGTCCAGGTCCACGGCCAGCACCCGGATCCCGGCGCGGGCCAGCGCGATCGCGTCGCCGCCGATCCCGGAGCAGAGGTCCGCGACCGAGGTGACGCCGAGATCCCGCATCCGCCGCGCCCGCCACTCGGCCACGCTGGTGCGGGTGGACTGCTCGACGCCGTTGGGGGTGAAGTACATCCGCGCCGCGTCCGCCCCGAACTTCGCCGCCGCGCGGGTCCGCAGCCGTGCCTGGGCCAGGGCGGCGGAGACCAGCTCCGCGTCGTGCGTGCGCCGCAGCCGCGTCGCGAGCGCGAGCTCTTCGCCGGGGGAGTGGTCCCGCAGCTCGTCCAGGAGGTCCTGGCCCTCGGGCGACAGCAGGGCGGGGAGGTCTTCGGTGTGCACCCGACCATTGTGGCGGGTGGTGCGCCGGCGGAGACGGCCAAGGAAGTGGGCGACGCGTTGGCACTCTGGTTGACCGAGTGCTAAGCGCCGCCTAGAGTCGTCGTTGGCACTCTCCACACGAGAGCGCTAAGCGTGAGACGGTACGTCCGGCACCGCGACGACGGGCTTGCCATGTCTTCACGCCCCAAGACATGTGTACCCCGGATCTCCGAAGGGGGAGGTCGGATCGTGACGACCACCAGCTCCAAGGTTGCCATCAAGCCGCTCGAGGACCGCATCGTGGTCCAGCCGCTCGACGCCGAGCAGACCACCGCCTCTGGCCTGGTCATCCCGGACACCGCGAAGGAGAAGCCCCAGGAGGGCGTCGTCCTCGCCGTCGGTCCGGGCCGCTTCGAGGACGGCCAGCGTCTTCCGCTCGACGTTGCCGTCGGCGATGTCGTCCTCTACAGCAAGTACGGCGGCACCGAGGTGAAGTACTCCGGCCAGGAGTACCTGGTCCTCTCGGCCCGCGACGTGCTCGCGATCATCGAGAAGTAAGACCTGACCTGACGCTCAAGTCGGCAAAGTCGTGACCCGCCCCGGCAGCCCGTACCACGGGGTCCGGGGCGCGGTTGTTTCGAGAGGGAACCCCTAGGCATGGCCAAGATCCTGCAGTTCGACGAGGACGCCCGCCGCTCGCTGGAGCGCGGTGTCAACAAGCTGGCCGACACCGTCAAGGTGACGATCGGCCCCAAGGGCCGCAACGTCGTCATCGACAAGAAGTTCGGCGCCCCCACCATCACCAACGACGGTGTCACCATCGCCCGCGAGGTCGAGTTGGAGGACCCGTACGAGAACCTTGGTGCGCAGCTCGTCAAGGAGGTCGCCACCAAGACCAACGACATCGCGGGTGACGGCACCACCACCGCGACCGTGCTCGCCCAGGCGCTCGTCAACGAGGGTCTGCGCAACGTCGCCGCCGGCGCCGGCCCGGCCGCGCTCAAGCGCGGCATCGACGCCGCCGTCAAGGCCGTCGCCGAGCACCTGCTCTCCGTCGCCCGCGAGATCGAGGGCAAGGACGACATCGCCGCCGTCGCCGCGCTGTCCGCCCAGGACGCCCAGGTCGGCGAGCTCATCGCCGAGGCGATGGACAAGGTCGGCAAGGACGGTGTCATCACCGTCGAGGAGTCGAACACCTTCGGCCTCGAGCTCGAGTTCACCGAGGGCATGCAGTTCGACAAGGGCTACCTCTCGCCGTACATGGTCACCGACCAGGAGCGTATGGAGGCCGTCCTCGAGGACCCGTACATCCTGATCCACCAGGGCAAGATCTCCTCGATCCAGGATCTGCTCCCGCTGCTGGAGAAGATCCTCCAGGGCGGCGCGTCCAAGCCGCTGCTGATCATCGCCGAGGACGTCGAGGGCGAGGCCCTCTCCACCCTCGTGGTGAACAAGATCCGTGGCACCTTCAACGCCGTCGCCGTCAAGGCCCCGGGCTTCGGGGACCGCCGCAAGGCCATGCTGGGCGACATCGCCACGCTGACCGGCGCCACCGTCATCGCCGAGGAGGTCGGCCTCAAGCTCGACCAGGCCGGCCTGGACGTGCTGGGCACCGCCCGCCGCGTGACCGTTACCAAGGACGACACCACCATCGTCGACGGCGCAGGCTCCAGCGAGGAGGTCGCCGGTCGCGTCGCTCAGATCAAGGGCGAGATCGAGACCACCGACTCCGACTGGGACCGCGAGAAGCTGCAGGAGCGCCTGGCCAAGCTGGCCGGCGGCGTCTGCGTCATCAAGGTCGGCGCGGCCACCGAGGTCGAGCTCAAGGAGAAGAAGCACCGCCTGGAGGACGCCATCTCGGCGACCCGCGCCGCGGTCGAGGAGGGCATCGTCGCCGGTGGCGGCGCGTCCCTCGTCCACGCGCAGAAGGTGCTCGACGGCGGCCTGGACCTGGCCGGCGACGAGGCCGTGGGTGTCGCGGTCGTCCGCCGCGCCCTGGTCGAGCCGCTGCGCTGGATCGCCCAGAACGCCGGCCTCGAGGGCTACGTCATCACCACCAAGGTCTCCGAGCTGGGCGACGTCCGCGAGGGCTACAACGCCGCCACCGGCGAGTACGGCGACCTGGTCAAGGCCGGCGTCATCGACCCGGTCAAGGTGACCCGCTCCGCGCTGGAGAACGCCGCGTCCATCGCCTCCCTGCTGCTCACGACCGAGACCCTGGTCGTCGAGAAGAAGGAGGAGGAGCCGGCCGCGGCCGGTCACTCCCACGGTGGCCACGGGCACTCCCACTGAGCCCGTCCGCTCGTACGCCGGAAGCCCGGCACCCCTCGGGGTGCCGGGCTTCCGGCGTTCTCCACGCGGTGCGGGCAAGGAGGCTTTCAGGCGCCCGGGCTTTCAGGCGCTCAGCTTTCAGACGCTCAGGCGCCTCGCGGCCGCCTCGCGGTGGTCCTCCGCCAGGCCGGGAAGGTCCAGCATCAACGGCAGCACCTCCGGCGCACGCGAGTGCAGCGCGCGGAACACGTCCGCGGAGCTGACGCCGTGGTCCGGCCGGTGCACGACGGCGATCGCGTCCCCCGCGCGGATCTCGCCGGGCGTGAGCACCCGCAGGTACGCGCCGGGGCGTGCGCGGTCCGTGAACGTCTTGACCCATCGCTCCCGTTCCATCCACCCGGCGAAGGTCCGGCACGGGATCCGGGTCGCGCTCACCTCCAGCAGCAGCGACTCCCCGATCCGCCACCGCTCCCCGACCAGCGCGTCGGAGACGGGCAGTCCCGTGGTCGTCAGGTTCTCCCCGAACATCCCGTTCGGCAGCTCCCGGCCGAGCTCCTCGGCCCACGCGTCGAGCTCCTCCCGGGCGTAGGCGTACACGGCCTGGTCCACCCCGCCGTGGTGCCGCAGGTCGCAGATCGCGTCCCCGGCCAGGCCGCTGACACCCTTGCGCGCGCTCGGCGCGGTGACCCGCACGGGCCCGTCCACGGGCTTCTTCCCGATGGCGGTGACGCCGGGGTCGGAGTGCACGGTCGGCTCGGGTCGTCCGACGTTGACGGAGATCAGGGTTCCCATGCGGCAAGGGTAGGGACTCGCGCCGGTGGGGCCTCGCCCTTTTCCGGGGCGCGGGCACCGCGCCTCAGGGTGGGCGCGACCTGCCTATCCTGGCCCGGTGATCGAGGCCAGACACCTGCGCGTGCTGCGCGCCGTCGCCCGGCAGGGCAGTTTCTCCGCCGCCGCCCGCGAGCTCGGGCTGACCCAGCCGGCCATCAGCCAGCAGATGAAGGCGCTGGAGAAGTCCGTCGGCACGCCCCTTGTGGTGCGGGTCGGGCGTGGTGTCGCGTTGAGCGAGGCAGGACGGCTGCTCGCCGAGCACGCCGCAGGCGTCCTCGCCGGGCTCGCCGCCGCGGAGGACGCGGTCGCGGGCATCGCGGGCCTGCGGGCCGGGCGGGTGCGGCTGGTGTCGTTCCCGACCGCGAGCGCCACGCTGGTCCCGGCCGCCGTCGCAGCCCTCCGCGCGCGGGCGCCGGGCATCGAGGTGTCGCTGACCGAGGCCGAGCCGCCGGCGTCCGTCGGCATGCTCCGCGCCGCCGAGTGCGAACTCGTCCTCGCGTTCCGGTACCCGACCTCGAGCGAGCCGGAGGACTGGAGCGACCTCGCGGTCACCCGGCTCCGCCGCGACCCGCTGGTTGCGCTCCTGCCCGCCCGGCACCCCCTCGCGGATGCGCCGGAGCTGCGCGACCTCGCCGCGCTCCGCGAGGAACCGTGGATCGCCGGATGCCCGCAGTGCCGCGGGCACCTCGTCGACCTGTGCGAGGCCGTCGGCTTCACGCCGCGGATCGACTTCGCGACGGACGACTACCCGGCCGTGCTGGGGCTGGTCGCCGCGGGCCTCGGCGTGGCGGTGCTGCCGAGGCTGGCGCTCGCCGCGACCAGGACCGACGGGGTCGCCGTCGTACCGCTGGGCGCGGGCCCCTCCGGGGAGCTCGTCCGGGAGATCGTCGCGCTGACCCTGCCGGACCTGGGACGGGTCCCGGCGGTCGCGCTCATGCTGGAGCAGCTCAAGGGCCTGGAGCAGCTGAAGGGCCTGGAGCAGCCGAAGAGCCGCTAGAAGCTGAAGGGCCTGGAGCAGCCGAAGAGCCGCTAGAAGCTGAAGGGCCTGGAGCAGCCGAAGAGCCGCTAGAAGCTGAAGGGCCTGCGGAGACAGGCCCTGATCGCCGCGCCGCGGGGACGGGGGCGCGTGTGAAGAAACGTTCCGTCAGCTCGATCGTCGATGGTGTCAGTCGACGGGCAGCAGCGAGAGCGGATCGAGGGTGCGGCGGCGGGCCCGCCCCAGCAGTTCCTCTCGCTCGTCCTCGGTGAGGCCGCCCCAGACCCCGTAGGGCTCACGTACCGCCAGTGCGTGCGACGCGCACTCCGCGCGCACCGGGCACCGCATGCAGACCTCCTTGGCGGACTGTTCCCGCGAGGTCCGTGCGGCTCCGCGTTCTCCCTCCGGATGGAAGAACAGAGAGCTGTCCACGCCGCGACACGCGGCGGAGAGCTGCCAGTCCCACAGGTCTGCGTTCGGGCCAGGGAGCCGTGAGTAGTCGGCCATGGTCGTTGATCCCTTGAGTGGTGCTAGCGATTCAGTACGAACTGATGGAAATATGACTCATGCAGATCTAGCGGACAAGAGGTCATCAGCGTTACATAACGTGCCGATAACCATCAAATCCCATGAAAACGGACTAATCCACCACGTGCCGGGGAAGCGTGTCCTGCATGCGGGTGCACTCGTTGGGCCTAACGACACGCCCGGCGCGGCGCACGGTCCTCGTACGAGCGGCGCATTTGCGCCGGTGCGCACCGCGCGCTGGATGATCCGTAGCGGGTCAGACACGTAGAGTGGTGAAGGCTGCTGCCAGGCCGTAACTCATTCGGGTGACGGTCGTTGGGAGTGCGGAGGCGGCAAACGGCACGGGCGTCGGGGAAGACGCCGGTCCACCGGAGGCCGTGCCGGTGACGATTCGTACCAGCCAGGAGGCTCAAGGTGACGCTCATCAGCTGCGGAGGCGGATCATGACTTCCGTTCTCGTCTGTGACGATTCCCCGCTCGCCCGCGAGGCACTGCGTCGCGCGGTCGCGACGGTGCCCGGAGTCGACCGAGTGACCACGGCCACCAACGGTGAGGAGGTGCTCCGCCGCTGGGTGGCGGACCGCTCCGACCTGGTGCTGATGGACGTCCGCATGCCGGGCCTGGGCGGGGTGGAGACAGTCCGGCGACTGCTCTCGGCCGATCCGGGGGCCCGCATCATCATGCTGACCGTCGCCGAGGACCTCGACGGGGTCGCTCTCGCGGTCGCCGCCGGCGCGCGCGGCTACCTGCACAAGGACGCGTCCCGCGCGGAGCTGCGCGCCACGGTCACCCAGGCCCTGGCGGACCCGACGTGGCGGCTCGCTCCGCGCCGGCTGCGCTGCGCGGAGATGGGTGCGGCCCCGACGCTGACGGCTCGTGAGATCCAGGTGCTGGAGGGCATGAGTCATGGCCGCAGCAACGCGGAGATCGGCCGTGAGCTGTTCCTCTCCGAGGACACCGTCAAGACCCACGCGCGGCGGCTCTTCAAGAAGCTCGGCGCCTCCGACCGTGCGCACGCCGTGGCGCTGGGCTTCCGTTGGGGCCTGGTCCGCTGACTGCCGAACCGGCTGGGGGCCTCCCGGGTGGGAGGGGGCATGGCCCGCTTCCCACCCGAGGGCGCACCATGGGGGTGTAGCGCGGAGTCCGGCAGGGCGGGGGTGGTGGTGTGGCGGATAACGTTCCGATGCACAAGTCAGGGTGCGGTGTCACGTTTTCGTCGATGACCAGGCACCATGGACCAGTGCGTGACGACGAGGCGAGCCCCGGCCACGGGTCCGGTATGCCCATCGGCCCGCTGCTGGAACCCGCGGTGGGCGGCGATCCCGACGCGATCGACGCGCTGCTCTCGCAGGTCCACCCGCTGGTGCTGCGCTACTGCCGTGCCCGCCTGATCCGGCTGCCGGGCAGCGCCCGGCACCACGTCGACGACGTGGCCCAGGAGGTCTGCCTCGCCGTGCTGTGCGCGCTGCCGCGCTACCGCGACGAGGGCCGCCCCTTCGAGGCCTTCGTCTTCAGCATCGCCGCACACAAGATCGCCGACCTGCAACGGGCGGCGATGCGCGGCGGTCCCGCGCAGAGCGTCCCGCTGGGCGAGGAGCTCCCCGACACCCCGGACGACGCCCTCGGCCCCGAGGAGCGCGCCCTGCTGAGCAGCGACGCCGCATGGATGCGCGAGCTCCTGGCGCTGCTGCCGGAGCGGCAGCGCGAGCTCGTCCTGCTCCGCGTCGCCGCCGGGCTGACGGCGGAGGAGACGGGCGAGGTCCTCGGCATGACCCCGGGCGCGGTCCGCGTCGCCCAGCACCGTGCGCTCTCGCGTCTGCGCGCCCTCGCCGAGAACGGCCCCGAGGGCCTGTCGGCCTGAGTCGGCGGGGTCTGTCGGCGCGAGTCGGCGGGGCTCGGCGCCCCCGGTCAATCGGACGATCCTCCGAAGCCGCGGAATGTGACTGCTACCTCAGTTGTTGCAGACGCGCAAGGGTGCCTCGCGGGGCCCGGTAGAATTAGTCAACGGTGCCGAGCTGCTCACCCACGCGGCCCCCGTAGGCGCCGTGTCGCGTCGGGCGGGTACGGCCACCAGTCACCCCGTCCAGAAGTCCGCGGATCCACTTCGGGAAGGGTGTCATGTCTTACAACGCAGCTGGGGTACCCGACAAGTTCGGCATGCTCGGGCTCACCTACGACGATGTGCTGCTGCTGCCGGGCCCCTCCGAGGTCTTGCCCAATGCTGCGAACACCTCCTCGCGCGTCTCACGCAATGTGCGGGTGAACATCCCGCTGCTCTCCGCCGCCATGGACAAGGTCACCGAGTCCCGGATGGCGATCGCCATGGCCCGCCAGGGCGGCGCCGGCGTGCTGCACCGCAACCTGTCCATCGAGGACCAGGTCAACCAGGTCGACCTGGTGAAGCGGTCAGAGTCCGGCATGGTGACGGACCCGATCACCGTCTCGCCCGAGGCCACGCTGGCCGACGCCGACGCGCTGTGCGCCAAGTTCCGCATCTCCGGCGTCCCGGTCACCGACGGCGAGGGCCGGCTGCTGGGCATCGTCACCAACCGTGACATGGCCTTCGAGACGGACCGCAGCCGTCAGGTGCGCGAGGTCATGACCCCGATGCCGCTGATCACCGGCTCCGTGGGCATCTCCGGCGTCGACGCGATGGCGCTGCTGCGCCGCCACAAGATCGAGAAGCTGCCGCTCGTCGACGAGCAAGGCAAGCTCAAGGGCCTGATCACGGTCAAGGACTTCGTCAAGGCCGAGCAGTACCCGAACGCCGCCAAGGACGCGGAGGGCCGTCTGATCGTCGGCGCCGCCGTCGGCGCCTCGGCCGAGGCGCTGGACCGGGCGATCGCCCTCGCCGAGGCCGGCGCGGACTTCATCGTCGTGGACACCTCGCACGGCCACAACCGCAACGCCCTCAACTGGATGTCGAAGATCAAGTCGTCCGTCTCGGCCGACGTGGTCGGCGGCAACGTCGCCACCCGCGACGGCGCCCAGGCGCTGATCGACGCCGGCTGCGACGGCATCAAGGTCGGCATCGGCCCGGGCTCCATCTGCACCACCCGCGTGGTCGCCGGTGTCGGCGTCCCGCAGGTCACCGCGATCTACGAGGCCGCCCTCGCGGCCGAGTCGGCGGGCGTCCCGCTGATCGGCGACGGCGGTCTGCAGTACTCCGGCGACATCGGCAAGGCGCTGGCCGCCGGCGCCGACACGGTCATGCTGGGCAGCCTCCTCGCCGGTTGCGAGGAGTCGCCGGGCGAGCTGCTCTTCATCAACGGCAAGCAGTACAAGTCCTACCGCGGCATGGGCTCGCTGGGCGCCATGCAGTCCCGCGGCCAGGCCAAGTCCTTCTCCAAGGACCGCTACTTCCAGGGCGACGTCACCGCCGACGAGAAGCTGATCGCCGAGGGCATCGAGGGCCAGGTCGCCTACCGCGGCCCGGTCGGCTCGGTCATCTACCAGCTGGTCGGCGGTCTGCGTCAGTCCATGGGCTACGTGGGCGCCGAGTCGGTCGAGGCGATGAAGCGCGACGCGCGCTTCGTCCGGATCACCTCGGCGGGCCTGAAGGAGAGCCACCCGCACGACATCCAGATGACGGTCGAGGCGCCGAACTACTCCTCGAAGTAGCCGGTCGCTGTCCCCGGTCGTTCGACCGGACGTCTCACGGAGGGGCCGCCCAGGCGGCCCCTCCGCCGTTGTGCGAGATACTGACCCTGGTAGTCGCTGAGCACAACCGAGGGAGCAGTTCAGGTGACCGAGATCGAGATCGGGCGGGGCAAGCGGGGCCGGCGGGCGTACGCCTTCGACGACATCGCGGTCGTTCCGAGCCGCCGTACGCGGGACCCGAAGGAGGTCTCGATCGCGTGGCAGATCGACGCCTACCGCTTCGAGCTCCCGTTCCTGGCCGCGCCGATGGACTCCGTCGTCTCCCCGGAGCAGGCCATCGCGATCGGCCGCCTCGGCGGCCTCGGCGTGCTGAACCTCGAGGGCCTGTGGACCCGCTACGAGGACCCGCGTCCGCTGCTGCAGGAGATCACCGAGATCAAGGACGAGGCCGCGGCGACCCGCCGCCTCCAGGCGATCTACCGCGAGCCGATCAAGGCCGAGCTGATCACCCAGCGCCTGAAGGAGATCCGCGAGTCGGGCGTCGTCACCGCGGCGGCCCTGTCGCCGCAGCGGACCGCCGAGTTCTCCAAGGTCGTCGTGGACGCCGGCGTCGACATCTTCGTCATCCGCGGCACCACGGTCTCGGCCGAGCACGTCTCCAGCGCCGCCGAGCCGCTGAACCTCAAGCAGTTCATCTACGAGCTCGACGTCCCCGTCATCGTCGGCGGCTGCGCGACCTACACCGCCGCTCTGCACCTGATGCGGACCGGCGCGGCCGGCGTCCTGGTCGGCTTCGGCGGCGGCGCCGCGCACACCACGCGCACGGTGCTGGGCATCCAGGTCCCGATGGCCACCGCCGTCGCGGACGTCGCGGCGGCGCGCCGCGACTACATGGACGAGTCCGGCGGCCGCTACGTCCACGTCATCGCGGACGGCGGCGTGGGCTTCTCCGGCGACCTGTCCAAGGCGATCGCCTGCGGCGCGGACGCCGTCATGATCGGTGCGGCGCTGGCCCGCGCCACGGACGCGCCCGGCCGCGGCTTCCACTGGGGCAGCGAGGCCGTCCACGAGGAGCTGCCGCGCGGCAAGCGCGTCGACCTCGGCACGGTGGGCACGACCGAGGAGATCCTCCTCGGCCCCTCGCACACCCCCGACGGCACCATGAACCTCTTCGGCGCCCTGCGCCGCGCGATGGCCACCACGGGCTACTCGGAACTCAAGGAGTTCCAGCGCGTCGAGGTCACCGTCGCCCGGTAGGCGCGTAGCGCTCCAGGGGCGCGAGGCTCTGCCGATGTGCGGCTCAGCCGATCGTGTGCTCTCTCGGCTCGTTGCACTGCCCAGGGGTGCGAGGAACCGCGCGAAGAGCCACCCGGTGTGGTGTGTCACGCAGCGAGCAGCGCCGTCCCCACAGGGTGGTTGCTCGCGCAGAGCCTCGTGCCCTTGCCGTACTGCAACTGAGTGTTGCGGCAACCGACTCCGCGCCTTCAGCGGGATCCCGGCGAACCGAACGTAGGGTTGATCGGAAGGCCGGGCTATCCCGCGGAGGCGTCATGCGAAGCACCAAGCTGGGTCCTGTCGAGCGCGCGGCGGCGCTCGCGCGGCTCGGGGAGCGCGAACTGGACGTGCTCGTCGTGGGCGGAGGCGTCGTCGGTGGCGGGACCGCGCTGGACGCGGCGACGCGGGGGCTGGTGACGGGGCTCGTGGAGGCCCGGGACTGGGCCGCGGGGACCTCCTCGCGGTCCAGCAAGCTGATCCACGGCGGGCTGCGGTACCTGGAGATGCTCGATTTCGCCCTGGTCAAGGAGGCCCTCCAGGAACGCGGGCTGCTGCTGGGGCGGCTCGCGCCGCACCTGGTCAAGCCGGTCCCGTTCCTGTACCCGCTGCAGGGGCGCGGCTGGGAGCGCCCGTACGTCGGGTCCGGCGTGGCGCTGTACGACGCGATGTCCGTCTCCTCGGGGCACGGCCGCGGGCTGCCCCTGCACCGCCACCTCAGCCGGCGTCAGGCGCTGCACCTGGCGCCCGCGCTGCGCAAGGACGCGCTGGTCGGCGCGGTGCAGTACTGGGACGCGCAGATGGACGACGCGCGGTTCGTTGCGACCCTGGTCCGCACCGCGGCCTCCTACGGCGCGCACGTCGCGAACCGGGCGCGCGTGATCGGGTTCCTGCGCGAGGGCGAGCGGGTGGTCGGGGCGCGCGTGCACGACCTGGAGTCGGGCGGGCAGTTCGTCGTCCGGGCCCGGCAGATCGTCAACGCGACGGGCGTGTGGACGGACGAGACGCAGGCGATGGTCGGCGAGCGCGGCCAGTTCCACGTCCGCGCGTCGAAGGGCATCCATCTCGTCGTGCCGCGCGACCGGATCCACTCCTCGACGGGGCTGATCCTGCGCACGGAGAAGAGCGTCCTGTTCGTCATCCCGTGGGGACGGCACTGGATCGTCGGCACGACGGACACCGAGTGGACTCTCGACAAGGACCATCCGGCCGCGAGCAGCGCGGACATCGAGTACCTGCTGGAGCACGTCAACAGCGTCCTGGCGGTGCCGCTGAGCCGCGAGGACGTCGAGGGCGTCTACGCCGGGCTGCGCCCGCTGCTCGCGGGCGAGTCGGAGGCCACGTCGAAGCTCAGCCGTGAGCACGTCGTGCAGCACGCGGCCCCCGGGCTCGTCGTGGTGGCCGGCGGCAAGTACACCACCTACCGGGTGATGGCGAAGGACGCGGTCGACGAGGTCGCGCACGGTCTGGACCAGAAGGTGGCGCCGTGCTGCACCGACTCCGTCCCGCTGGCCGGCGCGGAGGGCTACCGCGCGCTGTGGAACGCGCGTGGCGAACTCGCCAGGGAGAGCGGGCTGCATGTGGCCCGAGTGGAGCATCTGCTGAACCGCTATGGCACGTTGACCGAGGAGCTGCTCGAACTCATTGCCGGGGAACCCGGGTTGGCGGAGCCCCTGAGCGGTGCGGACGACTACCTGCGGGCCGAGGTGGTCTACGCGGCCCGCGCGGAGGGGGCCCGGCACCTCGACGACGTGCTGGCGCGCCGGACCCGCATCTCCATCGAGACCTTCGACCGCGGCACCGCGGTCATGGCGGAGGCCGCCGCGCTGATGGCGCCCGAACTCGGCTGGGACGAGGCGCAGATCGAGAAGGAGATCGAGCACTACCGGGTCCGTGTGGAGGCGGAGCGGGAGTCGCAGGAGCAGCCTGACGACCTGGCGGCGGACGCCGCGCGCCTGGGAGCGCCGGACATCGTTCCCCTGAAGTAGTAGTCGAACGCGCCGAAACGGGGAAGGCGCGTGTCCCGGGGGTGAACCCCGTGTGCCTACGCTTGCGTCTGTCACGGGATGATGGACGCGACAGCGACAGCGCGGAGGGAACGAACCGGCATGAACGGCGATCAACACCGCGACGAGACTCCGCAGGAGTCCAGCGGGAAGCTCCTTGCGTCGCGGTACCGGCTGACCGCCGTCCTCGGCCAGGGCGGGATGGGCACCGTCTGGCGGGCCACGGACGAGTTCCTGGGGCGCGAGGTCGCGGTCAAGGAGTTGCGGTTCGCCGCCGGGGTGGACGAGGACGAGCGGCACCGGCTCGTCGCGCGGACGCTGACGGAGGCGAAGGCCATCGCCCGGATCCGGCACAACGGCGCCGTCACCGTGTACGACGTCGTCGAGGAGGACGGCCGGCCCTGGATCGTCATGGAGCTGATCGAGTCCCGCTCGCTCAGCGAGGTGATCCGCACCGAGGGCGTGCTGCCGCCCCAGCGGGCCGCCGAGGTGGCGCTGGAACTGCTCGGCGTGCTGGCCGAGGCGCACCGTGTGGGCATCCTGCACCGCGACGTGAAGCCGTCGAACGTGCTGATCGGGCACGACGGCCGGGTCGTGCTGACGGACTTCGGGATCGCCCGCGTCGAGGGCGACCCGTCCGTCACGTCGACGGGCATGCTCGTCGGCGCGCCGTCGTACATCTCGCCGGAGCGGGCCCGTGGCGGGGTGCCCGGGCCGCCCGCGGACCTGTGGTCGCTCGGTGCGACGCTCTACGCGATGGTCGAGGGCGTGCCGCCGTACGACAAGGGCTCGGCGCTGTCGACGCTGACGGCCGTGATCACCGAGCCGGTGCCGCCGCTGAGCGGCGACGCGCTGCTGCAGCCGGTCGTCTCCGGCCTGCTGCGCAAGGACCCGGCCCAGCGGCTGGACGCCTCCACGACGCGGACCATGCTGGGCGGCGTGATCGGCGAGTACGAGCGCCGTGCGCGTGCGACGGCCCGGTTCGGCGTCGTCGAGGAGGCTCCGACGCAGGCCGTCCCGTCGCCCGAGCGCACGCGCGTGCAGCCGGGCCTGGAGCAGCAGCCGTCCGCGCGGGGCGGCCGTGACGCCCGTCCCGCGCGTCCTGGGCGGGGCGGTGCGGCGGGTGCGCCGGGGTCCACGACGCAGGCGGTGGCGGCCTCGGCGATGCCGGGCCTCGGGGCCGGGGCAGGGGCCGGGGCCGACTGGGCTGACGGGTTCGACGGGCCCGCAGGGTCCGCGCGGGTGCCTTCCGGCGCCTTGGGGCTGCCCTCCGCGTCCGCAGGTGCGTCCGCCGGCGGGGCCCCTGGTGGGGCGTCCGGTGGGGCGCCGTCCGCGGGTCGGTCGACGGAGGCTTCGGGCTCCTTCGGGCCCGGGGGGCCTGCGGGACCCGTGGAGCCCACCGCCTACCGCGCGTCAGCCGTGCTCGGGGGCTCGCGGCGGCGTGTGCTGCTCGTCGCCGCGATCGTCGTCGCGGCCGTGCTGCTCGTCACCGCGACGGTGGCCGCGTTGACCGACAACGGTGACGGAAAGGGCAGCGGCGGCAAGGGCGGCGGCGCGAGCCAGGACGGCGCGTCGTCGTCCGCCTCCGCGGGCGCGTCCGCCGGCCAGCCCCTCTCGGGCGCGACGCAGTCGGGGGCGGGCGCGGGTCAGGCCTCGGCCCTCGGCTACCACCGGGTCGCCGGGCCGGGCGGGTCGAGCATCGAGGTCCCCACGACATGGCGCGCGACCTCCCAGGGCACGGACAAGACCACCTACACCGGGCTCGCCGGTTCGCTGGTCGTCGAGTTCACCCCGAACCCGGTCAAGGCCGGGGCGCTTGCGGCCTGGCAGAACGAGGAGCCGGGCGTCGCGGCGAGTCTGGCCGACTACCACCTGGTCAAGCTCGCCCGTGTCGTCGGCTGGCACGGCTGGGACGCGGCCGATTGGGAGTGGACCTTCCGTTCGGGCGTCACCGAGCGGCACTCGCTCAACCGGGGCTTCGTGGTGGACCCTTCCCACGCGTACGCGATCTACTGGACTGCCCCCCAGGTGAGCTGGCAGACCGGGCGCAGCGCCGATCTGCTCGCGCACTTCTTCGCCAGCTTCCAGCCGGCGGGGGGCTGAACCGATGGGCAAGGCGTCCGGTGGCCGACTGCTCGCCGAGCGCTACCAGTTGACGGACCGGCGGCGCGCGGGCGCGGTCGAGGCGCGCGACCTGCGCAGCGGCGCTCCGGTGCTGCTGGAGGCGGTGCCGCTGCCGGAACTGGTGACCCCGTTCGACCAGGCCGCCCAGCCCGGCCCGGACCACGCGTCGGACGACGCGCGCGGCCTGGCGGTGCGGCACGCGACGACGGCGGCCGGCGCGGTGCCCGACCATCCGCGGCTCGGCCAGGCGTTCCAGGTCTTCGCCGAGGACGGCTACCTCTGGGTCGCGGGGGAGTGGGTCGCGGGCGTGCCGCTGGCGCAGCTCCTGGACCGCGGCCCGATGTCGCCCTACCGGGCCGCCGAGGTGGCCTACGACGTGAGCGCCGGGCTGGAGGCCGTGCACCGCGCCGGGCTCGTCCACGGCAACCTGACTCCGGCCACGGTGACGGTCTGCGAGGACGGGGCCGCGCTGCTCGGCGGTCTGGTGGTCGCCGCCGCACAGGAGGCGTTGTGCGGGGGGCCCGGCGCCATCGACGCGGGGGCGTCGGTGCCGACCTCGCTGTGGAGCCCCGCCCGGGTGCGGGCGCGGGACGCGCGCGCGGTCATCGTGGGCGCCACGGCCGAGCGGTGGGCGCCGGAGCAGTTGGGGATCATAGGCGGCGCGGGGCAGCCCGTCGGTCCGGCGGCGGACGTGTGGGCGCTGGGCGTGCTGCTCTACCGGTCGGTGACGGGTGTGCCGCCCTACCCGGAGTCCGGCGTCGACGATCTGTTCGACGCGGTCCGGGCCGGTTTCCGTCCGGACACCCGGCCCACTGGCCCGCTGCGGCCGCTGTTGGACCGGCTGCTCGACCAGGACCCCACCCGCCGTCCCGGCCTGCCCCAGGTGCGGGCCGTTCTGCGGCAGTTGCTGCACCGCGCCCCCGAGCCGCTGGATCGGGAGGCGCAGCTCGACGCGCTTCCGCCGGGCGTGGCGGGCTTCGTGGAGCTGCCGACGGGGACGCGGCTGCCGGTGCCGCGTCCCGGCGCGCTGCCGGTGCAGCGCTCGCGCGCCTCGCGCGAGCTGGTCGATCAGGGCGGGCCCGCGCATCCGCACCACCACGCGGGCCCCAGACGCCGCAGCGCGCTGCTCGGGCCGGTCCTGGTGGGTGCGATTATCCTTGTGGTCCTGGTCATTCTGGTGCTCGCGGCGACGCTCAAGGGCTGAGCCCGGCGGCCGCCCGACGACACGATTCGCGATGCGGAACGTGTCATTCGCTGCCGAAGCGTCACATCCCGGTCTCAAGGCCAGGCCCGGGACGCCGGGGTGTTCGACGGTCGGGATAGGGTGCGCGGTACCGCGGTTCCTGCCGCGGAACCGGGACGGACGGCAGGACCCGCGACGAGGGGGGCAGACGGTGGGTACGGAGGGCCGGGTGCTCGCGGGCAGATACCTGCTGGGCGCGCGTCTTGGGCGCGGCGGCATGGGCACGGTGTGGCGTGCGACGGACCAGATGCTGGACCGCGAGGTCGCGGTCAAGGAGCTCTCCGTCGGGCACCTGGCCGAGGAGGACCTGCAGATCGTCCAGTCGCGGATGAAGCAGGAGGCCCGCGCGGCCGCCCGGATCAAGCACCCGGGCGTCATCACCATCCACGACGTCGTCGAGCAGGACGGCAAGCCCTGGATCGTGATGGAGCTCATCGACGGTCGCTCGCTGTCCGAACTGGTCGAGCAGGACGGCGTGATCGACCCGCGCGAGGCCGCGCGGATCGGCGCGCAGGTGCTCGCCGCGCTGGAGCGCGCCCACGCGGTCGGCGTGATCCACCGCGACGTGAAGCCCGCCAACGTACTGCTGGAGCGCGGCACCGGCCGGGTCGTGCTGACCGACTTCGGCATCGCCACCTTCGTCGGCGACTCGGCGCTCACCCGCACCGGCGACCTGGTCGGCTCGCCCGACTACCTGGCCCCCGAGCGTGTGCACGGCGGCCGTCCCGGCCCGGAGTCGGACCTGTGGGCGCTCGGTGCGACGCTGTACGCGGCGGTGGAGGGCCAGTCGCCGTTCCGCCGCGAGTCGCCGCTGACGACGCTGGCGGCGGTCGTCACCGACCCGCTGCCCGAGCCGCGCAACGCCGGCGCGCTGGCGCCGGTGCTGCAGGCGCTGATGGCCAAGGAGCCGCAGGAGCGCCCCGGCGCTTCGGACGTGCGCCGGATGCTGGAGGACGTCGCGGCCGGGCACACCACCAACATCAGCCTCGGCAGCCTCGGCACCGGTCCGCTGCGCACTCCGACCCAGAAGGTCCCGGCCGTGGACCGGCAGAGCATGCCGGCGGAGTCCGACGCCGAGTACATCGCGACGGTGCTGGGCACCACGGTGAACGGCGCGGCGGCCCATGGGGCCACGGTCAACGGCGGCACGGTCGACGGCGGCGTCAACGGCGGGGTGGGGGGGGGTGGGGGTGGG
>NZ_BBPO01000010.1:24839-58522 GCF_000787815.1 Streptacidiphilus neutrinimicus
GCGGCGTCAAGGGCGGGTTCGGCGATGGGTTCGGCGATGGGTTCGGAAGTGGGACCGGCAGCGGATCCGGCAGTGGGTTCGGCGGCGGCCCGGGCGGCCTGCCGACCGGGCCGACCGCCCGGGTCCCGGCCCAGTCGGGCGGGCCCCGTTCCGTGAGCGGTCCGCTCTACGCCGACGAGGCGGCGCACGCGACCGTGCACGAGTCCGGCCCCGGGGCGGGAGACGCGTTCACGACGGCCAACCGGCCCGAGGTCGGCTTCGTGTCGAGCCACGAGGGCACCGGGGCGGGCCGGGCTCCGCGTCGCAGGCGGCGCTGGGTGTGGTTGCTGGTGGCCGCGTTGGTCGCGGGCGCGGGCGGCGCCGGGGCGACGTACTGGTACAACCACCGGCACGAGAACACCGGTGCGACCGGGCAGAACCAGCCGACCACGTCGCCCTCGACGCCGACGCAGTCCGCCGCGCCCGTCCAGATCCCGGCCGGCTACCAGCTCACGCACGACCCGTACGGATTCAGCTTCGGGCTGCCGGTGGGCGGCGACAAGCCGTGGGAGCGCAGCGCCCCCAAGGGCTCCATCGCGATCACGTACACCCCGGACGGGATCCACAAGATCATCTTTGGTGTCACCTACGCCAACTCCCGCACCGCGGTGCAGCAGGGGCAGTGGCTGATGGAGCAGCTGAAGGCGAACGACAAGAGCTACCAGCTGGTCCGCTTCAGCACCAACAACTACAAGGACTCCACCGGCGCCCAGCTGGAGTTCTACTTCGTCGACGCCAAGACGCAGACGAAGATGCACGCCATGGAGCAGTTCTACCGGGCCCCCAACGGAACCGAGTACGACACCTTCATCTCGTACCCGGTCGACGACTGGGGCAACGGCTACCCGCGCTTCGAGGAGATTCTGCAGACGCTCACCGTGCCATAGCATCCGCATCCCGGTACCGTGGTGTGAACCGAGCCGTCCATGGAAGTTCACCCGCTCTCCGGGAGGCCGTGATGTCCGCAACGGTGCGAGAGACCCCGGACGCGGTGGTCATCGGATTGGGGCCCGGGGGTGAGGATCTGGCCGGGCGGCTGGCCGACGCGGGCTGGGACGTGGTGGGCGTCGACGAGCGCCTGGTGGGTGGCGAATGTCCGTACTGGGGCTGCATTCCGTCGAAGATCATGGTGCGTTCGGCCGACCTGGTCGGTGAGGCACGGCGCATCCCCGGCATGGCCGGGATCGTCCGGGTGCACCCCGAGTTCCGGCCTGTCGCGCGCCGGGTGCGCGAGGCCACCGACGACTGGAACGACAAGGTCGCCGTCGACCGCCTGACCGCCCGGGGCGGCCGCTTCCTGCGCGGCACCGCGCGGCTGACCGCCCCCGGCGAGGTCACCGTGCTCGGCGCGGACGGCCGCGAGACGGTGCTGAGGCCCCGTCAGGCCATCGTGCTGGCCAGCGGATCCGAGCCGGTCGCCCCGCCCGTCCCGGGCCTGGCCGCCACGCCGTACTGGACCAACCGCGACCTGATCGAGGCCGAGGAGCTCCCCGAGTCGCTGCTGATCCTCGGCGGCGGCGCGATCGGGCTCGAGCTCGGCCAGGCCTGGCAGCGGCTCGGCTGCGCCGTCACCGTCGTCGAGGCCGGGCCCCGGCTGCTGGGCCGCGAGGAGCCGGAGGCGGGTGATCTGCTGACCCGGGTGCTGACCGCCGACGGCCTGGCCGTGCACTCCGGGGTCGAGGTGCAGGGCGTGGAACACCGGGACGGCCGGTTCCAGGTGCTCTGCCGCCGCGGAGAGCGCTTCTCCGCGCAGCGGATGCTGGTCGCGACGGGTCGCCGGGTCGCCCTGGACCGCATCGGCGGCGGGGTGCTGGGGCTTTCTTCGGACTCTCGCGCCGTGCCCGTCGACGAGCGGCTGCGTGTGGCCGGCACTCAAGGGGTGTGGCCGGTCGGGGTCTGGGCGATCGGCGACATCACCGGCAAGGGCGCCTTCACGCACATGTCCATGTACCAGGCGGACGTCGCCGTCCGCGCCATCCTGGGCCAGGGCGGCGCGCCCGCGCGCTACCACGCGGTGCCGCGGGTGACCTTCACCGACCCCGAGGTCGGCGCCGTGGGCGCGACCGAGGCGCAGGCCCGCGCGGAGGGGCGCCGGGTCCGGACGGCCACGACGGAGCTGTCCGCGAGCAGCCGCGGCTACATCCACGGCGCCAGCGGCAACGCGGGCTTCGTCAAGCTCGTCGCCGCCGACGACGTCCTGGTCGGCGCCACCTCCGCCGGCCCCACCGGCGGCGAGGTCCTCGGTCTGCTCTCCCTCGCCGTCTCCGCGCGGGTCCCGCTGGCCGAGCTCGCCTCGACGATCTGGGCCTACCCGACCTTCCACCGCGCGGTCGGCACGGCGGTCGCGGAGCTGGTGTAGCGCGAGGAGGGGGCGCGCCGGGTGAGGGCGGCCGCGCCGCCGACCCCGTCGCGGTCGCCCGGGCACGTCCGTCTGGGCCGGGGCCGCTGGGGTGCGTTCGCCTGGCCGGGGCCGCTGGGGTGCGTCCGTCTGGGCCGGGGCCGCTGGGGTGTGTTCGTCTGGGCCGGGGCCGCTGGGGTGCGTTCGCCTGGGCCGCTGCCGCTGGGGTGCGTTCGCCTGGGCCGCTGCCGCTCGGTCGCGTCCGCCCCGAGGCGCTGCCGCAGGATCGCATCCGTCCCGGGACGCTGTCGCCGGACCGGGGCCGCATGGGGCGCTGCCGCTCGGTCGCGTTCGCCCGGGCGCGTTCGCCTGCGTTGCGTCTGCTCGCGTCGCGTTCGCCTGCGTCGTGTCAGCCCGGGCCACGTCCGCTCGCGTCCCGTCCGGCCGCTGTTGCGTGATCGCTCGCGTCCGGCCGAGTCGCGGCCTGGGGCCCGGCCGCTGCTGCCCGAGCCCGGCGGGGCTGGTGGTCGCACGAACCGTTCGTGGCCGGAACGATTTCTGTTACTGGTGGGTATCGCAACGGCTCGAAAGCGCCTACGCTGCCTGGCATGACTGACATCAGCACCGGCAGCAGCACTGCCGTCCAAGGCAATCCCGTGGCCGCCCCCGGCGCGCGGAGCGTCGCCGACGCCGTGCCGCCGCAGCTGGTCGCGCGCCTGGTCAGCGCCGTGGTGGCGGGGGACCAGCCGACGCTGGCGACCAGCCGCTGCCCGTTCACCGGCGACGTGCTCGCCGAGATTCCCGAGTCCTCGTCGGCCGACGTGGCCAGCGCCTTCGTCCGCGCCCGCGCGGCCCAGCGCGACTGGGCCAAGCGCCCGGTGCGTGAGCGCGCCGCCGTGCTGCTGCGCTTCCACGATCTCGTCCTCAAGCACCGGGACGAGCTGCTCGACCTCGTGCAGGCCGAGACCGGCAAGACCCGCGCGCACGCCTTCGAGGAGGTGCTGGCCTCCGCGATCGAGGCCCGCCACTACGGGCGTGCGGGCGCCGGCTACCTCAAGCCGCGTCGTCGCGGCGGGGTCTTCCCGGTGCTGACCCAGGTGCTGGAGCTGCGCCAGCCCAAGGGCGTGATCGGTCAGATCTCCCCGTGGAACTACCCGTTGGCGCTGTTCACCGGCGACGCCGTCCCGGCCTTCGTCGCGGGCAACGCCGTGGTGACCAAGCCCGACACGCAGACCGCGCTCACCGCGCTGCGTGCCCGCGAGCTGATGGTCGAGGCCGGGCTGCCCGCCGAGCTCTGGCAGGTCGTGATCGGCGACGGTCCGGTCGTCGGCCCCGAGGTCGTGGCCCACGCCGACTACGTCTCCTTCACCGGCTCCACCCGCACCGGCCGCGACGTGGCGCAGCGCGCCGCCGCCCGCCTGATCGGCGCCTCCATGGAGCTGGGCGGCAAGAACGCCATGCTGGTCCTGGCCGACGCGGACCTGGACAAGGCCGCCGAGGGCGCCGTCCGCGCCTGCTTCTCCTCCGCCGGCCAGTTGTGCATCTCCATCGAGCGCCTCTACGTCGCCTCCGTGGTCGCCGACGCCTTCCTGGAGAAGTTCGTCGCCCGCACCAAGGCGCTCAAGCTCGGCAACAGCCTGGCCTGGGGCGCCGACATGGGCTCGCTGGTCTCCCAGCGCCAGCTCGACACCGTCACCCGGCATGTCGAGGACGCCGTCAAGAACGGCGCCACTGTGCTGACCGGCGGCAAGCCGCGCGCCGACATCGGCCCGCTCTTCTTCGAGCCGACCATCCTCGACGACGTGACCACCGAGAGCGCGGTCTGCAACGAGGAGACCTTCGGCCCCGTCGTCTCCGTCTACCGGTTCGACGACGAGGAGGAAGCTATCGCCCGTGCGAACGGCACCTCCTACGGCCTCAACTCCAGCGTCTGGAGCAAGAACCTGCGCCACGCCAAGGCCGTCGCGGCTCGGCTGCACACCGGCACCGTCAACGTCAACGAGGGCTACGCGCCCGCCTACGCGAGCGTCGCCGCGCCGATGGGCGGCATGGGCGACTCCGGCATCGGCCGCCGCCACGGCTCCGAGGGCATCCTCAAGTACACCGAGGTGCAGACCGTCGCGGTGCAGCGGGTGATGCAGATGACGCCGTCGTTCGGCCTCGACGACGAGGGCTACGCCAAGCTGCTGGGCAAGTCGCTCGCCATGCTCAAGGCGCTCCGGTTCAAGTAACCGCCGGCTTCGAGCGATCCCCCGGCTTCGAGCAGCCCCCGGCGTAGCTGCCGGGTCCCCCACCCGGATCCCGACCTGGATCCCCACCCGATCCACAGACGCCGAGACAGAGACGAAGGCGGGCGCGTAGATGAGTTCCGAGGATCAGGCGAAGCCGACGGCCGACGCGGGTTACGACTACGACGTGGTCGTGGTCGGCTCCGGCTTCGGCGGCTCCGTGTCGGCCCTGCGGCTGACCGAGAAGGGCTACAAGGTCGGCGTGCTGGAAGCCGGTCGCCGGTTCACGGCGCAGACGCTGCCGAAGACCTCCTGGGACACCAAGAACTACGTCTGGGCACCCGTCCTCGGCCTGTACGGCATCCAGCGCATCCACGTGCTGGACGACGTGATGGTGCTCGGCGGCGCGGGCGTGGGGGGCGGGTCGCTCAACTACGCGAACACCCTCTACGTGCCACCGAAGGCCTTCTTCCAGGACCCGCAATGGAAGGACATCACCGACTGGTCCGAGGAGCTCGCGCCCTACTACGACCAGGCGCAGCGCATGCTGGGCGTGCGGAAGAACCCCACGATCACCCCCTCCGACGTGCACCTCAAGGCGGCCGCCGAGAAGCTCGGCTATGGCGACACCTTCCACATGGCCCCCGTCGGCGTCTTCTTCGGCGACGGCCAGGACTGCGGTGGCGACGGCGCCAAGGCCGCACCGGGCGCGGCCGTCGCGGACCCGTACTTCGGCGGCGTCGGTCCCGAGCGCCGCGCCTGCACCGAGTGCGGCGAGTGCATGACCGGCTGCCGGCACGGCGCCAAGAACATGCTGACCGAGAACTACCTCTACCTCGCCGAGAAGGCGGGTGCGGAGATCGTCCCCATGACGACGGTGACCGCGATCCGCGTCGACGGCGACGGCTACGCGGTCGACACCCGGCGCACCGACTCGCGCTCGAAGAACCCGGCGAAGAACGGCTTCCGGACCATCCGCGCCAAGCACGTCGTGGTCTCGGCCGGCACCTACGGCACCCAGAAACTGCTGCACCGCCTGCGCGACGAGGGCGTGCTGCCGGGCATCTCGGCCAGGCTCGGCGAGCTCACCCGGACCAACTCCGAGGCGCTGGTGGGCGCGATGACCACCGACCACCGCTACGGCGAGCGCGCCGACTTCACCAAGGGCGTCGCCATCACCTCGTCGGTCCACCCCGACGAGCACACCCACATCGAGCCGGTCCGCTACGGCAAGGGTTCCAACGCCATGGGCCTGATGACGACGCTTCAGGTGCCAGGGGAGGGGCGGATGCCGCGCCTGCTGCGGGCCGTCGGGCGCTCCTTCAAGCGCCCCGACCTGCTGGTGCGAGTGCTGGACAAGCGCCGCTGGTCCGAGCGGACCATCATCGGCCTGGTGATGCAGTCGCTGGACAACTCGATCGTCGTCTCGCGGCGCAGGAGCGGGCTGCTGAAGGGGCAGCTGAGCTCGCGCCAGGGCCACGGCGCGCCGAACCCGAAGTTCATCCCCGCCGCCGAGGTGGCCGCAGGCGCCATCGCGACCGAGATCGGCGGCTACCCCGGGGGCAACCTCGGCGACCTGATGGGGCGCACCCTGACCGCGCACTTCCTCGGCGGCTGCGTGATCGGGGACTCCCCGGAACGCGGGGTCGTCGACCCCTACCAGCGCATGTGGGGATACCCCGGCATCACCGTCGCCGACGGCTCCACGGTCTCCGCCAACCTCGGGGTCAACCCGTCGCTGACCATCACCGCGCAGACCGAGCGCGCGATGGCGTTCTGGCCCAACAAGGGCGAGGCGGACTCCCGCCCGGCCCAGGGCGAGGCCTACAAGCGGGTCGAGCCCGTCGCCCCGGCCCGTCCGGTCGTGCCCGAAGGCGCGTTCGGCGCCCTGCGGCTGCCGCTGCTGGCGGTGCCCCAGGTCCCGCCGCGCGAGACGAAGTAGCCGCGAGACGAAGTAGCGGGCGTCCGCCGTCCACGGCCTCAGTGCAGGGTGACCAGCCGGGGCAGGACCGCGGACGCGGCGGCGTGGCCGGCCGCGATCGAAGTGCGGTCCTTGACGTCGGCCGCACCGGAGTTCGGACCGGCCACGGTGAGGTAGAGGAAGCGGCCCTCGACGGCGTGCGTCTGCGCGCACGACGCCTTCTTGCAGAAGGCGTCGTCGCTTTTGTGCCAGACCGGGTCGGCCTTGCCCCAGAACCGGGTGACGGTCTCCATGGCCGAGCTGACGTCGGTGAGCGCGGCGACTCCGATGGCCGACCAGTCGGGCCCGCCCGGCCCCGTCGCGTGCGGGGTGACCGGCAGCGGCTGCGTCGGCGCGCCCCCGGAGTGGCCGTGGTCCCCGTAGTCCGTCGGCGGGCCGAAGCCCGGTATGTTCGGGCCGTTCGAGCCATACGGGCCGTTCGGGCCGGGCTGCTGGGGGACGGTCATCTTGGCGGGACCTTCCTCGACGACGGCAAGGCTGAACCGAGGCGCGACCGTGCCAGGTGCATGAATCCGCGTGTCGGCCGAGGACCGTCCCGTTCACCTCGGCGGCCCCGCAAAGCCCTTGTGTACCTCTAGAGTTGCCGCCTATGAACGAGTCCGGTCGCGTCGAGGCGTTCAGTGACGGCGTCTTCGCCATCGCCATCACCCTGCTGGTGCTGCAACTGGCGGTGGCCGACCCGAACCGGGTCCACACGGCCGCCGGCGCCTGGCACGAGCTGGGCCACCTCTGGACGGCCTACGACGCCTACGTTGTGAGCTTCCTGGTCATCGGGATCATGTGGCTGAACCACCACACCGTCTTCGGCTACGTGGCCAGGGTCGACCGCGGCCTGCTGGTGATCAATCTGCTGCTTCTCCTGGTGGTGGCCGCCCTGCCCTTCCCGACGGCTCTCGTCTCCGACTGGCTGGGCCAACCGGGCCCGGCGGAGGTCTCGATGGCCGTCTTCAGCGCCTTCATGGTCCTCCACGCGCTGACCTTCCAAGCGCTGTGGTGGTGGCTGACCCGTACCGGGCACCTCTTCGACCGGCGCGTCGACGTGGAGGCGGCCCGGGGCGCCCGGCTTCGCTTCGCGGCGGGGACCGTCGTCTACCCGATCCTGGTCGGGCTCTCCTTCGTCTCCCCGGTGATCACCCTGGGACTGCACCTGGCGCTGGCGCTCTACTACGCCTTCAACCAGCTTCCGATCCCGCTCAGGCCCGACGCGCCCGCGGACGACGAGGGCGCGGTGGCCGTCTGACCAGGGCGACGGGCGACTGGCAAGGGGCCCCGCGGGGGAAGACGGGGCCCCTTGCTGTCAGCACGCGACGTCAGGGCAACGTCGGTGCTGTGGCAACGGCACCGGGGGGAGGGGTGCCGTCGGTCCTGCGGTGTGGTCGTGTGGCCCGGTGATGCGCTCGGGTTCGCACTCGCGGGCAGCTGTGGTGCATGGGGGCGCACGGTGAATCTGTGCGCCCGTCCTTCTTGAGCCGAGGCCACCCAGCTACGGAACGTGACCGTATCCGGTCGGTGACCGGCCACGTACGGCGTCGGGGACCGGCCTCCTGCCGGGCGCCCCTGCTGCCTGTGGTCCACCCCCTCACCAGCATCGTGGGGGATATGGCCCACTCGGCGCAACCAGTTCGACAGACTTCGCCGCCGTGGATTTTCGTCACGCTCCGCAAGGATCGACCGAAGGGCTCCGTCGGTAGTGCGGAGATCCGCGCGCGCCGGGTGGCGCAGCGCCACCCGGGTGAAGTCAGGGACAGCGGGCCGGAACGGGACAGGCGAGATCGGGGGTGGCCGACTCCGGGCGTCCCCCTCGCCGGCCACCCCTTCTCCACAGTCGCAACCGGGCCGCTGTCCCCTGCTGTCCGGTCACAGCGTGGCCGCGAGGTCCCACGGCGCGCGCCACGGCGCACGCCTCATCGCGCCCACGGACTGGGTCACTCCCACGCGTGGTCCTGCCTGCCGCACGATCGCCCCCGGAAGGAGGCTGGTGCCCGTCCCTGGCGGGGACGCGCACCCCGTGCGGTCATCGGGGTCAACGATTCTCCTGGCGGCGGGTCACGCGCTAGGATCGCCGCATGTTCCAGATGGCCTACTTCTTTAGCTATGGCACCGGAGGCTCCGGTCGCCATGGCGATGCCGTCTGAACTGACGCAGACCCTGAAGGCGCCCCGGGCCGATGGCCCAGGGGCGTCTCTGCTTTGCCGCCAGGGCCTTCGGTTCCGAGGCCGAAGCTGGAGGACCCAGATGAACGCCGTCACCACCGAGACCGTCACTACAGAGACCGTCACGACCGAGACCGTCCCCGTCGCCGTCGGGGCCACCGAGGCGGGTACCGCCGACGCGGCCCTCGATGACAGGGCCGTCGCCGCGCCCGCGCCGCTGACCAAGGAGGCGGCCGAGGCCGTCATCGCCGACGCACGCGGACGGATCGACGCCCTGGACGCCGAGCTTCTCGAAGCGGTGCGCCGCAGGATCGCGGTCTCGGCCGAGGTGCAGGCCGCGCGGATCGCCGTTGGCGGGCCGCGGCTGTCGCTGACCCGCGAGATGGAGATCCTCGACCGCTACCGCGCGCAGCTCGGCGGCCCCGGCACCGAGATCGCCATGCTGCTGCTGGAGCTGTGCCGCGGGCGGGTGTGATCACGGCCGCCCACATCGTGGCAAGGGGTCGGCTCCTCGACCGTTAGAATGAGGGTCGACCCCCCATAGCAACCGCCGGAAGGCCGCACTGTGGCATCAGCGACCCCCGACCCCGCGGACACCGCCGTCGACACGGTTCTCGTCGTCGACTTCGGCGCGCAGTACGCCCAGCTCATCGCACGGCGTGTCCGTGAGGCCCGTGTCTACAGCGAGATCGTGCCGCACAGCATGCCGGTCTCCGAGATGCTCGCCAAGAATCCCAAGGCGATCATCCTCTCCGGTGGCCCCTCCTCGGTCTACGAGCCGGGCGCCCCCACCGTCGACAAGGCTCTGTTCGAGGCCGGAGTGCCGGTCTTCGGCATGTGCTACGGCTTCCAGCTGATGGCCACCTCCCTCGGCGGCGTCGTCGACAACAGCGGTGCGCGCGAGTACGGCCGCACCCCGCTCAGCGTCTCGCAGACGGGCTCGACCCTCTTCGAGGGCACCCCGGCCGATCAGTCGGTGTGGATGTCGCACGGCGACGCCTGCTCCGCCGCGCCCGAGGGCTTCACCGTCACGGCGTCCACCGCCGTGGTCCCGGTCGCCGCCTTCGAGAACGACGCCAAGCGCCTGTACGGCGTGCAGTACCACCCCGAGGTGATGCACTCCACCCACGGGCAGCAGGTGCTGGAGCACTTCCTGTACCGCGGCGCGGGCCTGGCCCCGACGTGGACCACGCACAACGTGGTCGAGGAGCAGGTGGCCGCGATCCGCGCCCAGGTCGGCACCAAGCGTGCGATCTGCGGTCTGTCCGGCGGCGTGGACTCCGCGGTGGCCGCGGCCCTGGTGCAGCGCGCCATCGGCGACCAGCTGACCTGCGTCTACGTTGACCACGGTCTGATGCGCAAGGGCGAGACCGAGCAGGTTGAGAAGGACTTCGTCGCGGCCACGGGCGTCAAGCTCAAGGTCGTCGACGCCGAGGAGCGCTTCCTCAGCGCCCTCGCCGGGGTCTCCGACCCCGAGGAGAAGCGCAAGATCATCGGCCGCGAGTTCATCCGCGTCTTCGAGCAGGCCCAAGCCGAGATCATTGCCGAGGCCGGCGCCTCGGGCGAGCCGGTCGAGTTCCTGGTCCAGGGCACGCTGTACCCGGACGTGGTCGAGTCCGGCGGCGGCTCCGGCACCGCGAACATCAAGTCGCACCACAACGTCGGCGGGCTCCCGGAGGACCTGGAGTTCAAGCTGATCGAGCCGCTGCGCAAGCTGTTCAAGGACGAGGTCCGGATGGTCGGCCAGGAGCTCGGCCTGCCCGAGGAGATCGTCCAGCGGCAGCCGTTCCCCGGCCCCGGCCTGGGCATCCGCATCGTCGGCGAGGTCACCAAGGACCGGCTGGACCTGCTGCGCGAGGCCGACGCGATCGCCCGCGCCGAGCTGACCGCGGCGGGCCTGGACCGTGAGATCTGGCAGTGCCCCGTCGTCCTGCTGGCGGACGTCCGCTCGGTCGGCGTCCAGGGTGACGGCCGCACCTACGGTCACCCGATCGTGCTGCGCCCCGTGTCCTCCGAGGACGCGATGACCGCTGACTGGTCGCGCCTGCCCTACGAGGTGCTGGAGCGGATCTCCACCCGCATCACCAACGAGGTGCGTGACGTCAACCGCGTCGTCGTCGACGTGACCAGCAAGCCGCCGGGCACCATCGAGTGGGAGTAAGCCTCCCCGCCTAGGCTCCACGGGCTCCAGCCGGTTCTTCGGCTGGGGCCCGTCGCCGTTGGGGTGGGCGCCGCGCGCTTCCGTCCCGGTCGGGCCGGTGCCGGCTATCCCGACCTCGTTCGTGCCACCAGGGGGCGATGTAGAGCAGGACGTCGCGGCACACCCTGCTCGCCCGGTCCGAACGGCCGAGCCTGACCTTCGCGTAGTCGTGCCAGGCGTCGCTCGGACCGGCTCGACGGTCACTCGGCCGGCGCGAGCACTGCGCCCGCGCGGGACAGTGACAAGCCAAGCGTAGTGAAGCGGTCAAACACGCATGCTAAGGGGTCAAATCCAGCCGCACGGAACTGCCATCACGCACCCGCACCGGTGTCGCGCACATCACATGACGTACCGTCAGCTTCGATGTGACGTCACCCCCTTGTGTGACGCGGGCGGGCTATGGTGCTCCTCACTACCCGGAGGTAGCTTCCGGGTATGACGAACCCACCCCCGCAGCCGATCCCCCCGGACCAGCTTCACTTCGACATGCCGCCGACCTTCGAGAGCGTCGAGGAGGAGCGGGCGCACCGCAAGGCACGGCTTGTCACGGCGCTGCGGCTCTTCGGCAAGTTCGGATTCGAGGAGGGCGTCGCCGGGCACATCACCGCGCGCGACCCCGAATGGACCGACCACTTCTGGGTCAATCCCTTCGGCATGTCCTTCAAGGTGATCAAGCAGAGCGACCTGCTGCTGGTCAATCACGACGGACGTGTCGTCCACGGCCGACACCACGTCAACCAGGCTGCCTTCGCGATCCACTCCGAGGTCCACGCCGCCCGCCCCGAGGTCGTCGCCGCGGCACACAGCCACTCGACCCACGGGCGCGCCTTCTCCGCCCTCGGGCAACTGCTGGACCCGGTCACCCAGGACGTGTGCGCCTTCTACCAGGACCACGCCCTCTTCGACGACTACACCGGAGTCATGCTGGACCGTGAGGAGGGGCGTCGGATCGGCGCCGCTCTCGGCCCGCACAAGGCCGTCATCCTGCGCAATCACGGCCTGCTCACCGTCGGCACCAGCGTCGACGCGGCCGCCTGGTGGTTCATCACCATGGAGCGGTCCTGCCAGGTGCAGCTCCTGGCGCAGGCGGCCGGCAAGCTCGTGCCGATCGAGCACGAGAGCGCGCTGCTCACACGGGACCAGATCGGCAGCGATCTGGCCGGCTGGGTCAACTACCAGCCGCTCACCACCGGCCACGCCGACGCGCTGACGGGCGCGTTCGACGAGGGCTGACCCCGCCAGCGTGGCCCGCGAACCGGCGGCGTACCGTTCCGGCGTGTCCGGAACGGCGCGCCTCGGTGAACCCGAACAGATCTCGCGGCGTAGAGACCGGGGACCGAGAAGCGGGCGTTGAGGGAAGGCCGGGAGCTGGAGTATGGGTGGAACGCTGACGCGGGAGCGTCTGAAGGCACAGGGCACCACCTACGCGTTGCTGCCGTTGCGGGTCTTCCTGGGGGTGACGTTCATCTACGCCGCCCTCTACAAGTTCACCGACCCGCACTACCTGGGCGGCCTGTCCGACCCGACATCCTTCGCCGCCATGACCCAGGGACTGAAGTCGTCCAGCCCCATCGGCCCGCTGCTGGGCCTGGCCCTCAAGGCGCCGACCGCGTTCGCGGTCGCCTTCGCTGTCGGTGAGCTGGTGGTCGGCCTCGGCACCCTGTTCGGCCTGCTGGGCCGGATCGCCGCCGTGGGCGGCGCGCTGCTGAGCCTGAGCCTGTTCCTCACCGTCAGTTGGCAGGTCTACCCGTACTTCCTGGGCAACGACCTGATCTACCTGATGGCATGGCTGCCCCTCGTCCTCGCGGGCACGCCCTACCTGTCGCTGGACTCCTGGCTGGCATCGCGTCGCGGTCGGGCGGAGTAGACCGCGGCCAGCAGGCCGGCCACCACGAGGCCGGCCGCCCCCAGGGGGAGGACCAGCCGGCTGTCGAGCCGGAGGACCCCCGCCGCCTGGAGGAGGTACAGCACCGCGACGGCCAGGAAGACGAGCCCACCGAGCACCGGGAACAGCTGGATCCTGGGCCGGCGTGGCGGGGTCATCGGACCACCTCCAACTGACCGACGCCGATCTGGAGATCGAGCTGGATGGTGCCGTGGGCGGCTGCCCCGGCCTGGTTCAGGTCGATGGTGCGGGAATCCGCCACCCCCGAGATCCTGGTGCCGTCGGGGAGCCGCAGCTCGCCCGCGCCCGTTTGGGCGCTGATCTTGACCTCGGGGTTGTCCGCCCCGTCGCCTGGCAGCAGGACCTGCAGGGTTCCTGCTCCGAGGCTGACGTGGGAGGAGACCGTCTGGCCCGCGGCGGGCCGGACCTGTGTGAGATCCAAGGTGGCGTCCCCGAAGCGCAGCGCGTATCCGGTCTGGAGCTGCGTGGCCGAGACCGGGGCCCACGCCGTGTGGGACCAGTGCTGCCACGGGGCGGCGCCGACGGTGACCGTGGCCAGGGAGAGGAGCAGTGCCACCACCGTCAGGCCGATCGCCCGACGGCGCAGGAGCCCGTTGACCACCAGGCCGAGTGCCACCACCACGAGAGCCGAGGCCAGCACGGCCAGGGTGTTCACCTCGTCGTGGGCCTTGCCCACGCCGTAGACGACGGCGGCCGTGCCCGCCGCGAGCAGCAGGGTGAGCAGACCCCAGGGGCCGCGGACCCGGCCGTGGTCGGCGGACGGCGGCTCGCTTCGGGGATAGGCCGGGGGCAGCGGTCCCGACGACCCCGGGTAGGCCCAGGTCGGGGTGCTCGACGTGCTCGCGGTCGAGGCTTCCGGAGGAGCGTCCCACAGCGGGCTGTCTGTCAGCGGTCCCTCGGCGAATCCGGTCCGGTCGCTCGATGAGGGGTCGTCCGCAGGGACCGTGCCCGTGGGCAGCGGGTCCGTGGACAGCCGGCCGGGAACCTCGTCGGCCGGGACCGCCGGTGCGGCGGTCTTCAGCAGCGGGTCGGGCCGCTGCCACCAGTTCGGTGCGGCCGGGGGCGGCTCGGGCGCGACCGGGGGGCCCGGTTCGCGCGGCGGCAGTTGGTGCCGCTTGGGGTCGTAGCGCAGGGCCGCGAAGGCCAGCGCCGCGATGAGCAGCAGCGGGAACACATGGTCCTTGGCGCCCATGTAGGAGAAGAAGATCCCGGTGCCGAGCACGGTGACCAGCACCGCACCGAGCGACTGTCCGTCGACCCGGCCCGACATCAGGCGCTGCAGCTCGTTCTTGCCCGTGCCCTCCATCGGGATCATCAACCAGGCCACGCCGTAGATGAAGAGCCCGACACCGCCCCAGAGGCAGAGCACGGCGATGACGACGCGGAACACCAGCGGATCGATGTTGAGCCGGCGGCCGAGCCCGCCGCAGACACCCGTCACCACCCGGTGGCTGGCGCTGCGCTCGAGCGGCGGGCGGGAGCGCTCGGGCTCCTGGCCGCCGTCGGGAGCGAACTCGCCCTCCCGCTGCGGGTGTGTGCTGGTGGTCGCGTCCATGCCCTCATCCTGCAGGCCGTCGGCGGCTGTGCCCATCCGGCATCTCCCTGGTCGAACCCTGAGTTCCACCCTGACATACGACCGAAGCCGAACCAGGGCGACCTCCGGGGTCGACCCTGATGCTTTTCGCACGCGCGCCGTGTGACGATCGACCCGTGGCAACAAGCGACCTCCACCCCGACCGCCCGGACCCGCGGACCGACCTGGCCGCTCCGTCCGCGGCGCCGGTCCGCAAGCTGTACCGCCGTCCCGAGGGGCGTGTGGTCGGCGGCGTGGCCAGCGGTCTCGCCGCGCATCTGGGCATCCCGGTGCTCTGGGTGCGGGCCGCCTTTGTCGTGCTGACGTTGGGTCAGGGGCTCGGGCTGGTGCTCTACGCCGCCTTCTGGTTCGTGGTGCCCATGGGCCGGGCCGGAGGGGTCGGCGTGGCCGGGCGGCCCGCGGGGGCCGCGGAGGCCGCTTCGGACGGGCGGCGGCCCGGTGCGCTGGGGCGCGCCAGGACCGCACTGCAGCAGCTCTTCCGCGGGGATCCCGCCGAGGGCGGGCCCGACGGCGCTGCGGGGGGCAGGGCCGCCTCGCGGGATCGGGGCCGGCTGCTGGTGCTGGTCGCCGTGCTGGCCGGCGTGCTGGTGATGATCAACGTCCTGACCGCGGGCCAGGACGATCCGTACTTCTGGCCGGTGCTCATCTCCGGGGCCGGGGTGGCCCTGGTCTGGCGGCAGGTGGACGACACCCGCTGGGCCCGTTGGTTCTCGCTCGACGAGAGCAGCAGGGGCGCGGTCACCCTGCGGCTGGGGGCGGGCGTGGTGCTGGTCGCCGGCGGGGTGATCAGCTTCCTGGTGGTCTCCGGCTCCCTGGCAGAGTTCGGCAAGGTCATGCAGGCCGTCCTGGTGGTTCTGGCCGGGGTGCTGCTGTTGGCGGGCCCCTACCTGCTGCGGATGTGGCAGGACCTGACCGCGGAGCGCCGTGAGCGCATCCGGGCCCAGGAGCGGGCCGAGGTCGCCGCCCACATCCACGACTCCGTGCTGCACACGCTCACGCTCATCCTCCGGCACGCGGACGACTCCAAGGAGGTCGCCCGCCTGGCGCGGGCCCAGGAGCGGGACCTGCGCCAGTGGCTCTACCGCTCCGGCGAGCCCAAGGACGAGGGGACGCCGGAGACGCTCGCCGAATCCATCCGCAAGGTCGCCGCGGAGGTGGAGGACCATCACGGGGTGCCGGTCGAGGTGATCTGCGTCGGGGACGCCCCCATGGACGAGAAGCTCGGCGCCCAGCTCCAGGCCGCCCGGGAGGCCATGGTCAACGCTGCCAAGTACGGTGGCGGGGAGCCCGTCTCCGTTTACGCGGAGGTCGAGGGCAGTACGGTGTGGGTGTTTGTCCGCGACCGTGGGCCCGGCTTCGATCTGGACACGGTCCCGGAGGACCGGATGGGCGTGCGCGGCTCGATCATCGGGCGGATGCAGCGCAACGGCGGCCACGCCCGCGTCCGACCGGCCCCTGCGGGCGGCACCGAGGTCGAGCTGGAGATGGAGAGGGCGAGCGGATGAGCGGCGCGAACATGGACCGACCCACGGCCCGGGTGGTCCTCGTCGACGACCACCGGATGTTCCGCACGGGTGTCCGCGCGGAGATCGGACAGACCGAGCGCACCAACGTCGACGTCGTGGGCGAGGCGGCCGACGTCGAGCAGGCCGTCTCCGTCGTCACCTCCACCATGCCCGACGTCGTACTGCTCGACGTCCACCTTCCGGGCGGCGGGGGCGTCGAGGTGCTGCGGCGGTGCGCCTCGCTGGAGGGCGTCAAGTTCCTGGCCCTGTCGGTCTCCGACGCGGCCGAGGACGTGATCGGGGTCATCCGTGGCGGGGCGCGGGGCTACGTCACCAAGACCATCACCGGCACCGACCTGGTCGACGCGATCTTCCGGGTCCGGGACGGGGACGCGGTCTTCTCGCCCCGGCTGGCCGGGTTCGTCCTCGACGCCTTCGCGGCCACGGACACCCCGCCGGTGGACGAGGACCTCGACCGCCTCACCCAGCGCGAGCGGGAGGTGCTGCGCCTGATCGCGCGCGGCTACGCCTACAAGGAGATCGGCAAGCAGTTGTTCATCTCCGTGAAGACCGTCGAGAGCCACGTCTCCGCGGTGCTGCGCAAGCTGCAGCTCAGCAACCGCCACGAGCTAACCCGCTGGGCCACGGCCCGTCGGCTGGTCTAGGGCCGGGCCTGCGCCCGGGGCCCGCAGGCTCGTCCGTGGACGCCGTCCTCAGGCGAGGTCGAGGTGGAGGGTCGGCCCGATGCGGGCCGTTCCGCCGACCAGGACCCGGGGCGGCCCGCCGGCGACGGCGGTCACGGTGGCCGTGATCGTCGCCGGGCTGCCGAGGGAGTCGCCCATGTCGACGGCCAGCCTGCCGGACCGGGAGGCCGAGGTGCCGACAGCGCCGGTCGCGTGCAGCGCGGCCGCCAGGCACGCGGTGCTGTTGGCGTTGGCGATGTCCTCGGGGACACCGATCGCGGGGGCGAACATCCGGGCCGCGAGACGCCCTCCCGGAGCTACCGGGTCGGCGTAGACATAGCAGCCGAGCAGGTCGAGCCGTCGGCAGGCGTCGTCCAGGGCCGCCAGGTCAGGGACCAGTCCGCGCAGCGCGGCGTGGCTGGGCGCCTGGACCAGCAGGCGGGGCCGACCGAGCGTGGCGATGGCGGCGGGCCGGGCCCGAGGCAGGCCGAGAGCGCTCAGCAGCAGGCTGAGCTCGTCGGACGCGGGTTCGCGCAGCCTCACCGGCGCGACGGCGAAATCAGCCGTCAGCAAACCCTGCTGGCGCGCCGTCAGCCCGTCGATGGGCTGCCCGGTGGCGGTGGCCCGCAGAGTCGTCTGCTGCCTGCCGTTGGCGAGTGGGTCCGTGCGCTCGGCCAGGTAGGCGAGAGCGGCCACCGTGCCGTGGCCGCAGGCGGGTAACTCGCCCTCTACGGTGAAGAACCGCACTGCGGCCTCGCCGCCGTCCGGGGGCGCGTCGACGAAAACGGCGTGGGAGGTGCGGGCCAGCGCCGGGATGCGGCGGCGCGCCGCGTCGTCGAGGGCGCCGGAATCGCTGACGACCGCGGTCGGGCTTCCGCCGGTCCCGTCGCGCAGGCACGCGTGGACGACCGTGACGGGAACCGGGGTGGTCCGGTCGCCCCGTTGCGGGGGAGGGGGTTTCATGTCGCCGACCATAGGCCTCGGTCCGGCTTCGGGGCACCGACGGCGGGCGCCTCGACGCAGCGAGCGGGGGGAACCGTGCGGGGCAGGGGAGCCCCGTTGCGGACGGCGGCGGAGGGCTCTGGCGGGCCCGGCTAACCGCCCGCGAGGTACTCGGGCGGCACCCGCTCCGTCAGCCAGACCCCGTTGGCGCTGACCTGGAATACGAAGCCCGCCGCCGCCATGCCCGCCGCATCGACGGTGAACACCACCGGACGTCCGCGCCGGCCGCCGACTCGCTCCGCGGTCTCCCGGTCCCGGGAGAGGTGCACGGCGTGGCGCGCCATCGGACGCAGGCCCTCGCGCCAGATGGCGGCCACGACGCCCGGGTGGGTGCCGTGGTAGAGCACCGCCGGCGGCGTGGCTTCCTCGTAGCCGAGGTCCACGGACACGGTGTGTCCCTGGTTGGCGCGGATCCGACGGCCGTCCGCGCTGAAGGAGAAGCGCCGCTTGTCGTTCTCGGCGACGACCCGGTCCAGCTCGGCCCTGGTGATCCGACGGCCGTGCGCTGCCGCGGCCGCGAGCAGCTCGGCCACGTCGACCCAGCCGGCCTCGTCCAGGTCGACGCCGATCAGCGCCGGGTCGTGCCGCAGCACCCGGGAGAGGAATTTGGACGTTCGCACCATCCTTCGGGTGTCGTCTGTTCTGCTGTCTTCCATACCGCGACGGTAGGGGCCGTCCGCGCGGTTGTCGTCCGACTTTCGCTGCGGACCTCCCGGGCCCGCGGGGACACCGGCGCGGGTGCGGCAGGGGATCATGGTGTCTGTGATGCGCATCTGCTTCGTCTGCACCGGGAACATCTGCCGTTCGCCCATGGCCGAGCACGTCATGCGGGAACGCCTGGCCGAGGCGGGCCTGGAGGGCCTCGTCGGCGTCGACAGCGCGGGCACCGGCTCCTGGCACGAGGGCGACCCGGCCGACGAGCGGGCGGTGCGGGTGCTGCGTGAGGCCGGCTACGACAGCGAGCACGTCGCGCGGCAGTTCCAGCCGGAGTGGTTGCGCGGGCTCGACCTGGTGATCGCCCTCGACCGCGGGCACGAGCGGGTACTGCGCAGGCTGGCCAGGACCCCGGAAGAGGCGGCAAAGATCAGGCTGCTGCGCTCCTTCGACCCCGACTCCCGCTTCGACGACCTCGACGTCCCGGACCCGTACTACGGCGACGAGGCCGGCTTCGAGGAGGTGCTCCGCCTCTGCGAGGCGGGGTGTGACGGCCTGCTCGCCGAGGTCAGGACCCGGGTCGGGTGAAGGCGTCCCGGGGTGTCCGTGGGGCGTCCTAGACTCGTGGGTGATGAGCAGCCTCTTTGACGACATCCCCCTGCCCGGCCTGGATGCCCCCGCGCCCACCACGCCCGCCGAAGACGAGCCCCCTTATGACGAGGGCGGCTTCGGCCTGGCGTTCGGCGACGCCCACGGGGAGGGCGGCGCATACGAGGAGGAGATCCCCGACGGGCTCTTCCGGACCTTCGACCCGGCGGAGCCGGTGCCGGCGTCGTACTACCGCAACGGCACGGCGCACCCTGTCATCGACGCGGAGACGCTGCTCGACGGGATGAACCCGCAGCAGCGCGAGGCTGTCGTGCACGCCGGGTCCCCGCTGCTCATCATCGCGGGCGCGGGCTCCGGCAAGACCAGGGTGCTCACCCACCGCATCGCCTACCTGCTGGCCGCTCGCCGCGTGCAGCCCGGCGAGATCCTGGCGATCACCTTCACCAACAAGGCCGCCGGGGAGATGCGCGAGCGCGTCGAGGCGCTGGTCGGTCCGCGGGCCAAGGCCATGTGGGTGTCCACCTTCCACAGCGCCTGCGTCCGGATCCTGCGCCGCGAGAGCAAGCGCCTCGGCTTCACGTCGAGCTTCTCGATCTACGACTCGGCCGACTCGCAGCGCCTGATGGCGCTGTGCTGCCGCGACCTGGACCTCGACCCGAAGCAGTACCCGCCGAAGTCCTTCACCGCCAAGGTCTCCAATCTCAAGAACGAGCTCATCGACGAGGAGACCTACGCCGCCAAGGCCGAGAACCCGACGGAGCGCAAGCTGGCGGAAGCCTACGCGCTCTACCAGCGGCGCCTGCGCGAGGCCAACGCGCTGGACTTCGACGACATCATCATGACCACCGTCAACCTGCTCCAGGCCTTCCCGGACGCCGCCGAGCACTACCGGCGCAGGTTCCGGCACATCCTGGTCGACGAGTACCAGGACACCAACCACGCGCAGTACATGCTGGTGCGCGAGCTCACCGGCGGCGCCAGCGGACAGGGCCCGAAGAAGACGGTCGACGGCGAGTTCGTGAACCCCGCGGAGGCGCAGCTCGCCGAGATCCCGCCCGCCGAGCTCTGCGTGGTCGGTGACGCGGACCAGTCGATCTACGCCTTCCGCGGCGCGACGATCCGCAACATCCTCGACTTCGAGGAGGACTACCCGAACGCGACCACGATCCTGCTGGAGCAGAACTACCGCTCCACGCAGACGATCCTCAGCGCCGCCAACTCCGTCATCGAGCGCAACAGCAACCGCCGCAAGAAGAACCTGTGGACGGCGGGGGCCGAGGGCGTCAAGATCGTCTCCTATGTCGCCGACGACGAGCACGGCGAGGCCCAGTTCGTCGCGGACGAGATAGACAAACTGAGCGACAACGACGAGGCCAAGCCCGGTGACGTCGCGGTGTTCTACCGCACCAACGCCCAGTCCCGTGTCTTCGAGGAAGTCTTCATCCGCGTCGGCCTGCCCTACAAGGTCGTCGGCGGTGTCCGCTTCTACGAGCGCAAGGAGGTCCGGGACGTCCTGGCCTACCTGCGGGTGCTGGCCAACCCGGAGGACGCGGTGCCGCTGCGCCGCATCCTCAACGTGCCCAAGCGGGGCATCGGCGAGCGCGCCGAGGCGATGATCGAGGCGCTGGCGAGCCGCGAGCGCATCTCCTTCCCGCAGGCGCTGCTCCGAGTTGACGAGGCGTACGGGATGGCCGCGCGCTCCGCCAACGCGGTGAACAAGTTCAACGAGCTGATGGCCAGGCTGCGGGGCGTCGTCGAATCAGGCGCGGGCCCGGCCGCGATCCTCGAGGCGGTGCTGGAGGAGACCGGCTACCTCGCCGAGCTCCAGGCCTCCACCGACCCGCAGGACGAGACCCGCGTCGAGAACCTCCAGGAACTCGCGGCCGTGGCGCTGGAGTTCGAGCAGGAGGAGCCGCTGGAGGGTCCCGACGGGGAGCCACTGCAGACCGGCTTGCCCGGCTTCCTGGAGCGGGTCGCGCTGGTCGCCGACTCCGACCAGATCCCGGACGAGGACGGCGAGGGGCGCGGCGTCATCACCCTGATGACCCTGCACACCGCCAAGGGCCTGGAGTTCCCGGTCGTCTTCCTGACCGGCATGGAGGACGGCGTCTTCCCGCACATGCGGGCGATGAGCAACGCCAAGGAACTGGAGGAGGAGCGGCGTCTCGCCTACGTCGGCCTGACCCGCGCCCGCGAGCGCCTCTACCTGTCGCGCGCCGTCCTGCGCAGCGCCTGGGGCCAGCCCTCGTACAACCCCGCCTCCCGGTTCCTGGAGGAGATTCCGACGACACTCGTCGACGAGCGCCGCACGGCCGCGGCGGCCGTTCCGGGCGGCTTCGGGAGCCGTTCCAGCGGGGGCTCGGGCTACGGCGGCGGCGCGGGCGGCGGATCGGCCTCTGGTCGGCGCGCGACCTCCCCGGCTGCGGGCTGGGGCAAGAGCGCGGGCCGTATGAAGGACCGCCCGGTGATCACGCTGGCCGTGGGAGACCGGGTCACCCACGACCGCTTCGGTCTGGGCACCGTCGTCTCGGTCTCCGGGCCGGCGGACGACGCCAAGGCCACGATCGACTTCGGCGCCGAGGGCACCAAGCAGTTGCTGCTGCGCTACGCGCCGGTCGAGAAGCTCTAGCTCGAGGTCTTCTGGCTACGGCACGGGGCTCGGCGGTCGGGCCGGGGTCGGAGTCGCGCTCAGCGCGGGTCCAGGCCCCGGGCCAGCAGCCAGGGCAGCGGGTCGACGGCGGGGCCACCGTCGGGGTGCACCTCGAAGTGCAGGTGGGGTCCGGTGGAGTTCCCCGTGTCGCCGGAGTAGGCGATTATGTCGCCGACCTTCACCTGGCCGCTGCGTACCCGGTACGAGCTCAGATGGCAGTACCAGGTGACGGTGCCGTCCGGGGCCGTCAGCTTGACCATGTACCCGTAGAAGGGATTCCACTCCGTGGTCACCGTGCCGCCCGTGACGGCGTGGACGGGCGTGCCTTCAGGGACGGGGAAGTCGATGCCGGTGTGCAACTGCATCCAGTGCGTGCCGGCCTGCCCGAACAGGGCGCTCAGACCCGTGTGGTAGGCGATCGGCAGGACGTAGCGAGGCGCCTCGGCCGCGGCCTTGCGCGCGGCCGCCTCCCGCAGTTGCAGCGCCGTGCGCGCGTGGTCGCGGGCGGCCCGTTGGGCGGCGTCGCGTGCCTCCGAGGCGGCCAGGGCCTGTGCCCTGGCCTGGGCGGCTGTCGTCGAAGAGGCCGCCGTCGTGTCGGTGTGGTGCGAGCGCAACGGCCCCATGGTCGCGGCGGCGGCACCGGCGACACCGAGCACGGCGATGGACGGCACCGCAATGGTGAGCACGGCCGAACGGCGACGCATGCCGCGCCGCCGCGGGCCGCGCAGGGCCTCGCCACGGCTCCCGTCCTCGGTCTCCAGCGCCGCGTGGCTGCCGGAGGAGGCGCCGACGTCGAGGGCGTGACCGTTCCCGGCCGACCCGGCTGCGTCGCGTCCTTCGTGTGCCTCGGGCGTCACGCCTGCGGCCGAGGCCGAGACCTCGTCGCCCGGGAAGGGGTCGACGGAGTCGAAGCCCTCGAGGAGCGGGGCCGTCACGGTGGCGTAGGACACGTCGGTCACGGCGTCGTAGACGCTGTAGTCCGGGTAGCCGGCGTAGTCGTGGTGCAGCGCGGCATGTCCTGTGTAGGCGCCGTACTCGGCGACGAGGGTGGGTTCGTGCTGCGCCTGGTAGTAGTCCGGCCAGCCGTATCCGGTGGTGGGCTGGGGCGTGGGAGCCATGTAGCCCGCGGCGTAGGGGTCCCCGTGGTCGTACGGCGCGGCGTATCCCTGCTGCTGCGCGTAGCCGTACTGGTGGTGGGCCGCGTACGCATCCCCGTACGTCTCGTGAGTCCCGTACGTCTCGTGAGCTTCGTGGGTCTCCTGCGTCCCGTAGGGCGCGTACGGCTGGTGGCTGGAGTCGGGGTGAACCAGTGTCTGCTGGCCGTACCAACTGGTGTCAGCGGTCACGGGATCCTAACCACCTCGACAGCGGGGAAAGTGACCGTGACTGTATCCCCAGACGCGGAGGAGAAACAAGGGATCCAGGCTTTTGTCGCCCGCCCGGCAATTGGCCCGATCAGGCGATCTGACTATTGGTCATATCGGGTCCCTCTAAGGGATCTTGGGATTGCGGCAGCCATTCGCGAATCCGTGCTAGCACCTCGCCGTGGATCGGGAGAGAGAGGTGGCCGGCATTCCGGATGACGATGTTTTCCGCGCGCAGGTCGGGGTGGCGCAGCGCGCCGTTGCGCGGCGGCAGGATCAGCGGGTCCAGATCGCCCCAGAAGCAGAGGAAGCGTGTCCGGCAGCCCCGAGCGGGCTGTTCCAGCTCGGCCAGCACCGCGCTGCCCGCGCGCAGCTGCCGGACGATCGGCAGGGGCTGCAGCAACCGGGCCGCCTCCGTGCCCTGGTGCGGCGTGGCGAGCGTGACCACACGGGGGACCAGCGCGTCGCCGCCGAGGCGCTGTACGTAGTACCGGGCGATCAAGCCGCCGAGGCTGTGGCCGATGATCGTCACCGGTTCGCCGCCGTAGACCCGGCGCAGTCTCTCGACATGGCGGCCGAGCAGCGTCGCCGCGCGCGGCACGTCGAGGCTGAACGGGCTGTAGTTCAGCGCGTGGACGTGGTCCCAGCCGTGGACGTGCAGGTTGTGGCGCAGCACGGTGAACACGGCCCTGTTGTCGAACAGACCGTGCACCAGCAGGACCGGGCTGTGCCCGGAGTCGGAGGGGTGCGCACAGTGCAGGCGCCCGGGTGTGGGGTGCCGCTCGGGCGTGAAGCCTCCCGGGTAGAGCAGCAGATGGCCGGTGAGGGCGGCGCCCTCCAGGCCGACGCCGCGAGCCAGCGCGGCGGCACGACAGAACGGGATGCTCACGGCTCCGACCTCCCCGTGGGTGCGGTTCCCGAGGAGGCGCGGCAGGGACGCGGACGGGCGTGCTCGCGCGTCACCGCGGGCCGTCGTCCGTCGCAGGACGGTCGAACGGGCGGGCGGCGCGGACGGCGCGGCACGTCGGCTGACGCGTGGCGGCTTGCGGCTCCCCGCTGCGCGCCCCGGGATGTCCGCGGAACGTCCGAGCCGAGGTTGGGATGGCGACCTCGAGGCCGGACGTGGATCGGTCCCGCGCGCAGTGAACGGCGGACGAACTGGCTCGAAGAACAGGTGGCGAACGGACAGGCGAACGTGCGGATGACAGGCGACGAACGGGTGGGTGAACGCGCGAATCGATGTGATTCTCCCCTCGCTTGGTCCCGCGAAACGGCGTTTCGGCCCCGCTGGCGATAACGTTCCACCACCGGGTGGTAACGCCGGTTAACGCAGCAGCTGCAAGGACGCAGAAACGCAGGAGGCAGAACATGGGCGTGTCCGGCCCGATCCGCGTTGTGGTGGCCAAGCCCGGGCTCGACGGCCATGACCGTGGCGCCAAGGTGATCGCGCGCGCCCTGCGCGACGCCGGCATGGAGGTCATCTACACCGGCCTGCACCAGACCCCGGAGCAGATCGTGGACACCGCGATCCAGGAGGACGCCGACGGCATCGGCCTGTCGATCCTCTCCGGCGCCCACATGACCCTGTGCGCCAAGATCGTCGAGCTGCTGCGTGAGCGCGACGCGGCCGACATCGTGGTCTTCGGCGGCGGCATCATCCCGGACGACGACATCCCTCAGCTCAAGGCCCTCGGCGTGGCCGAGATCTTCACCCCCGGCGCTCCGACGCGCGACGTGGTGAGCTGGGTGCAGGCGCACCTGCGCACCGGCGCCAGCGCCTGACGCTTGCCCACGGCGTCGGCCCTCGGCGCGGCCGGGCCGGCCCTGCAGCCGGCTCCGGGCCGCGGCGTACGGGCTGTCGCTACGCCAGCTCTGCGAGCATCGCCGCGCGGGTGCGCAGCGTGTCGGCGAGCCTGCTGAGGACCTCCGCCCAGGCGGATGTCGCCGCCGCGGCCAGAGCGTCGATGCGGGGGGCCGCCGTGAACGGCAGACACCGTTCCGCGACACCGAGCACCCCGCTGTGGCTCCACGGATAGGAGCCGGCGCCCGCGGCGCCGGCCAGTGAGTCGAGCACCGCGCCGGAGAGGTCGTCCGGCCACGGTGTCGGACAGGTCACCAGAAGCTGGAACGCCTCGGCGAGACCGTGATCGGCGACGAACCGCGCCGTCCACGACGCCCGCTCGACGGCAGGCAGCACGGAGAGCAGACGGGACGGTGCTCCACCGCTCGCGGCGCGGGTGTGCGCCACCTCCCGGCGCTCGGCCAGCAGGGCCCGCGCCCAGGCGGCGTTGTGCTGGCGCACGGCCGCTCGCGCCCACCCCTCGCGCATCTCGTCGGCCCACGCCGGAGTGACCGTCCGGGCCAGCACGGACTCGGGTGTGGGCGCGACGGTCACTTGGGCTTTGGCCGTGGTGCCCGGCGCGGTGGCCGGCTCCGACCAGAAGGCAAGCGGTGTCGCCGCGACGATCTCCCCGAGCCAGAAGGCCCGGTCGCCTCGTCCGGTGGGCGAGGCGGCGGCGATGCCGTCGCGTTGCATGTCCGCGTCGCAGGACTCGGGCGGGGCGACGAGCAGGCCGCCGTCGTCGGTGAAGGTGACCGCGCGGCGTGCTCGCTCGGCCATCCGCGCGGCGAGCGCGGACCCCGGGAGCGCGGAGAGCAACTCGGCGGCGGTGGCCCGGACGTTCTTGGCCCGGTCGGCGAGGGCGGCCTCCAGGAACGGCTCGTCGTCCGGCCCGAGCCCCTCCTGCAGCGTGTCCAGGAAGAGCAGCCGGTCCTCGGCCCGCTCGGTGGCCCAGGTCGACCGCAGCAGGGCGAGACCGGCAGCTGGGTCGCGGCGGCGCAGCCGGCTCAGGTGGGTGACCCGCTCGGCGAAGAGCCCCTCCTGCCAGACGGCGTTCGCGTCGTCCGCCGCCTCCGCGGTGTCCGCTTCGCCGGCGCTCTCCACGACCGGGACGCGCAGTGCGTAGCGCCACTCGGGGTTCAGTGCGGCGAGCCAGTGGCCGCGCGCCCCGGCGAAGGCCACCGCGTCCGCCCGCAGATCGCTGCGTTGGCGTGCCGCGTCGAGGAGCGCCGGAAGCAGCTCCGGCGGAGCGGCGAAGCCGCGCCTTCGGGCGGTGGTCAGCCACTGCGGCAGCAGCTCGCTGCTGTTCTCCGCGAGCAGTGCGGCGAGCCGCCGGGCCGCAGGGGCGGGCAGCGGTGGGCGGCCCTCGAGCGGCGCTGGCGCCGGAGTCTCCGGTGCCGGTGCGGGGCGCAGGCCGGCCCGCCGGACCAGGGTCGCCGCGGCGGCACGGTCGAGAAGACCGGGGCTCGCACGCCGGTTGGTGCCGAGCAGTGCGTCCTCGACCAGGTCCGTCCAGGTCTCAGCGGTCCTTGTCACAGCGATCCTTTCGAGGCGGCGGAGAGTCCGGGCGTTCGGACCGGGCGGTGGGCCGGGCGGCCGGTCCGGGCGGTCGGACGGGGAGGAGCGGGGGACGTTCGGCCAAGGCCGGAGCCGTCCGCTGCGACGCCGGAGCCCGGGCGTGAACGGGCCGGTGCGCAGCCCGGAGGGCGCCCGGCGGGGCGTAGGCGGAGCGGCGGCGCCGGGCACGCGGCGGTCACAGAATCAGCGGCCCGTTCTCCGTCCAGCACGTGACGGCGTGGAAGCCGCGGTGGCCGCACTCGCCGAACACCGTGACCGGGCGACCCGTCGAAGCTGCCAGCAGACGCCAGGGGGAAGGAGTGAACAGGGGTACCGCGCCTGTGGCGTCGACGAGCTGCCAACCGTGGTCCGTCGGGACCGGCGTGGCCTCGGCGATGACGGCGGGCCAGGCATCCAGCCACGGGTCGTCGCCCAGGGCCGTCGCGTACGAGCCGAGGGCGGCTTCGATCGATGTGCCCTGTGGACGAGGCGTTGCGGGTGCGGAGGGGGCGGCGTGGCGGGCGCCGAGCGCGGCGCGCAGCGCCGGAGCCGCGGGATGGAAGGCGAGCTCGGCGTCCAGCACCAGGCCGGTCGGCAGGGAGAGCTCCGGGGCCGTGCCCGGCCGGCCGAAGGAGAGCAGCAGCGCGTCCCGACCCGACCGGGTGCCGCGCAGCCAGAGGCGACGCGTCGTCAGGCGGTCGTCGGAGCTGTCGCGTGAACCGAGGACCAGCCAGTGGTCGCGGATCAACGGGCCGGCACGGAGCACGTCGGCGTTGTCGACGGTGAAGCCGACGCGGGAGCGCACGGTGGCGGCCAGCGGCTCGGGCAGCGCGTCGTGGCGCTGGTAGCCGATGGCGAGCAGGTGGAGCAGCGAGTACTCCTCGAGCAGCCGCGCGGGCCACTGCGGCCCAGAGGCGGGGAGGGCGCCCAGATCCCGGGCACGGGAGGCGAATCCGGGCGCCTGCGCGTCGACCATGCGCGCCGCGACGCCGTCCCAGAAGGCGTAGCCGCGGGACGGGGCCTCGGCGAGACCGTCGCGCAGCTGGTCGGCGAGGCGGGCCAGCAGCTCGTCCGCGCCGGCGGCGACCCGAGCCTCGCGCCGTCGGCGCCTGGCCGCTGCCGCCGCCTCGTCACGCGGGGCCGCGGCGGCCGGGGACGCGCCCTCGCCGCGTCCTGACCCGTCCCCGGTGGCCCCTGAGCCCCCGGCGGCGGGCGCTGCGGCGAGGTCCGCACGCTCCGCGCGTCTGCGGCGCCCGGCGAGCCAGGACTCGGCCCACTCGGGCACGTCGGCCCCGGTCAGCGTGTCGGCGGACCAGAGGAGCAGCAGCCCCAGCGCGTGCTTGCAGGGGAACTTCCGGCTCGGGCAGGAGCACCGGTAGGCGGGCCCGTCGAGGGCGACGACCGTCTGGTAGGGGCGCGATCCGCTGCCTTTGCAGGCGCCCCAGACGGCCTCCTGGCTCGCTCCCGTGCCGGACCAGGGCTCCGGCTTGGCGAGCTTGGACCCGGCCTTCTGTGAGGGGGCGTCAGGCGCGAGGGAGAGAACGTGATCGGTACTCCAGCGATCGTTCATGCCTTCGACGTTAGGGCTCCCCACTGACAACGCGGGCGGCTGCCGGGCGGGGGTTGTCCACAGGCGCGCCCGATTGTCAGACCCAGGGTGCAGAGTGGTTCTCGCAGGCGGCGCTTCACGTCGAGGACGCCCATCCGATGCCTTTGACCTGCGTTCCTTCCTTCTGACGCCCTGGTGCCTCTCTCTTGAGGAGACGTATGTCCACGTCCCTGTCAACACCCCTGTCACCGCTCTCGGGCGCGGCTCCCGCGGTGCTGCGGCCGCATGCCGAGACGGCGTACGCGGCCGAGCTCGCGGCGCTCGCCGCGGCGGACGACCGGCCGCGCCCCGAGCGCTGGCTGCTCTCCCCGTGGGCGGTGGCCACCTACCTGCTCGGCGGCACGCTGCCGGACGGCACGGTCGTCACGCCCAAGTACGTGGGTCCGCGCCGGATCGTCGAGGTCGCCGTCACGACGCTGGCCACGGATCGCGCGCTGCTGCTCCTCGGCGTGCCGGGAACGGCCAAGACGTGGGTGTCCGAGCACCTCGCCGCCGCGGTCAGCGGGGACTCGACCCTGCTCGTGCAGGGAACGGCCGGCACACCGGAGGAGGCGATCCGGTACGGCTGGAACTATGCCCGGCTGCTCTCCGAGGGGCCCAGCCGGGAGGCCCTGGTGTCGAGTCCCGTGCTGCGGGCCATGGCCGAGGGGAAGACCGCGCGGGTCGAGGAGCTGACCCGCATCCCGGCCGACGTGCAGGACACGCTGATCACCATCCTCTCCGAGAAGACCCTGCCCATACCGGAGTTGGGGGAGGAGGTGCAGGCCGTCCGCGGCTTCAACCTGATCGCCACGGCCAACGACCGCGACCGCGGCGTCAACGAGCTCTCCTCGGCGCTGCGCCGCCGGTTCAACACCGTGGTGCTGCCGCTCCCGGCGAGCATGGACGACGAGGTGGCCATCGTCGCCCGTCGGGTCTCGGAGCTGGGACGCTCGCTCGATCTGCCCGAGCTGCCCAGCGCGCTGACGGAGATCCAGCGTGTGGTGACGGTCTTCCGGGAGTTGCGCGACGGCGTCACGGCCGACGGGCGGACCAAGCTCAAGTCCCCGTCCGGCACGCTCTCGACGGCCGAGGCGATCTCCGTCGTCACCAACGGGCTGGCCCTGGCCGCGCACTTCGGCGACGGGCAGCTGCGCGCGGCGGACGTGGCGGCAGGTCTGTTGGGTGCGGTCGTGCGTGATCCGGCGACGGACCGGCTGGTCTGGCAGGAGTACCTGGAGTCCGTCGTGCGCGAGCGCGCGGACTGGAAGGACTTCTACCGCTCCTGCCGCGACGCGTCCGCGCTCTGAGCAATCCGGGGGAGACCGAGGAAGGGGGATGGCTGCTGTGGCCTCGACTCACGGAACAACACGGGGAACGACGGTCGCGCTGCTGGGGGTGCGGCATCACGGGCCTGGTTCGGCGCGGGCCGTGGGCGCCGCGCTCGCCCAGTTCCGGCCCGACGCGGTGCTGATCGAGGGGCCGCCGGAGGCGGACGCCCTGCTGCCGCTGGCGGCGAGCAAGGAGATGGCGCCGCCGGTCGCCCTCCTCGCCCACGTCGTGGACGAGCCCTCGCGGGCGGCGTTCTGGCCCTTCGCGGCCTTCTCGCCGGAGTGGGTCGCGCTGCGCTACGCGCTGGACGCGGAGGTGCCGGTGCGCTTCATCGACCTGCCGGCCGCACACACCTTCGCGCTCGCCGCCCACGCCGCGACGCGGGACGAGCCGAGGGACGAGCCGGCCCGAGCCGAGGACACCGCCGAGGCGGTCCCCGTCACCAGCGACGGCGGGGAGAGCAGCAGCGGGGGCGTCGACGGTGGCGGCGGCGACGATGGCGGTGCGGGTGAGCCGGAGAACGCTCACCGGTTCGATCCGATCGCCGAACTCGCCCGGGCAGCGGGGCAGGAGGACGCGGAGCGCTGGTGGGACGACGTCGTCGAGCACGTGGGCCACGAGCTCCGGGCCGGCGGCGAGGGCTCGGACGTCGGGCCCGACGTGGGGGCCGTGCCGGGAGCGGCGCCCGCGCGGGCCGCACCGGACGCACTGGCTCCGTTCCAGGTGCTGGCGGAGGCCATGACGGTGCTCCGCGAGCAGGCGCCCGAGGCGCCGGAGGACGCCCGCCGCGAGGCGTACATGCGCAAGCAGATCAGGGCGGCCGCACGGGCCGGACACGAGCGCATCGCCGTGGTCTGCGGCGCCTGGCACGTGCCGGCGCTCGCGGCCAAAGTGACCGTCGCAGCGGACAACGCCCTGCTGCGCGGGCTGCCCAAGGCCCCCGTGGAGGTCACCTGGGTTCCGTGGACGCACCGGCGTCTGGGCCAGCACACGGGCTACGGCGCGGGCATCGCCTCGCCCGGCTGGTACCAGCACCTCTTCGAGGCCAGGGGCCGCGATGTCGTCGAGCGGTGGTTCACCAGGATGGCGGCGCTGCTGCGGGAGGAGGACCACCCGGTCTCCTCGGCGCACGTCATCGAGGCGGTTCGGCTCGCCGGAACCCTGGCCGCCGTGCGCGGGCGGCCGTTGGCGGGGCTGACGGAGACGATCGACGCGGCGCGGGCGGTGCTCTGCGACGGCTCGGACGTGCCGTTGCGTCTGATCGAGGAGAAGCTCGTCGTCGGCGACGCCTTGGGCCAGGTGCCCGAGGCGGCGCCCGCGGTGCCGCTGCAAAGGGATCTGACGCGGCTGCAACGCAGGCTGCGTCTCAGGCCCGAGGCACGGGTGCGGGCGCTCGACCTGGATCTGCGCAAGCAGCTCGACGCCGAGCGGAGCCGGCTGCTGCACCGGCTGGCACTGCTCGGCATCGACTGGGCGGTGCCCGCCGCCTCCAGGACCCGTTCGACCGGAACGTTCCGCGAGAGCTGGGAGCTCGCCTGGGAGCCGGAGTTGGCGGTCCGGGTGGCAGAGGCGGGCGTCTGGGGCACGACGGTCGAGGCCGCGGCCTCGGCGCGGACGGCGGCGCGCGCCATCGAGGCCCAGCGGCTGGGGGACGTCACCGCGCTGGCGGAGCGCTGCCTGCTGGCGGCGTTGCCGGAAGCCCTGCCGGTCGTGCTGCGCTGCCTGGGCGACCGGGCGGCGCTGGACACGGATGTCGCCCACCTCGCCGAGGCCCTGCCCGCCCTGGTGCGCTCCCTGCGCTACGGCGACGTCCGGGCGACGGGCACCGCGCTCCTCGCGGAGCTCGCGGGCTCGCTCGCGACCCGCATCTGCATCGGCCTTCCGGCCGCCGCCACCGCGCTGGACCCGGTGGCGGCGCAGGCCCTCGCCGAGCACGTCGCCGCCACCCACACCGCGGTCGGGCTTCTGGCCTCGGCAACGGCGGACACAGGCGGCCTCGCCGACGCTGAGGTCGCCGCAGACCTGACGGACGTCACCGAACCCACCGAACTCACCGACCTCACCGACGCCTCGGACCCGACGGATGCCACGGGCCCGACGGATGTCACGGGCCCGACGGATGTCACGGACCCGACGGACCTCACGGGCCCGACTGACGCCACGGACCGGACGGACGTCACGAACCCGACTGACGCCACAGACCGGAGCGTTGTGGGTTCCGCCGCCCGCCGTGTCGCTCCTGTCGACGCCGACGGGGTGCGGGCGCGCTGGGAGGCGTGTCTGCGGACGCTGGTCGCGCGGGAGGCGGTGGCCGCCGTGGTGCGCGGGCGGGCTGCGCGACTGCTGCTGGACGACGGCGGACTCCCGGACGACGAGGCGGCGCGGCTCCTGGGTCTGGCACTGACGCCCGGGGTGCCGCCGGCCGAGGGCGCGGCATGGGTCGACGGGTTCCTCGCAGGGAGCGGGGTGCTGCTGGTGCACGACCGGCGTCTGCTGCAACTCGTCGACGCGTGGATCACAGCGATCCCGGCAGCGGCCTTCCCGGACGTCCTGCCGCTGCTGCGGCGCACCTTCTCCCGCCTGGAGGCCGGTGTCCGGCGTGGTGTGGGCGAGCTGATCCGCGCGGGCGCCCGGGACGCCCCCGGCGGCATGCCGGGCGAGGCGCCACGCGGCTTCGCCGCCGAGCTGGACATCGAGCAGGCCGCCCCGGCCCTGGCCACCGTGCATCTGATACTCGGACATCTCCAGGGAGAGGAAGGGCCTCGATGACCTCGACCACAGCCGCCCGGCTCACAACAGCGCCCGGTGCAGCCTCTACGCCCGGTGCAGCCTCTACGTCTGGAGCAGCCTCTACGCCTGGAGCCGCCTCTACGCCCGGTGCAGCCTGTACGTACGGAAGCCCCGACATCGAGGGTGGCCGTGAGGAACGGCTTCGGCGTTGGCGGCTCGTGCTCGGGGGCGAGGCCGACGGGACGGGCTGCTCGTTGAGCGGCCGCGACGCGGCCATGGACCGGACGTTGGCGGCGGTGTACGCGCCCCGTGCCGAGGGCGGGGGCGGCCCGCGCAGCGGCGGGCTCGGCGGGTCGGCACCGCAGGTCGCGCGGTGGCTGGGCGACATCCGCGGTTACTTCCCGAGCAGCGTCGTGCAGGTGATGCAGCAGGACGCCATCGAACGTCTGGGACTGACCCGGTTGCTGATGGAACCGGAGATGCTGGAGGCGGTCGAGCCCGACGTGCACCTCGTCGGAACACTGATATCGCTCGGCAAGGCACTGCCGGAGACCACGCGCGAGACGGCCCGTGCTGTCGTGCGCAAGGTGGTCGCGGATCTGGAGCGACGCATCGCCACGAAGACCCGCTCCGTGGTCGGGGGCGCGCTCGACCGGAGCGCGCGGACCAACCGGCCGCGGCACCGCGACATCGACTGGGATCGCACCATCCGGGCCAACCTGCGCAACTACCTCCCGGAGCACCGCACCGTCGTGCCGGAGCGGCTGGTCGGTTACGCGCGGGCACAGCAGGCGCTGAAGAAGGAGGTGATCCTCTGCATCGACCAGTCCGGTTCGATGGCGGCCTCGGTCGTCCACTCGTCCGTCTTCGGGGCCGTGCTGGCGTCGATGCCGTCGCTGCGCACCCGGCTGGTGGTCTTCGACACGTCCGTGGTCGATCTGACCGAGGAGCTGTCCGACCCGGTGGACGTGCTCTTCGGCGTCCAGCTCGGCGGGGGGACGGACATCAACCGGGCTCTGGCCTACTGCCAGTCGAAGATCTCTCGGCCGGCGGACACGGTGGTGGTTTTGATCAGCGATCTGTACGAGGGCGGCATCCGTGACGAGATGCTCAAGCGTGTGGCGGCGATGAAGTCGGCAGGTGTGGAGTTCGTCGCGCTGCTGGCGCTGAGTGACGAGGGCGCGCCCTCCTATGACCGTGAGCACGCGGCGGCGCTGGCCGCCCTGGATGCGCCGGCCTTCGCCTGCACACCGGACCTGTTCCCCGAGGTGATGGCCGCCGCGCTGCAGAAGCGGCCGCTGCCGGTTCCCGAGCGGTGAGGACCGCTGCCGGTTCCCGAGCGGTGAGGAAGGCGGACGCGGCCGTGGTGGGAGGCGCGGGCGGTCCTGCCCGGACGCCCCTGCGGCTACGGGAGCGGGAGGGCTGCCCAGACGGTCTTGCCCTCGAGGCCCGGGCGGGGGAGCGAGCCCCAGGCGGCGGCGAAGGTGTCGATCAGGAGCATGCCCCGGCCGCACTCGTCGTCCTCGCCGGGCTGCTCGACCTGGGGGATGTCGTCGCCGTCCTCGTCGTCGACCTCGACGAAGAGGAGGCCGCGCGCGCTCCACAGGCGGCAGTGGAGGCGGCGGCTGGGCGTGTGGCGGACGGCGTTGCCGACCAGTTCGGACATGCAGAGCTCGGTGTCGGCGAGCGTCTGGGGGCACAGCCGCCACATCGCGGCGGTGATCCGGACG
>NZ_BBPO01000010.1:58698-87152 GCF_000787815.1 Streptacidiphilus neutrinimicus
AATGCAGAGCTCGGTGTCGGCGAGCGTCTGGGGGCACAGCCGCCACATCGCGGCGGTGATCCGGACGAACTGGCGGGCGCGGGTGACCGACTCGGCCTCGGCGGCGAACGTCGCGGCGGCCTGCCGGTCCATGGGCCAGGTGGAGCGGGCGGAGCCGAGCTCGGCGAGGTCCGCGGGGGAGAGACCCGCGCGGGGGCGGCCTGCGGGCGAGAGGCCCGTGGCCGGGAGCTCGGCGGCCGGGAGGTCCGCAGCCGAGAGATCCGTCGGGTGGAAGCCCGCGGAGGGAGGGTTTTCCTGCGGGTGGTCCGTGGGCGGGCACGCGGAAGCGAAACGGTTCGGCAAGAAGGCCGGCGGTGGTGCGGGGGCCGGCTCAGGGGCTTCCTCGGTCCGTTCGGGACCGAGGCCGGGTCTGTGTGTGCTGCTCTGCATCGTGCGTCCGCTTCCAGGAGGCACAGGTGGCGGCGACCCACCGTTCGCTGTGACGTATCCGTTATACCCGGCGCGCCCGCGTCGCACGGGCCGTTCCGGTGATCCCGAACTTTCCGGACACACCGGGCGGGCGCGCACCCGCGCGGACCGGCCAGGACGGCTGCCCGAGCGCCGAGGACGGCCGCTGAACGATGGGGGCCCCGGGCGTGTCGGACGGAGGTCGAACCAGGGCGCCGCGCTCCCGCCGACCCGCCGTACCCTCGTTGTGATGGTTATCACCGGTCCGGGAGGGCTCCCTGGCGAACCCGGGCCCCCGGACAGGGATAACCTGCGAGACGGACATGCCGCGTGCCACGCCGCCGTGTGCTCCCCATAGCGAAGGCGCCGACGCGAGGTCCCTGCCAGGACCCGCGTACCCCGCCGGAGCGGTCCGTGCGGCACGCTGGGAAGACAAGCAGTCGCGATCACAAGGACGGACGCGCGTGGACCTCTTCGAGTACCAGGCGAGGGATCTCTTCGCCAAGCACGGTGTACCGGTGCTGGACGGTGAAGTCATCGAGACCCCGGAGGCCGCTGCTGCGGTCGCCGAGCGCCTGGGCGGCCGCGCGGTCGTCAAGGCTCAGGTGAAGGTCGGTGGCCGCGGCAAGGCCGGCGGCGTCAAGCTGGCCGCCGACCCGGCGGACGCCGTGGAGAAGGCCCGGGCCATCCTCGGGATGGACATCAAGGGTCACACCGTCCACCGGGTGATGCTCGCCCAGACGGCGGACATCAAGGAGGAGTACTACGTCTCCTTCCTCCTCGACCGGACCAACCGGACCTTCCTGGCCATGGCCTCCGTCCAGGGTGGCGTGGAGATCGAGGTCGTCGCCGAGGAGAACCCCGAGGCCCTCGCGAAGATCGCGGTCGACGCGGTCGAGGGTGTCACCCCGGCCAAGGCCGCCGAGATCGTGGCCGCGGCCAAGTTCCCGGCCGAGGTCGCCGACCAGGTCGCCGAGGTCCTGCAGAAGCTGTGGACCGTCTTCATCGCCGAGGACGCCCTCCTCGTCGAGGTGAACCCGCTGGTCAAGACCGGTGACGGCAAGGTCATCGCGCTCGACGGCAAGGTCTCCCTGGATGCGAACGCCGACTTCCGCCAGCCGGAGCACGAGGCGCTCGAGGACAAGGCCGCTGCCAACCCGCTCGAGGCGAAGGCCAAGGAGAAGGGCCTCAACTACGTCAAGCTCGAGGGCGAGGTCGGCATCATCGGCAACGGCGCGGGTCTCGTCATGAGCACCCTGGACGTCGTCGCCTACGCCGGTGAGAACCACGGCGGCGTCAAGCCCGCCAACTTCCTCGACATCGGTGGCGGCGCGTCCGCCGAGGTCATGGCGAACGGCCTGGAGATCATCCTGGGCGACCCGGACGTCAAGTCCGTCTTCGTCAACGTCTTCGGTGGCATCACCGCGTGCGACGCGGTCGCCAACGGCATCGTCCAGGCGCTGGAGCTGCTCTCCAGCAAGGGCGAGGCCGTCACCAAGCCGCTGGTCGTCCGTCTGGACGGCAACAACGCCGAGCTGGGTCGCAAGATCCTGACCGACGCGAACCACCCGCTCGTGCAGCAGGTGGACACCATGGACGGCGCGGCCGACAAGGCCGCCGAGCTCGCGGCTGCGAAGTAAGGGCTGGGGAACCGAAATGGCTATCTTCCTCACCAAGGACAGCAAGGTCATCGTCCAGGGCATGACCGGCTCCGAGGGCATGAAGCACACCCGCCGCATGCTCGCCTCCGGCACCGACATCGTCGGTGGCGTGAACCCGCGCAAGGCGGGCACCACCGTTGACGTCGACGGCACCGAGGTGCCGGTCTTCGGCACCGTCAAGGAGGCCATCGAGGCCACCGGCGCCGACGTCTCCGTCATCTTCGTGCCGCCGGCGTTCACCAAGAGCGCGGTCATCGAGGCGATCGACGCCGAGATCCCGCTGGCCGTCGTCATCACCGAGGGCGTGCCGGTCCACGACACCGCCAACTTCTGGGCGTACAACAACCAGAAGGGTGGCAAGACCCGCATCATCGGTCCGAACTGCCCTGGCCTGATCAGCCCCGGACAGTCCAACGCGGGCATCATCCCGGCCGACATCACCAAGGCCGGCCGCATCGGTCTGGTGTCGAAGTCCGGCACGCTGACCTACCAGATGATGTACGAGCTGTCCGACATCGGCTTCTCCTCCGCCGTCGGCATCGGCGGCGACCCGGTCATCGGCACCACGCACATCGACGCGCTGCAGGCGTTCCAGGACGACCCGGACACCGACCTCATCGTGATGATCGGTGAGATCGGCGGCGACGCCGAGGAGCGCGCGGCCGCGTACATCAAGGAGCACATCACCAAGCCGGTCGTCGGCTACGTGGCGGGCTTCACCGCGCCCGAGGGCAAGACCATGGGCCACGCCGGCGCCATCGTCTCCGGCTCCTCCGGCACCGCGCAGGCCAAGAAGGAGGCCCTCGAGGCTGCCGGCGTCAAGGTCGGCAAGACGCCGTCCGAGACCGCCCGCCTGGCGCGTCAGCTGATCGGCTGAGCAAGGCACCCAGGCACCCAGGCACCGAGGCGCCCTGGCGCTGAGGCGCTGAGCTGAAGGGCCGCCCCCGCGTTCGTTCGCGGGGGCGGCCCTTTCGCGCGCCTTCGCGTGCTTTCGCATGCCTTCATGCTTTCGCGTGCGCGGGAGATCAGTCGAGAGGGTCGGTGACGTTCCTCGGTCGGGACTGGTGGGGGCGCCCGTGCTGGGGGTGCACGCCCGGGCCGCCCGGTGGGCCGGGGTGCCCCGGAGCCGAGGGCTTGGCGGGCCCCTGGGGCTTGCCCGGAGCACCGCGGTGGCCGGAGTGCTTGCCGTGCTTGCCGTGGGACCCCTTCTTGGCGTCGCCTGAGGTGTCCTGGTTCTGCTGGATCAGGCCGGGCCCGGTCGTGAAGGCGGTGATCGGCGGCTCCGGGACCTTCGGCGGCTGGAAGTCGGCGGTGGGCGCGTTGTCCGCGGTGCCCATCACGGTGGCATGGGTGGGATGCGGGATGACGGGACGCTCCGCCGGGTGCAGCGGCGTGCCCCAGACCGCTCCCGCGCCGAGGAAGCCCGCCATGGCCAGGGCGAGTGCCCCAGCGGCCAGCGTCAGCCCCCCGTCGTGCAGGCGCGCGCGGCTGCGTGTGACGTGGGCGGGGATGTGCTCGGGCGTCTCCGCGCAGGCACGGACGGCAGCCGCCCGCAGGCGGTCGCCGAGACGCCGTCCGAAGCCCGGCGCCTCGGGATCCGCGCCGGCGGCCTCCGGCAGCGCCTCGGCCAGCGCGCGACGGGCACGCGCGACGCGCCCGAAGGTGACCGGGGTGCTGCCCTCGACCTCGGCCGCGGTCTGCGCCCAGTCCAGTCCGATCACGTCGTGCAGGACCAAGGCCCGGCGCTGCGGCCGCGGCAGCCGCATCAGCGCCTTCAGCAGCGCGCGGTCCTGCCCTTCGGGCAGTGAGTCCGGTGGGACGTCGAGGGCGGCGGCGTGGCCGACCGCCCGGTGCGGGAGGTGGAAGGCGTGCTGCATGCGCGGTCCGCCGCCGTGCCAGGGGGAGAGGGCGAGATCGAAGGCGGTGGCCCGGAGCCAGCCCTCGGGCGAGGGGTCCGCGCTGACGGTCGGCCAGTTCGTCCAGGCGAGCTGGAAGCCGCGCCGCACGCAGTGGGCCGCACGGTGTCTGTTCGCGGTGAGCAGGAACGTCTGCCACGTCAGTCGCGGCGCGAGGGCGGCGTAGAGCGCGTCGAAGGCCTCCCGAGTCGCCGGGAGGGCGGCGGAGGGGACTGCGGAAGGTAGCTCGGAGTGGGGACCGGCTGGGGCAGGCCCCGCAGCGGCGGGGCCGTTCGACGGCTCCCGTCCGGCCCCGTGCCCGACGGCCTCCGCGTCGACGCTCCGCGCCCCGGCGACCGCGGCGCGCCCCGATCCGAACGCGCCGTGCCGCCCTGGCCCGGTGGGGGCCGGCGCCAGCGAGGACAACGACGGCGCGTCAGGGACGCGGGTACCGGCGCCGCCGGGACCAGCGGCGTCGCGACCAGCGACGTCCGGCGCCACCCAGTCCGGCGCCACCCAGTCCGGCGCCACGCGGTCCGGCGCCACGCGGTCCGGCGCGACGCGGTCCGGCGCGGCAGCCTTCCCTCCGGCCGAGTCGGGCCGGGCGGAGGCCCGTCGGCTGGGCGCCTGACGGGCAGGGCCCTGGTTGTTGCCTCGGCCCGCGGCGCTGCGGTCGGCGGCGTCTCGGTCGGCGGCGCCTCGGCTGGCGGCGCTGCGGTCGGCAGCGTCTCGGTCGGCGGCGCTCCGGTCGGTAGGGGCCCGCTCGGCAGTGTCCCGGGCGACGGAGCGGGTGGGAGCGGCGGCCACGGTGGTCTCGGCCCGCGGGGGCCGAGCCGGGGCGGGGGCGTCGCCTGCCGGTGCGGACCTGCGTCGCCGGTCCGCCTCGGCGCGGGCGCCGGCGGGCGTCCGCTTGGCGCGATCGGTCTGCTTGCTTCCGTCGGCTCGCGCGCCCGCGGCAGCGCGGGAGGCGGCGTCGGCCGGGGCGCCCGTCGTCGATCGCGTCGTGGCGGAAGCCCGCCTGTTCCCGTCGGCTCGGCTCCCGGCCTCACGCTGCTTGGCTGTACCGGGCCGCTCGGCCCCGGGGGTCCGCTTGCCTTCAGGCTCGGTCGTCCGTTCTTTCTTGCCCGGTGACGCGGCGTCGGCGGCGGGGCGGCGCTTGGTTGACACTCCGTCGGCGACGCCGGGTGCCGTCGGAGCCGAGGGGGCGTCCGCGGCGGAGCGGGATGCGCGGCGGGCGGCCTGGGCCTGGCGCCTCGTGCGGGCGCGCGAGGCGTCGTGGGAGTCCTGAGGCGGCGTCATGTGAGGCCCGCAGTGGACGTCGAGGCCGCGTGGAGGCTCAGTCGCATATATGAATTGTTGGATCAAAGAGTGACAACTGCATGTTTTGCGACAGATCGGGCGTGTCACGTGTCGACCCTGGACCATGGCACTCTTCGACCGACCAGCTCTTCTCGCCGGTGCCGGCGCGGCTCTGGCGGGGTGGGGCATCGTGGCCGTGCCCGTGCTGCTGCTCTGGGTGACGACGCCTTACGCGGACGGCGATCTGACGGCCGTTCCGCAGCTCGCGGCGGCGTTGTGGCTGCTCGCGCAGGGTGGGCCGCTGCGCTGGGACGGGGCGGCGGGGCACGCTTCCCTCGGTGTCGCGCCGCTGCTCGTGACGGCGCTGGCCGTGGGACTGGTGCACCACGCCGCGGCCCGGGCCGGGCGGCGGCGGGAGGTGGTGCTCGGCTATCTCGGGGTCGCGGTGCCCGCCGCGCTGCTGGGACTGGGGAGCGAACCGCGGACGGAGCCGGTGCCGGACCTGCTCTGGACGGGGCTGCTCGCGTTGCTCGCCGCGATCGCGGGCGCGCACCGGAGCACGGGTGAGTGGGGTCTCGCGGCCGCCTGGCGGGCGGTGCGGGCACGCGGGGAATGGCTGGGCGTGTGGCCTGTGCCGACGCCAGAAGGCGTGCTGGCGCGGCGAATGGGGTGGCTGCGCGGGCTCGCGCCGCAGCGCGACGAGGCGCTGCGGGCGGGGCTCACGGGAGCGCTCGCCCTGCTGGGCGGCGGCGCGGCGGTGCTGACGGCCTCGATCCTCGTGCACCCGGGCGCGGCGGGGACGTCCGCGGCGCTGCTCGCCCCGGATCTGGCGGGGCGGGTGTCGCTGATGCTGCTGTGCGCGGTGCTCGTCCCGAACGCGGCAGTCTGGGCCGGGGCCTACGCGCTGGGCACCGGGTTCACCCTGGGCGGGCACGCCGCCGCACTGGGCTCGCAACCCCTCGCGCCGCTGGCACTGCCGTTGCTGGCGGACGCGCCGGGGCCCGGACGGTCCGTTTTCGGGCTCCTCGCGCTGGCGGTGCCGCTCGCCTCGGGCGGTGCGGTCGGCTGGGCGCTCACGCGCGACGTCAGGGTGGTCCCGACATCGGCCGTCACGCCGTCGGCCGTGCCGAGACCGGAGGACGCGGCGGACGGGGAGGAACCCTCGTGCCGGGACGTCGGGCCGACGTGCGGCTGGACCGCCCTGGCGCTGGTCGTGCTAGGGGCTTCGGCCTGCACAGGTCTGCTGGCGGGCGTCGGGGCCCGGTGGGCCGGCGGGACGCTGGGCGACGGCGCGTTGGCCGAGGTCGGCCCGCCGGTCGGCTGGACCGCGCTGGCGGCCTTCTGCTGGACCTTCGCCGTCGGGCTGCCGACCGCGTTCCTGCTGCGCTGGTCCCGCTCGCGGATGAGGGCTCCGCGGATGTCGCCTGCGCCCGCGCCCGACGCGCTTCCGGCCGAAGCCCGTGCCGGCGACGCCGTCACCGCCGAGGTCCACGATGACCGCGCTCACGATGCCCGCGCTCACGATGCCCGTGCGCAGGACCCCCGTACGCAGGGTGCCCGCGCCCACGACGCCCACGCTGACCACCCTCGGCCGGTGGAGGCCCTGACGGTCGCGTCGGCTATCGCGGCCGTGATCGACGGCGCGGACTGGGGCTTCCCGGCCGAGGAGCCGGACCGGGGCCCCAGCTCCGGCTCCGGCTCCAGCCGCAGCCCCAGCCCGGGCCCCGGCTTTGGCCTCGGCCTCGGCCTTGACGTCGGCCTCGCCGTTGACCGCGACCATGAGCCGACGGAACCCACCCCCGGCCTCGCCGCCACGCCCGCCGCCGATCCCGGCCCCGATGCCTGAAACGTGTGAGCGCCTGAACGTCGGAGCGCTTGAGCGGCTCAGCGTGTCAGCAGCTCAGCGCCTTAGCGCCTCAGCTCCCGTTGAACTGGGTGAGCCACGCCGGCGGGCGTGGCGAGACCGACGTCGCGCAGGCGTCGTAGGAGGTCTTGGTCAGGGCGTTCGCCTGGCAGTCGTAATAGCTCTTGTAGTACAGCTGCACGCCGAAGACCGCGCCGACGAGCGCCAGGCTGACCGCGCCCGCGATGAGGCCGCCGAGGGCGGCCGGGACCTGCGGGCGGGTCGACGGCGCGGGGTAGTACGGGGAGCTCGGCGGCGTCGGAGCGGCGCCGGACAGGGCGGCGGTCTTCGCCGAGGACGACGGCTTCACCTCGCCGCGCAGCGCGCTGACGCCCCAGTAGAGCGCCAGGGCGCCGAGCAGCAGGGTCAGGTACGGAACGCCGAGGACCATGAAGAAGAAGCCCCAGATGCCGCTGAGGAGAGCCAGCCGGGAGCGGCGCAGGACCGGGTCGTTGGGGTCGAAGCGCGGACCGGGCGGCTGGTAGGGGAAGTGCGGCAGCGGCGGTTGCTGGCCCTGGTAGCCGGGGCTCCACGGGTGCGGGGGCGGGACCTCGGCGCGGCCGCGCGGCGGTGTGCCGGGCGCCTCGCCCTCGGGGCCGGGCGACGGCGTGCCGTCCGCCGCGCCGGTTCCCTCCGCTGACCCGGATCCGGACCCGGACCCGGACCCGGACGCGGACCCGGGTCGCGCGTCCTGCGGCTGCGCCGGTCCGAAGCCGGAGCCGCCCGAGCCACCCGAGCCACCCGAACCGGCGGATCCGGCGCGAGCGCCCGAAGCACCGGAGCCGCCGCTCCCCTGGGGACCGGCGGCGTGTGTGACCGGGCCGCGCGGTTGCCAGGGCCGGTCCGGCGCACCCTCGGGCGGAGGCGCGAAGGCATCCCGCGCCGGGGCGCCGGTCTTGGTGGTGTCGCCGCTGTGGCCCATGGTCTTCGCCGTAACTCCTGATCGCCTGCCCGTACGCGTACACGCATCGTGCACGCCTCGTGTGTGCACCGTGCGCGCGTACCTCTCGTCTGCGGATCGCGCCCGCAGTAGTCCGCAGGGACACCCTCTCACTTGGCGGGGCCCTGTGGCGTGCGACCCCAGGATGATCGTGGGCCCGTGACGGGGCCCGGCCCGGTGAGTGCGGGGCCAGGCCCGGGCGCGGTGCGGGGTCCGCCGTGGCCCCGGGCCGGATCGGGCCCGGGGCCACGGCGGGGTCTGATCAGGGTCTGGGGTGCGGGGTCGTGTGCGCGTGCCGGTAAAGTTGCTGACGGACGGCGCGCCCCCGAGGTTCCCGTCCGGTCCGCAGGAACAGCTGCGGGCGCCTTTCGGCGGACGCGGATGCCGGTCACAGGATGACACCCTGCGTCGGCCACCGACTGAGCTCGACGCACGGCCCGGCGGCGCGACGCGTGCACGACGCGTGACGGCAGCGCAACGCAGCGCGGCACCGGACGGCGACGGGCCCGACCTGAAGGACCGAGCAGTGGCTCTTGCGCCCGGAAGTGCACCGCTGGACTTCGCCGCACCGGCGGCGCCGGCCCGACTCGTGGTCCTGGTCTCCGGCTCCGGCACCAATCTCCAGGCGCTCATCGACGCGGCCGACGACCCGGCCTACGGCGCGACGATCGTCGCCGTCGGCGCGGACCGGGACGGCATCGCGGGGCTCGAGCGGGCCGAGAGGGCGGGCATCCCCACCTTCGTGCACCGGGTGAAGGACTACCCCGAGCGCACCGACTGGGACGCCGCGCTGACCGCCGCCACCGCGTTCCACGAGCCGGACCTCGTGGTCTCGGCCGGCTTCATGAAGATCCTCGGCGGTGAGTTCATGCGCCGCTTCCAGGGCCGCATCGTCAACACCCACCCCGCCCTCCTCCCCTCCTTCCCCGGCGCGCACGGCGTGCGCGACGCGCTGGCGTACGGGGTCAAGGTCACCGGCTGCACCGTGCACCTGGTGGACGAGGGCGTGGACACCGGACCGATCATCGCCCAAGGCGTGGTCGAGGTCGCCGACTCGGACTACCAGGACGAGGGCGAGGCGCTCCACGAGCGCATCAAGAACGTCGAGCGGAAACTGCTCGTCGACGCCGTGGGACGGATGGCCCGCGAGGGCCACCGGGTGGACGGACGCCGGGTGCTCATCCCGGCTCCCGTCCGCTGACCGGTCGTGACCGGACATCCCACGGGACAACACATCAACCGCACCGACGGGGTGGTCATCTCGCCGGGGCATTGCAGAAGGATTCGGTAATGAGCTCAGGCAGCAACCAGCCGCAGCCCACCTCCGAGAACGTTCGTCCCATCCGTCGGGCGCTCGTCAGCGTCTACGACAAGACCGGCCTCGAAGAGCTGGCCCAGGGCCTGCACGCGGCCGGAGTCGAGCTGGTCTCCACCGGCTCGACCGCGGCGAAGATCGCCGGCGCGGGCGTGCCGGTCACTCCGGTCGAGGAACTGACCGGCTTCCCCGAGTGCCTCGACGGTCGCGTGAAGACCCTGCACCCGCGCGTGCACGCCGGCATCCTGGCCGACCTGCGGCTGGAGTCGCACCGTGCGCAGCTCGAGGAGCTGGGTGTGGCGCCCTTCGACCTCGTGGTCGTCAACCTGTACCCGTTCGCGGCGACCGTCGCCTCCGGCGCGACCCCGGACGAGTGCGTGGAGCAGATCGACATCGGCGGCCCGTCGATGGTCCGCGCGGCCGCGAAGAACCACCCCTCCGTCGCCGTGGTCACCTCGCCCGCGCGCTACGCGGACGTGCTGAAGGCCGTCGCCGACGGCGGCTTCGACCTGGCCGCCCGCAAGCGTCTCGCCGGTGAGGCGTTCGCGCACACCGCCGCCTACGACGTGGCCGTGGCCTCCTGGTTCGCCGACGGCTACGCGCCCGCGGACGAGGAGCGCTTCCCGCAGTTCCTCGGCTCGACGTACGAGCGCGAGAACGTGCTGCGCTACGGCGAGAACCCGCACCAGGCCGCGGCGCTCTACGTCGACGGCAGCGGCAAGGGCATCGCCGCCGCCGAGCAGCTGCACGGCAAGGAGATGTCGTACAACAACTACGCCGACACGGACGCCGCGATCCGTGCCGCGTACGACCAGTCCGAGCCGTGCGTCGCCATCATCAAGCACGCCAACCCGTGCGGCATCGCGATCGGCGCGGACGTCGCCGAGGCGCACCGCAAGGCCCACGAGTGCGACCCGGTCTCGGCGTTCGGCGGCGTGATCGCCGTGAACCGACCGGTCACGGTGGCGCTGGCCGAGCAGATCGCGCCCATCTTCACCGAGGTCGTCTTCGCCCCGGACTACGAGCCGGGCGCGGTCGAGGTGCTGGCGCAGAAGAAGAACATCCGCGTGCTGCGCGGCACCCCGGCGCTGCCGACGGTGGAGACCCGCGCGGTGACCGGCGGCATGCTGCTGCAGCAGGCCGACCGGATCGACGCGGCCGGTGACGACCCGTCGACGTGGACGCTGGCGTGCGGCGAGGCGCTGTCCGAGGCGGAGCTGGCCGAGCTGGCCTTCGCCTGGCGGGCCTGCCGCGCCGTCAAGTCGAACGCGATCCTGCTGGCCAAGGGCGGTGCCTCGGTGGGCGTCGGCATGGGTCAGGTCAACCGGGTCGACTCCGCGCGTCTGGCCGTGCAGCGGGCGGGCGAGCGGGCGCGGGGCTCCTTCGCCGCCTCGGACGCGTTCTTCCCGTTCCCCGACGGCCTGGAGGTGCTGACCGAGGCCGGCGTCAAGGCCGTGGTGCAGCCGGGCGGTTCGGTCCGCGACGACCTGGTGGTGGAGGCCGCGAAGGCGGCCGGCGTCACCATGTACCTCACCGGCACGCGGCACTTCTTCCACTGAGGCGCAGTGACCTGATGCCATGACGAAGGCCCGCCGCTCCTCCTCGGTGCGGCGGGCCTTCGCCCTGTCACGGTGGCGCCAGGTCAGCTGGACTTGACGACCACGGTGTTCATGATCTTGTCAGCGAAGGTCTGCTTCTTCGCGTCCCACAGCGGCCACAGGTAGCCGATGCAGCAGATGCTGTCGAGGACGTGGGCGACCTCGCGCACGATCGCCGGACCGACCTGCAGCTGCTGGCCGTCGGCCTCGCGCACGCCGCGGATGTTGACGGCCTTCTGGCCCAGGGACTGGCCCATGGTGCCCTTCATCACGCCGATGCCGACCAGCACCAGGATGCTGACGAAGAAGCTGCCGGCCTCGTAGGCGCCCGTGTTGCTGCTGATGGTGCCGTCCGCGTTGATCGTGGTGGACGGGCCGTCGACGGCGAACAGGATGATGTACGGGATCAGCCCGACGACGATGGTGTCGATCAGGCGCGCCACCACGCGTGCGCCCCAGCCGGCGTACGCGTTCTGCACGTAGCCCGCGTACGGGTCCTGGCCGACCGGGTAGGCCGGGTACTGGCCCTGCTGCGGGTAGCCGTAGGCCTGCTGCTGCGCGTAGGGGTCCGCCGGAGGCTGCTGCGGGTAGCCGTAGGCCGCCTGGTCCTGGGGCTGCTGCTGGGGGTAGCCATAACCCGGCTGCTGCGGCTGCTGACCGTAAGGGTTCTGCGGCTGCTGCGGCTGGCCGTAAGGGTTGTTCGGGTCGGGCGGGTAGCTCATGTTCGTGCCTCCGGGCAGGGATGCGTGGTGAGAAGTGGGTGTGCTGACAGGCGGTGAGATTATCGGAGTGCGGTGACGCTCAGGAGGGCAGAAAACCGTATCGGTGCAATTGCCAGAGCCAGGAGACCGCCGCCGCAGAGAAGATGACGATGTTCTTCTTCCGGGCGGGCAGCCGCCACCACCAGGCGCCGCCGCCCAACGGGGCGAACAGCAGGCCGAGACCGACCAGGACGGTCACGGGGTTGGCGGCGATCGCCGCGCCCACGTGACCGGCGCCCAGGTCCATGAAGACCGTGGTGCTGCCGCAGCCGGGGCAGGGCATGCCGGTGAACCGGCGCAACGGGCAGAGCACGCCCGGATCATGGGTGCGGTGCACCTCCGCCGCCACGACGGCGACGACCGCCGCTCCGCCGGCACGGAGCAATACCCGAAGAGGCCCCCCGTAACGACCGGCCGCGATCTCGGCCCAACGGCGCTCCAAAGCGGCGCGCCTGCCCAGGGCGAAAGCCTGGTCTGCGCTCACGTCCCCCCGTGCCCCCGTTCCTGCTTTCTTACTGCTCTTAACCGACACCCATCGTTGCGAGCGGCAGCCGCCATGTCCACCTCGTTCGCAGGTCCACCACACGGTTGTGGCGTATTTGCAACCGGATCCCGACGGTCCATGTGCGATCATGCGCGGTCGGGCCGTGACCCGGCCCCTGAGCACGACTGCTTCCGCGATCCGGGAGAATGGCTCCATGACCGCCCAGATTCTCGATGGCAAGGCCACCGCCGCAGCGATCAAGTCCGAGCTCGTCTCCAGGGTCGAGGCGCTGAAGGCGCGGGGGATCACCCCCGGCCTCGGCACCGTCCTCGTCGGTGACGACCCCGGCAGCCACGCCTACGTCCGCGGCAAGCACCGCGACTGCGCCCAGGTCGGCATCGCCTCCATCCAGCGCGAACTCCCCGCCGACGCGACCCAGGAGCAGGTCGAGGACGTCGTGCGCGAGCTCAACGCCGACCCTGCCTGCTCCGGCTACATCGTCCAGCTGCCGCTGCCCAAGCACCTGGACGAGAAGCGCGTGCTCGAGCTGATCGACCCGAACAAGGACGCCGACGGCCTGCACCCGATGAGCCTGGGCCGCCTGGTGCTGGGCGTCGAGGCGCCGCTGCCGTGCACCCCCTACGGCATCGTCGAGCTGCTGCGCCGCCACCAGATCGAGCTGAACGGCGCCAACGTCACGGTCGTCGGCCGCGGCATCACCGTGGGCCGCTCGATCGGCCTGCTGCTGACCCGCCGCAGCGAGAACGCGACGGTCACCCTCTGCCACACCGGCACCCGCAACCTGGACGAGCACCTGCTCAGCGCGGACATCATCGTCTCCGCCGCGGGCGTGCCGCACCTGATCAAGCCCGAGCACGTGCGCCCCGGCGCGACCGTGCTGGACGTGGGCGTCAGCCGTGTCGACGGCGTCTACACCGGCGACGTGGACCCGAAGGTCGCCGAGGTGGCCGGCTGGATCTCCCCGAACCCGGGCGGTGTCGGACCGATGACCCGGGCGATGCTGCTCGCGAACGTCGTCGAGGCGGCGGAGCGGCAGGCCAGTGCAGCCCGCGACTGAGGGCGCCGACGAGATGGCGCGCAAACCGAAGGCGCAGCAGCGGCCGCCGGTGACGACCACGGGGACGTTCCGTCCCGAGGGCGGCTCCGCCGCGGCCGGGCGGGACCGGCCGGTGCCGGTGCGGCAGTGGCCGATCGTGGTGGTGCTGACCGTCGTGGGCGTCGGGCTGCTGGTGACCGCGCTGGACGCGTGGCGCGCCGGGATCGTCACGGTCGGCGTCGGGCTGCTGATCGGCGCGGTGCTGCGGGCGGTCATGCCGGAGGTCGGGATGCTCGCGGTGCGCAGCCGGTTCACGGACATCGTGGTGATGGGCGTGCTGGGTCTGGTCATCGTCGTACTCGCGCTCGCGTCGCTCCCCGATCCGGTGATCCACCTGCCGTTCGTGGGGCGTCTGGGCAGCATGGTTCACAGCGACGGCGGCGGCGACTGAGGGTTCGCACCCTTGGCCCGACGGGCCTGGTCATACCGCTGTGAGCTGGGCTGATGCCGGTTCGGCAGAACCGTGTCGGAAACGTGACGAAGGACTCCCGAGGGCGTGGCGAGGCCACGCCCTCGGCCGGGTCCTGTTGCGATAGCCTGACGCTGGTTCTCTCGATGTCGAGAGACGCGTCGGCGACAGCTGGAGAAGGTAGAAATGACCCGCACCCCCGTCAATGTCACCGTGACCGGCGCGGCCGGCCAGATCGGCTACGCGCTGCTGTTCCGCATCGCCTCCGGCCACCTGCTGGGCGCGGACGTGCCGGTGAAGCTGCGTCTGCTGGAGATCCCGCAGGGCGTCAAGGCCGCCGAGGGCACCGCCATGGAGCTCGACGACTGCGCCTTCCCGCTGCTCAAGGGCATCGACATCTTCGACGACCCGAACGCCGCGTTCGCCGGCGCCAACGTCGGCCTGCTGGTCGGCGCCCGTCCGCGCACCGCGGGCATGGAGCGCGGCGACCTGCTCTCCGCCAACGGCGGCATCTTCGGCCCGCAGGGCAAGGCCATCAACGACAACGCCGCGGACGACATCCGCGTGCTGGTCGTCGGCAACCCGGCCAACACCAACGCGCTGATCGCCCAGAACCACGCCCCGGACGTCCCGGCCGACCGCTTCACCGCGATGACCCGCCTGGACCACAACCGCGCCATCGCCCAGCTGGCCAAGAAGCTCGGCGTGGGCGTCGACGACGTCAAGCGCCTGACCATCTGGGGCAACCACTCCGCCACCCAGTACCCGGACATCTTCCACGCCGAGGTCGCCGGCAAGAACGCCGCCGAGGCCGTCGCCGACGAGAAGTGGCTGGCCGAGGACTTCATCCCGACCGTCGCCAAGCGCGGCGCCGCCATCATCGACGCCCGTGGCGCCTCCTCCGCCGCCTCGGCCGCCAACGCCGCCATCGACCACGTCTTCACGTGGACCAACGGCACCGCCGAGGGCGACTGGACCTCCGCCGGTGTCGTCTCCGACGGCTCCTACGGCGTGCCGGAGGGCATCATCTCCTCCTTCCCGGTCACCGCGAAGAACGGCAAGTTCGAGATCGTCCAGGGCCTGGACATCAACGACTTCTCCCGCGCCCGCATCGACGCCTCCGTCCGGGAGCTCATCGAGGAGCGCGACGCGGTCAAGGAGCTCGGCCTCATCTGAGTCCGAGCCAGCGCTTCCTCCCGCGTCTCGAGGCCCGGCGGCTGATCGTCCGCCGGGCCTCCAGCGTTCCCACCGGCGTGCCGTGCCCGCTCGCGGGGCCCCGGCCGCCGCACCACCACACCTTCGCCCCGTCCTCCTCGCGCAGCCGGGGGTGCAGGCCGAGCCCGTGCTCGGGGCAGACCGGCCAGGTGCGCCACAGGTGCTCCACCGCGGACTCCTGCGCCGCGTCGGCGACCTCGGGCAGCCCGGCCTCCTCCCGCAGCGGACTGCCCTGCGCACCCCAGGACCGGAAGCCGACGAAGACCCCGTACGCGTCCAGCAGCGGCGCGAAGGGCTCCGCCTCCGGCTCGGTCGCGGCCAGGTCCCGGCTGAGCAGCGCCAGCGCGTCGTGCCACTCGGGGCAGAAGTCTCGGTCCGTGAGCGTCTCCACGGGCGCACGCCAGCGTCCCGTAGGCTGACGTGTGCCGCGACTGGCGCACGGGGAGGGAACCCCGAGGAAGCGGCGAGGGCACCACCGCCGGACTGCCGTACGCCTGGGCAGCCGGGTCGGACTGGACTACGACGGACGTAGAGCCAGTGAGAGACCCGGAGGAGAGTGCTGCCATGTCTCGTCTCGCCGTCACCGATCCCGAGATCGCCGCGCTGGTCGTCGCCGAGGAGCAACTCCAGGCCGACACGCTGCGCCTGATCCCCAGTGAGAACTACGTCTCGCACGCCGTGCTGGAGGCGACCGGCACCGTCCTGCAGAACAAGTACTCCGAGGGCTACCCCGGCAAGCGCTACTACGAGGGCCAGCAGAACATCGACCAGGTCGAGACGCTGGCGATCGAGCGCGCCAAGGCGCTGTTCGCGATGGACCACGCCAACGTCCAGCCGTACTCGGGTTCGCCCGCCAACCTCGCCGTCTACCTGGCGTTCCTCCAGCCCGGCGACACCGTGATGGGCATGGCGCTGCCCATGGGCGGCCACCTCACGCACGGCTGGGGCGTCTCCGCGACGGGCGCCTGGTTCCGCGGCGTGCAGTACGGCGTCGAGAAGGAGACCGGCCGCATCGACCTCGACAAGGTGCGCGACCTGGCACTCGCCGAGCGGCCCAAGCTGATCTTCTGCGGCGGCACGGCCGTGCCGCGCACCATCGACTTCGCCGGGTTCGCCGAGATCGCCCGCGAGGTGGGCGCGGTGCTGGTCGCGGACGTGGCCCACATCGCCGGCCTGATCGCCGGGGGCGCGCACCCCTCCCCGGCCGGTCACGCCGACGTCGTGTCCACCACCACCCACAAGACGCTGCGCGGCCCGCGCGGCGCGATGCTGCTCTCCACCGCCGAGCACGCCAGGGCGATCGACCGCGCCGTCTTCCCCGGCCTGCAGGGCGGCCCGCACAACCACACCACCGCGGCGATCGCCGTCGCGCTGAAGGAGGCGGCCGGCGAGGACTTCCGCGTCTACGCCCGCCAGGTGGTCGCCAACGCGCGGACGCTCGGCGAGGAGCTGGCCGCGCGCGGCTTCGACCTGGTCTCCGGCGGCACCGACAACCACCTGCTGCTGATCGACCTCGCCGGCAAGGACGTCCCCGGCAAGGTCGCCGCGAAGGCGCTGGACAGCGCGGGCATCGTGGTGAACTACAACACCGTCCCCTACGACACCCGCAAGCCGTTCGACCCGTCCGGCATCCGCATCGGCACGCCCGCGCTGACCTCGCGCGGCATCCCGGCGAGCGAGATGGCGCGGGTGGCGGAGTGGATCGACCTGGTCGTGGGCGCGGCGAGGACGGGCGACGAGGCGACGGTCGCCAAGGTCCGCGCCGACGTCAAGGCGCTGACGGACGCCTACCCCGCGCCGGGACTGCCCGTCCGGTAGACGGCCGGACGGGGCGGCGGGCGCGCGGCTCGGGGGTCCCTAGACTGGCCCGGTGAGCGAGACGTTGCGCGATGCCGGACTGGTCCTTCTCTTCATCGTGATCGGCGGGATCTTCAACATCGCGGAGATCTCGCTGATCTCCCTTCGGGAGGGCCAGATCCGCGCTCTCGCCGAGCGCGGCACCAAGCGGGCGACGCGGGCCGCGCACCTGGCCGCCGACCCGAACCGCTTCCTCGCGTCGGTCCAGGTCGGCGTCACCTGCATGGGCTTCCTCTCGGCGGCGTTCGGCGCGGACACCCTCGCCAAGAAGCTCTCCCCGGTCTTCGTCGGCTGGGGCATGGACAGCGGCGTCGCCGACACCCTCGCGCTGGTCCTGCTCACGCTCCTGATCTCGTACGTCTCCCTGGTGCTCGGCGAGCTCACCCCCAAGCGGATCGGGTTGCAGCGCGCGGAGTCGATCGCGCTGACGGCCGCGCCGCTCGTGGACGTCATCTCGCGGGTGCTGCGCCCGGTCATCTGGCTGCTGTCGGTCTCCACCAACCTGATGGTCCGCCTGCTCGGCGGCGATCCGCAGGCCGGTCGCAACGCGATGAGCTCCGAGGAGCTGCGCGGCCTGGTGGCCGCGAGCACCGAGCTGGGCTCGGACGAACGCCAGCTGATCGGCGAGGTCTTCGCGGCGGGCGAGCGCCAGCTGCGCGAGGTCATGGTCCCGCGCACGGAGGTCACCTTCCTCGACGCCTCCCGCTCCGTCGCGGAGGTCCGCGACGAGGTGCGGGCGTACCCCCATTCGCGCTACCCGGTCGTGGACGGCTCCTACGACCTCGTGGTCGGCTTCGTCCACGTCCGCGACCTGTACCGGGCCGACGCCGTCGGCGCCGTGCGCGACATCGCCCGCCCGGTGAAGCTGCTGCCCGCGACCAAGCGCGTGCTGCCGTCCATGTCGGAGATGCGCCATGAGGGCCACCATCTGGCCATCGTGGTCGACGAGTACGGCGGCACGGCCGGCATCGTCACCCTGGAGGACCTCGTCGAGGAGGTCATCGGCGAGATCCGCGACGAGTACGACTCCCAGGAGCTGTCGACGACACGGCGCCTGGCCGGCGGCTCGATCGAGGTCGACGGCCTGCTGAACCTCTCCGACTTCGAGGAGGAGACGGGCGTCGAGCTCCCTGAGGGCCCGTACGAGACGGTGGCGGGCTACGTGGTCGCGGAACTCGGCCGCCTCCCGTTGGAGGGCGACCGCATCACCACCCCCGACGGCTACGTGCTGGAGGTCGCCCGCCTCGACGGCCGCCGCGTCGACCGCGTCCGGGTGACCGCGCCCCCGCAGGCGCCCGCGGAGTAGCCCGAAGGCGACCGGCCGGGGCAGGACCCCGCCGGTGCGCTTCGCAGCGGGATTTCAGCGGGTCCCCAACAGGCGGGTGAGCCGCAGCCGCAGGACCCGTCGCACGCTGATCCGGGCGGACCAGACCTCCAACTCGCCGCCCGGGCCCGCCTTCGGGGTGAGCCGGTACCAGCGGCCGCCGTGCCGGACCCTGCGCTGGGGCAGGTCCGCCCCGGGCGTGATCCGGCCCGGAACGCTGCGGCCCGCGCAACTCGCCTCCAGACGCAGCGTGCTGCGCTGGCGGGGCAGCAGGTCCCGCAGCGGGATGACCGTCTCGTCGTCCGAGGCGACATGGCCGACGGCGTCCGAGAGCCAGGTCACCGGCGCGGACACGAGCCCGGGAAGCGCACGGGAGGTCTGAACCCGCAGGCCCTCCGCAGACCAGGACGCCGTCGCCGTGACCGGTTCCGGCAGTTCGCCGTGGTCGCACTCGTGACGCACAAGTTCGGTCAACTCCTCGGTGAGCCCGTGCTGCAGGCAGTGCAGCCGGAGCCGCTGGGGCTCGGTGCAGCGGGCCCGGATCGCTTCGGTCAGGTGGGTGCGCACGAGTTCGCCCGCCGCGGCGACCAACTGCGCCCGCTCCTCCGGGGCCAGCAGCAGGAACTCGCGCCCGAAGAGGTTGACCACGTCGCTGCGGATGTAGCGGTCGTTCACCTCGTCGCGCACCGGTCCCGGGGTCGTGTACCGGAGGACGACGGCCACGCCCGCCGCGGTGCCGCGCAGGCGGTCGGCGAGACGGGCGGTGGTGGTGATGTTGCTGCGGTCGTCGCGCGCCAGCAGGTAGTAGTAGTCGTAGTCCGCCAGGACGGAGACGCGGCGGGCGTGGAAGAAGGCCGCGAGGACGAACGGCGTGTCGCTGTAGACGGGCAGGTCCTCGGGAAAGCGCAGGCCGTGACGTTCCAGCAGCTCGCGGCGGAACAGCTTGGCGGGGGAGAGGGACCACGCCAGAGCGCAGCCGGGGAAGCGGACGTCCTCGACGGTCTCGCGGAACAGCTCCGGGGAGACCCACCGTCCGTTCACGCCCACGACGCGGCCGACGACCACGTCCGAGCCGAGCCGGTCCGCGGCCGCGGTGAGGCGGGCCAGCGCCTCCTCACCCAGCCGGTCGTCGGAGTCGAGGAAGTAGACGTAGCGGCCGCGGGCCTCGCGGAGCGCGGCGTTGCGGGCGCGGGCCGGGCCGCCGCGCTCCGGCAGGGCGATCACCCGCACCGCCTCGGGCCAGGAAGCGGCGAGCGTCCGCAACTGCTCGGCGCTGCCGTCGGTGGAGCCGTCGTCGACGGCGAGGACCTCCAGCTCGCCGCAGGCGAGGGTCTGCGCCCGCAGGGAGGCGAACCACTGGCCGAGGTACTCCCGCGTGTCGTGAACGGGTGTGATCACCGTCACCAGGGGTGGCGTCATCGGTGGGACCCTCCGGCTTCGTCACTGGTCCATCACGGTGAACAACGCGCCGCACCGGGCGGAGGTGGCGGACGCACAGGTGTCCGAGCGGGTCAGCGGGCGTCCGGCCCGTGGAGTGGCGCGAAAGATCGCCTACGCACCTGCGAGAATGAGCCCATGGCCAACGACCGTCTCCGCGTGCTCTCGGGCATCCAGCCCACGTCCGGCTCCTTCCACCTGGGGAACTACCTCGGCGCGGTGCGCCAGTGGGTGTCCCTGCAGGAGACGCACGACGCGTTCTACATGGTCGTGGACCTGCACGCGATCACGGTCGCGCAGGACCCGGCCGTGCTGCGGCAGAACACCCGCGTCTCGGTCGCGCAGCTGCTCGGCGTGGGGCTCGATCCGGAGCGGTGCACGCTCTTCGTCCAGTCGCACGTGCCGGAGCACGCACAGCTGGCCTGGGTGATGAACTGCCTCACCGGTTTCGGCGAGGCCTCGCGGATGACGCAGTTCAAGGACAAGTCCGCCCGGCACGGCGCCGACTCCACCACGGTCGGCCTGTTCACCTATCCGATCCTCCAGGTCGCCGACATCCTGCTCTACCAGGCGGATCAGGTGCCGGTCGGCGAGGACCAGCGCCAGCACGTCGAGCTGACCCGGGATCTGGCCGAGCGCTTCAACAGCCGGTTCGGGCAGACCTTCACCGTGCCGAAGCCGTACATCCCCAAGGAGACGGCCAAGATCTTCGACCTGCAGGACCCGGCGGTGAAGATGAGCAAGTCCGCCTCCTCGCCCAAGGGCCTGGTCAGCCTGCTGGACGACATCAAGGCCAGCGCCAAGAAGTTCAAGAGCGCCGTCACCGACACCGACACGGTCATCGCCTTCGACGAGAAGGCCAAGCCGGGCGTCTCCAACCTGCTGTCCATCTACTCGGCGATCAGCGGCCGCCCGATCCCGGAGCTGGTGGAGCACTTCGAGGGCAAGATGTACGGCGCGCTCAAGACCGAGCTGGCCGACTACTACACGGAGTGGGTCGCCCCGATCCAGGAGCGCACCCGCACCTACCTGGACGACCCGGCGGAGCTGGACAAGGTGCTGGCGCGCGGCGCGGAGAAGGCCCGGGCCGTCGCCGCGCCGACGCTCGCCGCGGCCTACGAACGGATCGGCTTCCTGCCCCCGGTGGCGCTCTGAGCATGGCGAACGATGGGGTCATAGGTCGCGGCGGCGTCCTGATCGGGGTCTCCCTCACGGTGCCCGAGCCGTACGGCTCGCTGATCCAGGACGCGCGCGCCGGTTACGGCGACACGCGGGCGCACGGCATACCCACGCACGTGACGCTGCTGCCGCCCACCGAGGTCCCGCTCTCGGCGCTGCCCGACGTGGACGCCCATCTCGCCCGCGCCGCCGCGGACCACCGGCCCTTCCGGGTGACCCTGCGCGGCACCGGCACCTTCCGGCCGGTGTCGCAGGTGGTCTTCGTGCAGTTGGAGCAGGGCGTTCGGGAGTGCGTGGCGCTGGAGGCGTCAGTCCGCTCCGGTCCGCTCGCCCGGGAGCTGGCCTTCCCGTACCACCCGCACGTCACCGTCGCCCACGACCTGCCGGCGGAGGCGCTGGACCGCGCCTTCGCCGACCTGCGCGGTTTCGAGGCCGGGTTCCCCGTGGAGGGCTTCAGCCTGCACCGCTTCAGCACGGACGACGAGGCGTGGCGTCCGCTGCGCCGCTACGGCTTCCCGGGGGCCGCCCCGGCGCCGGGAAGAGCGTCGGCGACCGGGTGCTGAACAGGCGGTGAGCGTGCGGTGGCCGCCCCCCGGAGTAGTAGGGTCGGGAACCGTGCCCAGGTTCAGCGTCATCGTCCCCGCGTTCAACGTCCAGGCCTTCCTCGGCGAGTGCCTGGAGTCCGTGCTCGACCAGTCCTTCAGCGACTTCGAGCTGATCGGTGTGGACGACGCCTCGCCCGACGGGTCGGGGCGGATCTTCGACGAGTTCGCGGAGCGGGACGCGCGGGTGCGGGTGCTGCACCTGGCCGAGAACGTCGGGCTGGGCCGCGCCCGCAACGCGGGCCTGGGGGTCGCCACCGGCGACTACCTGATCTTCCTGGACAGCGACGACACGCTGACCCCCGGCTCGCTGCGGGCGATCGCCGACCGCCTCGACGCGACCGGCGACCCCGACATCCTGGTCTTCGACTACGCCCGCACCTTCTGGGACGGCCGGGTGGTGCGCAACCAGGACGCGGCGATGCTGCGCGAGTGCCACGCCAAGCCGGAGGAGTTCGGCACCGCGGAGCGCGAGCAGCTGCTGCGGATGCTGATGGTGGTCTGGAACAAGGCGTTCAAGCGGGAGTTCGTCCAGCGCAACGACTTCACCTTCCCGCCCGGGTACTACGAGGACACCCCCTGGACCTACCCGACCACGCTGGCTGCCGAGTCCGTCGGCCTGCTCGACCGGGTCGTCATCCACTACCGGCAGCGCCGGATGGGCGGCAACATCCTGGCCACCACCTCGCGCAAGCACTTCGACATCTTCGACCAGTACGACCGGGTCTTCGCCTTCGTCGACGCGCACCCCGAGCTGCACTCCTGGCGGCCCTTCCTGCACCGCCGCATGGTCGAGCACCTGCGCGCGATCGGCTCGCACCCGGACCGGGTGCCGATGGGTGACCGCCGCGAGTTCTTCGCGAAGGCCGCCGAGGCGGAGCGGCGCCACCGGCCCGAAGGCGCGGCGGCGATCGAGGTCACCATGCCGTTCAAGGCGGGTCCGGTCGGCGACGTGGTGCGGCGTGCGAAGAACCGCGCGGTCGCGGCGCAGCCCGGCGTGAAGCGCGCCATCGCGCGCCCGCTGATGGGCGGCTTCGCGCAGATGCAGCGCCAGCTGCCGATCGACGACAACCTGGCGGTCTTCGCCAGCTACTGGAACCGCGTCCCGGGCTGCAACCCCGCCGCGATCGAGGCGAAGCTGCGTGAACTGCGCCCTGAGACGCGCACGGTGTGGGTCGTCGAGGCGGGCCGGAAGAAGGACGTGCCGCCCGGCTACACCACGGTCGCGCCCGGCTCGCGCGGCTTCTGGGAGGCGATGTCGCGGGCCCGCTACCTGGTCAACAACGTCAACTTCCCCGACAGCGCGAAGAAGCGTCCCGGTTCGGTGCACCTGCAGACGCACCACGGCACGCCGGTCAAGAAGATGGGCCTCGACCTGCGCGACTACCCGGCGGCGGGCCTGACGATGGACTTCGACAGGCTGCTGGAGCGGATCGACCGCTGGGACTACAGCCTCAGCTCCAACCGCTTCTCGTCGCTGATCTGGGAGCGGGTCTACCCCTCGGAGTACCGCACCCTGGAGTTCGGCTACCCGCGCAACGACGTCTACGTGACGGCCGGCGCGGAGGAGGTGCGCGCGGCCCGTCGTGAACTGGGCATCCCGGAGGGCGCGAAGGCGCTGCTGTACGCGCCGACGATGCGGGACTACCGCGTCGGCTACGAGCCTCAGTTGGACGTGGCGAAGCTGGCCGCGCGGCTCGGCGAGGAGTTCGTCGTCCTGCACCGGGCGCACTACTCCTACGACTCGGCGCCCGGCGCCGCCGGCGCCCGGGTCGTCGACGTCTCCGGCCACCCCTCGATCGAGCGGCTGGCGCTGGCCGCGGACGCGTTGATCGTGGACTACTCGTCCCTGATGTTCGACTACGCCAACCTCGACCGCCCGATCGTCGTCTTCGCCGACGACTGGGACGTCTACCGGGAGACGCGCGGCGTCTACCTCGACCTGGTCTCCGGCAAGCCCGGAGAGACCCCGGGCGCGGTCGCCCGCACCGAGGCGGAGCTCGCGGACCTCTTCCGCACCGGCGCCTGGCAGAACGCCGAGTCGACCGCCCTGCGCCAGGCCTTCCGTGAGCGCTTCTGCGAGTTCGACGACGGCAGGGCCGCCGAACGCGTCGTGCGCACCGTCTTCCTCGGCGAGCAGACGCCGCTCCCGATCGTGCCGCTCGCCGACCGCACGCCTGCGCCCACTACGGCCTGAGGGGCGCGGGGTACCCCGCGCCCCGGATGGTGGAACTGCCCCTGGGGGTGCGCTTACCGCTCCAGGAGAGCGAACAGAGCTTCCCACTTCTCCAGGATCGTCTCCTTGGAGTAGCGGGCGACGTTGACCCGGGCCGCTTCGCCCATGCAGTCGCGCAGTTCCTGGCTCGACATCAGTCGGACCAGTTGCTTGGCGAGTTCCGCCGTGTTGCCCGGGGCGGCGAGGAGGCCGTCCTCGCCGTCGCGGATGATCTCGCGGACGCCGGGGGCGCAGTCGAAGGCGGCACACGGGACGGCGAAGGCCATGGCCTCCAGCAGCGCCAGCGGGAAGCCCTCCCCGCGGGAGGACTGGACGAAGACCGAGCTGTCGCGCAGCGCGCCCGGGACGTCGGAGGTCTGGCCCATCCACTCGACGGAGCCGTCCAGGCCCAACCGCGTGCACTGGGCGCGCAGTTCCGCCTCGTCCTCGCCCTTGCCGTAGAGCTTCAGCGTCCAGCCCGGCGCCTGCGGCGCGGCGACCGCCCAGGCGTCGAGGAGCATGTCGATGCCCTTCTGGTCGTCGAGGCGTCCGATGCAGGCGACCGTCTTGGTCTCCCGCCTGGACGGCTCGTCCGGCCACACCGGCAGGGGGTTGGGCATGAAGCCGACGTTGTTCAGCTTCTCCAGGATCCACAGATCGGCGTCCTCCTGCGTGAGCAGGAGCAGCCGGTCGGCCTCGGGGTAGTACTTCTTGACGCGGGCGAAGCGCGAGGAGTCCTGGGAGTACTCGTAGGACTCGTGGCTCATCCCGATGAGCGGGATGCTCCCGCGGTCGGCGAGGCGGACGAACTCCATCGCCCACACCTGCGTGACGATGATCATCGCGCCGGGCCGGGCCGCCGCGAACAGCGCGTCGAGCTTGGCCTTCATGCTGCGGATCGCGGCCTCGCGCTGCGAGTTGCGGGCGTAGCCGGAGACCTTGAAGCGCTGCTTGACACCGCGCGGGCTGAACACCGCCGGGATCTTGCCCGGGTGCAGCGTGGTGGTGGGGTAGGGCAGGTTCGGGCCGAGGTCGGCCGGGGTGTCGGTGTCGCAGATGCCGAGCACGTGCACGTGGTGCCCGCGCTCGGTCAGCATCCGGGCCATCTGGTGGGACCAGGTGGTGACACCGCCGAGCTCGTCGACGCTGTTGGAGATGATGAAGATGTCACGGCCGGTGGTCACGGCGGCGTTCGCGCTCATGCCTGCTCGCCCTTCGCTCGCGTGCCGGCCGCCGGGCCGAAGAACTTGTCCACGATCTGTGCGGCCGCACGGCCCTCGTCGTACTCGCCGAAGCGGGTGGCGAACGCGCCGCGCTTCTCCGCGAACTCGTCGGCGCCCTTGCGGAGCGCGTCGATCGCCTCGAAGAGCTGGTCCTGGGTCTCCACGAACGGGCCGGGGGCGGCCTCGCGCAGGTCGAAGTAGGTGCCGCGGGCGGCGCCCGCGTACTCCTCGTAGTCGTACGCGTAGAAGACCATCGGACGGTCCAGCAGCGCGTAGTCGAACATCACCGAGGAGTAGTCCGTCACCAGCGCGTCGGCGAGGCCGAGCAGAGGGGTGATGTCGGGGTAGTCGGTGACGTCGACGACCTTGCCCTTGAGCGTGCGCGGCACGGCCAGGCGCTGCATGTAGTGCGAGCGCACCATCAGCGTGGTGTCCTCGCCGAAGCGCTCGGCGAAGGCGACCGGGTCGAGCACCAGCTCGGGCGCCTTCTCCCGGAAGGTCGGCGCGTACAGCACGATGGTGCGGTCCGGGTCGATGCCCAGCTCCTTGGCCAGCGGGCCGCGTTCGCGCGTGCCGCTGCGCAGCTCCTCGGCGCGGGCGGCGACGAGGGCGTCGTTGCGCGGGTAACCGACGCGCAGCACTTTGGACTCGGGCAGCCGGTAGGCGCGCACCAGCGTGTCGACGTCGTGCTCGGTGCGGACCACGAAGTGGTCGAAGCGGTCGAGCGCGCGCTGGTACTCGTCCTGCTTGTGGCGCGGCAGCATGCGGTACTCGGCCATGTCGAAACCCATGCGCTTGAGCGCGGAGCCGTGCCAGGTCTGGACGTAGGTGGTCTCCGGGCGCTTGCGCAGCGCCAGCGGGAAGCCCTGGTTGTCGATCCAGTACTCCGCGCGGGCCAGCGCGTACAGGTACGGCCAGCTCCAGCGCCCGACCAGCTCGACGTCCTTGCCGGCCTTGGGGAAGCCCTTCGGGGGCTTGTCACCCTCGTAGGACCAGACGGCGTGGAACTTCAGGCCCCGGCGGCGCATCTCCTCGTAGATGGCGCGCGGGCTGTCGCTGTACTGCTTGCCCAGGTGGCTCTCGAAGACGACCAGGCCCTTCTTGACCGGCATCCGCGTCATCGCGCGGTGGTACCAGCGGATCTTGTTGGGTTGGTCGTTCAGGTCGCGGCGCGCCTGCAGCACGCGCTTGGCGGAGCGCTTCAGCGGCGTCCCGGCCGGGCCGCGCATCAGGTCGAACAGCAGACCGCGGCCCTTCCTCGCCGCGGTGCCGACGGCGCTGAGCTGGAACGCCAGGTGGCCGGGCTTGGAGACCTCGGGCCGGAGCCGGTCGGCCAGCAGGCGGGTGAGCCTGGGCCGGGCGGCGAAGTCGCCGTCCAGGTCCATCTGGTCCACCGACAGCGGCTGCCGGGTGCGCTGCTTGTCCACGCTCATGTTGAGCCACACATCCCAGATGGTGTCGACGAGGCCGAGCGGTCGCAGGGTCTTGGAGATGTCGAGCGTGGACTCCCACTCGATGTGGTCGCCCTGGTGGGTGAACGAGGTGACCGGGAAGCTGAAGGTCTGCAGGCCCTTGCGGCGGGCCTTGACCTCCAGCCGACCCGAGAGCTTCGCCTCAGGCGCGATCAGGGCCAGCGGGTTGACGGTCCGGCCGGTGATCTTCACAGCGTCGGCGCCCTGCGGCTCCCAGCCGGTCAGCTGCGAGCGCAGCACGGAATCGTTCAGGCTGCGCGCCTGGAAGCCCACCTCGGTGACGTCGAGCATCCGGCGTCCGGTCTCGTCCTCGAGGTGGTCGGCGCAGAAGTAGATCCGGCCGTTCCGCTCGACCAGCGGCATCGGGGTCTTGCGCGGATTGCGCAGCCAGTCGATGGCCGGGAGCAGGTTCGCCCAGTCTTCCTTGATCAGCAGGTAGGCGCAGACGCGCTGCACCGGCTGGCACTCGTCGAAGACGTCGAGCGGGATCGTCGCCAGGTAGTCGCGGGTCAGCTCCGCGAACCGGTGCTGCCACTCGGTGCTGTGCTGCGGGAACTCGCGCAGGTAGAGCGGGACGTCGTGCTTGAGGAACTTCAGGTCCTTGTGCCGCCGCAGCTTGGTCTGGCCCTTCTCGGCGAGCAGGGCGTCGATGCGGCGGTGGATCTCGATCCGGTCGGAGAAGTTGCGGATCTCGTCGCGCCGGTTGGTGATCGACTTCTCGGCCTTGGCGACGTTCTGCCGTATGTACCACTTGTAGACCTGATTGGGGATCAGGGCGATGCGGTCCGCGGCCAGGTAGGCCTGGGCGGAGTAGAGCAGGTCCTCGTAGAGCAGGCCCTTGACGAACGTCAGCTTGTTGTCGAGGAGGAAGTCGCGGCGGTAGCACATGTTCGTCGACAGGGTGTCGAAGACGAACAGGTCGGGGAGCTCGGCGATGTTCTCCAACACCTGGTGGCGCTGGTAGAGCCAGCGGTACCAGGGCTGTTCGCGCTGGGTGCGGGTGTCGATGTAGATCTGCGTGCTGAGGCCGGACACCAGCTCGGCGCCGGTGGCCTCGGCGGCCTCGACCATGTTCCGGCAGGCGTTGAGCTCCAGCTCGTCGTCGCTGTCCAGGTACATGACGTAGGTGCCGAGCGCCTCCACGATGCCGCGGTTGCGGGGCTCGCCGCAGCCCTTGGAGTTCTCCGGCAGCTGGAAGGCCCGCACCCGTTCCGGGTGCTGGGCCGCCAGCCGCTGCGCGACCTCGAAGCTGCCGTCTGTGCTGCAGTCGTCGACGATCACGGCCTCCACGTTGTGGAGGGTCTGGTCGAGTACGGACTGTACTGCTCGTGGAAGGCGCTCGGCGTCGTTGTAGACGATGACGATGACGCTGACGTCGGGCGTACTCAAGGGCTGATCTTGACCTGTTCGTGAGGGTGCCGATCCCCGATGACCGCGCGGCACACACGTTCGATTATGAGATTCCTTGCGGCTCATACCTTAATACATGCAAACGGCAGTCAACATGGGGGCGACATCGGACCGAACACCCTCAAGAACCAGCTGGGAACGCCAGGTAAGAAGAGCAAGAACGATGGGGGCGGGACGCCCCTGCGCTAGGGCTTGACCGCGATCCGGCCCTCGTCCATGCGCGTCAGCAGCAGCCGGGCGCCGGTCTCCTCCAGGAACTCGTCCACGGCCTGGCGCGAGCCCTGCCAGTAGCCGTAGTCGTCCAGCAGCAGCACGCCGCCCGGCACCAGGCGGTCGTAGAGGTGCTCCAGCTCGTGCTTGGTCGACGCGTACCAGTCGGTGTCCAGGCGCAGGATCGATATCTGCTCCGGGGCCTGCTCCGGGATGGTGTCCTCGACCTTGCCCTGAACGTAGTGCAGACGCTCCGAGGGGTAGTCGAGCCGGGAGAACCCGTCCTGGACGTCGTCGAGGGTCGCCAGGGCCCAGATCGGGCGGTCCTTGTCGTAGGCGGCGAGCAGATCGGCGGCGCTCCGGCCGTCGATGCGCTTGTCCTCCTCGGTCGGCTCGCTCATGCCCTCGAACGTGTCGAACAGGTAGAGCTCGCGGTCCTTCACGTCCAGCGACAGCAGCGTCCGGGCCACCGCCTGCATCG
>NZ_BBPO01000010.1:87374-143271 GCF_000787815.1 Streptacidiphilus neutrinimicus
CAGGAGACCTCGCGGTCCTTCACGCCCAGCGACAGCAGCGCCCGGGCCCACCGCCTGCATCGAGCCGCCCCGCCAGACGCCGCACTCGACGATGTCGCCGGGCAGCTCGTGCCGGGTCACGTAGCGCACCGCCTGGACCAGCGCGTTCAGGCGCTCCATCGAGGTCATCGTCCACGGTTTCACCGCGGTGATGATCTCCCTGGTGGTCTCGTCGTAGTCCGCCGGGAACGTCAGCGGCTTCGGCGCCGCGGGGGCGGCCGGCTGCGCCGAGGGGGCCGGCGCCGCCGCGGGTCGCGCGGCGGCGGGGCGGCGCTGGATCCGGCGCAGTTCGTAGCCGGTCAGCTGCCGCAGCGTGGTGTTCACAGTCTTGCGCCAGGTCATGGGATCGGAGGCTACGCCTTCGCTCCGCGCCTGTCTGTAGCTACGAGAACCTTCGAAGGCGGTTTTCACCGTCCCGCCTCGCTCAGCTCAGCTCAGCTCCAGCATCCGGTCCACGACGCGGCGGGAGGCCGCGCCGTCGTCGAGGTCGCAGTAGGTCTTGCGGAACACCTCGTACGCGCCGCGGTACGGCTCGACGGCGGGGGCCAGGTCGCGCAGTGCCGCGATGACGTCGTCGCAGGTGGGCAACAGCGGGCCGGGGGCGGTCGCCTCGAAGTCGATGTAGAAGCCGCGCAGGGTGTCGCGGTACAGCTCCAGGTCGTAGGTGAAGAAGAGCATCGGACGGCCGGTCACCGCGAAGTCGAACATCGCCGAGGAGTAGTCCGTGACCAGGACGTCCGAGACCAGGTAGAGGTCCTGGATGTCCGGGTAGCTGCCGACGTCCCACACGAAGCCGTCGCCGGCGCCCGGAACCTGGTCGACCACGTGGGCGTGCGGGCGGACCAGCAGCACGTGGTCCGCGCCGAGCGCGCGGCGCATCGTGTCCAGGTCGAGCTGCAGGTCGAGGTGGTGGCCGCCGTGGCTCAGCCGGAGCCGGTGCTCCCGCCAGGTCGGCGCGTAGAGGATCACCCGCTTGCCCGGCGGCAGCCCGAGCTGCCGGCGCACGGCGTCCGCCCGCAGTTCCCGGTCCGGGGCGAGCAGCACGTCGTTGCGCGGGTAGCCGGACTCCAGGATCTCGCCCTCGTAACGGAAGGCGTTGCGCAGGATCGGCGTGCTGAACCGGTTCGGGGAGAGCAGCACCTGCCACTGCCTCGCCTCGAACTCCAGTCGGCGCAGGTAGTCGGTGTCGGTGAACCAGTCGTTCTCGAAGTCGAAGCCGATCTTCTTCAACGGGGTGCCATGCCAGGTCTGTACGACGACCTGGCCCTCGCGCCGCTCCAGCTCCGTCGGCAGGTGGGTGTTGCCGACGACCCAGCGGCTGCGGGCGAGCGCCTCGTACCACTCGGCCGAGCCGATCACCACGGAACGGGCGCCGGGCGGCGTCGGCATCCGCTGGTCGAGCACCGCCCACAGGTGCGCCACGTTCCCGTCGCCGCGGCGCAGCATCTCCTCGTGCACGGCGCGCGGGGAGCAGGAGTAGGAGCGGCCCTCGAAGACGTCGTAGAGCACCTGGGGAAGCAGCGGGCGCTTGCGGGCGGCGGGCAGGGCGCCGTTGAGCAGCCGGTACTGGTGGTAGTCGCCGCGCTCGTGCGGGCCGAGCGCGGCGGAGACGCTGAGCAGCATCCCGTCGTAGCCCTGCCGGGTCAGCCGCACGGTCTTGCCGCGGGCCTGGAGGGCGACGGGGACCGCCGCGTGCATCGCGGGGGAGAGCCGGGCCTGGCACTCGGCCGGCTTGGGCGCGTCCTGCGCCGCCTCCTTCGGGGCGGGGGTGCGGACGAAGATCTGCCAGTCGCCCCAGGCCAGCGGGATCTTCCCGGCGTAGCCGGAGACGGGCACGGCGGGGAGCAGCGTGTCGATCCGCCCGTCGACCGCCTCGAAGGCGTGGACCTCGGGCCGGCTCTGCGTCGGGTGACGCAGCACCAGCTCCAGAGCGTGGCGGCCCGGCAGCGGGTAGCTGCCGACGAGCCGGAAGGACTCCTTGGCGAGGTCGGCGACGACCTCCTCGAACAGCGGCTGGACCGGCTGGTCGACCAGCTGGAGGTAGCCGGTGGGCGAGCGCTTGACGCAGACGAGACGCGTCAGCCCCTGTCCGCCCGGCAGCGGCACCTGCTGCGCCTCGGGCTGGGTGCGCTCGTCGTGGACGAGCGGCAGCGAGGTGCCCTCCTCGTCCTCCTCGCCCTCCAGGCGCAGGTCGACGGCCCAACGGTGTCCGTGGGTGGCCGGGACCTGCGGCCGCAACCGCTCGTACTGCTCGCGGGCGGCGTCCAGCTCGCGGAGGTCGAGGGTGACCGTGAAGGGGAGCCAGCCCTCGGCGTCCGGTGTGAGGGCCCCGGACGGGCCCGCCTTCGCGGCGCTGCCGTTTCCCCCGTTCCGGCTGTTGACCGGGTTCACACCGGGAGCGGGCCAGGGCGCGGTCGTCACGCCGGCCCCGCTGAGGCCGCCCGTGTCCTGCCGCCCCCGGACGTCCTGCGAGCCCCGGACACTCTCGGCCGTCCCCGCGTGGGCGGCCTCGGCCTGAGTGACGCCCTCGACGCCCAGCGCGCGCAGCGCGTCCTCACGTCCCGCGAGGTACGCGTCCGCCTCCGAGCCGACGGCTCCCGCTCCGGCCGCCGCGCCCGCCGCTGCCGCCCCGGCCGAAGCCGCACGTGACGCCGCATCTGACGACGCCGCCCGTTCGGCCGCCGCGCCCGCGAAGGTGACGGGCAGTTCGAGGATGGCGGTGGAGCCGTCCTCCACGTGACGGACGCGCAGCGCCTCGACGCGGTGCGCCACGGCGGCGCGGATCCGGCCGTTGATCTCCAGTCGGCCGCCGTTCTCCCTGATCTCGCCGGTCAGCGCGTGCGCGTGCTCGACCCGCAGGTAGAGGTGCTGGTCCCGGATCTCCGGGATGACGCGCACGTCGTCGGCGACCCAGCTGGAGCGCGGGCTCTGCCCGGAGGCGCGGTGACCGGCCTTGATCCGGCTGCGCCGCGGACGTCCGGCGCTGAGTACGGCGACGGTGACCCGCCAGGTCCCGTCCACCCAGCGCCCGTCCTGCCGCAGCCGGCGCGGGTCGAGACCGGCCGAGAAGCCCGCCAGGTCGCAGTCGCGCAGCAGTTGGCCGTGGTCGGCCGTCACCTCCGGCGAGCGGACCGTCTTCGCCGGCAGCACCAGGGTGCGGCGGCTGTGCGTCTCGCGCAGCATCAACATCTTCAGCGCGCTGTGCCGCGTGGGCGCACCCAGATGCGTCGGGTACGCGTGGCCGGTGAGCCGCAGCACGCCCTTGTCGTCCCAGTCGGCGCCGCGCAGCTGGGTGCGGACCACCAACTCGGGGCCGAGCCGCAGCACGCTCGCCGGGACGGGCGGGCGGTCCGCCAGCACGGGGTAGGCCGCGTGCGGCCGCAGCTGGCCGCGGACGGGGATGGCCCCCTTGTGCTCCCACTGCCAGCGCAGCACCGCCAGGAAGTCGTCGATCCGGCCCTGCGCGATCAGGTGGTAACGCAGCCGGTGGTCCGCGGGCAGCCGCTCGATCGACGCGGCGCCGATCTCCGACAGCAGCCCGCCCACGTGCTCGGCGAAGACCTGGTGCAGCGCCGAGTCGCCGTCGAGCGCCGCGCGGAAGAAGAGCGGGATCTCCTCCGTCAGCGCGTTGCGGTCGTAGGCGCGCAGGTGGGCGCGGTACTCCGGCGCGGTCTGCGCCGTCAGGAACGCCCTGACCAGCCGCATCGAGGTGACCCGGTCCCTCAGGCCGCGCGGGTCGCTGCGGTTCTGGGTGATGGAGCGCTGGCCGGTCTCGCGCTCGCGCCAGTTGTAGATCGGGTCCCCGAGGATGTCGACCTTCTCGGCCAGGTAGTGCAGCGGCACGCTGACTGGCGCGTCCTCATAGAGGATTCCCGGGTAGCGCAGCCCGTGGGCGTCGAAGAAGGAACGCCGGTAGACCTTGTTCCACGCGGTCCGGTCGGTGATCAGCGCCGGGAACTCGCTGATGTGGGTGCTCAGCCGGGTGCGCTCGAACGGCCGCGCGTGCACCGGGGACTGCCGCGAACCGGCGCTGCGGAACCGCCGCACGTTTCCGGCGACGAAATCCGAGCCGGTCCGGTCGAGTGTGCCGATCATCAGCTCGTAGGCGGTCTCCGGCAGCGTGTCGTCGCTGTCGACGAAGGCAAGGAACTCGGTGCCGGGCGTGAGCGCCTCGATGCCGGTGTTGCGGGCGGGGCCGAGTCCGCCGTTCTCCTTGTGGACCGACCGGAAGCGCGGGTCGCGCCGCTCCCACGCGTGCGCGATCGCGGCGCTGCCGTCCGTTGAGCCGTCGTCCACCATGACGACCTCGAAGTCGCCCATGGTCTGGGCGGCCAGCGAGGCGAGGCACTCGTCGAGATAGCGCTCGACGTTGTAGATCGGGACGACGACGGAGAGACGCGGGGGCATCCGCTCGGGCCTTTCGGATCGGGGACGGGTCGTGAGGCGGGTCGGTGCGGTCGGGCGGTCGTGACGGGCGGGTGGCAGGGGCGAGTCAGGGGATCGGCGCGTTCTGCGACTGGTTCACCCAGTCGGTGCTGTGCGCCGGCAGGCGGATGTGCGTGCCGTAGTAGTCGTCGATGCAGGAGGCGACCCAGTCCGGCCTGCCGCCGCGGGTGTAGGCGTCGCGCAGGTGGCCGATGTAGGAGGGCACGTAGGTCGGGTTCTTGGCCCCGGCGCGCATCTGCGCCTCCAGTTGGGCCTGCTGGGCGTCCCAGTGGTGGGCGCGCACCCGGGTCTGGTGCACCACGGCGACGGCGGGCTGGGCGAGGCCCAGCAGGGCGAGCCCGAGCAGGGCCGGGAGCAGCAGCGCGGCGCGTCGCCGACGCGGCGTGACCGTCGTGCCGGGAGCGGGTGCCAGGGCGGTCGCGAGCAGCCGCCCCGCGGCGACGCCGACGGCGGCGAGCAGCAGCGTGTAGGGCAGCCGCCAGTCGTTCCAGGTGCGCACCATGTACCAGATCCAGGACCCGAAGACGGCCCGGACCAGCTCGGTGACGAGCAGGCTGCCGAGCAGCACGCCGGCCGCGGCCCAGAGCAGCACCCGCAACGGCGAGCGCACGGCCAGCGCGGGGCCGGGCGCGTCCGGGGCGGTCGCGTCCGGGGCGGTCCGGTCCGGTCCGGGGTGGTGGTCCGGTCCGGGGTGGTGGTCCGGTCCGGGGTGGTGGTCCGGTCCGGGACGGCCCGCATCCGCGTCCTCGCCCGTGTGCGCGGCACCCGCGCGGCTCGTGCCCGCGGAGTCCGTGACGGCTCCCGCCGTGCGCAGGGCTCCCGGATCCGCGGCGCCGACCGGCAGCGCGCTGTCCACCGCCGACGTGGCGTCCTCCGTGTGCGCCTCCTCGCCCGGCCGCGTCGGGTGGGCGACGGCGCGTGAGGGGCGACGCCGGGCGAGGGCGGCTCCGGCCCGCGAGCCCGTGCGGGCGAGCGCGTCGGCCGTGAGGCGACGGGTGGTCAGGCCGAGCAGCACGCCCGCGAGGACGACGGCGACGTAGTCGAAGCTGGTGAACGTCGTGGCCAGGTCGCCGATCCAGGTGAGCACGCCGTCGCGGAGCCGGTGCAGGAGCTCCACGCCGTGCGGGACGCCGAGGCCCGCGCTGCGGGCGTGCATGCCGGGGGAGAGGTACTCGACCAGCAGGCCGCCCGCCGATCCGGCGACGGCGGCGAGGGCGCCGAGCCGGGCCGCGCGGCGGGCCGCACGGTCGGCGCAGACGTCGCCCGCCCGCAGCCACAGCACAGCGGCGAGGACGCCGACGACCAGCGCCATCGCCTCGGAGACGACCGCGACGAAGGCGAAGCCGAGCAGCAGCGCGAGCGCCGCCGTCCAGCGTCCGAGCAGGCCCGCGCGGCCGCTGCGGCCGGGCAGACAGAGCACGGCGGCGACCAGCACGGTGCTGAGCACCGCGGGCACGGTGTGCGAGATGCCGCCCGAGGCCCAGTAGGTGGTCTGGTAGGGCTGCGGGCAGACCAGCAGGAAGGCCAGCGACGCGGTCGCGGCCGTCAGCAGCTGCACCGCGACGGGGACGTGATGCCCGGCCAAACGGGTGAGCCGGGCGATGAGCAGCCACAGCGAGCCGAGCAGCAGGGCGATGACGACGACCGGGTAGATCTGCAGGCCGAGCGGACCGAGCCCGTGCACCCAGGCGAGCAGCACGGCGTTGCCCGCCCGGCCGTTGCTGTCCTGGTAGAGGTAGTGGACGAACTGACCGACCGACATGGTGCGCATGTTCGTCTGGTAGCACCAGTCGTCGGCGGCCGGGCGCACCCAGAAGCCACCGACCCCGAGCAGGACCAGCAGGGCTGCGGCGAAGCCGGTGAGAAGGGCGGAGGAGCGCACGAGGACTTTCATTTCGAAAAACAATCCTGGGGTGGTCCGGCGCGAATTGCAAAATAGCCACGAATTCGCCGGGAAAAATAATTGTCGGACTATCCTGGAATTTCGTTCGGAAGGTCACAGGTCATCAGCGGGGAGTCCGCGCGCCGCTGTTCGGCGGCGGGAACCTCATGCTGCGCCCAGGTCCGCAGGCTCGCGAGTCGAGCGGGCGAGGCCACCGCGTCCGCGCGGACCCAGTCGCCGTCGAACGCGCCCGGGCCCGAGCGCGCGCCCGAGTCGTAGATCGGCACGTAGCCCTCGGCGCGCAGCGTGTCCGGCAGCAGGCCGGGGCCGCTCGCCCACGGGCCGTGCACATGGACGAAGGTCGGCCGCACCTCGCGGAACACGTAGGAGCGCAGCGCCCGCATCTCCCCGGAGCGGTAGTCGCGGGCGATGGCCGGGTCGGTGAGCCCCGCCAGGTCGACGACGCGCAGTCGGCTGGAGAGCAGCGTGCCGCCGATGTCGGGCAGCAGCAGGCTGCTGGTGCGGCGCGGCAGGCCCAGGCGGTCGGCGTACTGGTTGAACATCAGCCCGTAGCGCAGGGCCACGCTGCACATCGACAGCGTGGGCCACCGGCGGAACGTGGCAGCCGAGGCCGCCTGCGGGAGCGCCGAGACCGCCAGCGCCACCACGGCCGCCACCGCCAGGACGGCGCGCGCGGCCCACCACGAGGGCACCGGCCCGAACGAGCGGGCCGGCCGGCGCGCGGACCAGGCGCGCGTCAGCGCGAGCGCGCCGAACAGCGCGCCCGCCGTCCAGACGGGCGTGGCGAACCGGAACAGCGGCATCCAGTCCGGCCGCAGCACCGCGAAGGCAAGCACCGCGAGCCCGGCCGGCACCCCGGCCGCGACCAGCTCCGCCCGCGCCGGACCGGGCCGGACCAGCACCAGGGCGGCGGCCGCCGCGACGACGGCCACGCCCGCCCAGCCCGCGTAGCCGAGCACGTCGACCGCCCGGTGCCACACATCGGAGAGCGCCGGCGCTGCCTGGGCCTTGGCCACGGCCGTGTTCGGCGCCCAGTGCCCGAACTCGGCCTTCCGCCAGAACAGGAACACCCCGTACGGCACGCCGAACACGGCGAGCGCGAGCGCGGACGGCCGGACCACACGGGCGGCCAGACCGGCCGGCCCCAGCGCCGAGCGCGGGACGGTCAGCATCAGCGCCAGCGGGTAGGCGCCCGCGTAGATCACGCCGTCCGGCCTGGTCAGCGCCGCGGCCACGGCCAGCAGTCCGGCCCGGACGGCGACCCCCGTGCCCGGCAGCGCGCCGCGCGCGGCGGCCCGCGCCAGCAGGGCCGCGAGGACGGCGACGAGCAGGCCGTACAGCGGGTTCTCCAGACCGGAGAACGCCCAGATGACGAACGACCAGTTCGTGGCCAGCACCGCCGCGGCGAACAGCGTCGCCGGCGCGGAGCCGGTCGTGGCGCGCACGCACCACAGCACACCGGCGACACAGAGCAGGGCCAGCAGCTTGGGGAACCAGACGAGGTCGCTGACCCCGAGGAGCGAGCCGTGGTCGAAGAGGCCCAGACCGTGACCGAGCGTCAGTACGGCCAGCCAGCTCGGGTTCGAGTAGCCCTCGACGGGCGGCGCCCCGGCCTGCTGGACCGGCCCGAGGCCGTGCGCCACACTGCGGGCGTAGGCGAAGGTGATCGCCGCGTCGTCGACGATCCAGGCCTTCAGCCGCGATGCCTGCACGGCCACCAGCGCCGTCCCCAGCAGCACCGATCCGGGCCCGGCCAGGCGGCGGGCCAGGGCCGCCCGTGCCGCGGCCCCGACGGTCGTGGCGCCGGCGGGCGTCGGCGCGCGCTCGTCGTCGGCGCGGGGCCGGGGAGCGGTCATCCTAGCCCCGCCACCGGGCAGCTGTACGGGAACGGCGGCAGCACCGGCATCGGGGAGGGGACGGAGGGCGGCGGTCCCCCGATCGGGTGACCGCCGCCGCGGTCGGCGCCCGGCCCACGATCCCGACCGCCGCCCCGGTCACCGCTCCGACCGCCGCCGGGACCGCCGCAATCGGTCCCGGGGTCGAGCAGAGCCGTCCCGGGGGTGGTCCCGGTGGAGTTCTCCGTCATGCGCCTACCTCGCCGTCAACTCGCGGCCGCAGCTTTCACTCACCCGTTCGGGTGTGCTCCGCGAGGTGCTCCCGTGACCGGGACCGTGCGTATTCCAGGTGACTAACCGGCGGGTTGGCGCTTTGGTCACGAATCGCCGCACCGCGACCTCCTGCGCGCTGTCGGCGCCCGGGCTTAGCGTCGCTGGCATGGAAGGACGACTCACGGGGTGGGGGCGCACCGCGCCCACGACGGCCCGGCTCTGCGCGCCGACGACGGCGGCCGAGGCCGCTGCCGCCGTGCGCGCCGCGGGCGAGCGCGGCACGCTCGCCCGCGGCCTGGGCCGCAGCTACGGCGACGCCGCGCAGAACGCGGGCGGCACCGTCCTCGACATGACCGCGCTGGCGCGGGTGCTCGCGCTCGACCTGGAGCGGGGCCTGGTCACCTGCGAGGCCGGGGTCAGCCTCGACCGGCTGATGAGGCTGCTGCTGCCCTTCGGCTGGTTCGTCCCGGTCACCCCGGGCACGCGGTACGTCACCGTCGGCGGAGCCGTGGGCGCGGACATCCACGGGAAGAACCACCACGTCAGCGGCAGTTTCGGCCACCACGTCACCCGGATGCGGCTGCTGACGGCGGCCGGGGAGGAGGTCGAGCTCACCCCCGGCGAGGAGCTGTTCGACGCCACCACGGGCGGCATGGGCCTCACCGGCGTGATCCTCGACGTCACGATCAAGCTGCTGCCCGTGGCGACGTCGCTGATGTCCGTCGACACCGAACGCGCGGCCGACCTGGACGACCTGATGCGGCGCCTGGAGGCCACCGACCACCGCTACCGCTACTCGGTCGCCTGGATCGACCTCGTCGCCCGCGGGGCCGCCACGGGCCGCGCGGTGCTCACACGCGGCGACCATGCCGCGATCGAGGAGCTGACTCCGCGTCAGCGCCGCGATCCGCTGGTCTTCCGCCCGCGCAGCCTCCCGCCCGCGCCCCGCGGGATCCCCGGCGGGCTGCTCCGCACCGCCACCGTCGGGGCCTTCAACGAGCTCTGGTACCGCCGCGCCCCGCGCGACCGGCGCGGCCAACTGCAGCGGATCGGCGCCTTCTTCCACCCGCTCGACGGCGTGCCCGAGTGGAACCGCGTCTACGGGCCCGGCGGCTTCCTGCAGTACCAGTTCGTCGTCCCCTACGGCCAGGAGGCGACGCTGCGCTCCATCGTCGAGCAGCTCAGCCGGCACGGCTGCCCGTCCTTCCTCGCCGTGCTCAAGCGCTTCGGCGAGGGCGGCCCCGGCTGGCTCTCCTTCCCGATGCCCGGCTGGACGCTGGCCCTCGACCTGCCCGCCTCCGTCCCCGGCCTCGGCCCGCTGCTGGACCGGCTGGACGAGCAGGTGCTCGCGGCCGGGGGCCGTGTCTACCTGGCCAAGGACTCGCGGATGCGCCCGCGGACCCTGGCCGCCATGTACCCGAGGCTCGCCGACTTCCGCGCCCTGCGCGCGCGGATCGACCCGCACGGCGTCTTCACCTCCGACCTCGCCCGCAGACTCGCGCTGTGAACGCTGTGAACGCTGTGGCGAGTCCGAAGCCCGAAAGGCTGTCCCGATGATGAACGCCCTGGGTGATCCCCAGTCCCTGCTGGTTCTCGGCGGCTCCTCCGAGATCGGCCTGGCCACGGCCCGACGGCTGGTCGGCTCCCGGGTCGAGACGGTCCACCTGGCCGGGCGGCCCTCGCCCGCACTGGACGCGGCCGCCGCCGAACTGCACGCGCTCGGCGCGCAGGTGCACGTCCACGACTTCGACGCATCAGCGGTCGAGACCCACGAGACGGTCCTCGGCAAGATCTTCGCCGAGGGCGACGTCGACGTCGTCCTGCTCGCCTTCGGCGTCCTCGGCGACCAGGAGCAGGGCGAGCGCGAGCCGCTGGCGGCCGCGGCGGTGGCCCGGGTCAACTACCTCGGCGCGGTCACCTCCGGGCTGCTGTGCGCACAGGCGCTGCGCCGCCAGGGGCACGGCGCGCTGGTCGTGCTCTCCTCGGTCGCGGGCGAGCGGGCCCGCCGCTCCAACTTCATCTACGGCTCCACCAAGGCGGGCCTCGACGCCTTCGCCCAGGGCCTCGGCGACTCGCTGCACGGCAGCGGCGCGCGGGTCATGGTCGTCCGCCCCGGCTTCGTCCGCACCCGTATGACGGAGGGCCTGCCCGACGCGCCCCTCGCCACCACCGCCGACTCCGTCGCCGAGGCGGTCGTCAGCGGGCTCCGGCGGGGCAGCGAGACCGTCTGGGTGCCGGGCGCGCTCCGCTTCGTCATGTCCGGTCTGCGGCACCTCCCCCGCCCGGTCTTCCGCAGGCTGCCCCTGTGATCGGGGTACGTTCTGGGGCGTGAACCAGCTCACCCGACTGCCCGTGATCGGACCGATCGTGGCCCGGGTGGCGCACACCCGGGCCTACAAGGTCTACGAGCACTTCGACGACGTCGGCTCCAACCGGATGGCCGGCTCGGTCACCTTCTTCGGCTTTCTCGCCCTGTTCCCGCTGTTGACGGTCGCGCTGGCGGTGGCCGCCTCGGTGCTCTCGGACAGCAGGGTCAACACGCTCCAGCAGAAGATCGCCGAGCAGATCCCCGGCCTGTCGCGGCAGCTGAACCTGCACGAGGTGGCCGCGAACGCCGCGACGGTGGGCCTGGTCAGCGGCGTCATCCTGCTGGTTTCCGGCCTCGGCTGGGTCGACACCACCCGCGTCTGCATCCGCTCCTCCTGGTACCTGCCGCTGGAGCCCGGCAACGTGGTCGTCCGCAAGTTCTGGGACACCGTCATGCTGGTCGGGCTCGGCGTGGTCGGCGCGGTGTCCCTCGCGGCGTCGACCGCAGCGGGCGCGCTGACCGGCCGCGTGGCCCAGTGGCTCGGCCTGGAAGGCTCGACCGCGGGCCGGGTCGCGCTGGCCGTCCTCGCGTTCGTGCTCGCGGTCGTGGTCGACCTGATGGTCTTCTCGTACCTGCTCGTCGGGCTGCCGCGCATCTTCGGCCAACCGCGGCGGGTGGTGCTGGAGGCCGCGCTGCTGGGCGCGATCGGCTTCGAGATCCTCAAGCAGGCCCTCGCCGCGTACATCGCGGGCGTCGCGACGAAGAGCGTATACGGCGCCTTCGGCACCCCGATCGCGCTGCTGCTGTGGATCAACTTCATGTGCCGCTGGCTGCTGTACTGCGTGGCCTGGACCGCCACTGCGGACCCGGAGGCCGCACGCCTGCGGGCGCGGGCGCGGGCGGTCGAGGCCGTCGCCAAGGCGGACGAGGACCTCTGAACGGGGCGTCGCCGCACGCACGGGCGCCGGGGACGCGAGGCGCTGTCGTGCGATCAGGCAGGCCCCGCACCCCCGGACGGTGGCGTTCCCGCCTAGAAGGTCTGCCTCCGGCGCCGCCTGCGCAGGAGCAGGACCCCGCCGACGCCCGCCACCACAGCGGCGGCCACGCCCCCGGCCGCGTACGTCGTCGACGAGATGCCGCCGGACGAGGAATCCGACGGGGACCAGGGGCCGGCGGCCGTGCCGCCGGAAGGGGCGTGCGGGGAGGCGCTCGCGGCGTCGGAGGAGGCGGGCTTGGTGGCGTCGAGGGTGCCGATGGGCTTGGTGCGGCCCTCGGCAGCGAAGCCCCAGTCGAGGAGGGCGCGGGCCTCGTGGTAGACCTCGTCCTCCGCGTGGTTCTGCGGGTTCATCACGGTCACCAGCAGGGTGTGCCCGTTCCGCTGGGCGGCCTCGACCAGGGTGTTGCCCGCGTTGGTGGTGTAGCCGTTCTTGACGCCGATCAGGCCCGGATAGCGGCCGCCGACCCTGTTCAGACCGGTGAGCAGCCGGTTGGTGTTGGCGATCTGAAAGGGCTTGCCCTTGGTGTTCGGCCCGCCAGGGAACTCCGCGAACGCGGTGTCGCAGTACTTCGCGAAGGCGGGGTCCTTCAGCCCGTCGCGGGCGAAGAGCGACAGGTCGTAGGCCGAGGAGACCTGGCCGGGCATGTCGTAGCCGTCGGGGCTGACGACGTGCGTGTCCTTCGCCCCCAACGTCTGGGCGCGCGCCTGCATCTGCTGGACCGTCGCGGCGACGCCGCCGTTCATCGCGGCCAGGACGTGCACCGCGTCGTTGCCGGAGCGCAGGAAGACGCCGAGCCACAGGGCGGAGACCGCGTAGGTCTGGCCGGGGACGACGCCGACCTCGCTGCTGCCGGCACCCATGCCGTCGAAGTCGGACGGGGCGACCTTGTGGGTCGCGTCCGCCGGGAGCTTCGGCAGGACGGTGTCCGCGAAGAGCGTCTTCAGCGTGCTCGCCGGGGGCAGCGGCCAGTGCGGGTTCTCCGCGGCGAGGACGTCGCCGGTGTCCGCGTCCGAGACGATCCAGGACAGCGCGGAGAGGCCCTGCGGGAGGGCGGGCGCGCCGACGCCCGCCTGCGGGCCGGGGCGGCCGAGCGCGTCGCCGCCGACGGTGGACATCTGCGCGGGCGGCTGTCTGACCGCAGTGGCGCTCGGGCTCGGGGTGCGCCCTGCCGCGGTGAGCGTCAGCACCACTCCAACGGCGACCGCCGTGGCGGCCGTCCCCCGTACCGTCCGTACTGTCCGACTGCGGACGCGATCATGTAGCTGCACGCCGACGACCGTACCCAATCCCTTTCGTACCCGGTCAGAAAAGCACACGGGACCCCTCGTCCGGATGCGGCCGGACGGCCGACCATACTGACCTCATGAGACTCAGCCGACGTGCATCCTGGTTCCTGACGGCCTTCGGCGTCTGGTCGATCTGGATCTGGGTGACCTTCTTCAAGAACCTCTGGGCGGACCACGAGGGCCTCGCCTTCACCGGTGGCGACCACGGTAAGCCCACCGCCTACTTCTGGATCCACGCCGCGCTGGCGCTGAGCTCGCTGCTCCTCGGCGTCGTCGTCGGCTCGCTCGGGGTGCGCAGTCTCCGCTCTCTCCGCAAGGCCGCCGACCCCGCGCGCGAGGCCGCCGACCCGGTGGAGGCGACGCCGGGAGCATGATCTATAAAGGCTCCAACCGTCCACCCTTACGGTGGATCACACGCTTGGAGCATCATGCCCATTCGTACCGCCGCGCCCGCCCTCGTGGGTGCGCTCGCCTTGGCCGCCGTCGCCGCGCCGGGCACCGCCTTCGCCGCGACCCAGCCGGTCAAGCCGCAGATCACCCATGCCGCGGTGACCTCGCTGAACATGGGTCTGACCGGCAAGGTGACCTTCGCGGTCAACATCAGCGCCAAGGACGCCAAGGGCGTCGCGAGCATCAAGGCCCTGCCGTACTCGCTCGCGGCCCACGCGGTCCCGACCCAGTCCGACGTGGCCAAGGAGCCCGGCAGCTCGCTGCCGACGCTCTCGCGGACGGCGACCACCCTGACCGTGGGCGCGTCCGACGTCATCAACGTGGCGGTCGACCGGTTCCCGAACGAGATAGCCGGGACCTACGGCGTCGCCATCCTGGTCACGGCCAAGGACGGCAGCACCACCTTCGAGGCGAAGGGCGCCTCCTACCGCTGGACGCGCGCCGACGTGCTGTCCGCCAAGCCGACCGCCGGCACCGTCCGCAAGGGCGCCCTGCTGACCGTCAAGGGCCTGCTCGACCGGGCCGACTGGAACAAGCGCGTCTGGGCCGGCAACGGCGGCCAGGTGGTCCTGCTCCAGCTGCGCAACGCCAAGGGCGCCTGGGTGACCAAGGCCTCCGCGAAGACCGCCGCGAACGGCTCGGTCAGCGTCTCCGTCCGTGACTACGCCTCGGGCAGCTGGCGTCTGGTCTACGGCGGCAACGCCGTGTCCGGCGCGGCCGTCTCCGGCAGCAGCTACGTGACCGCCAAATAAGGCCGAGCAAGGCCGAGCAAGGCCGAGCAGGCCAGGCGCACAGACGGAAGGCCCGGCCCCCACGTGGGGGCCGGGCCTTCCGGCGTCAGGAGCCCGGGATCAGTAGCGACGCGTCAGCAGCGCGCGCTTCACTTCCTGGATCGCCTTGGTCACCTCGATGCCACGCGGGCACGCGTCGGTGCAGTTGAAGGTGGTGCGGCAGCGCCACACGCCCTCACGGTCGTTCAGGATCTCCAGCCGCTGCTCCGCGCCCTCGTCCCGCGAGTCGAAGATGAAGCGGTGGGCGTTCACGATCGCGGCCGGACCGAAGTACTGGCCGTCGTTCCAGAACACCGGGCAGGAGGAGGTGCAGGCGGCGCAGAGGATGCACTTGGTGGTGTCCTCGAAGCGCTGGACGTCCTCCTCCGACTGGATCCGCTCCCGCGTCGGCGCGTTGCCCTTGGTGATCAGGAAGGGCATCACGTCGCGGTACGCCTGGAAGAACGGGTCCATGTCCACGACGAGGTCCTTGAGGACCGTCATGCCCTTGATGGCCTCGATCGTGATCGGCTTCTCGGGGTTCACGTCCTTGATGAGGGTCTTGCAGGCAAGACGGTTCTTGCCGTTGATCCGCATCGCGTCGGAGCCGCAGACGCCGTGGGCGCAGGAGCGACGGTAGGTGAGCGTGCCGTCCTGCTCCCACTTGACCCGGTTGATCGCGTCCAGGACGCGCTCCTTCGGGTCCACCGTGAGCTGGTAGTCGACCCACACCGCGTCCGGGTGCTCCTCCGGGTTGAACCGGCGGATCCGGAGCGTGATGGTGATCAGCTCGACCTTGCCCGACTCGGCGGCGTCCAGTGCGGCCGAGTGCGCGGCGGTTTCCTCGATGGTGGGGGTGCTCATCAGTACTTACGCTCCATCGGCTGGTAGCGGGTGACCACGACCGGCTTGTAGTCCAGACGCACGGTCGTGTCGCCGTTCGCGTCGACCTCGCGGTACGCCATGGTGTGGCGCATGAAGTTGACGTCGTCGCGGTTCGGGTAGTCCTCGCGGAAGTGACCGCCGCGCGACTCCTTACGGGCGAGGGCGGAGACCGCGGTGACCTCGGCCAGGTCGAGCAGGTTGCCCAGCTCGACGGCCTCCAGCAGGTCGGTGTTGTAGCGCTTGCCCTTGTCCATCACCGAGATGTTCTTGTAGCGCTCCTTCAGCTCGGCGATGTCGGCCACCGCCTGCTTCAGGGTCTCCTCGGTGCGGTACACGGACACGTTGGTGTCCATGGACTGCTGCAGCGCCTCACGGATCTCGCCGACCCGCTCGGTGCCGTTCGAGGTGCGGATGGTCTCCAGCATCTCGACGACCTTTGCGGCCGGGTTCTCCGGGAGCTCGACGAAGTCGGCGGTCTCGGCGTACTTCGCGGCGGCGATGCCGGCGCGGCGGCCGAAGACGTTGATGTCGAGCAGCGAGTTGGTGCCCAGACGGTTGGCGCCGTGGACCGACACGCAGGCGACCTCGCCGGCGGCGTACAGACCCGGGACGACGGTCTCGTTGTCCAGCAGGACCTCGGACTCGTTGTTCGTCGGGATGCCGCCCATGGCGTAGTGCGCGGTGGGCTGGATCGGGATCGGGTCCGTGTAGGGCTCGATGCCGAGGTAGGTGCGCGCGAACTCGGTGATGTCCGGCAGCTTGGCGTCCAACTGCTCCGGCGGCAGGTGGGTCAGGTCCAGGTAGACGTGGTCGCCGTTGAGCCCGCAGCCGCGGCCGGCCCGGATCTCCGAGTAGATGGCGCGGGAGACGACGTCACGGGACGCGAGGTCCTTCATGACCGGCGCGTAACGCTCCATGAAGCGCTCGCCGTCCTTGTTGCGAAGGATGCCGCCCTCGCCGCGGGCGCCCTCGGTGAGCAGGATGCCCATGCGCCAGATGCCCGTCGGGTGGAACTGGAAGAACTCCATGTCCTCCAGCGGCAGGCCCCGGCGGAACGCGGCGGCCTGGCCGTCACCGGTCAGGGTGTGCGCGTTCGAGGTCACCTTGAAGAACTTGCCGTTGCCGCCCGAGGCGAAGATGACGGACTTCGCCTGGAAGACGTGCACCTCGCCGGTGGCCAGCTCGTAGGAGACGACGCCGGCGACCTTCTTGACGCCGTCGACCTCGGCGAGCAGCAGGTCCAGGACGTAGTACTCGTTGAAGAACTCGACACCCTCCTTGACGCAGTTCTGGTACAGCGTCTGGAGGATCATGTGGCCGGTGCGGTCCGCGGCGTAGCAGGAGCGGCGCACCGCCGCCTCGCCGTGGTTGCGGGTGTGGCCGCCGAAGCGGCGCTGGTCGATCTTGCCCTCGGGCGTCCGGTTGAAGGGCAGACCCATCTTCTCCAGGTCGAGGACGGCGTCGATCGCCTCCTTGGCCAGGATCTCGGCGGCGTCCTGGTCGACCAGGTAGTCACCGCCCTTGACGGTGTCGAAGGTGTGCCACTCCCAGTTGTCGTCCTCGACGTTGGCGAGGGCGGCGGCCATGCCGCCCTGGGCCGCGCCGGTGTGGGAGCGGGTCGGGTAGAGCTTGGTCAGGACCGCGGTGCGGCTGCGCTTCGTGGCCTCGACGGCGGCGCGCATGCCCGCGCCGCCGGCGCCGACGATGACGGTGTCGTACTGGTGAATCTTCATGGTCTCTTCGCTGCCTCGTCGTCCGTCCGCGTCAGCTGATGTTCGGGTCGAAGGTGAAGATCACCAGGGTGCCCAGGGCCACGGTGAAGACCGTGGCGGCCACCAGAAGGACCTTCAGCCAGAAGCGGGTGTTCGGGCGCTCGGCGTAGTCGTTGATCACGGTGCGCATGCCGTTGGCGCCGTGGAGCATCGCCAGCCACAGCATCAGCAGGTCCCAGACCTGCCAGAACGGCGAGGCCCAGCGGCCGGCCACGAACGCGAAGGAGATCTTCGAGACGCCGCCGTCCAGCACCAGCTGGATGATGAGGTGGCCGAGGACCAGGAAGACCAGCACGATGCCGGACAGGCGCATGAACAGCCACGCCAGCATCTCGAAGTTGGTCCGGCTGCGGCGGCCAGAGGTGGTCTTGGTGCGCTTGCGCGGCGGTTCGATGAGGAACGCCGTCGCGTCGGTCGGAGTCGAGTCAGTGAGCTCGACGTTGCCGATGGAGTCGGTAGCCATCTGTTATCTCACCCTCACCCGAAGAGCCACTGGAGGGTCTCCTGCAGGACGGGGTAGAACGCCCCGGCCATCAGCAGGACCCAGACGGTCACGACGGTCCACAGCATCTGACGCTGGTACTTCGGCCCCTTGGCCCAGAAGTCCACCGCGATGACCCGAAGACCGTTCAGCGCGTGGAAGAGGATGGCGGCCGTCAGGCCGTACTCCATCAGGTTGACGAGCGGCGTCTTGTACGTCGCGATCACGCTGTTGTAGGCCTGCGGCGAGACGCGGACCAATGCGGTGTCGAGGACGTGGGCGAACAGGAAGAAGAAGATGAGGACGCCGGTGACTCGATGAGCCACCCACGACCACATGCCTTCCCGGCCGCGGTACAGCGTTCCAGCCGGCACGGAAGAACCCTCCGGGAGCGGGGCGGGGGTCGCCCGATCAGCTCGGCGGCATCGTCGTCGGTGTCGGTCGGCCCGGCCGGATACGGTCCACCGGCCGCGGCCATCGTAGCCAGGCCGGAGGCCCGCGGGCCTGTCGGGGCCCCTGCGGCGGGCCGAGATCCACTCAGATGATCTGCCCGTAACCGGCTCGTGACCCGCCGGAAGGGGCCTTGATCCCGGGTTTTCCCAGGGAACGCCCATGGCTTCCCTGGTGCGGCGTCAAAGCGGGAGGTCGGCGGATGTGGGCGATCTCACCTTCGTGATCTCACGAAGACGCCGAGGCGTGAGACGAGACCAGGTGGGTCAGCCGGCTGAGGGTGATCCGCCGCAGCTGCTCCGCGGTGGTGCTGCGCTCCTCGTCCGGATCGCTGCCGAGCCGTGCGCGGATGCTGGCGAGCACCGTGTCCAGCATCTCCTCCGGCGGGCACTCGTCCAGGCAGACCACGAACACGTGCCCGAAGCGCGCCTCGTACGCGGCGTGGGCGGCCCGCAGCGCGGTGTGCGCTGCGGCGCTGCCCGGCGCGCGCATGCCCAGCAGGGGCTGGGGCATGCAGCTCTCGTCGGCGAGCGCCTCCGAGAGGTCGCGGTGCGACATGTCGTACGAGGCCTCGCTCGCGGCGGCCAGCAGCGAGTCCACGTCCGGGTACGGACGGTGGGCGGTCATCCTTATCGCCCAGCGCCGGCTCCCGCAGCAGGCCAGCAACGCCTCCTCGGCGGCACCGGGTGCCGCGTCGTTGAGACGGGACAGCCCCGGTACGGGCGACTGCGGTGCGGACGGCGGCGGGATCTGCGACCTGGCCAGCGGGTCCTCCTCGAACGGGTTGGAGCCCTTGAGGTTAAGGGGTGCGACCGACTTCGTCGGCACTACAGGGGACGCCAGAAGCGGCGCCACAACGGCACCGGACACCAGGATTCACTCGTACGGGGTATTAAGTCGAGCCCCTGAGGCCCGAATTATGAGACGGCGTCAGCCCGATGAACGGCGATGCCCGACAGGGGCGCGAGGCTCTGCGCGGCCAGCCACCGGCATGCGGATGGCCCCGCGCGTTCGGGGCCCTGCCTGCGTGGGTGGCTTGTCGCGCAGTTCCCCGCGCCACTGACGGCTAGCGCCGGTGGACCTTGTGCTGCGCGGCCTGGGCGCGGGGGCGGACGACGAGGAGGTCGATGTTGACGTGCGGGGGACGCGTCACCGCCCAGATGATGGTGTCCGCGACGTCCTCCGCGGTGAGGGGGTCCGGGACGCCCGCGTAAATGGACTCGGCCTTCGCGGCGTCGCCGCGGAAGCGGGTGAGGGCGAACTCGTCCGTCTTCACCATGCCGGGCGCGACCTCGATGACCCGGATCGGCTCCCCGACCAGCTCCAGCCGCAGCGTCCCCGCGATGGCGTGCGCTCCCGCCTTCGCCGCGACGTAGCCGCCGCCGCCCTCGTACGCCGCGAACGCCGCCGTCGAGGAGAGGACCAGGACGGTGCCGTCGCCGGACGCGCGCAGCGCGGGCAGGAACGCCTGGGTCGCGTGCAGCACGCCCAGCACGTTGACCTGGTACATCCGCAGCCAGTCCGTCGGGTCGCCGGTCTCCACCGACTCCGCGCCGATCGCCCCGCCGGCGTTGTTGACCAGGACGTCCACCCGATCCAGGGTCGCCGCGAACGCGTCCACCGCCGCGCGGTCGGTGACGTCGACGGCGTGGACGCTGGCCGCGTCGCCGATCTCCTTGGCCAGCGCCTCCAGGCGCTCCGCCCGACGCGCGACCAGGGCGACCCGGTAGCCGGCCGCCGCGAGGCCCCGCGCCGTCGCCGCTCCGATGCCACTGCTCGCGCCCGTCACGACCGCGACCTTCTGGACTGTCATGTGACCTGTTCCTCCAATGGCGTTGTGTCTTGTGAGCAAGCTCCCAGAGGATGCGACTATTCCTCTCCCGCGCGCATCATTACCGTACGTAGCGGATTGGACGTTAATCGCCGCTGACTTCCTCGTCTTCACCCGTCGCGGAGGACCCCCATGGCCCGCCTGTCCGAGTCAGGACTGCCCATCGAGCCCGTCTACGGGCCGGCCTCCCAGGAAGGCTGGGATCCGGCCGTCAAGCTCGGCGAACCGGGGCGGTACCCGTTCACCCGCGGCGTCTATCCGACGATGTACACGGGCAAGCCGTGGACCATGCGGCAGTACGCCGGCTTCGGCACCGCCGCCGAGTCGAACGCCCGCTACCAGCAGCTGATCGCCAACGGCACCACGGGCCTCTCCGTCGCCTTCGACCTGCCCACCCAGATGGGCTACGACTCGGACGCGGCGATCGCGCACGGCGAGGTCGGCAAGGTCGGCGTCGCGATCGACTCGGTCGAGGACATGGGCGTGCTGTTCGGCGGGATCCCGCTGGGCGAGGTCTCCACCTCGATGACGATCAACGCGCCGGGCTCGCTGCTGCTCCTGCTCTACCAGCTGGTCGGCGAGGCCCAGGGCGTTCCCCCGGGGAAGCTGACCGGCACCATCCAGAACGACGTGCTCAAGGAGTACATCGCCCGCGGCACCTACATCTTCCCGCCGAAGCCCTCGCTCCGCCTGATCGCGGACATCTTCAAGTACTGCAGGGCCGAGATCCCGCGCTGGAACACCATCTCCATCTCCGGCTACCACATGGCCGAGGCCGGGGCGACGCCCGCGCAGGAGATCGCCTTCACCCTGGCCAACGGCATCGAGTACGTGCGCACCGCGCTGGCCGCCGGCATGGACGTCGACGACTTCGCGCCGCGCCTGTCCTTCTTCTTCGTCTCGCGCACCACGCTGCTGGAGGAGGTGGCCAAGTTCCGCGCCGCCCGGCGGATCTGGGCGCGGGTCATGAAGGAGGAGTTCCGGGCGGAGAACCCCAAGTCCATGATGCTGCGCTTCCACACCCAGACCGCGGGCGTGCAGCTGACGGCCCAGCAGCCCGAGGTCAATCTGGTCCGCGTCTCCGTGCAGGCCCTCGCGGCGGTGCTGGGCGGCACCCAGTCGCTGCACACCAACAGCTTCGACGAGGCCATCGCGCTGCCGACGGAGAAATCCGCACGCCTGGCTCTGCGCACGCAGCAGGTGCTGGCGTACGAGACCGACGTGACCGCGACGGTCGACCCGTTCGCCGGCTCCTACGTCGTCGAGCGGCTGACCGACGAGGTCGAGGCCGCGGCGCTGGAGCTGATGGCCAAGCTGGAGGAGATGGGCGGCGCCGTCGCCGGCATCGAGCGCGGCTACCAGAAGTCCGAGATCGAGCGCAGCGCCTACCGGATCGCCCTGCAGACGGACTCCGGCGAGCGGACCGTCGTCGGCGTCAACCGCTTCCAGTTGGACGAGGAGGAGCCGTACGAGCCGCTCCGCGTCGACCCGGCGATCGAGCGGCAGCAGGCGGAGCGCCTCAGGAGGCTCCGGGCGGACCGCGACAGCGCGGCGGTGGACCGCGCGCTGTCCGCGCTCCGGCGCGCGGCGGAGACCTCGGGGGAGAACGTGCTGTACCCGATGAAGGAGGCGCTGGCCGCGCGTGCGACGGTGGGCGAGACCTGCGACGCGCTGCGGGAGGTCTGGGGCGCCTACGTCCCGGTCGACAGCTTCTGAGACCTCGGCACCTGCTCGGCAACCTGACCGGCGCCTGGCCGGCGCATGAGACGATGGCAACGTCCGGCCCGCTCGCTCGTTGATCTCTTCAACGATGCAGTGCGGGAGGCAGCATGAAAGAGGTTCCCTACCCCGTCCGGGGCGGATCATGCGCCGAGCGGGCGACAAACTTCTCGTCCGGCGGTATGAATTTCGGTGATCCCCTGCCCCAACCGCCCCAGGGCCGTAGCCTTGTGGAGGTGAACCAGTGGAATGAGCTGCGGTCCCGCGTCGACGCCCTCCAGCCCGAGCTGATCGCCTTCCGGCGCGACCTCCACATGCACCCCGAGCTGGGTCGGCAGGAAGTGCGCACGACCGCGCTCATCAAGGCCCGTCTCGAGCAGGCCGGCCTCGCGCCGCGCGTGCTGCCCGGGGGCACGGGCCTGTTGTGCGACATCGTCCCGGCGGGGCTCTCCGCCGAGCGGGGCGTGTGGGGCTTCCGGGCCGACATCGACGCGCTGCCGATCGAGGACGCCAAGCCGCTCGACGTCCCCTACCGCTCGACCGTGCCGGGCTGCTGCCACGCCTGCGGCCACGACGTGCACACCACCGTCGTCCTCGGCACCGCGCTGGTCCTGGCCGAGGCCGCCCGCGAGGGCGCGCTGCGGCGTCCGGTGCGGCTGGTCTTCCAGCCCGCCGAGGAGCAGATGCCCGGCGGGGCGCTGGACGTGATCAAGGCGGGCGTGCTGTCCGGCCTGGAGCGGATCTTCGCGGTGCACTGCGACCCGCGGGTCGAGGTCGGGAAGATCGGGCTGAAGGTCGGGGCGATCACCTCCGCCTGCGACCTGCTCAAGCTGAACCTGGACGGCCCCGGCGGCCACACCGCCCGGCCGCACCTGACGACGGACCTGGTGATGGCCGTGGCCAAGACGGCCACCGAGCTGCCGGCGGCCCTGCAGCGCCGGATGGATCCGCGCTGGGGCGTCAGCCTGGTCTGGGGTCGGATCGAGTCCGGCTCCGCCGCCAACGCGATCCCGCAGCACGCGGAGCTGGAGGGCACGGTCCGCTGCCTGGAGACGGCCGGCTGGCGCGAGGCGCCGGGCGCGATCGACGAGCTGGTCGGGCAGATCGCGGAGACGCACCGGGCCAAGTGGGTGCTGGACTATCGCCGCGGGGTGCCGCCCGTGGTCAACGAGGCGGAGTCGATCGCGCTGCTGGAGCTGGCGATGGCGGAACGGTTCGGCGCGGAGACGGTGGAGTCGACGGAGCAGAGCCTGGGCGGCGAGGACTTCTCCTGGTACCTGCAGGAGGTCCCGGGCGCGCTCGCCCGTCTGGGCGTGCGGTCGCCCGACGAGCAGGGGGTGCGCGACCTGCACCAGGGCACCTTCGACGCGGACGAGCGGGCCATCGGCGTGGGGGTGGAGCTCTTCAGCGCTCTCGCGCTGGGCTGACCGACCGGGCCGAACGGCTGACCGACCGGGCCCGGACCGGCTCACCGGCGGGGCCCGAACCGCCTGGCCGATCGGCCGCACCGAAGCCGACACGCGGACAAACGGCGCCGACCCTCCGGGGCGGCGTCGTTTGGTGTCTCATGGTGGTGACAGGTGTGCGCCGAGCGAGCGAAATCGGAGTGGAATCGTCCGGTTTATCCGGCCCCTTCGGTGCGCTGGCGATGGTAGAAATGCGACGATCTGATAACGGCACCGCAGCCGTAATCCAAAAGTGTTCTACGCGCGTTAACCTCGCATCCAATCGGTTGAGCAAAGCCGCTCCCTGCCCCCGGGCTCTGCGATGTCGGCTCCCATCTGGAGGAATTGATGAACAAGCCCGTTCAGCTGGCAGCGATCGCGACACTGGTCGCACTGACCGCCACGGCCTGTGGATCGAAGCCCGTTTCGACCTCGGGCACGAGCACCAGCTCCGCGAACGCCGCCGGTAGCTACAAGGCCTGCATGGTCACCGACACCGGCGGCCTGGACGACCACTCGTTCAACGCCGAGTCCTGGGCCGGCATGCAGGACGCGCACCACGCCAACTCCAGCATCACCGTCCAGAACGCCACCTCCGCGACGGAGAACGACTACGCCAGCAACATCGCCGGCTTCGTCTCCGCCCAGTGCAACCTGATCGTCACGGTCGGCTTCGCCATGAACGACGCCACCGTCGCGTCGGCCAAGAAGAACCCGAACCAGCACTACGCGATCGTGGACAACACCTCGACCGCGCCGCAGATCAAGGGCCTGGAGTTCAACACCGCGCAGGGCGCCTTCCTCGGCGGTTACTTCGCGGCCGGCATGAGCAAGACCGGTAAGGTCGCCACCTTCGGCGGCGCCAACTACCCGACCGTGACCGTCTACATGGACGGCTTCTGGGAGGGTGTGCAGTACTACAACCAGAAGCACGGCACCCACGTGCAGGTCCTCGGCTGGAACGAGACCACCCAGCAGGGCACCTTCGACCCGACCCAGTCCTTCACCGACCAGGCGGGCGGCAAGCAGATCGCCGCGACCTTCCAGTCCGAGGGCGCGGACATCATCTTCCCGGTCGCCGGCGGCACCGGCATCGGCGCGCTGTCCCAGGCCCAGTCCTCGGGCGGGAAGATGAACGCCATCTGGGTCGACGACGACGGCGTGGTCTCCAACCCGCAGTACGCCTCGGTCATCATGACGTCCGTCACCAAGGGCATCGCCACCGCCGTGAGCACCTCGGTGCAGGACGCGGCCAAGGGCAACTTCTCGGCCACCCCGTTCGTCGGCACCCTCGCCAACAACGGCACCGGCCTGGCGCCGTACCACGAGTTCGCGTCCAAGGTGCCCGCCTCGCTGACCGCCCAGATCGCCGCGGTGAAGCAGCAGATCATCAACGGCACCATCGTCATCAAGTCCAAGAGCCAGCCGACCGCCGGCTGATTTCGGACCGTCCGGGGCGGGCGCGCTGGGGCGCGCCCGCCCACCGGCCTGTCGTCCCCGGTTTTCCCGCCCCGGGTCTGGCAGGCCCCGCCAAGTCCTCGATAGCTTCCGCCGATCGACTCTGATGCCCGGCGTGAGGAGTGTGTTCACAAGTGCGTCTGGAACTTCGCGGCATCACCAAGCGATTCGGTTCGCTGGTCGCCAACGACCACATCGACCTGACGGTCGAACCAGGTGAGGTCCACTGTCTGCTGGGTGAGAACGGTGCCGGCAAGTCCACGCTGATGAACGTCCTGTACGGACTTCACCAGCCCGACGAGGGCGAGATCCTCGTCGACGGCGTCGCCAAGACGATCAGCGGTCCGCGTGACGCGATCGCCAACGGCATCGGCATGGTCCACCAGCACTTCATGCTGGTCCCGGTCTTCACCGTGGCCGAGAACGTCGTCCTCGGCGACGAGGTCGAGCTCGGCGCCAGCCGCGGCCCGCTCGGCCTGCTGGACCGCCGCCGCGCCCGCAAGGACGTGCAGGAGGTGTCCAAGCGCTACGGCCTCCCCGTCAACCCGGACGCCCTGGTCGAGGACCTGCCCGTCGGTGTCCAGCAGCGTGTCGAGATCGTCAAGGCTCTCGTCCGCGACGCCCAGACGCTGATCCTCGACGAGCCGACCGCCGTGCTCACCCCGCAGGAGATCGACGACCTCTTCGTCGTCATGAACTCGCTGCGCGAGGCCGGCAAGTCGATCGTCTTCATCACCCACAAGCTCAAGGAGGTCAAGGCGATCGCCGACCGGATCACCGTGATCCGGCGTGGCGCGGTCGTCGGCGAGGCCTCCCCGACCTCCAGCGAGCAGGAACTGGCCTCGATGATGGTCGGCCGCTCCGTTCAGCTGGTCGTCGACAAGGAGCTGAGCAAGCCCGGCAACGCCTCCTTCCAGGTCGAGAACCTGACCGTGCTCGACGCCAACGGCCAGGCCGCCGTCGACGACGTGTCGTTCACCGTCCACGACGGCGAGATCCTCGGCATCGCGGGCGTCCAGGGCAACGGTCAGTCCGAGCTGGCCGAGGCGATCCTCGGCCTGGTGCCGGCCGCCGCCGGGACGATCTCGCTGGACGGCAAGCAGCTGACCGGCCGGACCCCGCGCCAGGTGCTCGACGCCGGCGTCGGCTTCGTCCCCGAGGACCGCGGCCACGACGGCGTGGTCGGCGAGTTCACCGTGGCCGAGAACCTGGTCCTGGACCTGTACAAGAAGCCGCCCTTCGGGCGCGGCCTCTCGATCAACCTGGACGAGATCGCCAAGAACGCCGACGCGCGCGTCAAGGAGTTCGACATCCGCCCGGCCGCTCCTCAGCACCCGGCGGGCAAGCTCTCCGGCGGCAACGCCCAGAAGGTCGTCGTGGCCCGCGAGCTCTCGCGCCCGCTGCGCCTGCTGGTCGCCTCGCAGCCGACCCGCGGCGTGGACGTCGGCGCCATGGAGTTCATCCACAAGCGCATCGTCGCCGAGCGCGACCAGGGCCGCCCCGTCGTGGTCGTCTCCACCGAGCTCGACGAGGTGCTGGCGCTGGCCGACAAGGTCGCCGTGATGTACCGCGGCAAGATCGTCGCCACGGTTCCGCCGACCACCTCCCGCGACGAGATCGGCCTGCTGATGGCCGGCATCACCGGCAACGGCGACAGCGCCGACGCCGGTAGCGCCGCCGGTGCCGGCGGCGCTACGAGCGTCGAGGGCACCGGGAGCACCACCGAAGCGGCCGACGCCGCCACCACGAACACGGAGGAGGCGGACTCGTGAGCACGCCCGAACCTGAGAAGAACGAGGCTGCCGACGCCGCGAAGTCGGCGACCGCAGCCCCGAAGCCGCAGCCGGACCGGCCGCCCCGCGACTGGGGCGTGATCATCCGCAACGTCTTCACCGCCGAGAACGGCGCGATGGTCACCTTCCTGGCCATCGTGCTCGCGCTCGTGGTCGGCGCCCTCATGATCGTCCTGTCGAGCACCGACACGATGAACAAGCTGGGCTACTTCTTCGCGTCGCCCGGCGACTTCCTCTCCTCGGCCTGGAACGACATCTCCAGCGCCTACTCCTCGCTGTTCAAGGGCGCGATCTTCGACCCGGCGACGATCTCCGGCACGCCGGAGCAGTTCTTCGGTCCGATCTCGAACACCCTCGAGTACGCCACGCCGCTGATCTTCGGTGGTCTGGCGATCTCGGTGGCCTTCCGGGCCGGCATGTTCAACATCGGCGGCCAGGGCCAGCTGATCGTCGGCGCGATCTTCGCCTCGTACGTCGGCTTCTCCTGGACCGCGCTGCCCGGCGTGCTCCACATGATCGTGGCCGTGCTGGCCGGCATCATCGGCGGCATGCTCTACGGCGGCATCGTCGGCTGGCTCAAGGCCAAGCGGGGCGCGCACGAGGTGATCGTGACGATCATGCTCAACTACGTCGCCCTGCTCTTCCTCGGCGGCTGGCTGCTGAACACCTCGGTGTTCCACAACCCGGCCGCCGCCGGCCAGGCCATCTCCAAGCCGGCCGCGCCCAGCGCGGTGCTGCCGCACCTCTTCGGCGACCAGCTCTTCACCGACATCGGCCTGCTCTTCGCGATCGCCGCCACCTTCGCCGTGGCGTGGTTCTTCAAGCGCAGCAAGCTCGGCTTCGAGGTGCGCGCGGTCGGCCTGCGGCCGAGCGCCGCCCGGACCGCCGGCATCAACGTCAGCCGGGTGCAGATCGCCTCCATGCTGATCTCCGGTGCGCTGATGGGTCTGATCGGTGTGACCCAGACCCTCGGTCTGGCCAACCCGAACAACAACTCGCTGAGCCCGAACATCGACGCCGGCCTCGGCTTCAGCGCGATCACCGTCGCGCTGCTGGGCCGCACCAAGCCGTGGGGCGTCGTCGGAGCCTCGCTGCTCTTCGGCGCGCTCCAGGCCGGTGGCGCGCTGATGCAGACGCAGGCGCAGGTCTCGATCGAGATCATCACCGTCATCCAGGCCCTGATCGTCATCTTCGTGGCCGCGCCGCAGCTGGTGAAGGAGATCTTCCACCTGCGGGCCCACAAGATCGACACGGGTAAGGGCGGCGACGAGGTCACCCCGACCGTCGACCCGTTCCACACGACCGAAACCATCAACGTTGCCGGAGGCGAGGAATGAGCACGGCATCCACCGCAACCGGGAACGCCCCTGCGACGAACGTGGCCGCAGTGGCCACGGACACCCGGTCCAAGATGATCAGCGGCGTCGTCATGGCCGTGATCGGCGCCCTGGCACTGTGGGGCTTCGGCCTCAGCTCGCGCGTCAGCAACGATGCGCACACGCTGTTCGGCCTCAAGTACGACCCGAGCCAGACCAGCGGCCTCAGCCCCATCTCGGCGTCCGCCCAACCGGTCGCACTCGCGCTGACCTCGCTGGCCATCCTCTGCGGCCTGGTCCGGGCCTTCGTCCCGATCTCGAAGAAGGTCCAGCTCTGGCTGGACGGGGTCTACTTCGCCAGCCTGGTGGTCGCCTTCCTGGTGTGGGCGGCGGCGGGCTCGTCCGTCGGCCTGAACGTGCCGTCGATCATCGTCCTGACGGCGGCGGGCGCGGTCCCGCTGATCCTCGGCTCGCTGAGCGGCCTGATGTGCGAGCGCTCGGGTGTCGTCAACATCGCGATCGAGGGTCAGTTCCTCTTCGGCGCGTTCGCGGCCGTCATCACCGCGTCCAGCACCGGCTCGCTCTGGGCCGGCGCGATCGCGGGCTGCCTCGGCGGCGCGCTGATGTGCGCCCTGCTGGCCGTCTTCGCCAACCGCTACCTGATCGAGCAGGTCGTCCTCGGCGTCGTGCTCAACCTGCTGGCCTCCGGCGTCACCGGCTTCCTCTACGACCGGGTCATGTCGACCAACGGCGGCACCTACAACCAGGCGACCGGCTTCTCGGCGATCAAGATCCCGGGTCTCTCCTCGATCCCGATCATCGGTGAGCTGTTCAACCAGAACATCATCTTCTACCTGGCCTACATCCTGGTGCCGGTGATGTGGTTCCTGCTCTTCCGCACCCGCTGGGGCCTGCGCACCCGTGCGGTCGGCGAGCACCCGACGGCCGCCGACACCGTCGGCATCAAGGTCATCGGCCTGCGCTACCGCAACGTCATCACCGCCGGCCTGCTCTCCGGTCTCGGCGGCGTCTGGCTGACGCTCGGTCTGGCCAGCGCGTTCGGCAAGGACATGAGCTCCGGCAAGGGCTATATCGCCCTCGCGGCCCTGATCGTCGGCCGCTGGTCCCCGATCGGCGCCTTCGGCGCGGCGATCCTGTTCGGTTTCGCCACCGAGCTGCAGGTGGCACTGTCCTCCCTGAACACGCCGATCCCCGGCGCGTACCTGGCGATGGCCCCCTACCTGGTGACCGTCTTCGTGGTCGCGGCCATGGGCGGCCTGACCCGCCCGCCGGCGGCGTCCGGCAAGCCCTACATCAAGGGCTGAGGCCTTGGACGTCGACATGGACATCGACTGGGACGCGCTGCGTGCCGCGGCCCGGGAGGCGATGGGGCGCGCGTACGCGCCGTACTCCGGCTTCCCGGTCGGCGCGGCGGCGCTGGTCGACGACGGCCGCATCGTCAGCGGCTGCAACGTCGAGAACGCGTCCTACGGCCTCGCGTTGTGCGCGGAGTGCGGACTCGTCTCCGCGCTCCACGCGTCGGGCGGCGGCCGCCTGGTGGCGTTCACCTGCTGTGATCGCAGCGGCGCGCCGCTGATGCCCTGCGGGCGCTGTCGGCAGCTGCTGTGGGAGCACGGCGGTGCGGAGCTGATCGTCGAGTCCGTCTCCGGCATCCGCCCGCTGTCCGAGCTCCTCCCGGACGCCTTCGGACCCGAACGCCTGTAACTGTTCGCTCCCGCGGGTAGTTGCACGTACTCGAGGGGCGCGAGGAACCGCGCGACAAGCCACCCTGGGTGGTGAGTCCCGAGCGAGCAGGGCCAACCGCATGTCGGTGGCTCCTCGCGCGGTTCCTCGCGCCCCTGGAGAGCATCTCGTTGTTACGCGCGTAGAGTTTCCGCATAGTCCTTCCGCACTCTTGGAGTTACCGTGGACGCCATCTCCGTCATCCGCGCGAAGCGCGACCGCGCCGAGCTGACCGATGCTCAGATCGACTGGGTGATCGACGCCTACACCCGCGGCGAGGTCGCCGACGAGCAGATGTCCGCGTTGGCGATGGCGATCCTGCTCAACGGGATGAACCTGCGGGAGATCTCCCGCTGGACCGACGCGATGATCCGGTCCGGCGTGCGGATGGACTTCTCCTCGCTGCCGCTGCCCACCAGCGACAAGCACTCCACCGGCGGCGTCGGAGACAAGATCACGCTGCCGCTCGCGCCGCTCGTCGCGGCCTGCGGCGCGGCCGTGCCGCAGCTCTCCGGCCGAGGGCTCGGCCACACCGGCGGCACGCTGGACAAGCTGGAGTCCATCCCCGGCTGGCGCGCCCTGCTCTCCAACGACGAGATGATGCAGGTGCTGCGCGACACCGGCGCGGTCATCTGCGCGGCCGGCGACGGCCTCGCGCCCGCCGACAAGAAGCTCTACGCGCTGCGCGACGTCACCGGCACCGTCGAGGCGATCCCGCTGATCGCGTCCTCGATCATGTCGAAGAAGATCGCCGAGGGCACCGGCGCGCTGGTCCTGGATGTGAAGGTCGGCTCCGGCGCCTTCATGAAGAACCTCGCCGACGCGCAGGAGCTGGCCCGGACCATGGTCGGCCTCGGCAAGAACGCGGGCGTGAACACCGTCGCCCTGCTGACGGACATGGGCACCCCGCTCGGCCTGACGGCGGGCAACGCGCTCGAGGTCCGGGAGTCCGTCGAGGTCCTCGCCGGCGGCGGCCCGGCCGACGTCGTCGAGCTGACCATCGCGCTCGCGCGCGAGATGCTCGCCGCTGCGGGCGTCACCGGCGGCAAGGACCCGGAGACCGCGCTGCGCGACGGCTCCGCGATGGACCACTGGCGCCGCATGATCGCGTCACAGGGCGGCGACCCGGACGCGGCCCTGCCGGTCGCGCGGGAGCAGCACGTCTTCACCGCCCCGGCGAGCGGCGTGCTCACCGGCCTCGACGCCTACGCCGTAGGCGTCGCCGCCTGGCGTCTCGGCGCGGGCCGCGCGCGCAAGGAGGACCCGGTGCAGGCGGGCGCGGGCGTCGAGATCCACGCCAAGCCCGGCGCCCAGGTCACCGCGGGCCAGCCGCTGCTGACCCTCCACACGGACACCCCGGAGCGCTTCGACTACGCCCTGGAGGCCCTGGCCGCCGCGGACGCGATCACCATCGCCGACGGCGCGGACTTCAAGCCGACCCCGCTGATCCTCGACCGGATCGCCTAGCCACACCCACGGGAGAGGTCACGGCCCGTAGGTCAGCAGGACACTCGTGTCCAGCTGCCACGGGCCGACCTTGATCGCGTCCCCGAACACGAAGCGCTCCCGGCTCGCGTACCTGGGCTGCGCGTGCACGATGCCGGTGCCGTCGCGCGGGTCGACGAGCAGGTAGAGCGGGATGCCCATGGCGGCGTAGTCGCGGACCTTCTCCTCGTAGGCGTTCTCGGGGTTGGACTTCGAGACGACCTCCACGGTGAGCAGAACGTCTGCCGGGGGCACGGACGGCGGGTCCTCCTCCAGGGCGCCTTCCCGGAACACCATGAGGTCGGGGCGCCGTAGCCTGCCGAGCCCCGGATCCTCCAGAGGCGCCCCGGCCTGGACGACGTGCTCGGGATGTGTGTCCGGGAGTTGCTCGTCGAGCTGCCTGGAAAGCCTGAGCACCGCCAGTTCGTGTCGGTGGACCGGCGGCAGCATCATGACGATCCCGCCGTGCGCGATCTCCACACGCCCTGCTCCGGGGATCCGAGGCAACTGGCGGGCGACTTCCCGGAGCTTGGCGTACGTGACGGCGTCAACGCTCATGCACGGAGTGTAACGACGGGTCGTATCACGGGCGGGCGTAGACGGCGACGAAGTCGCGGGCGGAGTAGTCGTAGTAGCGGGTCGGGGCGCGGACGAAGTTGACCAGGTTGTGGGGGACCGGGTCGCGGGGGTCCTTCGTGCCGTCGTAGGAGATGAAGGACGGCCAGCTGAGGTTGATGTCCAGCATCATGGCCGTCACCGCGCCCGCGCGCTGCAGCAGGGTGGCGAGGGACTGGACGGTCAGCAGGCGACCGCCGACGTAGACGATGTCGCCGTTGCGGTCGACGCCGACGCCCGAGCGGGCCACGGAGGGGTAGCCGCCGTCGTCGAAGCCCCAGGTCTCGGCGCCGCCGTTGTAGACGGCACCGGTGATCTCGCCGTCGCGGACCAGGGGGACGAGGCACTGGCGGACGCCGACGACGTCCGGAGCCATCCCCGCGTCCTGGCCCCAGACGCCGACGGTCAGCGAGCCGTCGCGGTGGAAGACCTCCGAGGCCGCGCCGTCGCGGAGGTAGCCGACGGTGCGGCCGTCGAGGTAGAAGCCGCCGTGCGAGTCGCCGTTGGAGACCTTGAAGCCGCCGTTGTAAGCGGCGACCAGGTCGGTGCGCTCCGAGGGGGTGATCGTCGACGGGACGGCCCAGCTGCCGCCCGGCTCGGACACGCCGGGGTGCAGGGCGAAGCGGAGGGCGTGCTGCTTCATCCAGACGATGCCGGCCGGGTACCCGACGTCGTAGGAGTCCGGCCGGACCTGCGCGCTCTGGATGACCGGTTGGCCCTTCTCCCGGACCAGGGCGGTGAAGACGCCCTCGCCGGGCTGGGCCGGGCTGACGAGCGGTCGGACGGGCGCGTGCAGCGGGATCGGCGGCCCTGTCGGCGGCGGCGTGGGCGTGGGCCGCACCGCCGGGCCGAACGGGTTCTCGCGGATGCCGAGGAGGGCCGCGTTGCAGGAGAGCGCCGGGGTCACGCCCTGGTGGGCGTTGTCGACCAGGCTCACCACCGAGCCCAGCCCGTGGCAGCGGCCCCAGCGGGCGAGCTTCGTCGGCGCCCCGCCGGGGCCGGGCTCGTCGAGTGCCGCGTTCACGCACAGGGAGACGGTGAGGGTCACCGCGACGGCACCGCCGAGCGTCGCGCAGACGAGGCGGCGCCGCCGGGAGCGGGCCGTGGTGGTGGGGCCGTTCCCGGCTTCGCCGACTGGATCGCGGGGCTTCCGGCGCGGTCGCATGAGCGGAGGGGTACCCGCCCCGGGCGGCCTCCGGGCGCGGATTCACCCCGAGGGAGCAACGGCGGCTGCGCGACGGCCCCTATGCGCGGGCGGCCAGGGACCGGTGCGCCGAGACGGTGCCCCACGCCGTCACACCGGTGGCCAGCAGCATCGCGGTGAGGGCCACCGCGACCGTCCCGCCCCAGCCGCTGCCGTGGTACGCGCTCGCGCCGACGGCGCCGCCGAGGCTGTTGCCGATGTAGTAGGCCGCCAGGTACAGGGCCGAGGCCTGGGCGCGGCCGTGGGTCGCCGTGCGGCCGACCGCCGCGGAGGCGACGCAGTGGCCGGTGAAGAAGCCCGCGGTGATCAGGACCAGGCCGAGCAGGGTGAGCGGGAGTGAGTCGGGCAGGGTGAGCAGCAGGCCGGCGGCGGTCGTGGTGATCGCCGCGTACAGCGCGCCGCGACGTCCCAGGCGCGCGCCGATCCGCGCACTCGCCGCCGAGGCGACGGTGCCGACGACGTAGACCACGAAGATGGAGGAGGCGAGCGCCTGCGGCAGGTCGAACGGGGCGGCGACCAGGCGGTAGCCGAGGACGGTGTAGACCGCGCCGAAGACCGTCATGAAGAGCAGGCCGAGCGCGAACAGCCGGGCCAGCAGCGGATTGGCGAGGTGACCGGTGACGGTGTGCCAGAGGGCGCGCGGGTTGACCGGGCCGGGCCGGAAGCAGCGGGCGCGGGGGATCAGCACCCGGAAGGCGATCGCGCACAGCAGCGACGCGACGGCCACGGCCGCCAGGCCCGCGCGCCAGCCGTACGCGCCTGCGACGACGCCGGAGAGCAGGCGGCCGCTCATGCCGCCGATGCTGTTGCCCGCCACGTAGAGGCCCATCGCGGAGGGCAGCGCCGAGGGGTGGACCTCCTCGGCGAGGAAGGCCATCGCGGTCGCGGGCAGGCCCGCCAGGGCGACGCCCTGGAGGCCGCGCAGCGCGATCAGGGTGCTCAGGTCGTCGGTGAAGGGCAGGACCAGGGCGATGGCGACGGCCGCGAAGACCGCGACCGACATGATGCGGGTGCGGCCGAAGCGCTCGGACAGGGCGCTGATCGGGATCACCGCGACGGCCAGCCCGATGGAGGCGGCGGAGACGGTCCAGCTGGCCTGGCCGGGTGTCAGCCGCAGGCTCTCGGAGAGGTTCGGCAGCAGCGCCTGGGTGGAGTAGAGCAGCAGGAACGTCGCCAGCCCCGCGCCGAAGAGCGCGAGTTGGGTGCGGCGCAGACCGGGGGAGCCGGGCAGGTGCCGCGGGTCGGACGGCGGGGTCGTGAGGACGGCTGGAGGAGCGGGGAGGCTGGCTGTGGCGGGGTCCGCTGGCATGCTCCAGACGTTAGGACTGTGCAATTGATGCGTCCAATGCATGAGTGAGCCATGATTCATGCTGTGACGTATGAACTGAGCTCGGAGCCGGTGCCCCTCCCCGCGGAGCAGGTGGAGCTGTCGCCCACGTCACTCGCGGCGCGGCTCTCGCCGCTGCTCGCGCAGTTCGCGGCGGTCGCGCGTGGCGAGCACGTGACCCGGGCCGCGGTGGAGCTCGGCATGCCGCAGCCGACGCTGAGCCGGGCGGTGGCCCGGCTGGAGGCGGAGCTGGGCGTGGTGCTGCTCGCACGCGAGGGCCGCACCGTCCGGCTGACCCGGGCCGGGCGGATCTTCCTGGCCTCCACCGAGCGGGCGCTCGCCGAGCTCGAGCGCGGTGCGGACGCGGCGCGTGCGGAGGCCGACCCGACGGGCGGCCGGGTGGCGTTCGGCTTCCTGCACACCATGGGGACGGAGGCGGTGCCGATGCTGCTGCGCGGCTTCCGCGCGCGGTTGCCGCGGGTGCGGTTCCAGCTGGTGCAGAGCTACACCGACGAGATGCTGGCCCGGCTGCGCGAGGGCGAGCTGGACCTGTGTCTGCTCTCGCCGCGGCCCGAGGCGGCGGATCTGACCGCGCGTCGGATGGGCGAGCAACGGCTGCGGCTGGTGGTCTCGGCGGACCACCGGCTCGCCGGGCGCCGCCGGGTGCGGCTGGAGGAGGCGGCTGAGGACCCCTTCGTCGGGCTGGAGCCCGGCTACGGTCTGCGCCGCATCACGGACGCGCTGTGCGCCCAGGCCGGCTTCACGCCGCGGATCTCCTTCGAGGGCGAGGAGGCCGAGACGCTGCGCGGCCTCGTGGCGGCGGGGCTGGGCGTCGCCGTGCTGCCGCCGGCCTCGGTGCCGCGTCCGGACGTGGTGGAGGTGGCCATCTCCTCGCCCGCGGCGCGGCGCGAACTGGCGCTGGTCTGGTCCTCGGTGCGGCCGCTGCCGCCGCCCGCGGTCGCCTTCCGTGACTACGTGCTGTCGGAGAAGGACCGATTGCCGCTGCACGGTTGAATTCAGGTGAATTCAGAGAGAGGTCGGCATTGTCCGGCTTGTGCCCATTACCGGCGAGCGGGACGCTGTTCCTGTACCTCTGAAAGGGGGTTGGTCGGTATGACGTTCATGCAGGTCATTGAATATGAAACCACCGATGAGGACCGAGTCGACCGGCTGATGGACGAGTGGTTGCGGATCACCGAGGGCAAGCGGACCGCACACCACGCCATGTTCGGCAAGGACCGCGAGAAGCCCTCACATTTCATGCAGATCGTCGAGTTCCCCTCCTACGAGGAGGCGATGCGCAACAGCGACCTCCCCGAGACCCGGCACATCGCCGAGGAGATGCGGGAGGCCTGTGTCGGAGAGCCCCGCTTCGTGAACCTCGACGTCACCCGGGACGAGATCGTCGACGAGGACGCGATGGAGTCCCTGATGGGCAGGGTCCTCGTCGACATGGGCGCGGTGACGATCGCGCCGCTGCTCGTGATCGGCGAACGGCTGGGCCTGTTCACGGCGATGGCCGACGGCGCGCCGCTCACCTCCGTCGACCTGGCGACGCGGACCGGTACCCAGGAGCGCAACGTCCGTGAGTGGCTCGCGGCCATGGCCGCCAGCGGCTACGTGACCCTGGACCCGGACGGTCGGTTCCGGCTGAGCCCGGAGCAGATCGTCGTCTTCACCCAGCAGGACAGCCCCTACTACGCGCCGAGCGGGTTCCAGCTCTTCTCGGCGGCCGGCTCGATGGAGACGCGCGACAAGCTGGAGCAGGCCTTCCTCAAGGGCGGTGGTGTCGGCTGGGAGGAGCACCACGCGGAGCTCTTCCCGAACGTCGGCCGCTTCTTCCGTACCGGCTACGCGACCTTCCTGGTGGACCAGTGGCTCCCGGCGCTCGACGGCGTCGTGGAGCGGCTGCGCACTGGCGGCGCCGCCGCGGACGTCGGCTGCGGGCTCGGCTACTCGACGATGATGATGGCCAAGGCCTTCCCGGAGGCGCACTTCGTCGGCTTCGACTACCACCAGCCCTCGATCGACCAGGCCCGCAGGCTGGCCAAGGCGGAGCACCTGGGCAAGCGGGTGGACTTCGAGGTCGCCAGCTCGGCCGACTTCGGCGGCGGCCCCTACGACCTGATCGCCTTCTTCGACTGCCTGCACGACATGGGCGACCCGGTCGGGGCGCTGTCGCACTGCCGGGCGCGGCTGGCGGAGGGCGGCGTTGTCATGCTGGTCGAGCCCAACGCCGCCGACGAGCTTGCGGAGAACATGCACCCGCTCAGCCGGGCCATGTACGGCGCGTCGTCGATTATCTGCGTGCCCGCCTCGCAGGCGCAGCCGGTGGGCCGGGCGATGGGAGCGCAGGCGGGTGAGGCGCGGACCCGCGAGGTCGCGGCGGAAGCCGGCTTCTCGCACTTCCGCAGGGCGGCCGAGACGCCGTTCAACCTCGTCTACGAGCTGAGGAGTTAGTGCCAGAACGCTGCACCGTCCGGGGGCGCGCGCTTGCGGACGGTGCAACTTCCCGCGTCCGGCAGGTGGTACGTCTACGCGCGTAGGAGCTACGATCGGGCAATGGTGACCCACAACCCTCAAACCGTCAGTGCGCTGATCCCCGCCGCGACCTCGGAGCAGATCCGTCGCGCGCCGAAGGTGCTCCTGCACGATCATCTCGACGGTGGACTGCGCCCCGAGACGATCATTGAGCTGGCCGACGCCGTCGGGTACGACGCTCTGCCCGAGCGCGACCCGGTCAAGCTCGGCCAGTGGTTCCGTGACGCCGCCGACTCCGGCTCGCTGGAGCGGTACCTGGAGACCTTCGCGCACACCTGTGCCGTCATGCAGACCCGCGAGGCACTGATCCGCGTCGCCGCCGACTGCGCCGAGGACCTGGCCCGGGACGGCGTCGTCTACGCCGAGGTGCGGTACGCCCCCGAGCAGCACCTGGAGGCCGGGCTGACCCTCGACGAGGTCGTCGAGGCCGTCAACGAGGGATTCCGCCTGGGCGAGCAGCGGGCCCGGGAGAACGGCGACCGGATCAAGATCGGCACCTTGCTCACCGCGATGCGGCACGCCGCCCGCTCCCGTGAGATCGCCGAGCTGGCCAACCGCTACCGCGACCACGGCGTGGTGGGCTTCGACATCGCCGGCGCCGAGGCCGGCTACCCGCCCACCCGGCACCTGGACGCCTTCGAGTACCTCGCGGGCGAGAACAACCACTTCACCATCCACGCCGGTGAGGCCTTCGGTCTGCCCTCCATCTGGGAGGCGATCCAGTGCTGCGGCGCCGACCGCCTCGGTCACGGCGTGCGCATCATCGACGACATCACCGTCAAGGACGACGGGCAGGTCGAGCTCGGCCGACTCGCCGCCTACGTGCGCGACAAGCGCATCCCGCTGGAGATGTGCCCCACCTCCAACCTGCAGACCGGGGCCGCCGACTCCTACGCGGCGCACCCCATCGGCCTGCTGCGCCGGCTCCACTTCCGGGTGACGGTCAACACCGACAATCGTCTGATGAGCGGCACCAGCATGAGCCAGGAGTTCCAGCACCTGGTCGACGCCTTCGGCTACACGCTGGACGACCTGCAGTGGTTCACCGTCAACGCGATGAAGAGCGCCTTCATCCCGTTCGACGAGCGACTGGCCATGATCAATGACGTGATCAAGCCGGGCTACGCCGCGCTGAAGGCGGAGTGGCTCTTCGCCTGAGCCCTCGCGGCCGTCGGTCGCCCGTGCGCCCGTCAACACCCTGAATCCCGGTACGCCGATCGGTGGACCGGGATTTGGGGCGTCCGGGACCTCGTGGATACGTTGGGCGGCCAGTCGAGCACGTGCGGTGATCGCCGGGCTCGCAGGACACGAGGAGACTGCTCATGAAGAAGGCCACCCTGCAGGCGGCCGGTACGGCCGTGCTCGGCGTCGCGGCCGTCACCGCCGTCGCCGGACCTGCCGCGGCGGACCCGCTCGGCGGGCTTCCCCAGACCAGCCCGCTGACCGGCACGGCGTCGTCGCTGACCGCCCCCAGCGGGGGCCTGCACAACCTGACCTCGACCACCCAGGGCGTCATCAACGGCGCCGCCCCGATGGTGCAGAACGCCACGTCCTCGCTGCCGGTCCCGACGCGCGCCGTGCAGTCCCTGACGCCGCAGCAGCGCGACGGGGGCCTGCCCGCCGTGGGCAGCCTCAGCAGCCTGCCCGCCGTCGGGCAGCTCCAGGGCGGGACGGGGCACGCGCTCGACTCGCTGCACCAGAACCTGCCGCTGAACCCGCCGTCCATCAGCTGAGCGGACCGCCGGCTGACGGGGTGTCCGGCGGGCCCGGAGGCGTGCCGGACACCCCGCTCGGACCGGGGAGGATCAGTACTCGGCCGGGAGCAGCAGCCACAGGGCCAGGTATATGAGCACCTGCGGCCCGGGCAGCAGGCAGGAGAGCAGGAAGAGCACGCGGACGGTGAGCGGGCTCAGCCCGAAGCGCCGGGCGATTCCCGCGCAGACACCGCCGATCATGCGGCCGCTGCGGGGGCGGGCGAGAGTGGCGGTCGCGGACATGGGATCACTCCTGTCGATCGGGCCGCCCCCGTGCTCCGGGGCCGGCCGCCGGCTTGATGTCTCAAGCCTCTCGCGCAGGGAGAGCGGCGGCGTCAGTCCCGCCGATGATTCGCACCCTTCCGGGATTCGTGCCCCGGAAGGTCCTGGTCTCAGGGGTGCTCTCAGGGTCGCCCTCAGGGTCGCCCTCAGGGGCGCTCGCCGCGTACGCCGCGTCGCTCCGCCCGAGCTGCACCGCCGCGCGGTGGCGCAGCCAGGCACGGGCCGGGGGGACCACCGCCAGGTGGGTCAGCGCGATCCCGATGCAGGCCAGCAGGATGTCGTCGACGTTGAGCAGCCGTAGTGAGAGCGTGGTCTGCAGCACCTCCAGGCCGGTCGCGACGAGGACGCCCGCCAGCAGGGTGCGCGTGAACGAGAGCAGCAGCGGTGCGTCCCGGCGACCGCCGGCCAGCGGCAGCAGGACCCCCAGCGGCGCCAGCGCGAGCAGGCTGCGCAGCAGCTCCAGGTAGTTCCGCAGAGTGCCGCCGGCCAACTCGGCGCGGACCGAGGCGAACGGCGTGAGGTTGCTGTCGGCGAGCCAGACCGCCGGGGTGCTGCGCAAGGTGGTCCACAGCAGCAGCGTCAGATGGACCGTCAGCAGCAGCAGGCCGAGGCGTCGGGCGCCCGCGTGGACGGCGGGCGTCGCGCCGCCCGATCGGGCGGCGAAGGGACGGGGATCAGCGCTGCTCTCTCCGTGCTGCACGCCAGCAGGGACGCGCGGGGTGGGGCGCGTGGTTGCGTGTGACGTTGTGTGCGCCGTCACGTGCGCGCCCAGCCCGGCGGCCGCTGCCGTCCGCCCCCCGCGCTCCCGCCCGGTAGGGCCTCACCGCGCGTGCGGTCTCGGCGCCGACGTCGGCGCCGCGGGCGGCCGCGTCACGGCGTGCCGTTGGCGGAGACGCCGGGGCAGTCGTTCACGGAGAACCCCGACGAGGACGGCACGGACGAGGCGTTCCCGGCAGGCGAGGCAGGCGAGGCAGCCGAGGCCGACGAGGAGGCCGGGGACGCCGCGCGGGGCGCGGCGGACTGGTGGGGCGTCGCTCGCTCCGAGCCGGAGACGGCGGACGGACGCGTCGTGGACGCCGGCCCGGACCCGCTGCCGGACCCGCTCGCGGCCCCGGACGACAACTGCCCGGGACCGACCGGAAGCGCGGAGGCCAGGGCCTCCCACGGCGTCTCCGACGAGAGCTGCGAGGGCAAGTCGCTGGGAACGCCCGGCAGCACGTACGTCGGCGCCTGGGTGGTGAGGACGGCCGGTCCCGTGCTGTCGGCCGACGGTGCGCCCGTCGCTCCCGGCGTCGGCGGGCACGCGGTGCGGGAGGCGGGGATGCCCGCGTCGACCGGCACGGCGGTGCTGCGGATGCCGCACCCGCTCAGGGTGACCGCGGCGATCGCGGCGACGACGACCGCGGACAGCGCGGCCGTGGCCGCGTGCCCCCGCCGACGGCCCGCGCCCGGGCCCGCGCCCTGCCCGGGAGCCCCTTCCGCGGGCGAGGGACCCGGGGAGGCCCCACGCCCGAAGGACCCGTTCGGGACCGCTCTGGTCGGGACGGCCCTGGTCCGGGCGGACCTGGCCACCGTGCGCTGGGTGGTGCTCATTGCGTGATGCCGTCCTTGATCGGCGGGTTCTTCGGCAGCCGGAGCGTGAAGACGGCCCCGGCGCCGTCCGCGGCGTTGGCCGCGGTGATGGCGCCGCCGTGGATGCGGGCGTTCTCCATCGCGATCGACAGGCCGAGTCCACTGCCCTCGGAGCGGCGGCGCGAGGCGTCCGCCTTGAAGAACCGGTCGAAGACGTGGGGCAGGACGTCGTCCGGGATGCCCGGGCCGCCGTCGGCGACCTCGACGACCAGCCAGTCGCCGTGCGCGTCGGACTCCTCGCGGGCCCGGACGCGTACCGGCGAGCCGCCGTGCTTGAGCGCGTTGCCGATCAGGTTGGCCAGCACCACGTCGATGCGGCGCGGGTCCAGCCGGGCGACCAGGCCGCGCGGCGCGTCCAGCTCGACGGCGTCCAGCCAGGCGCGGGCGTCGATGGTGGAGGTGATCAGGTCGGCGATGTCGACCTCGTCGAGGACCACCTTGGCGGTGCCCGCGTCGAAGCGGGTCACCTCCATGAGGTTCTCCACCAGCTCGGTCAGCCGCCGGGTCTCGCTGACGACCAGGCGCACGGCCGGCTCGATCATGGGATCGAGCATGTCCGCCTCGTCCTCGAGGATGTCCGTGACGGCGGTCATCGCCGTCAGCGGCGTGCGCAGCTCGTGCGACATGTCGGCCACGAAGCGGCGGCTGGCGTGCTCGCGCGCGCTCAACTCGTCGACCTGCGCCTCCAGCGCGGCCGCCGTGTGGTTGAACGTCCGTGACAGCTCCGCCAGCTCGTCCTGGCCGGTGACGTCCAGGCGGGTGTCGAGGTTGCCCTCGCCCAGTCGGCGCGCGGCCTCCGCGAGCCGGGCCACCGGCTTCAGCACGGTGGCCGCCGCGGCCTGGGCCAGCAGCGCGGCCCCCACCAGGGCCAGCAGCGTCGCGATGCCCAGCGACCAGGCCAGCGAGTCCAGGTCGCGCTGCTCGTCGTCCAGGGACTTGAACATGTAGGCCGTCGGCCCGCTCGGCAGCACCTTGGTGCCGCCGATCAGGTAGGGCACGCCGCCCAGGTTCACCCGCTGCCAGAACAGGTGGTACTGGCCCGGGGACGTGGTGCAGTGCATGCACGGCTGCTCGACCTGTCGGCGCAGCGCGTCGGGCACGTCGGCGGCCGTGTAGTGGGAACGCAGCGAGGCCACCGTGCAGCTCGGCGAGGTCATCGCGACGTCGTAGCGGAGCCCGGTGGTGGCCACGACGTTGGCGGCCAGCTGCAGGTCCTGGCAGCTCGGCTCCAGCGGCAGCGCGGTGACAGTGCGGTCGAGCTGGTTGCGGAAGTCGGCCAGGGCCGTGTCCTGGGTGCGCTTGAGCACCGCGTCGCGGTTGAGCCAGTACGCGATGCCCGAGGAGGAGACCGCCGCCGCCAGGGCGACCACCGAGCAGACGGCGATCATCCTTATCCGCAGCGACGTCAGCCGCAGCCGACGCACCACCCAGCTGGCGCGCGGGTGCGCCGGACCCGGCTCGGCCCCGTGCGGGGGCACGCCGGAGCTCTGGCCGGAGGGGGAGCGATCGTGGCCGTGGCCGTTGCCGGACGGCGCGGTGGTCGTGGAGCCCTTGGTCACGCCGGGGCGTCCAGGCGGTAGCCGACACCGCGCACGGTGCGGATCAGGGTGGGCGCGGACGGCACGTCCTCGACCTTGGCGCGCAGGCGCTGGACGCAGGCGTCCACCAGCCGGGAGTCGCCCAGGTAGTCGTGCTCCCAGACCAGCCGCAGCAGCTGCTGGCGCGACAGCGCCTGGCCGGGCCGACGGCTCAGTTCCAGCAGCAGCCGCAGCTCGGTCGGGGTCAGCTGGAGCTCCGCGCCGCGCTTCGTCACGGTCATCGCGTTGCGGTCGATCACCAGGTCGCCGAAGGCCGCCGAGTCCGAGCTCTCCCGCTCGCCGCGCCGCAGCACCGCGCGGATGCGCGCGTCCAGGACACGCGGCTGCACCGGCTTGACGACGTAGTCGTCCGCCCCGGACTCCAGCCCGACCACCACGTCGATGTCGTCGGAGCGCGCCGTCAGCAGGATGATCGGCAGCTGGTCGGTGCGGCGGATACGCCGGCAGACCTCGAAGCCGTCGATGCCGGGCAGCATGACGTCGAGCACGATCAGGTCCGGGCGCTGCTCCTTGAAGAGCTTCAGGCCGTCCTCGCCGGAGGCGGCCACGGAGACACGGTGACCCTGGCGGGTCAGCGCGAGCTCCAGTCCGGTACGGATCGCGTCGTCGTCCTCGATGAGCAACAGGTGAGACACGCGGTTCATTGTGGCGTACCGCCCGCGCGGGATCGACCCTCCCGTGCGCCGGGGTACGGCGTGGCAGCCTCTGTGACACGCCTGTGACAGTCGACGGACAGGGCGATGAAAACCCCCGGGCAGGATTTTCTCTGTCGGGCGGAACCAGCGCCCGGCAGCAAGCACCGAGGCGCGGCAACGAGCAGCACCGACCGGAATCCGAGGGAGTACCCGATGAACGCAGTCCTCGAGGCGCACGCCGACAAGGCCGCCGCGACCCTGCCTCACCAGACGTACTCCGTCCGTCACCTTCACGCCGTGGGACGCCACGAGGCGGCGTTCGGTTCCACGGGCGCCTGGGAGTCCGGCAACGCCGACGACTTCACCGCCTACGTGAAGGAGCGCCGGGCCTCGCTCTACGCCACGGCCTACCACCTGACCGGGGACCGCTTCGCGGCCGAGGACCTGCTGCAGAGCGCGCTCTTCAGCACTTACCGGGCCTGGGACCGGATCTCCGACAAGGCCGCGGTCGGCGGCTACATGCGCCGCACCATGACCAACCTGCACATCTCGGCGTGGCGCCGCCGCAAGGTCAACGAGTACCCCACCGAGGAGATGCCGGAGACCGCGGGCGACACCGACGCGATGGGCGGCACGGAGCTGCGTACGGTGCTGTGGCAGGCGCTGGCCAAGCTCCCGGAGAACCAGCGCACCATGCTGGTGCTGCGCTACTACGAGGGCAAGACCGACCCGGAGATCGCCGACGTGCTGGGGATCAGCGTCGGCACGGTCAAGAGCGGCATCTGGCGCGCGCTGCGCCGGCTCCGCGAGGACGAGACGCTGGCGGCGCAGGACGGGGACCTGGGCCACGCCTTCGGCGAGCTCGTCGCCTGAGAGCGACACAGACCACATTTGAGGGGGAGGCTGTGGGCACGGGGGTAGCCCACAGCAGCACGAGGCCTGGGCTTCGGCGTTGGGGGACGCCGGGGTCCAGGCCTTCTGTGTGTCACGCCGCGGCTGGCTGGAAGGGCAGTGCCTCGCGCCCACGGGCACTGAGGCGCTCCAGTGCCTCGCGGCCGTTGCACGGGGTGGCCCCGAGCTCCTTCTGCCGGGTGATCACGGCCCGCTCGGCGCGCATCAGGCGGTAGCCGCGGCGCAGCAGGTACGGGACGGACTTGCGGGCCTCGCGGACGTCGCGGAGGAAGCGGCGGTAGGCCGTCGTGAACGCGTGGTTGCGCAGGCAGATCGCGTCCGCGAGCAGGCCCTCGGCCTCGCACGCGCGGACGATCTCGGCGGCGAAGATGCCCTCGGCGATGAACGCGGCGGTTCCGTCGAGCGTGATCGTGTGGGTGCCGACGCGGCCGTTCGCGGGGATCGAGTAGACCGGGACGTCCGTCGAACCCGTGTCACAGAGCGCGCGGATCGCCGCCATCGCCTCGTCGAAGTGCCAGGACTGCGGGTCGTCCCAGTCGACGCTGCCGTCGTGGAGCCGGGGGAGCGTCGGGTCGTCGCCGTCCTTGTAGAAGTCGTCGAGCTGGAGCACCGGGAGCCCGGCGCGCTCGGCGAGGGTGGACTTGCCGGAACCGGAGGGGCCGCAGAGGAGGATGACGCGCGCCGGGGAAGGGTTCACGGAAGAGGTAGCCACGGGACACCAGTGTGACATCCCCAGGTAAAGGAACGGGCACGTGCTCACGGCGAGAGAGCACGTGCCCGCGTCGGTGAGGGGAGAGTCACATCCCCATCGGGTGCCAGACCGTCTTGGTCTCCAGGAAGGTGAGCAGACGGTCGGTGCCGGGCGCGGTCGTCCAGTCGTGGGACGCCGGCTCCGGGCGCAGGACGCGCTTGAGCGTGTCCGCCGCCGCGACCTCCAGGTCCTTGGCCGAGGCCGGCCCCTCCTCCGCCACGACGCCCGACAGGTCGAGCGCGTTGACGTCGGCGTGGGAGGCCAGCGTCGGGGCGATGTCCTCGGTGTGGCCCGAGATCAGGTTGACCACGCCGCCCGGCAGGTCGGAGGTGGCCAGCACCTCGCCCAGCGAGAGGCCGGGCAGCGGGGCGTTCGGGGCCAGCGCCACGACCGCGGTGTTGCCCGTCGCGATGACGGGGGCCAGCACCGAGACGAGGCCCAGCAGCGAGAAGCCGTTGCCGCCCTGCGGGGCGACGACGCCGACGACGCCGGTGGGCTCCGGGGTGGACAGGTTGAAGTACGGGCCGGCGACCGGGTTGGCGCTGCCCGCGACCTGGGCGACCTTGTCGGTCCAGCCCGCGTACCAGACCAGGCGGTCGATGGCGGCGTCGACGAGCGGCGCCGCCTTCTTCGCCGTCAGGCCCTCGGAGACCGCGACCTCGGCGAGGTACTGCTCGCGGCGGCCCTGGAGCATCTCGGCCGCGCGGTAGAGGATCTGACCGCGGTTGTACGCGGTCGCGCCGGACCAGCCACCGAAGGCCTTGCGCGCGGCGGAGACCGCGTCGCGGGTGTCCTTGCGGGTGCCCTGGGGGGCGTTGGCGAGCCACTCGCCGGTCTTGCGGTCGGTCACCTCGTACACCCGTCCGCTCTCGGAGCGCGGGAACTTGCCGCCGACGAAGAGCTTGTAGGTCTTGTAGACGTCAAGGCGGAGAGCACTGGTGGGCTCAGACATCGAGGTAGGCCTCCAGACCGTGGCGACCGCCCTCGCGGCCGTAGCCCGACTCCTTGTAGCCGCCGAAGGGCGAGGTCGGGTCGAACTTGTTGAAGGTGTTGGACCACACCACGCCGGCGCGGAGCTTGCTCGCCATCCACAGGATGCGCGAGCCCTTCTCGGTCCAGATGCCGGCCGACAGCCCGTACGGGGTGTTGTTGGCCTTGGCCACGGCCTCCTCCGGCGTGCGGAAGGTCAGCACCGACAGGACCGGGCCGAAGATCTCCTCGCGGGCGATCCGGTGCGTGGCGGAGACGTTGCTGAACACCGTCGGGGCGAACCAGTAACCGGCGGACGGCAGCTCGCAGGAGGGGGACCAGCGCTCGGCGCCCTCGGCCTCGCCCGCGGCGGTCAGCTCCTGGATCCGCGCGAGCTGCGCGGCGGAGTTGATGGCGCCGACGTCGGTGTTCTTGTCCAGCGGGTCGCCGACGCGCAGCGTCGACATGCGGCGCTTGAGGGCGTCCATGACGTCGTCGTGGATCGACTCCTGGACCAGCAGGCGCGAGCCTGCGCAGCAGACGTGGCCCTGGTTGAAGAAGATGCCGTCGACGATGCCCTCGACCGCCTGGTCGACCGGCGCGTCGTCGAAGACGATGTTGGCGGCCTTGCCGCCGAGCTCCAGCGACAGGCGCTTGGTCGTCCCGGCCAGGGTGCGCGCGATGGCGCGGCCGACCTCGGTCGAGCCGGTGAACGCGACCTTGTCGATCTCCGGGTGCGCGGTCAGCGCGGCGCCGGTGCGTCCGTCGCCGGTGATGATGTTGACGACGCCCTTGGGCAGGCCCGCCTGGCGGCAGATCTCCGCGAAGCGCAGCGCGGTGAGGGGAGTCGTCTCGGCGGGCTTCAGCACGACCGTGTTGCCGGTGGCGAGCGCCGGGGCGATCTTCCACGCCAGCATCAGCAGCGGGAAGTTCCACGGGATGACCTGGGCGGCCACGCCCACCGGGCGCGGGTTGGCCCCGTAGCCCGCGAACTCCAGCTTGTCGGCCCAGCCGGCGTAGTAGAAGAAGTGCGCGGCGACCAGCGGCAGGTCGACGTCGCGGGTCTCCTTGATCGGCTTGCCGTTGTCGATCGACTCCAGGACCGCCAGCTCGCGCGAGCGCTCCTGGATGATCCGGGCGATGCGGAACAGGTACTTGCCGCGCTCGGCGCCGGGCAGGGCGGACCAGGAGGTGAACGCCTTGCGGGCGGCGGCCACGGCGCGGTCCACGTCGGCCTCGGTGCCCTGGGCGAACTCCGCCAGGACCTCCTCGGTGGAGGGGTCGACGGTCTTCAGGGCCTCGGAGCCGGTGGACTCGACGAACTCGCCGTCGATGAAGTGCCCGTACGTCGAGGCGATGTCGCCGGCGGCGGCGCGCGACTCGGGCGCGGGGGCGTAGTCGAACAGTGCCATGGTGATCAGTCCACCGTCACGTAGTCGGGACCGGAGTAGCGGCCGGAGGCCAGCTTCTGCCGCTGCATCAGCAGGTCGTTGAGCAGGCTGGAGGCGCCGAACCTGAACCAGTCCGGGGAGAGCCAGTCGTCACCGAGGATCTCGTTCACCATGACCAGGTACTTCATGGCGTCCTTGGTGGTACGGATACCCCCGGCCGGCTTGACTCCCACCTGGATGCCGGTGGCACTGCGGAAGTCGCGGACGGCCTCCATCAGCACCAGCGTGTTGGCGGGGGTCGCGTTGACGGTGACCTTGCCGGTGGAGGTCTTGATGAAGTCGGCTCCGGCCAGCATCGCCAGCCAGGAGGCGCGGCGGATGTTGTCGTAGGTGACGAGCTCGCCGGTCTCGAAGATCACCTTGAGGTGCGCGGTGGTGCCGTCCGGGCGCTCGCACGCCTTCTTGATCTCGGCGATCAGCTCGTAGATCTCCAGGTACCGGCCGGCGAGGAAGGCCCCCCGGTCGATGACCATGTCGACCTCGTCGGCCCCGGCGGCGACGGCCTCGGCGGTGTCGGCCAGCTTGACCGGCAGCCCGGCCCGGCCGGAAGGGAAGGCGGTGGCGACGGCGGCGACGTTGATCGGCGCGCCGCCGAGGGCCTCCTTGGCGACGGGGACCATGTCCGGGTAGACGCAGACGGCCGCGGTGTGCGGGACGTCCGGGTTCCCGGGGTCGGGGTTCTTGGCCTTCTGGCAGAGCGAGCGCACCTTGCCGGGGGTGTCCGCACCCTCCAGCGTGGTGAGGTCGATCATGGAGATGGCCAGATCGATGGCGTACGCCTTGGCGGTGGTCTTGATCGACCGCGTGCCGAGACCCGCGGCGCGTGCCTGCAGGCCGACGGCGTCGATGCCGGGCAGCCCGTGCAGGAAGCGCCGCAGGGACGCCTCGGAGGAGGCGACCTCGGCGAGCCCGCTCGCGGCGAGGCGCCCGCTGACAGTGGAGGAGGAGGACATGCTCACCAATGCAGCATATCTACACGCGTAGCGTTTCGTCATGGGGGCGTCCGTGTGACTTTGTCCCGCCGATGCGATTCTGAGACCCGCGCTCCGGTGGTGAGCGGGGTGAACTGGGGCAGAATCGATGACCATGAGCGACACCCCGGCCCGTGAGAACACGGCCCCCACGTTTCAGGACAAGGTCTATCGGAGCGGGGGCGGCATCGTCGGCGGCGTCCTGCTCCTGGCCCTGCTCCTCTGGCTCAGCATCGACGCGATGGTGCGCGGCGCGGGCACCGCGCCGGGCCTCGCGGCGTCCGTCCTGGTCCTCGGCGCCCCGCTGATCGTCGCGTTCACCCTCTGGCCCCAGGTCCGCGCGGGCGCCGATCGGCTGCTGGTGCGCAACCCCTTCCGCACCATCGAGACGCGTTGGGACGGCGTGGAGTCGCTGAACGCCGCGCTCTCCGTCGAACTGCGGGCGGGCGGGCACAAGTTCGTCATCTGGGCCCTGCCGGTCTCGCTCCGCCAGCGGAAGCGCGCGAACCGCCGCGCGATGATCGACGCGGGGGACCGGGGCACGATTTCCAACGCCCCGTCCTCCGCGACGGCGCGCCAGCCGCGCCCCAGCCTCTTCGGTGCGCCGACGGCGGCCGCCTCGCAGCAGCCGACGGAGGCTTACGCGGACAAAGCGGTGGACGAGCTGAACGAACGCGTGGCCGCGTACCGCGAGTCCCTCCCGGAGGATGCGGGCACGCCGGAGGTCAAGGTCGCCTGGACGTGGTGGATCATCGGCCCGATCGTCGCGGGGGCGCTGGCCCTGATCATCCTGCTGGCCGTGGGCTGAGGCGAAGCTGCACTTCCCGGCCTGCGGCGCTGGGGAAGCTGCACTGTCCCCTGACGACCCGGGAGCGGTTGCTGCGGGTCAGAGGAGGGCGGACCGGAGGGTGGTGAGTTCGGGCTCGGTGACGCCGTGGGCCAGGAGGTACTGGGTCGCGTCGCCGTGGGTGGCGCGGAGGGAGGCCAGGAACGTGGTCATCAGGGCCTCGTGGACCGGGCGGGAGCGGCGCTCCGTGCCGTGCTCGTCGACGTAGTAGACCGGGCCGCGGTCCAGGCCGAGGCCGGCGTTGGAGAGGTGGTAGTCCGCGACGATGTCGGCGTCGCTGACGCCGAGCGCGGAGAGGAGGGTGGCCACCGTGACGCCGGTGCGGTCCTTGCCGACCGCGCAGTGGATCAGCGCGGGCAGCGCGCCCGGCGCGGCCAGCGCGCTGACGGTCGCGGCGATCGCGGGGCCCGCCGTCGCGGACATGAAGGCGTAGAGGTCCTCCAGCGTCTCCTCCCCCGCCTCCGCGTCACGAGCGTCCCGCGCGTCGTGCGCGGTCTCGCGCTCCCGCGGCGGGAACGTCGGCAGGTGCAGGAAGCGGACCGCGCCGTCCAGCGGGTGGTCCGGCCAGACCTCGAGTTCCGGCGCGGACCGCAGGTCGATGATCGTGCGCAGGCCGAGCGCAGCCAGCCGTTCCGCGCCCTCCGGGGTCAGCTCGTGGAGGGAGCCGGCGCGGTACAGCAGCGCCTCGGCGACGCGGGCGCCGCTCGTCGTGGGGAAACCCCCGGCGTCGCGCAGATTGCGCACGCCGGGGATGAGGATCAGGCGTTCGGCACCGGAAATCGACACGCCGACAGCATGTCAGATCAGATGCCCGCTGCCACGGCCAGGTCCGTCTTGAGGGAGGCCAGCAGCGCGGCCGCCCGCTCCCGCGCCGCGCCCAGTCCGGCGACGCCGCCGACCGGGACCACGACCTCCAGGTAGCACTTCAGCTTCGGCTCCGTCCCGGACGGACGGACCACGACGCGTGCGGAGGAGACGCCCTCGCCGCTGAGGTGGTACCGCAGGCCGTCCGTCGGCGGGAGCTTGGCGGAGCCGGCCTCCAGGTCCTCCGCGGAGTCGACCTGCAGGCCGGCGAGGCGCGTCGGCGGCTGCTCGCGCAGCCGGGCCATGGCGTCGGCGATGACGCGCAGGTCGGCGACGCGGACGGAGAGCTGGTCGGTGGCGTGCAGGCCGTGGATGGCGGCCAGGTCGTCCAGCAGGTCCTGCAGGGTGCGGCCCTGGGCCTTCAGCGTCGCGGCGAGCTCGGCCATCAGCAGGGCGGCGCTGACGCCGTCCTTGTCGCGGACCGCGTCGGGGTCGACGCAGTAGCCGAGCGCCTCCTCGTAGCCGTAGCGCAGGCCGTCGACACGTGAGAGCCACTTGAAGCCGGTCAGCGTCTCGGCGTAGCCGAGGCCCGCCGACTCGGCGATCCGGCCGAGCAGGGAGGACGAGACGATCGTCGTGGCGAAGGTGCCCTTCGCGCCCTTGGCGACCAGGTGTGCGGCGAGCAGCGCACCGACCTCGTCGCCGCGCAGCATCCGCCAGCCGAGGGCGTGCTCCGGGGCGCCGGAGGGGATCGCGACCGCGAGGCGGTCGGCGTCGGGGTCGTTGGCGATGACGATGTCCGGCTGGTGCTCGGCGGCGGCCGCGAAGGCCAGGTCCATCGCGCCGGGCTCCTCCGGGTTCGGGAAGGAGACGGTCGGGAACTCCGGGTCCGGGTCGCCCTGCGGGGCCACCACGGTCGGCGCGGGGAAGCCCGCGCGCTCGAAGGCGGCCAGGAAGGTGCCGCGGCCGACGCCGTGCATGGGGGTGTACACGACGGACAGGTCGCGCGGCGCGTGCTCGTCCACGACGGCGGCGGCGCGGGCCAGGTAGGGCTCCAGCACGTCCGCCTCGGAGAGGACCTCCCAGCCCTCGACCGCGAGCGGCACTTCGTCGAGCGTGCCGATGGCGTCGATCTCGGCGGCGATGCCGGCGTCGTGCGGCGGGACGATCTGCGAGCCGCCGAACGAGCCGCCCAGGTAGACCTTGTAGCCGTTGTCGCGCGGCGGGTTGTGGCTGGCCGTCACGGCGACGCCGGCGGCCGCGCCGAAGTGGCGGACGGCGAAGGCGAGCACGGGGGTGGGCAGCGGACCGGGCAGCAGCACGGCCTTGAGACCCTGGGCGACCATCACCGCGGCGGTGTCGCGGGCGAAGGCCTCGGAGTTGTGGCGGGCGTCGTAGCCGATGACGACGAGCCCGGCGCTCGCCCCGCGCTTGAGGTAGGCCGCGAGGCCCGCCGCGGCGCGGATGACGACGGCGCGGTTCATCCGCATCGGCCCGGCGCCCATCTCGCCGCGCAGGCCCGCGGTGCCGAACTGCAGGGTGCCGCTGAACCGTTCGGCCAGCTCGGACCAGGCCTTCTCGCTGCCCTCGTGCGGGTCGCCCTCGGCGGCGGCGAGGAGCGAGGAGAGCTCCTTGCGGGTCTCCTGATCCGGGTCCTCGGCCAGCCAGATGCGCGCCCGGGAGAGCAGATCGCCGTCGTGGTGGGCAGTCATCGCGTCACGTCCTCGTCTGGGAAGTCGCCGCGCAGGCGCGGTGCAAGTGCTGCAAGTGCCGTGCAAAGCCGTACAAAAAGCATGGCATCCGGCGCGCCAACCGTCGGATGCCATGCGGGGGATCGAAGAAAATGAAGGGTCAGATCCGCTCGAGGACCTTGGCCAGCAGCGCGCCCATGCGGGTGGCCGAGGCGCGGCCGGCCTCCAGGACCTCTTCGTGGTTGAGCGGCTCGCCGGTGATGCCGGCGGCCAGGTTGGTGACCAGCGACAGGCCGAGCACCTCGGCGCCGGCCTCGCGGGCGGCGATGGCCTCCAGCGTGGTGGACATGCCGACCAGGTCGCCGCCGATCGCGCGGACCATGCCGATCTCGGCCGGGGTCTCGTAGTGCGGGCCGGGGAACTGCACGTAGACGCCCTCCTCCAGGGAGGGGTCGACCTCCTTGCACAGCGCGCGCAGGCGGGAGGCGTACAGATCCGTCAGGTCCACGAAATTGGCGCCGACGATGGGGGAGGCGCCGGTGAGGTTGATGTGGTCGCTGATCAGGACCGGCTGGCCGGGCTCCATGCCCTGACGCAGACCGCCGCAGCCGTTGGTCAGCACGACCGTGCGGCAGCCGGCCGCGACGGCGGTGCGCACGCCGTGGGCGACGGCGGCGACGCCGTGGCCCTCGTAGTAGTGGGTGCGGCCGAGGAAGACCAGGGCGCGCTTGTCGCCGACCTTGATCGACCGGATCTTGCCGGCGTGGCCCGCGACGGCGGGGGCCGGGAAGCCCGGCAGCTCGGTGATGGCGAACTCGAAGTCAGGCTTGCCCAGTTCGTCGGCGGCGGGGACCCAGCCGGAGCCCATCACGAGCGCGACGTCGTGCGGGTGCCCGTCCGTGAGCTCGCGCAGACGCGCGGCTGCGGCTGCGGCTGCCTCGTAGGGGCTGGCGGGAGTGGAGCCGGCGTTCGGCTGGGGGAAAGCGTTCACAGAACGAGGATAACCAGAATCTCCTACGCGCGTAGAGCACAAACGGATGACATTGCGGGTGATCTCGTGTCGCTCTTCGGATGAACACACGAAAAACCCGCCGATCGGCGGCTCTCCCGGGGTGTCCGGGGAGTCGGGCGATCGGCGGGCCGGCCGGCTCAGCAGGGGCGCTTGCGCAGCTCCATGACGTAGTCGTGGGGAGCTCCGGCGGACTCCGCCGCGTCGGCGATGATGCCCAGGTAGCGCGCGGAGGGCAGGCCGCCCTCGTAGTCGTTCAGCACGTAGGTCCACGCGGTGACGTCGCCGTCGAGGGTGTGCACGCGGACGCGGAGCTTGCGGTAGAAGCCGAGCGGGACGCCCTCCCAGCGGTCGAGGCCCTGCTCGTCCATGGGGGCGATGTCGTACAGCGCGACGAAGACCTGGTCCTTCTCGTCCTCGACGACCGTCGCGATCGAGCCCTCCCAGCCGAACTGCTCGCCGCCGAAGGTCAGCCGCCAACCGTCCAGCCAGCCCGTGCCGCGCAGCGGCGAGTGGGGGGCACGGCGGCTCATCTGCCGCGCGTCGAGGTTGCTGGCATACGCGGCGTAGAGCGTCATGGGTCCTAGCGTACGGGCCGGTGCAAGGTGCGTCCGATTGTGCGGGACAATGGGGTACGTGACTCGGATTGTGATCATCGGTGGCGGACCTGGCGGCTACGAGGCGGCGCTGGTCGCCTCGCAACTCGGCGCGGAGGTGACCATCGTCGATCGCGACGGCCTCGGCGGCGCCGCGGTGCTCACCGACTGCGTCCCCTCGAAGACGCTGATCGCGACGGCCGAGGTGATGACCAACTTCGACAGCTCCTACGAGGAGCTCGGCATCGTCGTCGCGGACGGGGCGCAGCTCGCGAACGAACGATTCATCGGCGTCGACCTGGGCAAGGTCAACCGACGCGTCAAGCGGCTCGCCGTCGCCCAGTCGCACGACATCACCCAGTCCGTCACCCGCGCCGGAGTCACCGTGGTGCGCGGGTCCGGCCGTCTGGAGGGCGGGCAGGCGCTGGACGGCTCGCGGGCCGTCATCGTCGACACCGCCGAGGGGGAGAGCCACGAGCTGCGCGCCGACGTCGTGCTGCTGGCCACCGGCACCCACCCGCGCGAGCTGCCCGACGCCGAGCCGGACGGCGAGCGGATCCTCACCTGGACCCAGGTCTACAACCTGGAGGAACTGCCCGAGGAGCTCATCGTGGTCGGCTCCGGCGTCACCGGCGCCGAGTTCGCCGGCGCGTACCAGGCGCTCGGCTCCAAGGTCACCCTGGTCTCCAGCCGCGACCGCGTGCTGCCCGGCGAGGACCCGGACGCCGCCACCGTGCTGGAGGACGTCTTCCGCCGTCGCGGCATGAACGTCATGGGCCGCTCCCGCGCCGAGTCCGCGCGCCGGATCGGCGACAAGGTCGAGGTCACGCTCTCCGACGGCCGGGTCATCACCGGCTCGCACTGTCTGATGGCGGTCGGCTCGATCCCCAACTCCGAGGACCTCGGACTCGAGGCGGCCGGGGTGAAGACCTCCGACTCCGGCCACATCAGGGTCGACCGGGTCTCCCGCACCTCCGCGCCCGGCGTCTACGCCGCCGGCGACGTCACCGGCGTGCTGCCGCTGGCCTCCGTCGCGGCGATGCAGGGCCGCATCGCGATGTACCACGCGCTCGGCGACGCGGTGGCGCCGCTGAACCTGAAGACGGTCTCGTCCAACGTCTTCACCGACCCGGAGATCGCCACCGTCGGCTACAGCGCCGCGGACGTCGAGTGCGGCAAGATGGACGCCGTCTGCGTCAAGCTGCCGCTGCGCAGCAACGCGCGCGCGAAGATGCAGGGCATCCGCGACGGCTTCGTGAAGCTCTACTGCCGCCCGGGCACTGGCATCGTGGTCGGCGGCGTCGTCGTGGCCCCGAAGGCGAGCGAGCTGATCCACCCCATCTCGCTGGCGGTGGACCTCAACCTGACGGTCGAGCAGATCGCCAACGCGTTCACGGTCTACCCCTCGGTGTCGGGCTCGATCGCCGAGGCGGCGCGTCAGTTGCACGTGCGCAAGCGCGCAGAGGAGAGCTGACGGCGCGTTCGGGGAGCGCGTCGTGCCGTAAGTGCGGCGCACAGTGTAGAGGTGTGCGCCGGTCCGCTGCGGACGTTTTGGGCAAGTAGGCGCAATCGCCTGAAAGCTAACGGTCGTGCACGTTACCGTCTGTTTCGTGTTCGCAGCAGAACGTCGTCAGTTGATCCTCGAAATGGTGCGAGCAAACGGAGCGGTCTCGCTCCGGGAGCTCGCCCGCGTCGTCCAGACCTCCGAGGTGACCGTACGCCGAGACGTACGCGCCCTGGAGGCCGAGGGCTTGCTCGACCGTCGGCACGGGGGCGCGGTGCTCCCCGGCGGATTCTCCCGAGAGCCCGGATACCCTCAGAAGACTCATCTCGCCGCCGCCGAGAAGAGCGCCATCGCCGACCTCGCCGCGACCATGGTCGCCGAGGGTGACGCCATCGTGGTCGGCGCCGGCACCACCACGCAGGAGCTGGCACGTCGGCTGGCCCGGGTCCCGGGCCTCACCGTCGTCACCAACTCGCTGCTGGTGGCGCAGGCGCTGGCGCACGCCAACCGCGTCGAGGTGGTGATGACCGGGGGGACGCTGCGCGGGTCCAACTACGCCCTGGTGGGCAGCGGCGCCGAGCAGTCCCTGCAGGGCCTGCGGGTCACCCGCGCCTTCATCTCCGGCAGCGGGCTGAGCGCGGAGCGCGGCCTGTCCACGACGAACATGCTGAGCGCGTCCGTCGACCGCGCGCTGGTGAACGCCGCGGCGGAGGTCGTGGTCCTGGCGGACCACAGCAAGCTCGGCAACGACACGATGTTCCAGACCGTCGCCAGCGAGGCGATCACCCACCTCGTCACGGACGAGCAGGCGACGCTGGTCGAGCCTGCGGCCCGCGAGCTGGACGCGCTGGCCGACTGCGGCGTCCAGGTCCAGCTGGCCCCGCTGACGCCCCCGACGAGCAGCTTCCCGGCGTCATCGCCGCAGGACGCTCCGCGCCGGCCGGCAACCTTCCCGGGCCAGCGCCGGGGCCCCGTCCCGGTGGCTTCCGGACGGCGGTGAGCGGCACTACCTAGGGGCGCGGGGAACTGCGCGAGTACCACCGTGTGCGGATGGCCCTGCGCGTTCGGGGACCGACCGTGTGGGTGGCTGCTCGCGCAGTCCCCCGCGCTCCTGGCGGTTCATCCGACGCGAAACAACAGTGCAGGCCATCAATTGGATCTGATGGAAGAGCATCAGCGGCAGCACCGTGAGGCTCACCGCTGACGCCGGGAACAGCACGGCCGCCATGGGCAGGCCACTGGCCAGGCTCTTCTTGCTGCCGCAGAAGATGAGCACGATCCGGTCCCTGCGAGAGAAGCCCAACCGCTTGCCCGCGAGTGTCGTGACGCCGAGCACGGCGAAGAGCAGTGCCAGGCAGACGCCGAGCAGCAGGGCCAGCCGCGTCGGCGACAGCGCGTTCCAGACGCCGTCGACCATGCCCTCGGAGAACGCGCTGTAGACGACCAGCAGGATCGACCCCCGGTCGACCAGCGTCAGCGTGGGTTTGTGCCGGGAAATCCAGCCCGCGATCCAGCGGCGGGAGAGCTGACCCAGCAGGAACGGCAACAGCAACTGCAGCAGCAGGTCCACCGTGGAGCCCGCGTCGATCCGGGCGCTGCCGCCCATCAGCCACGCCGTCAGCAGCGGTGTCAGGACGATGCCGATGAGGCTGGAGAAGGAGGCCGCGCAGACCGCCGCCGCGACGTTCCCGCCCGCGATCGAGGTGAACGCGATCGAGGACTGCACCGTCGACGGCAGCAGCGTCAGGAAGAGCACGCCCTTCGCCAGGGAAGGGCCCAGCAGGGGCGCGGTGAGCGTCTGCGCGGCGACGCCCAGCAGCGGGAAGAGGGCGAAGGTGGCGAGCAGGATCGTCAGGTGCAGCCGCCACTGCTTCGCGCCGTCCAGCGCCGCCCTCGGCGACAGCCGCGCGCCGTAGAGGAAGAACAACAGGCCGATGACGACCTCGGTGGCCACCGAGACCGCGGGCGTGGCGCCGCCACGCGCGGGGAACAGGGCCGCGAGACCGACGGTCCCCAGGATCGCCAGCAGATACGGGTCGACGCCCGCCCGGCCGAGCGCGTTGCGCAGGGCCGGGACGGGCGTCGACGTGGTGCCGTGGTGCGGGCGTATCAGCGAGC
>NZ_BBPO01000009.1:0-1215 GCF_000787815.1 Streptacidiphilus neutrinimicus
GGCAGGCAGGTGCAGCGGCCGGAACGTGCGTGGGCCGTACAGGCGTTCAAGCAACTGGTCGAGCTCGGCGAGCAGCCGCCAGGCGTCGCGCGGGCGGCGGGCCTCGGCCGGGAGCATGCATCCGGCGAGGAAGCTCCGCATCGGCGAGAGCGTCTGACCGCCCATCAACTCGGCGATGCAGGAGCTGGCGAGGTGGATGTCGGTGGCCTCGGTGACAGGCCGGCGCGCCGCCACCTCGGGCGGGTAGCGGTCGCGGTGGCGTTCGACGAGCGCGGGCGCGGCGGCGGGTGCGCCGGTGCTGGCGTAGCACCAGTCGACCAGGACCAGGCCGTGCTCGACCGGGTGGATCAGGACGTGCTCGGGCAGGACGGCCCCGTGGCGGACACCGGTGCGGTGCGCGTGCCCGAGGGCGACGAGCAGCCGCCGCCAGATCCAGGCGGCGTCGCGCGGGTCGAGGCCGTCGGGGAAGGCGGCGCGCAGCTCCGCCAGCGTGACGAACCCGTCGAGCCGCAGCAGCGCGTTGACGCGGCGCGGCAGCGCAGCCGGGTCGGCCGGATCCACGTGGGTGAAGCTCTCCAGCAGCGTCGGGACGTAGCTGCGGAAGTGCGGTTCGCCGTGCCGGGCGAGCCACGCGAGCGCGCGGGCCTCACGTTCCATCAGATCGTCGTCGGCCGGGGTGTAAGGGGTCTTCAGGACTGCGTCCAACGCGGGGCTGGTCCCGGTGCGGGGGCGGCTGCGGGCGGCACGCAGGGCGGCGATGTCGCCGTGGGCCAGGTGCTCGCCGACCTGGTAGGCATACCGACGGGTCGTCAGCGTGTCGTCGCTCTGGCCGTGTTGCGCGCCACGCAGGCGGTTCAGGGCGGCGCAGGCGGCGGTGGCCTCGGCGCGGCGGCCAGGAGGCGCGGTGTCCGGGTGGAGCAGGCGTGCCAGCCGGCGGTAGTGGCGGGCCGCGGCCTCGGGCGTGGCGCGGGAGCCGAGGAGCTCCTCGGCGCTCGCGGCCGCGGCGAGCGCGGCAAGCGCCTCGTCGAAGGTGCGGGGCCGGGGTGGGTCCGGTGGCCGGCTCGCCGCCGCCCACCAGGGTGGTTCGCTCAACGGACTCCCTCCTCGCGGTCGGGGCGCAGCAGCGCCGGGTGGAGCAGCCGGGCGTCACCGGCCCGGTAGAGGCGGGCCCGGGGCCGCCCCGGGAGCTGCCGCGTTCGGCCGTCGCCCCCGTGC
>NZ_BBPO01000009.1:1442-20986 GCF_000787815.1 Streptacidiphilus neutrinimicus
GGCGGGCCCGGGGCCCGCCTCGGGAGCTGCCGCGTTCGGCCGTCGCCCCCGTGCTCTCCACGAAGCCCGGCACGGAGAGCACCTTGCGGTGGAAGTTGCCGGGGTGGAGCTTCTCGCCCCAGATCTCCTCGTAGACCGCGCGCAGCTCCGGGACGGTGAACTCCGGTGCGAGGAAGGCCGTCGCCAGTGGGGTGTACTCCAGCTTGGCGCGGGCTCGCTCGAGCCCGTCGGCGAGGATCTGCGCGTGGTCGAAGGCGAGTTGCCGGTCGCCGGTCCCACCCCCGTGGAGACCGACGACCGGAGTCCATGCGGCGCGGGCGGCGTCGCCGCCGGCGCGCGGATCGGGCAGATCGGGCGCGAAGGCCAGGTAGGCCACGGAGACGACGGGCATCCTCGGGTCCCTCCCCGGCGCGCCGTAGGAGCCGAGCTGCTCCAGGTGCACGCGGCGCAGCTCGCCCGCGCTGAGCCCCGTCTCCTCGGCCAGTTCGCGGGCGGCGGCCTCGTCCAGGCCCTCCTGCCCGGCCTTGACGAAGCCCCCCGGCAGCGCCCAGCACCCCTGGAAGGGCGGGGCGGCGCGCTCGACGAGCAGCACGTTGAGCCGGCCCTCGCGCATCGTCAGCACGACGATGTCGACGGTCAACGCGATCGCCGGGAAGTCCCGCGGGTCGTAGGCGGCGAGGAACGCGGCCTCGTCATCGGGACGCGCGGGCCGCCGGCTCATCGTCACTCCATTGCTCTCTGCTGTTACTCTCAGGGCTTGTTGTTCTCAGAGCGAGTATTTCTCAGTGCGAGAACAACGTAGCGCACGCGGGCGCGATGCGCCAGAGCATTGCGCTCGCTACCCCGCAGCGAGGCCACGACGGCCAGCACTTCCTCGGTCCTGCGGCCCTGCCCACCTGCTCAGCGTGCAGGCGGCGCTCGGCACGCTGAGCGAGGACGGCTCGGTGACCCTGGTCGGTGCGGTCAGCTCGCAGCTGAGCACGCCGGGGCTGGTACTCCTGTCGGCGATGAACTCGGCCCTGGAGTCGGCCTCGCGGGTCCTCGCCGCCGAGCTGGCGCCGCGCCAGGTCAACGCGGTCTCCGGCCGACGGCCGTGTCGCTGGTCGCCCCGCTGAGCACGTCGGCCCGGCTCTCCGCCGGGACCCAGTCCCACCACGGCGTCTCGATGGCGCCGGGGGGCGTGGCTGAACGTGCAGCGCCGACGACGGGGAGCGCTGACGACGGGCCGCACCGGGACGCGAGGCCCGACGCGGCCGGCGGTCCGCAGGCTCGCGATGCGGACGCGTCCGGGCTCTGTCGGCGCTCGGAGATAGGGTGAACACGACATCGACGGGGCGGGTCTGCCGGAACTTCGGGAGGCCCGCCCCGGTGTCGTCGCCCGCCCTTTCGCGCCGCCCGGAGGTTCCCGTGACGCCCCCTCGGATCCCGCTCGCCACCGCCCTGGCGCAGGGCCCGGTAGCGCTCGACGGCGGCATGTCCAACGAGCTGGCGGCCGACGGCCACGACCTCTCCGACGCCCTCTGGTCCGCACGCCTGCTGCGCGACGCGCCGCAGGCCGTCGCCGCGGTGCACCGACGTTACTTCGCGGCGGGCGCGCGGGTCGCGATCACGGCCAGCTACCAGGCCGGCTTCGAGGGCTTCGCACGCGCGGGCGCCGACCGCGCGGAGGCGGAGGGGCTGCTGCGCCTCAGTGTCACCTTGGCGCGGGAGGCGGCGGAGAACGCCGACGACCGCTGGGTGGCCGCCTCCGTCGGCCCCTACGGCGCGGTCCTCGCCGACGGCTCGGAGTACCGCGGGCGGTACGGCCTCTCCCGCGCGGCGCTGCGCGCGTTCCACGCACCCCGGGCCGAGGTCCTGGCCTCGGCCGCGCCGGACGCGCTGGCGATCGAGACCATCCCCGACATCGACGAGGCGGTCGCCGTGCTCGACGCGGTGGCGGGCCTCGACACGCCCGTCTGGCTCTCCTACAGTGCGGCGGCCGGGCTCACCCGCGCCGGACAGCCGCTGGCGGAGGCGTTCGCCGTCGCCCGGGACAACTCCCAGGTGATCGCGGTCGGCGTCAACTGCCTCGCCCCGGAGGAGGCGGCGGACGCCGTGGCCCTGGCGGCGGAGGTCTCCGGCAAGCCGGTCGTCGTCTACCCCAACAGCGGTGAGGGCTGGGACGCGTCGGCCCGTGCCTGGACGGGCCCGGCGACGTTCTCCCCCGCACGCGTCGCCTCCTGGCTCGACGCCGGCGCCCGCCTGGTGGGCGGCTGCTGCCGCGTCGGCGCCGACCAGATCGCCGCACTGAGCAGGGAGCTCTCGGCCGCGCGCTAGGGCTGCCCGCCCGCGCGGGGCAGCACATCGGGGGCGTCCCGCGCCTCGGAACGCCTACCTGGATCTCATCTGCCAGTAGCTTCTGGCAGACTCTGTCTCAAGCAGAGCAGCGTCGGCATTGTCGAACGACGTTCCCAACAGTAAGTGCGCGGAGGTACCTCGATGGCCGGGTCGATCCAGTCGCTTGAGCGCGCGGCGGCGATCCTGCGGCTGCTCGCCGGCGGGGAGCGGCGGCTGGCGCTCTCCGACGTGGCGAACGCGCTCGGACTGGCGAAGGGCACCGCGCACGGGATCCTGCGGACGTTGCAGCAGGAGGGCTTCGTCGAGCAGGACAAGGACTCGGGCAAGTACCAGCTGGGCGCCGAGCTGCTGCGCCTCGGCCAGAGCTACCTCGACGTGCACGAGCTGCGCGCCCGCGCGCTGGTCTGGGCCGACGATCTGGCCAGGGCGAGCGGGGAGACGGTCTACCTCGGCGTGCTGCACCAGCGCGGGGTGCTGATCGTGCACCACGTCTTCCGGCCCGACGACACCCGGCAGGTGCTGGAGGTCGGCAGCATGCAGCCGCTGCACAGCACCGCACTGGGCAAGGTGCTCACCGCGTTCGACCCGGTGGCCCGCGCGGAGCTGGTGGAGAGCGAGCGCGAGGCGTTCACCGCGCACACCGTCACCGATCTGGACGCCATCGACGCCGAGGCCGCGGTCGTCCGCGAGCGCGGCTGGGCCCAGGCGGTCGAGGAGACCTGGACGGGCGTGGCGTCGATCGCCGCGCTGATCCAGGACCGGCGCCGCAACCCCGTGGGCGCGGTCGCACTGAACGGGCCGGTGGAACGCGTCTGCACGGCGGAGCCGAACGGGACGGCCGGCCCGGTCCGGCCGGAGCTGGTCGTCTCGGTCCGCGAGGCGGCGCGTGCCATCTCCCGCGACCTGGGCGCCCCCCGCTTCTGACCCGCCCGTCCTCCCGCCCGCGCAGGGCTGCATCCTCCCGCCCGCGCAGGGCTGCTTCCCGTCCGCTTCGGGCTCGTTCCCGCCGCCGCGCCGACCGCGCGGGCGCGTCGGCCTGTCCGCCGGCGCCGGTTCACACCTTTTGCCGCCCACAACACCCCTGGACGCAGCCTTGACGCACGCCTTACGGCCACCGTAGTTTTCGCACAGCGGTCGACAATGTCGAACGCGAGCCGCAAACCGCACCCTGGGAGTCGCCGTGTCCGACAGCCACATCTTCTTCGGAGAAGTCATCGGAACCGCCCTGCTGATCCTTCTCGGCGGCGGCGTGTGCGCCGCCGTGACGCTGAAGAGATCCAAGGCCGAGGGAGCCGGCTGGCTGGCCATCACCTTCGGCTGGGGCTTCGCCGTGCTGGTCGCCGCCTACACCTCCGCCAGCCTGTCCGGCGCGCACCTCAACCCGGCCGTCACCATCTCGATAGCCGTCAAGACCGGCGACTGGAGCCACGTCCCGCTCTACCTGGCCGGCCAGTTCGTCGGCGCGGCGCTCGGCGCGCTCCTGGTCTGGCTCACCTACCTGGGCCAGTTCAACCAGAACGACGAGCCGACCCTCGGCATCTTCGCGACGGGCCCGGAGATCCGGAACCCCGTCCAGAACCTGATCACCGAGGCGATCGGCACCACCGTGCTGTGCCTGCTGATCCTCACCCAGGGCCTCAACAAGGAGCTCGGCCTGTCCGGCATGGGCATCCTGATCACCGCGCTGACCGTGGTCGGCATCGGCCTCTCCCTCGGCGGACCGACCGGCTACGCGATCAACCCGTTCCGCGACCTGGCGCCGCGTCTGGTGCACTCGCTGCTGCCGATCCCGAAGAAGGGCGAGTCCGACTGGGGCTACGCCTGGATCCCCGTCGTCGGCCCGATCGTCGGCGCGCTGATCGCCGGCGGAATCTACAACGCGGCCTTCGCATAGGTCAGGCTTCCTTCAGCGAGCACGACCACCCGCACCACCCCCACGCCCTCCGCCCGCCCACTCGTCAACGAGGACGCCATGACCACCAGCAACGGCCAGTACATCGCGGCCATCGACCAGGGAACGACCTCCAGCCGCTGCATCGTCTTCGGTGCCGACGGCCGGATCGTCGCGGTCGACCAGCAGGAGCACAGCCAGATCTTCCCCCAGCCCGGCTGGGTGGAGCACGACGCCGAGGAGATCTGGACCCGCGTCCAGTCGGTCGTCTCCGGCGCCCTGGCCAAGGCCGGGCTCACCCGTGACGACATCCGCGCGATCGGCATCACCAACCAGCGCGAGACCACCGTGCTGTGGGACAAGAACACCGGCAAGCCGGTCCACAACGCCCTGGTGTGGCAGGACACCCGCACCGAGGACCTCTGCAAGGAGCTGGGCCGCAACGTCGGCCAGGACCGCTTCCGCCGCGAGACCGGGCTCCCGCTGGCGAGCTACTTCGCCGGCCCGAAGATCCGCTGGCTGCTGGACAACGTCGACGGCCTGCGCGAGCGCGCCGAGCGCGGCGAGATCCTCTTCGGCACCATGGACACCTGGGTCATCTGGAACCTCACCGGCGGCGTGGACGGCGGCAAGCACGTCACCGACGTGACCAACGCGTCCCGCACCATGCTGATGAACCTCCACACGCTGCAGTGGGACGAGAAGATCGCCGAGTCGATGGGCGTGCCGCTGTCCGTCCTGCCGGAGATCCGCTCCTCCGCCGAGGTCTACGGCGAGGCCGTCGGCGAGCTGGCGGGCGTGCCGGTCGCCTCCGCGCTGGGCGACCAGCAGGCGGCGCTGTTCGGCCAGACCTGCTTCGACATCGGCGAGGCCAAGTCCACGTACGGCACCGGCACCTTCCTGCTGCTCAACACCGGTGAGAAGGTCGTCAACTCCTACCACGGCCTGCTGACCACCGTCGGCTACCGGATCGGCAAGGAGGCCCCGGTCTACGCGCTGGAGGGCTCCATCGCCGTCACCGGTTCGCTGGTGCAGTGGCTGCGCGACCAGCTCGGCATCATCTCCACCGCCGCCGAGATCGAGACGCTGGCCTCCACCGTCGAGGACAACGGCGGCGCCTACATCGTCCCGGCGTTCTCCGGCCTGTTCGCGCCCTACTGGCGCTCCGACGCCCGCGGCGTGATCACCGGCCTGACCCGCTACGTGACCAAGGGCCACCTGGCCCGCGCCGTGCTGGAGGCCACCGCCTGGCAGACCCGCGAGGTCGTCGACGCCATGGAGAAGGACTCCGGCGTCACGCTCTCCGCGCTCAAGGTCGACGGCGGCATGACCAGCAACAACCTGCTGATGCAGAACATCGCGGACGTGCTCGACGTCCCGGTCGAGCGTCCGTTCGTCGCCGAGACCACCGCGCTGGGCGCCGCCTACGCGGCCGGCCTCGCCGTCGGCTTCTGGCCGGACCTCGACACCCTGCGCGCCAACTGGCACCGCGCCGCGGAGTGGACCCCGCGGATGGACGAGGCGACGCGCGACCGCGAGTACAAGAACTGGCTCAAGGCCGTCGAGCGGACCATGGGCTGGATCGAAGAGGACCAGACGACGGGTCAGTGACGCCCCGTCGTCACCAGCAACTCGGCGCGGCCGTGTCCCCTTCTCGGGGGAGAGGGCACGGCCGCGCCTCTGGGCCCGTTCGCCGGGCCCAGCACCACCTCCAGGAAATTTGAGGGATCTTCCGATGCACTCCATGCCGACCCTTGGAGCCAACCGCACGGCCGACCGCGCGCAGGCTCGCGCGCTGCTGAGCAGTGCCACCTACGACCTGCTGATCATCGGTGGTGGCATCCTCGGCACCGCCGTCGCCTGGACGGCCGCGCAGTCGGGCCTGCGGGTCGCGATGGTCGACGCCGGCGACTTCGCCGGGGCCACCTCCAGCGCCTCGTCGAAGCTCGTCCACGGCGGTCTGCGCTACCTGCAGACCGGCGCGGTGAAGCTGGTCGCGGAGAACCACAAGGAGCGCCGCGCCCTGTCCACGGACGTCGCGCCGCACCTGGTCAACCCGCTCACCTTCTTCGTGCCGGTCTACAAGGGCGGCCCGCACTCCGCGCCGAAGCTCGGCGCGGGCGTCTTCCTCTACTCCGCGCTGTCCGCGTTCCGCGACGGCATGGGCCACGTCGCCACCGCCGCCCGCGCCGGGCAGGCCGTCCCCGCCCTGAAGACCGAGGGCCTGCGGTCCGTCGCGGTCTACGGCGACCACCAGATGAACGACTCGCGCGTGGCCGTGATGACGGTCCGCGCCGCGGTCGAGTCCGGCGCGGTCGTGCTGAACCACGCCGAGGTCAAGGGCCTGCGCTTCACCGGCGGCCGGGTCACCGGCGCCGAGGTGCGTGACCGCCTGACCGGCGAGGAGTTCGGCGTCGACGCCCGACTGGTGCTGAACGCGACCGGTCCGTGGGTCGACCACCTGCGGGCGATGGAGGACCCGAACGCCGCGCCCAGCATCCGCCTGTCCAAGGGCGCGCACGTGGTGCTCAAGCGCAAGGCGCCGTGGAACGCGGCGCTGACCATACCGATCGACAAGTACCGCGTCTCCTTCGCCATCCCGTGGGAGGACCACGTCCTGCTCGGCACGACGGACGAGGAGTACACCGGCGACCCGGCCGACGTGCGGGCCACGCAGGCCGACGTCGACCAGATCCTCGGCGAGGCCGCGCACGCGATCCGCGAGGACCACCTGGACCGGGACCTGATCACCTACTCGTTCGCCGGTCTGCGCGTGCTGCCGGGCGGCCCCGGCCAGACGGCGGCCGCCAAGCGCGAGACCGTCGTCACCGAAGGCCGCGGCGGCATGCTGTCGGTCGCGGGCGGCAAGTGGACGACCTACCGTCACATCGGCCGCGTGGTGCTGGAGAAGCTGGCGCAGGTGTCCGGCACGGGCCTCGCCGACGACATGTCGACGATCCCGCGCACCGTGCCGCTCCCCGGCGTGGCCAGCCCGAACGCGGTCGCGCACCGCCTGCTGGTGGACCGCGAGCCCGGCGCCCGAATGGACCCGCTGGTCGCGCGCCACCTGGCCACGCACTACGGCACGCTCTCCTTCGACCTGGCCCGGATGATCGACGAGGACCCCTCGCTGGGCCGTCAGATCCACCCGGACGGGCCGGACGTGTGGGCGCAGGTCGCCTACGCCGTCGACCACGAGTGGGCGGCCACGGCGGACGACGTCCTGCGCCGCCGCACGACCACGACCGTCCGCGGTCTGGACACCCCCGAGGTCCGCGCCGAGGTCGAGAAGTTCCTGACCACCCGCCTGCCCCAGGGCTGACGCACCACCTCCCCCATCGTCTGGGCCCCGCCGTCCCCGGCGGGGCCCAGACGTGCGTGCGCCCCCACGCGACGCGGGCGAACCGTCCGCACCGACCGCGGGGCCGGACCGCAGCGGGCCCGCGACGGCGGCCTCCGACCAGCGGCGCGCGAGGCTGGGGTAAGCCGCAGGCCGGCGGACGGCGGCACGGGGCCCCACCCTCGCCCGCCCCGACGGCGCGTGCGGGCACAGCCCCGGCACAGAAGACCGCCGGCAAAGGCGGCCCCCGGGAGGATGAGTGGCCGGGCGCGCCTCAGGCAACGTGCGGCCGATCGGCCGACGGGCAGGGCTCGGACCCCTACGTGCGGCGGGACGTGAAGAACGGCCCGGCGAGGGAGGGGCTCCCCCGCCGGGCCGTCGGCCCTGGTGATCAGCAGGTGGGATCGATCTGCTCGAACGACGCGTAGTGGTCGTCGGTGTAGTAGTCGATCTGGTCCGGCTGGTCCTCGACGATGCGGCGCGCGCCGCGGGTCGGGGCGCCGGGGGTGACCACGGTGTACTCGTGGTAGTAGCCGTAGGGCTCGCTGGGCAGGACGCCCTCGTTGTTGGAGAAGATCGTCCCGTCCTGGCGGTACGGGAACGGGCCGCCCTGGGCGATCAGGTTGAGCGTGTCGTCGGCCTCGGGCGGCAGCGCGCTCTGGCAGACCGTGCCGTTCACATCGGCGTGCGCGCTGGCGGCCGGGAGCAGCACGGGGAGGGTCGCGGCGAGGACGCCGGCGGCGAGAACAAGGGTGGCGTTGCGCGTGTTCCACGCGCGTAGAGAGATGCTCATGTCAACGAGTGTGCGGACGAACGGGACTCGAAGGAAGGGATCCTGACACACCTTCACCGCTTGTTCGCTCGGGAACATCTGACCGAGCAGAAGATGTCCTCAGGGTGACGCCCCCGGACACGACCAGGGCGTCGCCTACGCTGATGACCATGAGGGACGATGCGTTGATCCCGGCCTCCGCCGTCGAGGAGTCGGTCGTGCGCTGCACGGGCTGCGGCCGCCCGCTGCGCGACCCGGCTTCGCGCGCCCGCGGTCACGGACCCGTCTGCACCGAACTGCGCCTCCCCGAACCTCCCCGCGGCCCGCAGGAGGAGGCCCTCCCGGGCCTGTGAGCCGAGAGCCTACCGGCCGCCGCCCGAGGCGCAGGCGAGCACCCGCGCCAGTGGTCGCGGCACCCGCTCCGGGGCCACCGCCTCCGCCATCAGCGCCGCGTAGCGCTCCTTGCCGCCCGAACGCCCGCTCATCAGGCGGCGCAACTGGTCGTGCAGGCTGCGGTCCCGCAGCGCGGGCTGCTTCTGCAGCGTCCGGAAGGAGCGCAACTGCCCCTGCGCCGCGACCAGACGCTCCACCGCCTCCGGCCCGAGCGCACGGATCAGCTCGTCCTCCAGGTCGACCGAGCAGCCGAAGAACCCGAGCGATTCCAGCCAGGCCCGATCGTCGCTCCCCACCGCCGAGTTGACCAGCCCCACCTGCTCCAGACCGCGCAGCACGAACCGCTCCTCGGCCTCGTCGTACAGCCCGGTGATCCTCACTCCCGGGTCGGCCGCGCGGAAACGCGCCAGGAAGTGCCCGATGTTGGTGATCCCGTGCATCGCCACGACCGTGACGCCGGCCGCCGTCAGATCCATCTCCCGCCGCCGCGCCAGCACTTCGAGCGCGACCTGGTCGCTGACCCCCTCGACGAGCACGACTGCCTCTGACGTCACCCCTTCATGGTGCGCCCCTCCCGGCCCCGCCCACCATCGATTTGGCCCTCCACGCCCGCGTGCACGGTGTGCGACGAAGCGGTCACCGATGGGTATGAATCGGGGCGACGACGCCGGCCTCGCCGCCGGCATCCACGGCCCGGGAGGTAGACATGGCACAAGTGCAGCCGCTGCCTGGTGATTTCGCGGTCACGTCGGTGAAGGGACGGGTGGGATTCCTGATCTCGGTGGGCGAGTGGCTCAACGGCTCGCGCTTCGGTCACTGGGACCACGCCTTCGTCTACGTAGGCGACGACCAGCTCGTCGAGGCCGAACCCGGCGGGGCGAGACTCGCCAGCCTCGACGAGTACCAGGGCAGAGTGGTCGCCTGGTCCACGGGGCACATCGAGCTGACGGAGGAGCAGCGGGCCGCGGTCGTGACCGCGGCGCGGGGCTACATCGGGGTGCCGTACTCGGCGGCCGACTACATGGCGCTGGCGCTCTGGCACTTCCACGTGCGCATAGGGTGGGCGCGCAGGGTGATGGGCTCCCGCGCGTCGATGATCTGCTCGGAGCTCACCGACGCGGCCTACGACGACGCGGGGGTCCACCTCTTCGCCGACGGGCGCGAGCCGGGGGACGTGACACCGGCCGATCTCGCCCTCCTGATAAAGGCCTGACACCCGGGCCGCCGGACGGCTCCGCGGACCCCCTCGCGGAGCCTCCCGCGCGTCCTACTTGAACCAGTAGCGCACACCGCGGTGGTGCGAGCAGGTGCCCGAGGAGTTCCGGCTGTAGGACAGGGACAGGTCCCGGCACTGCGCCGTCTCGTACCGGTTCGCGGGGTGCTGGCGGTGGGTCCAGCCGCACAGACCCGTGGTGTGACGGACGCAGCGGTGGGCGGTGTTGGTCGTCGGCAGCGGGGTGCTCGCCTGAGCGGCCACGGCCGGCGCGAGAACGAGTGCGGCGGCGGTGGCGACGGCGGCTATGGAACGGCGCAGCAATGCGGCTCCTTCGTTGTGAAGGTTCTGTGAACAGCTCCGTACTCTGCCAGACCAGCAGGGCAGTTGCCGCACCAGAGACAACTTCGTGACCTAACCCCCCTCGTGACCGCCCGTCATGCCACAGCCGACAAGGCGGCCCCGGCGCGTCGGGGGAACGCGTCGGGGCCGCCGTACTTGGGGGCCGGTAGGCCGGGGTCGGCTAGAGGACCAGGCCCAGGGGCAGGATGATCGCTATGGCGACGACGGAGATCACGGTCTCCATCACCGACCAGGAGGCGACGGTCTGGCCGACGCTCATCCCGAAGTACTCCTTGACCAGCCAGAATCCGGCGTCGTTGACGTGGCTGAAGAACAGCGAGCCCGCGCCGACGGCCAGGACCAGCAGGGCGGTGTGCGTGGTCGACATGCCCACGGCCAGCGGGGAGACGATGCCGGCGGCGGTGATCGTGGCGACGGTCGCCGAGCCAGTCGCCAGGCGGATCAGGACGGCGATCAGCCAGCCCAGCAGCAGCGCGGAGATGTGGAGCTTGTCCGCCCAGGAGCTGATGGCGCCTCCGACGCCGACGTCGACCAGGGTCTGCTTGAAGCCGCCGCCCGCGCCGACGATGAAGACGATGCCCGCGATGGGCGCCAGCGACTTCTCGACCGTCGAGGAGATCCGCTCCTTGGTGAAGCCCGCGGCCCGGCCCAGGGTGAACATGGCGACCAGGACCGCGATCAGCAGCGCGATCAGCGGGGAGCCGACGAAGTCGACGGCGCGCTGCAGGGCGTCGTCGGGCTTGTCGACGACGACGTCGACCAGGGCCTTGACCAGCATCAGCCCGACGGGCAGCAGGATCGTGGCCAGCACCGCGCCGAAGGCGGGGGTGCGGTCGGAGGGCGCGAGGTCGCCGGTGGTGTTCTCGACCGCGCCGGCGGCAACGCCGTCAGAAGCGGACGCCTCGGTCGGCAGGGTGGTCGTGGGGATCTCCAGAGGGCCCACCCAGCGCTCGGCGACACGGGCGAACAGGGGGCCCGCGATGACCAGGGTGGGGATGCCGACCAGCAGGCCGAGAGCGAGGGTCACGCCGAGGTCGGCGTGGAGTGCGGAGACCGCGACGAGCGGGCCCGGGTGCGGTGGGACCAGGCCGTGCAGGACGGAGAGGCCGGCCAGCGCCGGGATGCCGACGCGCAGCACCGGGACGTTGCCGCGCCGGGCGACCAGCAGCACGATCGGGATCAGCAGCACGACGCCGATCTCGAAGAAGAGCGGCAGACCGAGGACGGTGGCTATCAGCGCCATGGCCCAGGGCAGCGTCCTCGACGTCGAGCGCGCGAGCACCGTGTCGGCGATGACCGTCGCGCCGCCGGAGTCGGCGAGCAGCTTGCCGAGCATCGCGCCGAGGCCTATGAGCAGGCCGACGCTGCTGACGGTCGCACCGAAGCCGGTGGCGAAGCTGTTGGTCAGCTTGTCCAGCGGCGCGCCGGCGACGGCGGCCAGGACCATCGAACCGAGCGTCAGCGACAGGAAGGGATGCACCTTCAGCCGGGTGATCAGCAGCACGATGACGGCGATCCCGAGGAGCGCCGCGAGGAGGAGCTGCCCCTGGCTGCTGCTGTGGGTGAGCGGCGGGGCGGTGTCCGCGAGATTGAGGGCGGGCAGGGATCTCACGCGAGGTCTCCGTTGACAGGCCGCGGCACCAGGGCCGCGGCGGACTCGACGAGGGTGTGGGGGTCGGGGCCGACGTCCAGCAACGCGCCGTGCTCGTCCGCGGCGAGCGGTTCGAGGATGGCGAGCTGAGAGTCGAGCATGTGGGCCTTCATGAAATGGCCGCTGCGGTGCGCGAGCCTCTCCTCGATGAGCCCGTTCGTGCCGGTCAGATGGAGGAAGAAGGCGTCCGGACAGGCTTCCCGCAGCAGGTCGCGGTAGCCGCGCTTGAGCGCGGAGCAGGTGACGACTCCCCCGGTGCCGGCGGCGACGCGCTCGGCGAGCCAGGCTCCGATGGCCCGGAGCCAGGGCTCGCGGTCCGTGTCGTCGAGGGGGATGCCGGCGGCCATCTTGGCGATGTTGGCGGCGGGGTGGAAGTCGTCCGCCTCACCGTAGGGGAGGCCGAGACGCTCCGCGAGGGCCTTCGCGACGGTGGTCTTGCCGACCCCGGCCACGCCCATCACCACGATCGCCGGGGCCGAGTCGGCCGGCCGCTGGTTCTCGACGCTGAGAGCCATTGCTGGTGCTCCGTTCTGTGCGGTCGCCCAAGTGTCATCCAAAGGTATGACTTAATCAAGCCACCGCAATGAAATGGTCATACGTTTTGAACCACAGTCCGGTATCCTCCATTTCGCCCCAGCGGGATCGGCACCTCCGGGCTCGGCTCCGGCCACGGGCCCCTAACCTGGACCAATGGACATCCAGGGCCTGCCGGGCCGCCTGCTCGCCGACCTCGGGCCCGCGATCGCCTCCGGCGAGATCGCCGAGGGCTCGGTGCTGCGCATCGAGGAGCTGGAGGAACGCTTCGACGTCTCCCGGACTGTGGTCCGCGAGGCGGTGCGGATGCTGGAGTCCATGCAGCTGGTCGCGTCGCGCCGCCGGGTCGGCATCACCGTGCGCCCGAGGTCCGACTGGGACGTCTTCAACCCCACACTCATCGCCTGGCGTCTGGCCGGGGCCGATCGGCCGGCCCAGCTGCGCTCCCTCGGCTCACTGCGCGTCGCCGTCGAACCGGCGGCGGCCGGGCTCGCCGCCGTCCACGCCGACGACGACCAGCGGCGCGCGCTCGGCGCGCTGGCGACGGAGATGACGATGACCGGCCGCAGCGGCGATCTGGCCGCCTTCCTGCGCCACGACGCCGACTTCCACGCCACCGTGCTCCAGGCCTCGGGCAACGAGATGTTCGCGCACCTCGGCGCCACCGTCGAGGCGGTGCTGCGCGGGCGCACCGAGCACCATCTGATGCCGCACCACCCCGAGGAGTACGCCGTCCGGCTGCACCGCGAGGTCGCCGAGGCGATCATGGCGGGCGACGCGACGACCGCCGAGCGCGCCATGCGCGCGATCGTCACGGGGGCGCTGGAGGAGCTCGACGCAGTCCTGGACTGACGACCCGCGGACCGCTGACCCGACAGCCCCTGCGCCGACGTCCGGACCGGCCGGCGGCGTGAGGACCGCGCGGCGACCTCCGGACCGCGCGGCGGTACGAGGACCGGCCGACGGCGTCAGGGCCGCCTGGGCCTCCCAGCGACGTCCGGGCCGACCGACGGCGTCAGCTGCCCGGTGACGCGAGGACCGGCCGGCGGCGTGAGGACCGGCCCTGAGGCCCCCGGCGGAGTCAGAGCCCGCCGACGGCGTCAGGACTCGCTGGCGACCAGGCCCGCGTCCGACTCGCCGTCCACCGCCCGCGCGGCGTAGGTGGGCAGTTCGCGCAGGCAGCGCAGCGGGGAGAGGAAGACCGGCAGGAAGGCCAGGGACCCGCCGACGCCCGCCAGCAGCAGCGTGCCACGCACACCGATCGCGGTGCCGAGGACGCCGCCGACGATCGAGCCGACCGGCATGGTGCCCCAGACCAGGAAGCGCATGGTGGCGTTCATCCGGCCCAGCAGGTGCGGCGGGCAGAGCGCCTGACGGAAGCTGACCTGAGTGATGTTGTAGACGACGATGCCGATCCACATCACGATCTGCGCGGCGGCGAGCAGGCCGAGCGTCCAGTCGCGCTGCACGAAGGGCGCGACCAGCGCGCACGGGCCCGCGATCGCGATGGGGATCCAGATGGCCGGCCCCTGCCCGATCCTCGCCCCGAGGCGCGCGGCGACGAGCGCGCCGACCAGTCCGCCGACGGCGGAGGTCGAGCCGATCAGGCCGATGACGCCGGGCGAGAGCCGCAGTTGCCGGGCGAGCAGGACGTAGAGGACCGCGTTCGCCATCGAGGCGAAGAGGTTGGCCGAACCCGTGCAGGCGGCGATCGCGCGCAGCATGCGGTCACGCAGCACGAAGGCCAGGCCCTCGCGGATCTCGCGCAGCAGGTTGCGGTCCGCGCTCGGCTCGGGTCGCGGAGGCCGCGCCTCAATGGCGCGCACCCAGCCCGCCGACCACAGGAAGCTCAGCGCGTCGACCAGCACCGCGTAGGGCGCGCCGAGCACTTGGACCAGCGCGCCGCCGAGGCTGGGGCCCGCGATCTGGCTGACCGACTCACTGGCCTGCAGCTTGGCGTTGCCCTCGACCAGCGACTCCCGGTCGACGAGCCGCGGCAGGTAGGACTGGTAGGCCACATCGAAGAAGACGGTGGACACCCCAGTGGCGAGCGCGACGACGTAGAGCTGGCCCATGGTCAGCACGCCAAGGGCCTGGGCGAGCGGGACCGAGGCGAAGAGCGCGGCGCGGATCAGGTCGTTGACCAGGAGCACCGAGCGGAACCGCATCCGCTCCACCCAGGCGCCGGCCGGCAGCCCGACCGCGACGAACGCCAGCGACTCGCAGGCGGCGAGCAGACCGACCTGGAACGTCGACGCGTGCAGCACCAGCACCGCCAGCAGCGGCAACGCCAACTGGCTGACCATGGTGCCGAACTGGCTGACCGTCTCGCCGATCCACAGACGTCGGAAGTCGAGGTGGTGCCAGAGGCCGCCGCGACGTGCGGGCCGGTCGACCGGCGGGACGGAGGAGGTCATGGCGACCACGGTGGCCAAGTGATTGGGTTTTGTCAATCACTTTGAGGACGTCGGGCCGAGCGCCGGCCCGCTTCAGTACGCTGCTGCCATGACCGAACGCAGGCCGGCGACCGACGAGGAGGCCAAGGCTCTCGCCTCCTCGCTGCGACTGCGCATCCTGCGCATCTGCCTGAGCGAGCCGCACACCAACAAGGAGATCGCCGCCATCCTCGGCCGCGATCCGGCGAGCGTGCTGCACCACACGCGGACGCTGGTGCGCACCGGCTTCCTCGAAGCCCAGGAGGAGCGGCGCGGCGCACGCGGCGCACGCGAGATCCCCTACCGGGCCACGAAGAAGTCCTGGCGGCTGGAGGCGCCCGCCATGGACCGGGTCCTGCTCGACGCGTTCCTGGAGGAGGTCGCACTCGCCCCCTCGACGGAGGTCGACGCGAGCCGGCTGGGGCTGCGCCTGCCCCCCGCCGCCATGGACGAGTTCCGCACCCGGCTGAGCGCACTGCTGGAGGAGTTCGCCGCCCGTCCCGACGATCCTTCGGCCCCGGCGTGGTCGCTCTTCGTCGCCCTGCACCCGGACCCGAACCGTCCCTGAACGGGCCTCAGCCTGCCTCGCGCGGCCCAGGGTCGTCCTCGGGCCGACGGCTGAACGCTCACTCGATCAGCCGAGCCTCGACCCGGTAGGGTCCGGGTAGCCTGCGGGAGGCGGGGACGCGGCGGCCTGGGGAGGGCCAAGTGAGTCAGCCGGGGATGGAACTGGAGCCCGACGAGGCCGACGCGCTGCGCGCGTGGGCCGCGGACGAGCGCGCCAAGGCGGACAGCCTGGCCGCGGCTCTGGAACAGATCGCGGCGAACGGGCTGCCCACCGACGAGGAGTGTGTGGCCTGGGAGGAGATCCGGGAGCTGGCGCTGGCGAGGCTCGACGGCCGTGTCCCGTAGGCTGCGGCGCCGACCGGCGCAGATCCGGTTCACCGACGGCGCCCGCAAGCAGGTCGACGCGCTGACCGACGGGGAGGAGGTGCGCCGCCTGGATCGGGCGCTGAGCGAGCTCTCGATCGATCCGGAGATGGGCGTGCCGACACGATTTCCGCTGATCCGCGACTACCGCAACGATGCGGAGGGCATACGCGTCATCTACTCCGTATCGGTGATGCGCTCGGCCATCCTGGTCGCGTACGTGGAGGCATAGGAGGCCGACGACACCATGGCACGGGTCCCCGACGAGACACGGCGGGCACGGGTGCGGCTGCTGCTCTCCCTCGCCCTCACGCTGGTCGCACTGGTCTTCACGATGTTCGGCTCGTTCGCCGAGGCGGCCTTCATGGGCTGGGCGTTGACGTTCACCGTGGTCGGGGTGTTCGTGACCACGTGGTTCGGCCTGGACGTGTGGATCACCCAGCGCACCACACGCGAACGTCTGCACGGCTCCGGCGGGATAACCCCCATGACGGGCGCGAAGCGCCCCCGCTGACCCACTGACCCAGGGCCCTTGGGCCCCTTGGGCCCCTCGGGGCCGAGCCGTCGGAGGGGGCCCCGGACGTCCCGCGTCGAGAGCACGGACCGCGCGCGGACCGCGTCCTACGCGTCCGCTGCCCCGGACGTCTCCTCGTCGGACGCGCCGCCCGTCTCGTCGTCCGCCTCGGCGCGGGGGCGGCGGAAGACGCGCGTCGCGCTGACCGCGCCGTGGATCTCCGCCTCCTCCTCGTCCAGTTGAGGGAGCCCGGGGCGCAGGTGCTCCTCCACCGAGATGTACTTCAGCCCCGCGCGCAGGTCGGCGTCGTTGCGCAGGCGGATGATCAGCGGGAACTCCGCCAGCGCCGTCGTGTCGAACAGGCCGGTGGTGTAGATCAGCTGGACCCCGAGCGCGTCGGCGACGGCGCGCTGGAGCTCCAGCAGGTACGTCGCGTTGGCACGGCCGATCGGGTTGTCCAGGAACAGCGTCCCGGCGTGGCGCAGCTTGGCCTGGCCGCGATCGTTGGCGCGCAGCGCCGCCATGGTGCAGTAGAGCGCGATGGCCGCGGTCAGCAACTGGCCGCCGGAGAAGACGTCGGACATCTGACTGACCGACACCCGCTCGGCGCGCAGCACCGCGTCCGGCTTGAGGATCTCGACGGTGACGCCACGCGGTTCCAGCGCCGCGTGAACGCCGCGCAGCAGCAGCGACATACCGTCGCGACGGTTCCAGTCCACCGCTCCGGACGAGGCATTGGACCCCTGGCGCCGGACGGCGGCACGCGTCGCCTCGTCGATGACCTCGCCCAACCGCTCCGTCAGCACCGCGTGGTCGGGCTCGTCGAAGCGGATCCGCAGGAACTCCTGGCCCGACCACTCCCCCAGGCCCTCGGGCAGGCGGGACAGGCGCTGGGCGGCGCGCAACGTGGCGAGCGAGGATTCGACCAGGCCGCGGAGGCGGTCGACGATGCTGTCGCGGTTGCGCTCCAACTGGTCGAGCTCGTCGGTCAGCACGCGCAGACGCGGCGCGAAGGCGAGGGCCCACTGGGCGGCGTGCTCGGGCAGCACGGCGGCGGGCAGTTCGCGGATCTGCTGGCGGGCCGGGGTGCGGACCGCCTCGAAGCGCGTGGAGTTGGCGTGCCGGATCAGCGCGTCGCTCGCGTCGCGGACGGCGAGGTCGGCGGCCGACAGGTCGGCGCTCGCGGCGCGCAGGTGCCGGCGGGCGTCGGAGGCGGCGTGCCGTGCCTCGGGCAGGGAGCCGGTGACGGGCGTGACCTGCTCCTCGTCCTCCGCGTGGGCGCCACCTTCGGCGGGCTCGCGCAGGCCGTCGCGCAGCTGCGCGGCGGTCTCCTCGAACTCGGCGGCGGCGTGCTGCGCGGACTCCAGGGCGCGTTGCAACTCGGCGTGGGCGGTCCGGCCGGCCTCCAGGGCGTCGCTGCGGGAGGCGAGTTCGGCCGTGGCGGCGCGCAGCAGCTCGCGCGCGTGGTCCTGGTCGGCGGGGACCAGCTCCTCGGGCAGCTCGGTGTGGGCCTCGCCGGAGACGGGCGCGCTGCGCTCGGCGTCGCCGCGCAGACGGCCGAGCTGCTCGCTGGCGGCAGAGGCGCGCGCCTCGATCGTCTGGACCAGGTCCTCGGCGCGGGAGGCCGCGGCCTGACGAGCCGGGCCGTCGGCACCGTCGGGGCTGCCGAGCAGTTCCTCGGCACGGGTGCGGACCTTGTTGGTGAGCCGGTCCAGCTCGGCGCGGGCGGAGGACTCGTCGCTCTCCGCGCGGGCCTGCTCGGCGCGCAGGTCCGCACCGACGCCGACCTTCTCGTAGAGCTGCGCGGCGACACGGTGCGCCTCGCGCAGCGCGGGCAGGGACGCCGTGGGCACGTCGTCGCCCCTGGTCCCGGTCTCGGCGAGGTCGTCCGGCAGGTCCGAGCTGGGCAGTTCGGCGCGTTCGGCGCGCAGCGCCCGGGCGGTGCGGCGGGCGTCGTCGGCGGCGCGCTGCGCGGCCCGGCGGTCCTCGTCAGCGGCCTGGGCCAGCTCCGTGCAGGCGTGCTGGCGCAGCTCGGCCTGCGTGGTCTCGTCGGCGACCTCGCGCAGGCGGGCCGTCCAGGTGGAACGTTCGCGCAGGCGGTAGGCCAGCCCGGCCAGGGCGTCGGCGCGGCGGCGGGCCTGCTGGGCGGCCTCCAGCCGGGTCTCGCGCACCCGGGCGGCGGTGGCCCGCTCCTGCTCGGACTCGTCGTGAGCGGCGCGGGCGGACCCGCGCTCGACGGTGGCGGCCTCCAGCGCCTCGCGGGCGGCCTCGACGTCGGCGCCCAGCTCCGTCAGGCGCCCGGCCGGGCAGCCGGTGCGCCAGGAGGAGAGGCGGCCGACGAGCAGGCGGTCGCCGCCGAGGCGGGCGGCGAGCTCGCGGATCTGCTCGTCCCGGGCGGCGGCCCGGTCGCGCAGCTGGCGCCGCTCCTCGTCGGCCGCGGACTCGTCGTGCATGGCCGGGTTCGGCGGCACCAGGAAGACGCCGTTCTCACCCTCCGCGGAGGGCTCATGGGTCACTGGGCCCAGCAGCGCGGCCGAGGTGCCGACCGCGACGGCGGAGCGCGGCAGCAGCGCGGCGGCGGCAAGGATCTCCCGCGCCCGGGCGAGCGAGGCCGGGTCGGTGACGATGACGCCGTCGACGAGCTGCGGACGCGCCGCGAGGATGCGCTCGTGGTCCATCGGGTCGACGGACTGGGCGAGATAGCGCCAGCCCGGCAGGGCCGGGACGCCGTGCTCGCCCAGGTACTCGACGGTGGCCAGCACGTCCGGTCCCGGCGGCAGCAGCCCGCCGTCGCCGAGGGCGGCGAGGATGCGCGAGTCGTCGGCAGCCTGCGTGCGCAGGTCGAACAGGGTGCGCTCGGCGGTGGCGACGGCGTTGTCGAGCTGCTCGCGCAGCGAGTCGGCGGTGGCGTCGAGCTGTTGCGGCGTCAGCTCCCCGTCCGCCACGCCGAGCAGGGCCGTGATGCGCGGCTCGGCGGCGAGCAGGCTGAGGGTGTGCTCCTCCGTGGCGAGCGCGGTCTCGGCGGCGGCGAGCGCGTCCTGGGCACGGGCGGCGGCGAGTTCGGCGCGGCCCTCGCGGGCGGCGGCCTCGCGCGAGCGTGCGGCCGCCTGCTCGGCGGCGGCGCGCGCCTCCTCCCAGGCGGCTCCCGCCGCCTTCTCCGCGTCGGCGGCC
>NZ_BBPO01000009.1:21597-38545 GCF_000787815.1 Streptacidiphilus neutrinimicus
CGCCCTGGGTCTGCAGCTCGTGGGCGCGCGACTCCTCGCTGTCGGCACGCTCCTCGGCCGCCCCGGCGGCGGCCTCCAGCGCCCGGACCAGCGCCACGGCGGCCTTGGTGCGTGCCGCGAGGGCCGGCGCGGCGTCGCGCTCGGCCTCCCGGATCGCGGCGGAGACCCGCGCGGCCCGGTCGGCCGAGGCCCGGTGACGGAGCACCAGTTCGGTTGCCTGCCAGGCGGAGTGGAGCGTGCGGGCGTCCAGCAGCTCACGACGGAGCGCGGCGGCGTCGGCGGTGGCGTCGGCGAGCGCCAGGCTGGCGTGACGGTGCGTCAACTCTGCTGTGATGAGCGACTGCCGGGTCCGCGCGTCGTGCGCCTCGGCGACGGCGTCGGCCGCGGCGGCGACCTGCTCCTCCAACTCGTCCACGCGCGCCCGCTCCAGGCCCGCACGCGCGGAGAGCGATCGGGACAGGCGCCGGGCCCGGCGCTCGGCGGCGCGGTGGCTCTCGCGCACGCCCTCACGCGCGGTCGCGGCCTCGGCGATGCGGTGCAGCAGGTCCAGCGAGCCGCCGGTGAAGTCCCGCTCGGCGGTCAGCTCGGCGCGGCGGCCCAGCTTGGACGCGAAGCCGTGGACCAGGTCCGCGAGGCCGTCGGTGTCGCGGGTGTCGGTGACGGCCCGGAGCAGCAGGTCGGTGAAGTCCTTGTCGCTCTTGACCGCGAAGAGGCCGGCGGCCTCACCCTCGTCGGCGTTCATCTCGCGCTGGTAGCGGAAGAGTTCCGGGTCCAGCCCGAGCGCGCTCAGGTGCTCGGTCCAGCGCTCGTGGCCCTCCTCCCAGGTGATCTCCAGCTCGGGGGCGAGCTTGCCCGCCTCCATCAGCAGGTCGCGGAAGCCCTTCATGGTGCGGCGACGGCCGCGTGCGCTCACCTTGGGCGCCTCATGCCCCGGCGCGGGCATCAGCACGGCGCGCTCGGCGACGGGCAGCGAGTCGAGGCTGAGAGCCGGGCCGGGCCGGAACGAGTACCAGGCCTCGGCGAACTTGCGCGGGTCGGCGGAGACCTGGCGTCCGCGCCACTCGCTGACCTTGCCGACGACGACGGTCTCGCCGGTGAGGGTGTGCTGCCACTCCAGGGCGACGTGCCCGCAGTCGTCGGCGAGCAGGAACTTGCGCAGCACGCCGGAGCTGGCGCCGCCGAGCGTGTTGCGGTGGCCGGGCAGCATCACCGAGAAGATCAGCTTGAGCAGCACGGACTTGCCGCCGCCGTTCTCCAGGAACAGCACGCCGGCCGGCGCCGGGCGGCGCTCCGGCCCGGTGTCCTCCTCGTCGAAGAACCCCGGCTGGCGCGGCGCGGGGTCGGGGACGGCATCGCCGACGCCGCTCAGGTCGAGCACGGTGTCGGCGTACCGCGCACCGGCAGGGCCGATGGAGTACAGGCGAACCCGGTTCAGCTCGTACATGGTGCGGCGGATCTCCGATCAGGGGTCTTCAGAGGTGGGGCGGTTCAGACGCTGTGGAAGGGCAGGCCGGCGTCGGTGACCAAATCGTCGGACTCGTCCGGCGGCAGCAGCGTGGCGCTGCCGTCCGAGACGGGCACGACGCCGAGCGCGAGCAGCTCCGCCATCGCGGCGCTGCCGGCCATGTCCCGGACCTGGAGCTGGTAGCGGGCGGTGGTGCGGTAGGTGCCGCCCGAGTCGTCCGAGGTCTTCTGCAGGAAGCCGGAGTCGACCAGGAACGACACCGCCTTGCCGACGATCCCGATCGTGGAGCCGGCGAGCCTGCGCGCGTCCTTGGTCGCGCCGGTGGCGCTGCGCCGGGCGTAGACGCGCCAGGCCGCCTCCAGGCCCGGCGCGTCGCTGGACGGGTCGGTGTTGTCGCCCGAGAGGTCCGCCTGCTGCTCCAGCCTGCGGCACGCCTGGCGGACGAACGCGTCGACGCCGTTGACGGTGATCCGCCCCAGGTACCCGTCGTCGGCGAGGTCCTCCGGGCGTGGGAAGGCCAGCGCGGCGACGGCGAGGTGCGCGAGGCCGTGCAGGAACCGGTCGGTCGACTCCGACGCGGCGCGGCGGGAGTAGTCCCCCATCCGCACCGCGAACACGCTGTCCTCGGCGGCGGCCACCGCCATCCCCGCCCGGGAGGAGACCTCCAGCACGATCAGCCCGAGGCCGGTGGCCACGGCGTCGGCGAGCCGCGCGAACGACGGGTCGTCGCGGTAGCGACGGATCAGCTCGGCGTACTCGGTGTCCCGCGCCGGCAGCAGCTTCGGCTGGAGGCTGAAGCTGACCAGCCGGGAGGCGTCGGCGACGTCGGCCGCGGTGATCGCCGCGGGGCGCGCGGCACTCTCACCGGTGCTCGGTGCGTCGTAGTCGTCGTCGATCATCGGTTCAGCTCCGGACAGAGGGGGGTTGCACTTCTTAGGGGCGCGAGGAACTGCGCGGCAAGCCACCCACCCTGGTAGGCCGCCGGACGGGCAGGGCCATCCGCACCGGGTGGGTCCTCGCGCGGTTCCCCGCACCACTCGATGGTCCCCATCTGCATCAGCTCGCCTCCGAACGGTCCGCCGCCATGCCCACGGCGTCGAGCAGCGCGCTGCCGACGATCAGGTCGGCCCCGCCGAACTCCTCGTCGTCCAGGCGCGTGCCGTCGTCGACGGCGAAGAGCAGCCGCTCCTCGCCCTGCCGGTAGGCCGTGCCGACGCCGGGGCTCGCCGCGTGGACGGCGAGCAGCGCGACCAGGTAGGGCAGGTCGGGGTCGGTCCGGCGGGCCTCGGCGAGCAGGCCGGAGAGACGGCGCGGCGCGTCGGCGGGAAGGTCCAGCAGGCCGAGCGCGGTCTCCAACTGCTCGTCGGAGAAGCGGCTGTCGTCGGGCGTGGAGATCAGGTCGGGCTCGGGGAGCTCCGCTCCCAGATGCTCGCGCTCGACCGGCGGAGTGAGCAGGACGTCGACGAGGTCCGTCAGGCGGACCGCGTTCGGCGTGCGCAGCCCTATGCCCTTGCGGAAGAACGCCGTCGTCACCGCCGAGGCCTGCTCCAGCGGCAGCGGCAGCACGGGGGCCAGCAACTGGCCGTACAGGTCCAGGCCGCTGCGCGAGCTCGGCGCGGCGAAGGCCTGGCGGTCCTGCTCGGCGCGGAACAGCGGCCCGGCCTCCAGCAGGCGGGTCTGCAGCTGGGTGTGGCGGCGGATGCAGTCCTTGACGATGTCGACGAGCTCCGCCGCGCGGCGCTTGTGCTCCGCGTCCTCGGCCTCGTCGCGGGCCTTGCGGATGTTGGTGAGGATCGCGTTCTCGTGCCGGTAGCGGTCGGCGATGTGCTCCAGCGCCTCGGCGATGAGGTCGGGGACGGTCTCCATCCAGTCCACGGCGCGCACGTTGCGCCGGGTGGCCTCGAGCGCGCGGCGCAGCAGCTCGCTGTACTGGACGGTGCGGTAGCGGGCCTGCTCGGCGGCGAGCTGGGCATCGGCGAGACGCCCGCGGCGGATCAGCACCTCGAGTTTGACCTCGGCGGCGATCTGCGCGGAGGTGACGTCGGTGTCGAGCGCGCCGACGAGGACGTTGACGGCCTCGTCGGTGGTGCGCAGGTAGACGCCGCCGTCGGGGCCGGGGACCTCCTCGATGAGCTTGAAGTCGTAGTCGCGGCGGATGTAGGAGCCGTCGGAGCCGAAGGTGCCGTAGACGGCGCGGAAGCCGCGGTCGACGCTGCCGACGTTGATCAGCGACTCCAGCACCCACTTGGCGACGCGCTCGTGCTCGCGCCACTCGCGTTCGGGGGCCTGCGCCGCGACGCGCGGCAGGAGCCGGGCGAGGACCTGGTCCCGGTCGGCGCCCGTGTCGAAGTCCATGTGCAGGGTGACCAGGTCGATCGCGGCGAGCGCGACCTCCGCCATGCCGTAGACCGCGTACTCGCCCGCCAGGTTGGCCTTGCGGCTGTCGAGGTCGTGCAGCGGCGCGGTGCAGGCGAGGGCGCGCAGCCGACGGGCGAGGCCCTCGTCGGCGGCGGGGCCCGGGGCCGTGCGCGCTGCTTCGGTGGTGGTCACGGGGGTTTAGCGTAGAGGCTCGGACGGACAACGTCCCAAACGGCACGGATCGCCCCGCTCTGTCCAGCGGGACGCGGGGCGACGTACGGTCTCTCCGTCGTCGCAGCCGCGACCCGCCGGCTCCACGCGGCCCCAGACCGTCGCGCGCTTCCACGCCGGGGCGGGCCGCGCCGGGTCAGCCGTTCGCCGCGACCTTCGCCGGTTCCACCGCCGAGGCGACCGCGGCATCAGGATCACGGTGCCGATGGCCTCGGCCTTTCAACGGGGCCAGTCGGGTGATCTTCGCCGCGTGCCGTTTGCGCCACGCCGCAGGAGGGTTTGAACCCTTTCACACCCCGGGCTCGGCCAGGTCCGCTGCCCGGGGCGCGCGGCTCGGACAGCCGCCGCGCCGGCCGCATACGATCAACGCCGGACGTGGAGCCGGAGGTGGAGATGGATCTGAACGCCGATCTCGGCGAGGGCTTCGGCCGCTGGACGCTCACCGACGACGAGGCGCTGCTCTCGGTCGTCACCAGCGCCAATGTCGCCTGCGGCTTCCACGCGGGCGACCCGGCCACGATGCGTCGCGTCTGCGAAGGCGCCGTCGCGCACGGTGTGCGGATCGGCGCGCAGGTCTCCTACCGGGACCTCGCGGGCTTCGGCCGCCGCGCGATGGACGTGCCGCGCGCCGAGCTCGCCGACGAACTGACCTACCAAATCGGCGCGTTGGAGGTCTTCGCGCGGGCCGCCGGAGCGGCGGGCGTCGCCTACGTGAAGCCGCACGGGGCCCTGTACAACCGGTCGGTCAGGGACGAGGACCAGGCCGCGGCGGTCGTCGACGCCGTGATCGCCTTCGCCCGCGCGTACGGCCGCGAACTGCCGGTCCTGGGCCTGCCCGGCTCCGCCCTGCTGCGTCGTGCCGCCGCGGCGGGACTGCCGACGGTGGCGGAGGCCTTCGCGGACCGCGCGTACACGCCGGAGGGCACGCTCGTGCCGCGCACCGAACCCGGCGCGGTCCTGCACGATCCCGACGCCGTCGTCGCCCAGGCGCTGGCCGTCGCGGTGGCCGGGGAGGCGGCCACGGTCGCGGGCGCGAAGGTGGCGGTCACCGCCGACTCCCTGTGCCTGCACGGGGACACGCCGGGTGCGGCCGCGCTCGCCGTCCGGGTCCGGAACGCGTTGGAGGCCGCGGGCGTGACGATCGAGGCGTTCGCTTGAGCGGCCGCGGCCCGGACTCCCTCGCCCATCCGGTCGTTCGCCCGATGGGAACACGGGCGCTGCTCGCCGAGGTCGGCTCGGACGAACAGGTCGCCGCGCTGTTGGGTGATCTGAGGCTCCGTCAGCACGATGGTCTGCTCGGCGCCGGCGTCGAACTCGTGCCCGCCGCCCGGACGGTGCTGGTCGACGGCCTCGCCGACGCAGCCGAACGCACCGGTCTGGCAGCCTGGTTGAGCGCCTGGGCACCGCACTCCGCCACGGCGGGGGACGGGCCGCTGGTGGAGATCCCGACCGTATACGACGGCGAGGATCTGGGCGAGGTCGCGCGCCTGTGGGGCGTCTCCGCCGAGGAGGCGGCGCGACGGCACGCCGACTGCTCGTTCCGCGTGGCCTTCTGCGGCTTCGCGCCGGGCTTCGCCTATCTCACCGGCCTGCCGGACGAGTTCGCCGTGCCCCGGCGCGCCACCCCGCGCACACGAGTCCCCGCCGGATCCGTCGCGCTCGCCGGCCCCTACACCGGCGTCTACCCCAGCCCCTCTCCCGGCGGCTGGCAGCTCATCGGCCGCACCGCGCTGCGCCTGTGGGACGCCGACCGGACACCGGCCGCGCTGCTGTCCCCCGGAACCCGGGTTCGGTTCGTGCCGGTGACGAACGGGCCTGACGGGGCGGGTGAGTCGAAGTGACGCAGGAGCAGGACGATGTGCCGACAACACGTCTGTTCGAGGTGGTGCGGCCGGGGCCGTTGACGACGGTGCAGGACGCGGGCCGACGCGGGGTGGCGGCGTTGGGCGTGCCCCGAGCCGGCGTCCTGGACGCTCCCGCCTGGCGGTGGGCGAACGCTCTGGTGGGCAATGCCGTGGACGACACGGCAGGCGACGTGACGGACGGCGCGGCGGGCGGGAGGGTGCCAGGCGCCGCGACGCTGGAGGCGACGACGGGGAACCTGGCGCTGCGGGCGGTCGGCGGCGCCGCCTGGGTCGCGGTGACCGGCGCGCCCGCGCCCGTGCGCGTCGAGGGGCGTCCGGTCGGTTGGGGCGCGCCGGTGCGAGTGCGCGCGGGCGAGCTGCTCGAGGTGGGCGCGGTCACCGCCGGAGTGCGCTGCTACGTGGCGGTGGACGGCGGCTTCGACGTTCCGCCCGTCCTCGGGAGCCGGTCCGCGGACCTGCTCGCCGGCCTCGGACCCGCCCCGCTCGCCGCCGGGATGCGCCTGCCGTTGGGCGCGCCGGGAACGCTGGGCGGGCTCGGCCCGGGGAGCGCCGACCAGGTCCCGCTGGCCGCGCCGCCCGCAGAACTGCTGCTGCGCCTCACCCCCGGCCCGCGCCGGGACTGGTTCGCACCGGACTCCCTCGCCGCGCTCGGCCGTACGCGCTACCGCGTCTCCCCCGCGAGCAACCGCGTCGGCCTGCGACTCGCGGACGGGCCGCCGCTGCGCCGCCGCGCGGGCCTGGGCGAACTGCCGAGCGAGGGCATGGTGCTGGGCGCCGTCCAGGTCCCCCCGGACGGGATGCCCGTCGTCTTCCTCGCCGACCATCCGACCACGGGCGGCTATCCCGTGGTCGGCGTGGTGCCGGAGGCGGACCTGGCCGCGGCGGCGCAGGCCGCGCCCGGGACGCCGGTCCGGCTCCTGCCCACGGCACGACTCGACGCCTGAGGATCGGCGACCAGCGACGACCCGAGCTGGGCTCTCCTCCGCCCCGGAGCGGGGCCTTTCGCGGGGTGTTCCCGACCAGTACGGCGCGTCGTCCCTGAGTCGGCCCGGATTCCGGCGCATGGGCGGCAACCGCGCGCTCCCTCGTTCGAGTTTTCGAGCGCGTTCGACGGGACATGGGGGGCGGGGCGGGTCCAGACTGCTGGCAGAGCCCGAGGGCGCAGGCCGCTCGGAGCCCCGCCACCCGTCGTGGTCCCCACCTTCCGCCCCTTTCCCCTACCCACGGCTCCGCCTGGAGGTGTTCCGCATGTCTGAGACGCTGCTCGCGGTCGGCACGGCCAAGGGCCTGTTCCTCGCCCGCAGCAAGGACCGCCGCTCCTGGTCCTGGACCGGCCCCCACTTCGTGATGCAGGGCGTCTACTCGGTCGCGGTGGACCGCCGGGGCGCGACGCCGCGCATTCTGGTCGGCGCGGATTCCAGCCACTGGGGTCCGTCGGTCTTCACCTCGGACGACCTGGGCGCCAGCTGGCAGGAGCCCGCCGCCCCGGCGGTCAAGTTCCCACCCGGGACGGACGCCTCGCTGGTCCGGGTCTGGCAGCTCCGGCCGGCCGGGCCGGAGGAGCCGGGCGTCGTCTACGCGGGCACGGAACCGGCCGCGCTGTTCCGCTCCGAGGACGGCGGCGTCTCCTTCACCCTCAACGAGGGCCTGTGGCGTCACCCGCAGCGCGAGCAGTGGCAGGCCGGCTTCGGCGGCCAGGGGCTGCACACGATCATGCTCGACCCGCGTGATCCGCAGGCGATCACCGTCGCGGTCTCGACGGGCGGCGTCTACCGCACCCGCGACGGCGGCACCGAATGGGAGCCGTCGAACACCGGCATCGAGGCCCGCTTCATGCCCGAGGAGGACCGGTACCCGGCCTTCGGGCAGTGCGTCCACAAGGTCTCCCAGGACGCCGCCGATCCCTCCCGGCTCTACCTGCAGAACCACGGTGGCGTGTACCGCAGCGACGACGGCGGCGCGGTCTGGAAGCGCATCGACGCCGGGCTGCCCGCCGACTTCGGCTTCCCAGTCGCCGCGCACCCGCACCGCGGCGACACCGCCTACGTCTTCCCGCTGGTCGCGGACTACGAAAGGCTCGCACCGGAGCACCGGTGCCGCGTCTACCGCACCGAGGACGCGGGCGAGACCTGGCAGCCCCTGGAAAAGGGCCTGCCCGAGCGCGACCACTACGGCGTGGTCCTCCGCGACGCCCTGACCACGGACGACGGCGAGCCGGCCGGGATCTACTTCGGCAACAAGAACGGGGAGCTGTACGGGAGCGCGGACGAGGGCGAGTCCTGGTCGCTGCTCAACGAGCACCTCCCCTCGGTGCTCTGCGTCCGGGCGGTCACGCTGGACTGACCTCGGCGGCGGCGCAAGTCCGCTCCGCGCTCTCGTCAAGGGCGTGCTCGAAAGTCGGTCGGCGGACGGAGGCTGCACCGGCGGCACGGGCCGCCAGGTGCTCGCGCCAGCCGGGCAGGGCCCGGAGGGCTGAGGCCGTCTGCTCGGCAGCCTCCCGGTCCAGTTGCTCGGCCCGGTTCTCGCGGCGCTCGGCTGCGGCGAGGCGCAGCAGGTCGGGCAGCAGATCCGTGCACCGGTCCAGCACCCAGCGGGTGCCCTTGGTCGCCATCCACAGCACCTGCGCGGTGCGGGAGGGCACCACCCCGTCGGTCCGGTCGTCGGGCGCCGGGCCCAACGCTATTCCGCGGACCGCCAGTTCGCGGTGGAAGGCGCGTGCCAGGGCGCGATGCCCGCGCTCGCTCGGGTGGAGGCGGTCCACGCTCCACATCACGGGGTCGAACAGCCACGGCTCCTCGGCGGCGTGGACGTGCACGGCGTCGTAGCGCTCGGAGAGCGCGTGGACGACGGTGTTGACGCTGCGCATCCGCCGGCCCAGCGGCCGCGCCAGCGCGTCGGGCAGCCCCAGCATCCGGCCGGGGTCCGGCAGACAGGCGGTGAGCAGCACTGTCCCATCCTCGACCAGGCTGCCGAGCGTGGTGTCGAGGTGCCGGGCCACCGCCTGGATGTCGTAGGTGGCCCGCAGCGTGTCGTTGCCGCCGACGATCACGGCCGCGACGTGCGGTCGCTTCCGGCGTGCCTCGGGGAGCTGACGCAGCAGCACGTCGGCCGTCTGGGCCCCGCTGGTGGCGTGGTTGGTGAAGGTCACCTCGGCAGGGTCGGCGGCAAGGCTCTGGGCGAGCAGCGCGGCCCAGCCGCGCCACCCCCCGGCGACGGGATCGCCGAGGCCCTCGGTCAGGGAGTCACCGAGCGCGGACACGCGCAACGACGTCATCGGGAGGCTCCCTTCGCAAGGAGTGCGGCGGGCGTGCGACGGCAGGTTGGCCAGGCTCTGCGGCTCCGGCCGGGAGGACTCCCGGGGCTGTGGCTGCGAGTCCGGATGGGGGGCCTGGTCCGGACGCAGGGCCGGATCCGAACGCAAGGCCTGGTCCGGACGCAAGGCCTGGTCCGGACGCAGGGCCGGCTGCGGGTCGGCGGGGGTGACCGGACCGGCTTCGTGGGCCGCCAGGAAGGCGGCCACGGAGGCGTCCCAGCCGAACTCCTCGGCGCGGGCGCGGGCGGCGGCGCGGCGGACGGAGGCCGGGCGGGCCAGCAGGCGCTGGACGGCGTCCGCGAACGTCAGGCCGGTGTCGGCAGCCGGCAGGCCGGCCTCGCCGATGATCGGGGGCAGCGCGGAGGAGGCGGAGGCGACCACGGGTGTGCCGCAGGCGAGCGCCTCCAGCGCGGCCAGGCCGAAGGTCTCCACCGGGCCGGGGGCGAGGGCGACGTCGGCCGAGGCGAACACGGACGAGAGACGCGCCGGGTCGGCGACGTGGCCGAGGAGGCGGGCGGGCAGCCCTTCCCGTTGGATGCGGGCCTCCAGGCGCGCCCGCAGCGGTCCGGCCCCGGCGATCGCGAGCACGGCCGGTACGCCCCGGCGCCGGAGCTCGACGAGCGCGTCGAGGGCGCGCTCGGGCCGCTTCTCGTGCGAGAGACGCGAGCACATCACCAGCAGCGTCTCGTGGGGCGCGGCGAGCTCCGCACGCAGCGCCTCGTCGCGAAAGGACGGGTGGCGCAGGGTCAGGTCGACCCCGAGGGGCGCGAGCCGTACGTCCGTGGGGTCCGGGCCGCGGAGCTCCAGGCGCCGGAACTCCCGGGCCGCCCACTCCGTGGTGCAGATGATCCGGGTGAAGTCCCTTGCCGTGCGGGCGTTGAGGACGTCGGCAGCGCGCCGGGCGGCGGAGCGGGGCAGCCCCCACATCCGCAGCACGCCGTCGAGGCTCTCGTGGGAGACCATCGCCGCGGGAACGTCGTGCTCGCGGGCCCATCGGCCGGTCCAGCGCAGCGTGGTCCGGTCGGAGACCTCCAGCCGGTCCGGGCGCACCGCCTCCAGGGTGGCGGCCACGCGGGCCCGGTCGCGCAGCACCCGGTAGCCGCCGGTGCCGGGGACGACGGGACCGGGCAGGGTGATCACCCGGCCCTGCTCGCTCTCCTCGTCCCCGGCCTCGGGGCCGGGCACGATCAGCACCGGCTGGTGCCCGGCCTCGAGGTAGCCGGCCCCCAGGCGACGCAGCGCGGTGCGCAGTCCGCCCGAGGTCGGGGTGACGAAGTTCGCCACTCGCACGATTCGCAGTGCCATCTCGGTCGCCCCTAGGCCGCGGCGGCCGTGCCGGCCCCGGCGCTCGTCACGGCCGCGGGGGCGGTGGCGGTGGCGACCGAGGCCGCGGACGGGCGGACGTCGCCCGCCGGGCGGCCGCGCTCGGCCATGACGCACCGGTAGTGCTCGATCAGCTCGTCGCCGACCGACTCCCAGGTGCGGGACTCGACCTCGGCGCGCGCCGCCTCGCCGTACCGGGCCCGGACCAGCTCGTCGGCCGCGAGTTCGCTCACCGCGCGCGCCAGGGCCGCACCGTCCCGGGCCGGGACGAGCAGTCCGGTGCGCCGGTGACCGATCAGGTCCAGCGGCCCGCCCACGGCGGGGCCGATCGCCGGCACGCCGCTGGCCATGGCCTCCTGGATGGTCTGGCAGAAGGTCTCCATCGGGCCGGTGTGCGCGAACACGTCCAGGGAGGCGTAGAGGGCGGCGAGCTCGTCGCCCGTGCGGCGTCCGAGGAAGACGGCGCCGGGGAGCGCCTGGCGCAGCGAGTGGTCGGAGGGACCGTCGCCGATGACGACCACCCGCACGCCCGGCAGCTCCACCGTCTCGGCCAGCAGGTCCACCCGCTTCTCGGGAGCCAGGCGTCCGACGTACCCGACGAGCACCTCACCGTCCGGGGCCAGCTCGCGCCGCAGCGCCTCGCTGCGGTGGCGCGGGTGGAAGCGGACGGAGTCCACGCCGCGCCGCCACAGGTGCACGCGCGGGATGCCGTGGGCGGTGAGGTCCTGCAAGGCGGGCGTGGACGGCGCCAGGGTGCGGTCGGCGGCGCAGTGCACCGTCCGCAGCCGCCGCCAGGCGGCGGCCTCCCCAAGGGCGCTGCCCGCGCGGTAGGCGCGGGCGTACCCGGCGATGTCGGTCTGGTAGACGGCGACCGTCGGCAGTCCGAGCCGCTCGGACGCGGCCATGCCGCGCGATCCGAGCAGGAAGGGGCTGGCCAGGTGGACGACGTCGGGGCGGTGTCCGGCGATCAGTTGCTCCAGCTTGCGGCTGGGCAGCGCGATTCGGACCTGGGGATACCCCGGCAGCGGCATGGCGGGTACGCGCACGACCGGGCACGGGTCCCCGGCCGCCACCGGCACGGCGGGCGCGGGAGTGATGACGAGGGGCTCGTGCCCACGACGCACCAGATGCTCGGCGGTACGCAGGACGGAGTGGGCGACCCCGTTGACGTCTGGCGGGAAGGACTCGGTGACGAGGACGACACGCATGCCAGCGTTATTCCGAGCTCCGGCGTGCGGCGAGGCACGTGGATCTGACCGAACGGCGAACGGCGCACGAATCCTCGTGTCGGCGGTATTCCCAGGTGTCGCGGCCCGGGCCACGGCGTTCTCGGAAGATTCCGTTCGTGTTCCTCGGCTCGTCCGGCACCGTCCGCATCACGTCCCCGAGGCTGACCATCCGATCGCCCGCGAACCAGAGGCCCTCCGCGGTCACAGCCGTCCGCCCGGGCCGCGCACGGCCGATCGCCGGCCGCCCCAACAGCGGTGCTGCCGTGGGCAGTCGACAACCAGGTGGCCATGGGCGGCCGGCGCGTCCGTCGAGCTCACCGCCGACTGGCAGGTTCTGCGCAGCATCCTGTCGGGCCGGGCAGGAGATCCGCCCGAAGACCGACGGCAGCGAAGATCATCACCGAGCGGAGTCTGCTCCTCGGTAAGGGCCTCACCCCCGGAGCGGGCCTTCACTCGGACGGAGCTGTGCCACGTCGGTCGGCAGAGCCGTCCTGGGGCGAGTCTGGGGCGAATCCGGGGCGAGTCCGGGGGCGAATCCCGGCACGACGCCCGACTGACCCCGCCCGGGTCCGGCTCGCACGTCGGGCACCCCGCGCGGGGTGGCCAGCCGCTCGGGCCCCGAAGTGGGCGCCGCCAGGGTGCCGGTGCCGGATGGGCACCCCCGGGTCCCCGCCGGGCCCATCGGCGGGGGTCAGCGGGCCAGGGGTGGCACGCGGTCTGAGCCGCCTCAGTCCGCGCTCAGCCCGCGCTCAGGCGGCCGCGGACGGCGGCGTGGACCTCCGCCTCCTCGCCCGGGTCGGCGGCGAGGCGGCGCAGGCGGTCGAGGACGCGGACGTTGCCGCTGGTGCGCACATGGCGGGCGGCCAGTTCACGGGTGGCCTCCTCGCAGTCCCAGAGGCACTCGACCGCCGCGCCGGTGGCGAAGTACGGGTCGATCACGGCGAGGCCGCGTGCCGCGCCGAGGCGGAGCTGTGAGCAGACCGTCTCGGCGTAGATGTGGCGCAGCACGGAGACCGCCTGTACGGCCGCCAGCCGGCCGACGCCCTCGACGAGGGCGAAGAGTGCCTCGCCGTCCGGGCCGGAGCGGGACACCTCGCGGTGGAGGGCGGCGACGACGAGCGGGGCGTCCTCGGGACCGCCCGCGCAGGCGAGCAGACGGGCCGCGGCGTCGACGAGGCGGCTGCCGTCGGTCCGGGAGGCCCAGGCGCGGGCGTGGACGAGGATGCCCTCGCCGCGCATCCGCCCCAGGGTGTCGAGGGCGAAGTCGACGACCGGCTCGGAGAGGTCGTCGGCAGCGAGCTCCATCAGCTCCGGCAACTCCGGGTCGTCCACCTCGGAGAGATGGCGCAGCGCCGCGCAGCGGGCGCCCGCAAGTCCGGTACGGGCCGCGAGGCGCAGCACCGGGCGATCCGCGGGGCCGGCGACGGCGCCCAGCAGGCGGGCCGCTGCGGCGGCCCGGCGCAGGGTGGCGCGCCCCTCGGGACGCTCGGCGATGCCCGCGCCCCCGCCGAGCCCGGCGCCGCCGACGCCGCCCGCACCGAGCGAGGGCTCCGCCTCGGCGTCGGCCCAGGCCAGCACGGCCTCGGTGCTCCACTCCGGAGTCTGGGGCCTGGCCATCTGACGTTGCCACAGGTCGAAGGGGGCCCGCTCGGTCGCTGCGGCGACGCGCGGATGCCCGGCCGCCCACAGGTGCCACGGGCGCGGCTCGTAGGCGTCGCGGATCGCGGCGCGCAGCTCGGTGTCGCCCTCCGGGCCCTCGGGGAAGCGCGCCAGTACGGCGTCCGCCAGCTCGCGCAGGCCCTCGTCGCTGTCGCGCACGGCGAGCTCGTCCAAGGCCCAGGCCCAGTTGCAGCCCTCGGCGGCGTAGCGGCGCAGCAACTGCAACGCGTCCCGACGGCCGTAGCCGGCCAGACGGCCCAGCACGGCGAGAGTGAGGCCGGTGCGGCTCTCGCGGGTGTCCAGCTCGTCCCACGCGTCGAAGAGGTGCGCCTCCAGCCCCGCCAGCGGCGCCTCGAGCTCCATGAAGAGGCGCGCGTAGTAGAGAGAGCGGTTCTCGACCTGCCAGTCGCGGCGGGGGTCTCTGGTGACGCACTCCTCCAGGGCGGCGAGCGCGTCGTGACGCTCGGCCGCCAGAGCGTGCAGGGTGCCGTCCCCCCGGCCCCGCTGGAGCAGGCCGAGGAGGGAGGCGCTGGGCGCTATCGCGGGCTCGAACATGAGGTCAGCATCCGTTGCGGCAGTCCTGGTGGCAATGGAATTTCGGTGCACGCGGCGGTTGACCTGGTGAGTCGGCCCCGGCACAGAAGGGTCGGTTCGGGTCCGCGACGGTGGCCGCGGGGGGATTCTGGCACCGGCTGACGACGCCCGCCAACCGGAAGCACGGAATGCTACCGTCCGCACCCCTTACCGCGCACCTGCCCGTATTCGTTCCGCACCAGCCGCGCCACCCCCGCCGACGGGGGCGCGCCGAGGCGTCCCGGACCGAGGCGAGGGCTTCCGGCATATGCCGGAAGCAAAATCCCGCCAAGCTTCGGTGAAAGCCCCCCACGAGCGCCACGCTCTGTGCGACAGTCGTGACGTTCACGAACCTCACCGGCCTCTGCGGGACGCCATGCACCCCCACATTTCCCCTCCGTCGCTCGCGCAGCAGGTCTCCGCGCTGCGGGAACGGCTGGAGACGGAGTACGGCGAGGGCCAGGACCGCGCCGAACGCGCGCTGCTGGCCCACGCCCGCTCCCACCTGGTCGAGCTGGAGCGCCTCACGGGCGTGCTGAGCTGCCCGACCGGGGCGGACCCAGACGCCGTCCTCCTGGGCGACGCGGAGTGGGACCTCGTCCACGACTCGGTCGCCTGGTCCCCCGAGATGTTCCAGATCTTCGCCCGCGCACCGCAGGACGGCGCGCTCACCCTCGACCAGCTTCCGGGCGCGCTGCACCCCGAGGACCGCCGTGCCGTCTCCCGGATGTTGACCGACGCCCTCGTCGACGGACGCCCGATCGACGCGGAGTTCCGCCTTCAGCTCGCCGACGGCACCGTACGTCCGGTCCACTGCGTGGGCGCGCCCCGCTTCACCGACAACGGCTGCATCCACGCCGTCTGGCTCGCCGTCCGCACCCGCTAGCGCCTGGCCGACCGTGCTCGGCTCAGGTCGGCGGCCACCCGAGGACGTCCCGTGTCCCGCCCGAGTCCGCCGCCGGTCGTCCACCGCCGGTCGTCCGTCGCCGGTCGTCCGCCCGAAGCCCCGTGGGGCCGTGATCCCCTGGCGGAGCGAGCGGCGGCTCAGATGATCTGCGGGCGGGGCTGGCGCGGGAGCGCCTTGGTGATCTGCGCCCGAAGGTGGGCGACCTCGGGGATCTTGTCGTAGCGGGCGGTCAGCCGGTACATCTGCCGCAGCCGGTGCCAGGTGCGGTGCGAGGACATCTCGCCCGTGGAACTGAGCGCGAGCTGCGCGTAACGCTGCGCCTCGTCCGGCTTGTTGGCCAGAAAGCATGCCGACGCCATGGAGATGTGGTCGAAGAGCTTGGACCGCTCGTGCCCGCCCTCGCGCAGTTGCAGTGCGAGCTGCGCGTGGCGCTGCGCCAGGGCAGCCGCGCTCGGGTCGTGGTCGGCCAGGGTGCGGTAGGTGAGCGCCTCCATGCCGTGAAGGTCCGCGAGGTCGAAGAACTGCAGCCAGTTCGGCCCCGGTTCACCGCTGTCCTGTGCGAAGAGGTCCTCGGCCTCGCCGAGCGTGCGGCGGGTTGCCTGGCTGCGCCCCAGCGACGCGTACGCCCAGGCCTCGACCGTGCGCAGCATGGCGCGGGTGCGCGGCAGCGCCTCCTCGCCCGCCCCGGCGTCCGCGACGCGCATCAGGTCCAACGCGTCGCCGGCGCGGCCCAGGTGCACCATCTGGCGCGCGGCGCGCGCCAGGGCCTCACTGGCGCGCGGGCGGTCCTCGGCCTCGCGGGCGGAGTGCACCGCCATCACGAAGTACCGCTGCGCGGTGGGCTCCAGGCCGACGTCATGGGACATCCACCCGGCAAGCACCGCCAGGTTGGCCGCGACGCTCCACAGCCGCCGCCGCAGATGGTCGGGGTGGTCGTAGGTGAGCATGCTGCCCACCTCGTTCAACTGGCCCACCACGGCCTTGCGTTGGAGACCACCACCGCGGGAGGCGTCCCAGCGCCGGAAGACGTCGACCGACTCCTCCAGGGCGACGACCTCGTCCTCGCCCACCGGACCGGCCTCGTAGTAGTCGAGGGCCGGCAGCGCCGACACGCTCCGGACCACCGCGGCCGAGCCGCTCGCCGGCGGGATCGCGGCCGGGGACCGCATCCACTCGTAGAGAGGGTTGGCGATGACGGCCCCCGCAGCGAGAGCCGTGCTCGCCCCCATCAGTCCGCGTCGATTCAGCATCAGGTCCATTCCCGTGAACTCGGTGAGGACCGCGGCTGTCTGTCCTGGTGCCGGTCTGGAACCGTCCGGCTCGCTGCTGCGCGAGGTCGGGGCGGATGGCCGTTCCCGGTGAAAGCCGAGGTCCTCAGGCGTGACTACTCGGCCGAGCTGCTCGCTGAACAGGGCCGCGAGGATGCGCGGGACGGGATCGCGGGGGATCTCCCCGCGCTCCATCCAGCGGCGCACCCGCGAGGTGTCGGTCGACAGCTGCTGCTGTCCGGCCTGCGCACCGCGGCGGTTGACCAACCGCGCCAACTCCCCCTTGGACCATCCGGTCAGGGCGAAAAGGTCGGCGAGCTGGTGGTTCGGTCCTCTGTTCACGTCGTGCCCCCAGGTTCTCGGCACTTCGACACTAACCACCCGTCATGTGCCAGGCGAGCATTCGCCAGGGTTCGCCAGGGTGCGCCAACTGTCTCGCTCAGGTCGACAAGGTGTGTCGTATGAGTGCGCCACCCCAACCTGGGAAATCGCCCGGCCGATGGCTCCGGGGGCGGGTGTGGCGCAAGGGGTGGCGCGCCGCCGCCACGCGCCAGGGTTCGCCCGGGAGACGCAACTCCCCAGGGTGCGCCGACCGGGCTCCGGCCCGCGTGGCGCCGGGCCGCCACCCCGACCAGGCATCCGTTCACCGGCCCGACCCCGGCCGACGGGCGGAGGCACCGGACGCACCGGACGGAAGCACCGGTCAGACGAAGGGATCAGGACGCACCCATGTACTCACCGGCTCTCTCCCCCGCAC
>NZ_BBPO01000009.1:38779-46000 GCF_000787815.1 Streptacidiphilus neutrinimicus
CCCATGTACTCACCGGCTCTCTCCCCCGCACCGGTGGCCCGCCCGCAGGGCGCGCCCGCCGCTCCGCTCCGACGGCGGACAGGCCTGGGGCTCGACCCCCGGTTGCGCGAGCCCGGCGGTCAGCCCTCCGCCCGCCCCGCCCACGGCGCGCAGCAACTGCGCCGCCCCGCACCCGCGGTCGCCCGCCCCGGCACCACACCGCGCCCCGAGAACCCCGCGCAGCACTCGGTGCAGGTGCGCGCCGCGCTGGCCCACATCTCGCGGATAGCTCCCGCCTTCGTGCCGCGCCAGCTGCTGCAGGACCGCCGGCATGTGCTGATCGCAGGCACCTCCGGCCGCACCCCGGTGGTGGCGAAGGCCCTGGCGCGCCCCGGCGAGGACCTGGACGGCATGGAGCGGTTCCAGCGCGAGATCGCCGCGCACCGCGCGTTCGTGCGCCACCGTCCCCCGGTCCGGCTGCCGAAGCTGGTGGCCGCCGACACCGACCGCTGCGTCCTGCTGATGGAGCGCGTGCCCGGCCGACCGGCCGCGCGGGAGCGACACCCCTCGGACACGCCCACGCCGGGCGAGGTGCGCGCCATCGTCGGCGCGATCCGCGCGCTCAACCTCTGGCGTCCGCCGACGGGTGTCTTCGACCACCCGCTCGACTACACCCGCGAGATCGCCCGCTACCACGCCCTCGGCCTGCTGACGGACCGTGACACCAGCGACCTGCAGCAGCTGTTGCACGGTCTGGCGCACCAGCCCTGGCAGTTCTGCCATGGCGACGCGTTGCTCACCAACGTCCTGCTGGCGCCCTCCGGCCCCGTCCTGGTCGACTGGGAGCAGGCGGGCTGGTACCTGCCGGGCTACGACCTCGCCCTGCTGTGGACGGTGCTGGCCGGCGACACCGGCGCCCGGCGCCAGCTCAGCCAGATCGCCCAGTCCACGGGCACGCTGGGACGCGACGCCTTCCTCATCAACCTCATCCTGGTGCTGATGCGGGAGATCCGCCTGCACGACGTCCCGGGCGCGGGCGAGGAGCAGCGCGTCCTCATCCGCCGCTTGCACGAGGACGCCTCCCTCGCCCGTCGCGCGGTCCGCGCCGCCGTGGGGACGCGCTGACGTCCGGCGCCGCCCCCGCGACGCGAGCCGACCACCGCCGCCTCGGCGCGACCGTCCCTCAGGACTCCGCGGCGGCGCGAAGCAGGGGTGCGCCGGTCGGCAGCAGGGCCCGGGTGGTGAGGGCGTCACGCAGGTGGCGCTCCAGCGGGACGGTGCGGTGGAGACCGGCCGGTCCGGCGAGGGCCACGGATCGATGGACCACGGCGAGTGAGAGGTCCGCGGCACGCGGCGCGAGGAGGCGGGCGCGGCGGTCCGCACCGGGGCGCACCGTGTCGACGGCGGCGGCCAGGCCCGTCAACAGCTCCTCGGCCGCGATGAGTTCGAGCTCCAGCGCCCCCCGGTCGAGTTCCGACAGCCCCTTGACATGCCGTACCAGCCAGGCGCGGGCGGCACGGGCGACGCCGAGGCAGATCGCCGCGGCCGCGAGTCGGCGGCCCGCCTCGTCCCGCGCGTCGAGCGGCGGCAGTCGGTACGCCCCGTCCAGCACGACCTTCTCGAAGTGGACGTCCTGGTTCGCGCCCGCGCGCAGACCGAGCTGCTCCGAGCCGGGCTCGACCATCAGGCCGGGCGTGTCGCCGGGCAGCAGGAAGACGGCCGGGCCGTGGGCCGCGGCATCGTCGGCCTCGTCCACGTCCGCCGCGACCACCAGCCAGGCCAGCGCCTCCGCACCCGGAACGCCGTGCTCACGGCCGGTCAACTGCCAGCCCTCGGCCGTCTGCTGGGCCGTCACCTCGGCCCCGGCCTCGGAGCCAGGACCGCCCGGCGGCAGCAGGCCGACCAGCGCGGGGCCACGGCGCGAGTCGGTGAGCAGCGCGCGGTAGGCGTCGGCCGGCCAGTGCCCGGTGCGGGCCTGGGCCTCGTGGGCGAGCAAGGTGTCCCCGACCAGCAGCGCGACCGACGGGTCGCCGCTGCCGAGCGCGGCAAGCAGGTGGACGGTCTCCGCCAGCCCGGCGCCGGCCCCGCCGTACTGCGCCGAGACGGTCAGAGTGAGCAGTCCGGCCGCGTGGACCTCCTCGATCCCCTGGTACGGGAAGGCGCCCTCACGGTCGTGCTCGTCGGCACGGGCCGCGAGCAGGTCGACGACGCGGGGCAGGCGGGTCATGGCCTCGTCGGCCTGGGGGAAGGACATCGTCGGCTCGGCCGTTTCGCTCAGACCTGGAACATGTCGGCGGGCAGGGGCTTGAGGAGCTTGTAGAGGTCCTCGCTGACCGGGCGGTCCCAGGTGACGACCGTGACCAACACGTCGTCGCTGCGACCGAACTGCACGCAGGCCAGCCGACCCTCGCTGAGCTTGTACTTCTTCACGATCAGCAGCCCGTCGTCGAGCATGACGGGAAAGTCCTCGCTGTCCAGGACCTCGATCGGCTCCTCGCTGCCGACCACGGCCAGCATCTGATGGACCTCGAGCGGCACGCCGTCCTCGGGCTCGCGGGCGGCGGAGCCGGCGCGCAGGTTGCCGATGATCATCGACGGGCCGCGGCCGCCCATGAGGTCGTAGCGCAGCAGCACGCCGTGGCAGCTGCCGTCCTCCGGGTCGCTGAGCAGGACGGCCCCGAAGTCGCCCGGCCAGTCGCCCGGATCCATCGCGAGAATGTCGAAGTCCGGGCCTGCGGGGGTGCCGGAGCGGCGGCGAAGGAAAGCCATGAGGCCATCGTACGTGCCCGCGCACATGACGAACGCGTGACCGCCAGGTGGCGGGCCGTGCTCCGAGCCGGAACAACCCTCCGAAGAGGGTCCGGGCATCGAGACCAGGTTGACGAACGGATCACGTTCCGATTACGTTCGGCCACATGCAGAGATCGCCGCAACTGGTGAGCAGGGGTCATATCGACCTCATGCGCGTGGCGTCGGCTGCATGTCACGCCTGTCGCCCGAGCCGTTGACGCCTCGGCGGCACGCAGATCTCCCAGTGCCGGATCCGACCGCTCCGGGCGTCCCCTCGGTCCGCCGACGGCATCGGCCCGGGTTCGGCCGTGCGCCTGCGGAGCGTGTGCCCCTTCTGCAAACCTGGACCCGGTAAGCAACCGAAACACCCACCAGAAAACTCGTCCGCCCGGCTGACCGGCCGCGGTGGGCGGGCCCGCTCGGCACCGCGTGGGGGCGTGTGCGAGTGGGCTGGGCGCCGCGTCGACCCCGTGGGGGTGGTCGACGCGGCGCCCGTCAGCTCCACGGGCCGCGGGGAGGCCGGCTCAGCTCCGGCCGACCGCGATCAGGCCGGCTCAGGTCAGGTCGAACTCGCCGTCGCGCGCACCGAGCACGAACGCGTTCCACTCCGCCGGGGTGAAGATCAGCGAGGGCCCCTCGGGGCTGCGCCCATCGCGCATCGCGATGTACCCGTCGATGAAGGCCACCTGCACATCACCCACGCCCTGGCTGCTGGACAGCCACTCCGCCCCGCTCAGATCGAGCGCGGGTTTCTTCTCCTCCACCGCAACCCCGACCGGGCCCCGCTGAGCGAAAACCCCGGCCCCCGCGGTCACGTCGAAGAATGCGTCGCTTGCCACGTCGAGCTCCTCCCGCCGTCAGTTGATCCCACTGTAATCTCCGCGACTGCTCGCGGTAGAGGGCTTCGACACGATCCGCCCGTGCGGGTGACAACAGGCGGATCGGCCTGGTAGGGGCGGTGGTTCGGCCCTGCGATCCGGTGATCGGTTCAACTGCCCGGGATCAGCGGTCGGGCCGGTCGCTCCCGACGAGCCACATCGAGAAGAACTGCGCGCCACCCCCGTAGGCGTGGCCGAGGGCGCGCCGGGCGCCGTCGATCTGGTGCTCGCCCGCGAGCCCGCGCACCTGGAGCGCCGCCTCGGCGAAGCGGATCATGCCCGAGGCGCCGATCGGATTCGAGGAGAGCACCCCGCCCGAGGGGTTGACCGGCAGGTCCCCGTCCATCTCGGTGACGCCCGCCTCGACCAGCTTCCATCCCTCCCCCTGGTCGGCGAAGCCGAGGTTCTCCAGCCACATCGGCTCGTACCAGGAGAACGGGACGTACATCTCCACCGCGTCGAGCTGGCGTCGCGGATCCGTGACGCCCGCCTGGCGGTAGACGTCCGCGGCGCAGTCCCGGCCCGCCTGCGGACTCACGTAGTCCTTGCCCGCGAAGATCGTCGGCTCGCTGCGCATCGCGCCGCCGTGTACCCAGGCCGGCGGGCGGGGCGCCCGGGCGGCGCCCCGCTCCCCCGTGAGCACCAGCGCGCAGGCGCCGTCGGAGGACGGGCAGGTCTCCGAGTACCGGATCGGGTCCCACAGCATCGGGGACGACTGCACCCGCTCCAGCGTCAGATCGTGCTCGTGCAGATGTGCGTAGGGGTTCTTCAGCGCGTTGCGGCGGTCCTTGAACGCCACCAGCGAGCCGACGGTGTCGGGTGCGCCGGTGCGCCGCATGTAGGCGCGCACGTGCGGAGCGAAGAACCCGCCCGCCCCGGCGGTCAGCGGCTGCTGGAAGGGGATCGGCAGCGACAGGCCCCACATGGCGTTGGACTCGGACTGCTTCTCGAACGCCACGGTCAGCACGGTCCCGTGCACCCGAGCCGCGACGAGGTTCGCGGCGACCAGGGCGGTGGAGCCGCCGACGGACCCGGCGGTGTGGACGCGCAGCATCGGCTTGCCCACCGCGCCGAGCGCCTCGGCGAGGTAGAGCTCGGGCATCATCACGCCCTCGAAGAAGTCCGGCGCCTTGCCGATGACCACGGCGTCGATGTCGGCCCAGTCCAATGCGGCGTCGGCCAGCGCCCGGACGGCCGCCTCCCGGACCAGCCCGGCGATGGACACGTCCTGGCGGGCGGCGACGTGCTTGGTCTGGCCGACCCCGACGACGGCCACGGGCTGCTTGCTCATCGCGTTCCTCCCCCGGTGTTCTCCAGGACGGCCACCAGGTTCTGCTGCAGGCAGGGGCCGGAGGTGGCGTGGGCGAGCACCCGGCCCGCCTCACCGCGGTGGATGAGGGCGGCGGCCTCGCCGAGGCGGATCAGTCCCGCCGCCATGACCGGATTGGCGGCCAGCGGTCCCCCCGAGGGGTTGACCCGGACCCGGTCGTCGAGGTCGAGGGCGCGCCGCAGCACGACCTCCTGCGCCGTGAACGGCGCGTGCAGCTCCGCCGCGTCGAACGGCGCGTCGAAGGCGCCGGCCGCCGTGGCGGCGAGGCGGGTGGACGGCGAGTCGGTGAGGTCGCGCACGCCCGGCTGGTGGGCCTCGATCCGGTGGTCGACGCCGCGGATCCAGGCGGGATTGGCGTGCAGGGCCCGGGCGGCGTCACCGGCGGCGAGGACCACCGCGGCCGCGCCGTCGCTGATCGGCGGGCAGTCGTGGCGACGCAGCGGCTCGACCTCGTAAGGCCGTCGCAGCAGGTCCTCCACGTCGGCGCTGCCGCGCAGCTGGGCGTGCGGGTTTGCGGTGGCGGCGCGACGGCTGCGCACGGCGGTCCGGGCGAGGCGGCGCTCGTCGGTGAGGCCGGCGTCGATCAACGCGCGGGCCTGGAGGGCGGCGAGCGCGATCGAGTCGGGCCACAGCGGCGCGAGGGTGTAGGGGTCGAGCTGCCGGGTGAGCACGTCGCGCACGCTGCCCGGCGAGGACTTGCCGTAGGAGTAGACGAGGGCGGTGTCCGCCTCGCCGGTCCTGAGCTTGACCCACGCCTCGTACAGGGCCCAGGCGCCGTCCATCTCGACGTGCGACTCGGAGATGGGCGGCCAGGCGCCGACGCCGTCGAGCGCCATGGTGAAGGAGAAGGCGCGGCCGGCGAGGTAGTCGCTGCTGCCTGAGCAGGTGAACCCGATCCGGTTCGCTGTCAGTCCCGTCTGCTTGAGTACGTCGTGCAGGACGGGCATGACGAGCTCGACCTCGGAGAGCTGGTCGGTGTGCCGGGTGTGGTTGCTCTGGGCGAAGGCGACGACAGCGACGTCGCGGCCGCCGGTGCGCGGGGCCGAGGGGGCGGGGCTGCTCACATCCACCTCCGGTAGCTCTCGGGGTCGGCGTCCGGCTCGCCCGTGGGGCGGAAGTGGCTGATCGAGGCCAGGCTGGGGCCGAGGCGTCGGTCGTCCCAGACGGCTTCGACGCGCTGCCCGATGCGGACGTCGGCGTAGGGGGTCTCGCCGATGCGGGCGTGCAGGCCGACGTGCGCGCCGTCGAGGAGCACGTAGGCGTAGCAGTAGGGCACCTCGACATCCAGGCCCTTGGCGGCGATGTTGACGATGCAGAAGGTGGTGACGGTGCCGGTGTGCGGCAGCTCCACCTGCTCCGGGGTGGCGATGCCGCAGGTCGGGCAGGCGCCGCGGGGCGGCACGTAGACGCGGGTGCACTGCGGGCAGCGCTCGGCGAGCAGTCGCTTCTCCGGCAGCGCGGTCAGGAAGCGGGCCTGCGCGCTGCCGGGGCTGTAGGTGTACTCCAGACGGGCCGGGATGGTCACCCGGGTCACGGGCTCGGCGCCCGCGAGTTCCGGGATGCCGGCCAGGAGTTCAGCGGCCGTGGTCATGCGGCGGGGCCTCCGCTCGGGTCGGGGGTGCCGCGTCCGGGGCGTCGGCAGCCTCGGGTACGGGCTCGAAGCAGGCGATGTCGGTGATGGCGCCGCTGCGCTCCTCGGTCCAGCGGATGGCGACGCGCATGCCGGTGCGCACGGCGTGGCGGGGCGCGTCGAGCGCGTGCAGCAGCGCGGTGTCCGCGCCGTCGAGGCGGACCAGCACCCAGGCGAAGGGCGTGTCCAACGGCTGGTATGGGCGCGGGCGTTCGTTCCACGCCCAAGTGGTGACGGTGCCGAGCTGCCCGAGCGGGACCAGCTCCGTCAGCTCCGCCGCGGTGACGGGGTCGTACTCGGCGGGCGGACAGAGCACACGCCCGTCGCTGCCGCGCGCGCCGAGCACGACGCGCTCGCGCAGCCCGGTGAGGAAGGCGCCGAGCACGGGGCCGGTGGAGCGGGTGAACGGGAACTCTACGATCAGCGGTGCGCTCAGCACCTCGGGGGGCATGGCAGTACGTCCTTTCGCGAGCTGTACGACGGAACCAGGTCGAACCGGGCGGAGCGGGCCGGACGGGCCGGACGGGCCGGACGGGCCGGACGGGCCGCCGACCGCGGGGCCCACCGAGCCGGAATCCCGGCGGGCGGCCGCGCAGACCGAGCGGCCGCGCGTG
>NZ_BBPO01000009.1:46481-78810 GCF_000787815.1 Streptacidiphilus neutrinimicus
GCTGAGCGCCGCGGTCTCGTAGACCGAGCGCTTGACCGCCTCGACGGCCAGCGGTGCGGCCTCGTTGACAGCCTCGGCGAGTTCGAGCGCGCGCTTGAGCGCGCCGCCGTCGGGGACGACGCTGCCGACGAGCCCGATGTCGTGCGCCTCGGCGGCGCTGTAGCGGCGGCCGGTGAGCAGCATCTCCAGGGCATGGGTGTGCGGGATCTGCCGGGTCAGGCGGACGGTCGAGCCGCCCACCGGGAAGAGCCCGCGGCGGACCTCGAACAGGCCGAAGGTCGCCGACTCCCCGGCGACGCGGATGTCGGTGGCCTGGAGCACCTCCGTCCCACCGGCCACGCAGACGCCCTCGACCGCGGCGAGGACGGGCTTGCGCGGGCGATACCCGCGCAGCATGGCCTTCCAGTGGAGGTCCGGCTCGGCGGCGAGCCGCGCGCGATACGGGTCGTCCTGCGCGAATCCGCCTCCGGCGAGTGCTTTCAGATCCATTCCGGCACAGAAGGCCCCACCCGCACCGGTCAACACAATGGACCGGACGGCGTCGTCGGCGTCCGCTTCGACCCATGCGTCGTGCAATCCAACGAGCATCGGTATCGAGAACGCGTTCTTTGCCTCGGGGCGGTTCAACGTCAGGACGAGCGTCGCACCCTGCCGTTCGATGATCAGATGTTCCGTGCCTGCCATGGGGCCGCCTCCGCATGCCGCAGCAACCGAATCCCGCTCAGATCTAGAACAGGTTGCAGTCTTGCTGGCGGGTTTTCAAGGGCCACATCGAAAATCAACTCCGTGCGATCAAGAAGAAGTTCGCGTCGTCGGAAGCCTGGAGTTCTCCTCGCACCGCTCCTACTCTCCGGCCATGGAATTCAACCTGGCCGATCTGTTCGAGCAAGCGGTTGACCACTACCCGGGGCGCGAGGCGATCAGCTGCGCCTCCGCCGACGGCACGGCCGTCCACCGGCGCACCTTCGCCGAGCTGGACGAACGGGCCAACCGCCTGGCCCACCACCTCCAGGAGGCCGGTCTCGCCCCCGGGGACCGCGTCGGCGTCTACGCGCTGAACTGCGTGGAGTGGGTCGAGTCCCTGCTCGCGATCTGCAAGGTCCGCGCGGTCTGCGTCAACGTCAACTACCGCTATGTCACGGACGAGCTCGCCTACCTGCTGGGCATGGCCGAGCCCGCCGTGCTGATCTACCAGGAGCGGTACGCCGGCCGCGTGGCCGAGGTGCTCCCGGGACTGCCGGGCCTGCGGCATCTGATCGTCATCGAGGACGGCACGGCCCAGGCGTCCGCCGGCTCCGCGCCGCAGGCCGTCCCGTACGAGAAGGCCCTCGCGTCCGGCGGGCCGGAGCGCGACTTCCCGCCGCGCTCGCCCGACGACCACTACCTGCTCTTCACCGGCGGCACGACGGGCCTGCCCAAGGGCGTGGTCTGGCGCCAGGAGGACGTGTTCTTCGCCCTCGGCGGCGGAATCGACGTCACCAACGGCCATCGCATGGCCACCCCCGAGGAGATCGTGAGCAGCGGGAACGCCAACCCGATGACCTTCTTCCCGATCGCGCCGCTGATGCACGGCGCGACCCAGTGGGGGCTGATGCAGCAGTTGTTCCGCGGCAACCGGGCGGTGCTGATCGACCGGTTCGTCCCCGAGCGGGTGTGGCAGCTGGTCGGCAGCGAGGCGATCCACGTCGTGATGATCACCGGCGACGCGATGGGCCGTCCACTGGTGGAGGCGCTCGACCGGCCGGAGGCCGAGGCCTACGACCTGACCTCGATGTTCGGTCTGGTCAGCAGCGCGGCGCTGTTCTCCGCCCCGGTCAAGCGCCGCTTCCTGGAACGGTTCCCGACCCTCTACCTCAGCGACGCCGTCGGCTCGTCGGAGGGCGGCGCGGGCGGGGTCGCCCACTTCAGCGCCGACGAGAAGGAGGGGCAGGGCACGGTCACCACCCGCCCCGTCGGCGACTCCGAGGTCGTCGACGACGACCTCAACCCGCTGCCGCCCGGCGTCGTCGGCAGGCTCGCCCGCCGCGGCAACATCCCGCTGCACTACCTCGGGGACCCGGCCAAAAGCGCCGAGGTCTTCCGCACCGCGCCCGACGGCACCCGCTACGCGGTTCCCGGCGACTGGGCCCGCCGCGAGGAGGACGGCCGGATCACCCTGCTCGGACGCGGCTCGTCCTGCATCAACACCGGCGGCGAGAAGGTCTTCCCCGAGGAGGTGGAATCCGCGATCAAGTCTCATCCGGCCGTCTACGACACGGTGGTCGTCGGCGCTCCCGACGAGCGCTGGGGCGAGACCGTGGTCGCCCTGGTCCACCAGCGCGACGGCTCGGCCGAGCTGACCCTTGACGCGCTGCAGGCGCACTGTCGCTCGCACGTCGCCGGCTACAAGGTCCCGCGACGCCTGCACCTCGTGCCGGGGATCGAACGCACGCCGACCGGCAAGCCTGACATGCGCTGGGCGAAGCGGATCGCCGCCGGCTGAACCGCCGGGCGCCACGGACAGCCGCGACGGCCGGGACAGCGGCGACGGCCGGGACAGCGAGGAAACCCGGGACGGCCGCGACGGCGCGGACCGCAGGGCCGCAGGGCCGCAGGGCCGCAGGGCCGCAGGGGACGACGAAGTCAGGGGGAACTCAGGGTTCTCCCTCAAACGTCCCTGGAGTGATCCCCGATGTTGCCCGGTCTCGTCCCTGCGAACGAGCTCATCGTCGGATCCAGCGGCTACCGTGGAATTCTCTGGTCGGGCGGGAGCGAGGAGGCTGACCGGTGATGGGTGCTCTGGTCATCGTGGTTCTGCTGTTCCTGTGCGTGCTGGTCGGAATCGGCGCGCTCGTCGTGGTGGGCACGGTCAAGGCTGCCCGCGCCGTGGGCTCGAAAGCCGAGAACATGGCCCTGAAGGCCCGCGCCTACACCAACCCCGGAGCGCCGGGCCGGATCGCCTCGGTCCGGCTGCGCCTGCGCGGCACCCTCGAGGGCACGCGCCAGGCGCTGGAGTCCGCCGTCTCCCAGGATGCGCAGGTCGGCGAGTCGCTCCAGTTGCTGAAGCGCCTGGAGGCGCACGGCGCCGAGCTGGACGCGCAGTTGCGCGTCCTGGAGCACGAGCCCGAGGTGTCCCGGGTCGACGCCAAGCTGCCGGAGCTGCGCGCCCGAGCCGAGCAGATCACGCATGCGGCGGAGGAGTTGCGCTGGGCGGTCCAGGACCGCCAGCACCGCTTCTCCGAGGACGAGGTGAGTCGTCTGAGTGACGAGTGCACGCAGGAGGCGGACGCCCTGCGGCACTGGACCCGCGCGGAACCCACGGCGGAGAGCGCGGACGCCCACCCCCACGAGCCCGGCCGCCTCACCTCCGGCCGCTGGCCCACCGCCGACGAGGTGCTGGGATTCGTCGACCGCATACGCCGCCCGAACGGCGAGACGACCAACCCGCGCTCGGCCGAGCGCTGAGCCAGCAGCGCCGTCGGGCCCGCGCGGCGCTGCCGCCGCCCCACGAAAACCGTTCGCGCCCGTCCTGCACGCCTCCCTAGCCTGAGCGGCATGCCTGACATCGCGCTGCTCGCGCCTCTCGCCTCCGCACTCGCCGACCAGGACCGGCTGCTTGCCTTCGCCCGCGCCGTGCTCGCCGGGGAGGAGGGGGTGGAGTCCGCCGTGCTCGGGCGGCACGGGGCGCGCTTGGAGCAGGTGGGGCTGGTGGACGCCAGGGACGGGCGGTTCTACGCCCGCACGGACGCCTTCGCCCAGGCGATGCGCGCGCCCGAGCGGACGGAGGCGTCGGAGGTGGCCCAGCTGTTCAAGGACGGTCGGCTGACCGAGATGCCAACGCGACCGGCACGGCGGCTCGCGGTGCTCGCCCACCTCAGGGACCGGGTCTTCGAGCGGGGCGTGGCCTACTCCGAGCCCGAGGTCAACATCGCCCTGAAGCAGTACTGGGACGACTGCGCGGCCCTGCGTCGCTACCTGGTCGAGAACGGTTTCCTGACGCGCTCCGCGGACGGGACCTCCTACCGGGTCGCGGCCACGGTCGCGGACGATTAGTCCCCGCGCGGCCGATCAGCGCGGAGACAGGGCTGCACGCCACCGGTCACCGCGCCACCAGGCCGGCGCACCGTCGGTCCGGGGGTCGCCGACCATCGCCGGCCATCGCCGGTCAGCGCGCCGCCTTCGCCAGCTCCGAGCGCAGTTCGTCCGGGGAGGCGCTGCCGGGCGGCAGGCCCTCGGCGGCGAGGCGGATCACCTCGCGGCGGACGAGGTCGTTGGCCGGGGTCGGCACGCCGTGCAGGCGGCCCAGCATGGAGATCTCGCCGTTGAGGAAGTCCACCTCGACCCCGCCGCCGCGGGTCAGGCTCTGCCAGGTCGAGCCGCCGGCCCGGACCACGTCCGGAATCGGGACGACGCCCATCCGGCCGCCCTGCACGGCCTGGCGCTCCTCCTCCGTCGAGTAGGCGATGCCGGCGGCGTCCAGCACGGCGACGCCCTCGGCACGCATGGTCTGCCACACGTCCGCCACGTTCGGGATGCCCTCGCCGCCCACCAGCGCTTCGAGGGCGTTGGCCAGGTTGTTGAGCAGCTTGCCGTACTTCCAGCGCATCACGTCGGGGACGACGGGCGCGTCGAAGGTGCTGCCCTTCAGGTCGACCGCGATCCGTTGCGCGTAGCGGTCCGCCGCGCTCGGGAATCCTCCCAGCGTCAGGATTCCCGAGAGCGGTGCGCAATGGGTGATCACGGTGCCGGGCTGCAGGTGGGTGGCGGGCAGCCAGACGCACATGCCGACCACCTCGGCGAAGTAGCGCAGCGCGGTCCCCTCGTTGGCCACGCCGTTCTGCGCGCAGACGACGGGCAGCGACTCACCGGCCGTCCCGCCGCCGCTGACGGCCGCGCGCGCCCAGTCGCGCAGCACTGACTCCGTGTCCTGCGACTTGACGGCGAGCACGAGCACGTCGTCGGGCCGCAGCGGGCCCAGGTCCTCGTGGTGGGCGTAGGCGGGGATGCGCAACCGCTCGGTGCCCTGCGGCGTGACCAGGCGCAGCCCGTCGGTGCGCAGTGCGTCCAGATGCGCGCCACGCGCCACCAGCGCCACCTCGTGGCCGCCCTGGGCCAGACGCCCACCCATCGCGCCGCCCACGGCGCCGGCCCCGACGATCACATAACGCATGGCTCGAACAGTAGCGCCGGTTCGGCGTCGGACCGCGTATTACGCGCGGCTTCTGCGCTCAGCGAAGCGCGCTCCCACGACGACCGGCCCCGCCCCTCGAGAGAGGGACGGGGCCGGGGCGCCGACAGCGGCGTGACGACCGGGCCGCGTCGGCGGCCGAGCGATCAGACCGCGGCGGCGACGGAGATCTGACCGAGGACGGCGACGAGCTGGGCGGCGACCTCCTCGTCGTCGACCGGGTGGGTCTCGGCGAAGCGCACGACCGAACCGGGGACGGAGAGCTTGACGTCCTCAAGGACCTTGGCACCGGCGATGCCCGCGGCCTTGCGGGCCTCGTCCTGGGCCCAGACGCCGCCGAACTGGCCGTAGGCGGTGCCGACCACGGCGACCGGCTTGCCGGTCAGCGCGCCGCCGCCGTACGGGCGGGACAGCCAGTCGATGGCGTTCTTGAGGACGGCCGGGATGGTGCCGTTGTACTCGGGCGAGAACAGGACGACGGCGTCAGCGGCGGCGACGGCCTCGCGCAGCGCGGTGGCGGCGGCCGGGACGGAGCCCTCGACGTCGATGTCCTCGTTGTAGAACGGGATGTCGGCCAGGCCGTCGAGGATGGACACCTCGGCGCCCTCCGGCGCCAGCTTGACGGCGGCCTCGGCCAGCTGCCGGTTGTGCGAGCCGACCCGGAGGCTGCCGACGAGGGCGACAATGCGGACGGACATGGCGATCTCCCGAGATGATTCCGTGCGAAGTCTGAAGGCCTAACGGACCGTGGTCCGGTTCATGTCTAACATAAAAGCGGACTGCGGTCCATTTGTTCCCGTCGCGCGCTAGGCTGTGAGACATGACCCCGCCCTCCGAGCCCATGGCGCTCAGCCCCGAGGCGCGACCCGCCGACGGACGAGCCGTGCTCCCGCTCTGCGACCAGGACCCGACCGAGCGCGCCGACGCCGCGCGCAACCGCGCCAGGCTGCTCCAGGCCGCCGCCACGCTTATCCAAGAGCAGGGCGCCGAGCATCTGACCATGGACGCCGTCGCGGCGGCGGCCTGCGTCGGCAAGGGCACGGTCTTCCGCCGCTTCGGCGACCGGGTCGGGCTGCTCCTCGCGGTGCTGGACCGGACGGAGCGCGCGTTCCAGGACGCCTTCATGTTCGGGCCGCCCCCGCTGGGCCCCGATGCGGACCCTGTCACGCGCCTGGAAGCCTTCGGTGTGGCGGCGCTGCGGCACATGTCCGAGCATATGAACCTCTACCTGGAGGCCGACCAGCAGACCGCGGCCCGCTACGGCGCCCCGCCGCGCCGGGTGCGCACCCGCCACCTCGCGATGCTGCTGCACAAGGCGGGCGTCCAGGGCGATGTGGAACTGCTCGCCGAGACGCTGCTCGGCACGCTGGATCCGGCCTTCGTGCACCACCTGCTGACCGGCCGCGGCCGCACCGCGCAGGAGCTCGAGGCCGGTTGGCGCGACCTGGTCGCCCGCGTCACCCACCGCCGCTGAACCGGCCTGCCCGCCCCGCCGCCCGGCGGTCCTCGCTGCGGCGATGCCGCCGTCAGGGTGGTCCGTCGCGGCACGCCGACGAGCCGCGCCCGGGGTCCACGACCGGTGTGCTGCCGTGATCAGAACAGAACGATCACACGGACCGGACGGTCCCGACGGTCCCGACGGTGCCGACGGTGCCGACGGTGCCGACGGCACAGAAACTGCGGGAGGTGCGGACATGCGGGCTACCGGCCTGGCGGCCATCTCAGTGGTCTCGGCGCTCGCTATGCCCGCCGCCGCCCTCGGCCCGGGGGATGTCGGCGCTGCCGGCACCCGCCAGCCGGTCCCGCACGAGGCCGCACACGGCCTGACGCCGCTCCCTCTCGCCGGGCGCACCGTCGTGCTCGACCCCGGGCACAATCCCGGCAACTTCGACCACCGGGACGAGATCGCCCGGCTCGTCGACGTCGGCAACGGCCGCAAGGCCTGCAACACCACCGGCACCGCGACCGACGCGGGCTACCGCGAGGCCGACTTCACCCTCGACCTGGCCCGCCGTGTGCGGGTGCTGCTGCTCGCCGAGGGGGCCCGGGTGATCCTCACGCAGGACGGCGACCGGCCCTGGGGGCCGTGCGTCACCGAGCGCGCCGCGATCGGGAACGAGGCCGACGCGGACGCCGTGGTGGCTCTCCACGCGGACGGGGCGACGCCGGAAGGCTTCGGCTTCCACGTGATCCTGCCCGCCGAGGTCGTCGCGGGCACGGCCGACACCCGCCCGATCGTCGCGCCCTCCCGCAGCCTCGGTGTGACTCTGCGCGACACGTTCGCGGCCGTCACCGGAGAGCCGTTCGCCACCTACCTGGGCGGCGGCACCGGCCTGATGGTGCGCTCCGACCTCGGCGGACTGAACCTGTCGAAGGTCCCGGCGGTCTTCATCGAGTGCGGCAACATGCGCAACACCGCCGACGCGGCCCGGCTCTCCGCGCCGGTCTGGCGTGAACTGGCCGCACACGGGGTCGCCCTCGGCATCACGCGCTTCCTCACCGCGCCCCGGACGCCCCCGACGACCACGAACACGAACACGAGGACCACGGCGACCGGGACTGCGACCGGGACGGCCGGGAGCGGCGCGTCGAACGACGCCGCCGCCCCGACGACGACGCCCCCGTCAGGCCGCGTCGGCTGACCGTCCGTGCGCCAGGTGACCACCGATCATGCCTCCGGCGGTGGCCACCGCCAGCCCCGCGAAGCCGAGCATCCGGCCGCGTCCCGAGCGCCCGCGCAGGCGGGCCGCCCAGGACAGGGCGTAGAGGGTCGTCGCGGTGGCGCTCGCGGTCGCGTGGACGAGTCCGGCGCGGCGCTCCTCGGCCGTGGGCAGCTCGGCCCAGTCCACCCAGCCGGCGAGCTCCGCCGGCAGCGCCCCGAGGAACCCCAGGGCGACCATCAGCGTCGCCGCCCGGCGTTCGCCCGGGACAAGGTCCAGCACGGCGGCGGAGGTCCAGCAGCCGATCGGGATCTGCACCAGCGCGGGGTGCGCCGAGTAGCCGAGCCAGCCGCCGCGCAGTCCCTCGCGGACCGCGCCGAGCGGCAGTGAACGCACGAACGGGCGGAGCCGCTCCGCCAGTGGGTCGAGCTGCTGGAGCTGCTCGAGTCCGTCGATCCGGTCCAGGGTCTCGTCGAGGATCCGCCGCACCGGGCGGAGGGCCGGGAGCGAGCCCCTGACCCCCTCCGGGCGCGAGGCGGCCGTCGCACCGGTGATGTCCATGCTGTGTGGCTAACCGCCCTGCGGGCCGCCGAAACCGCGCATGCGCCCGGCCGGGCGCGCCCCCTCACCCGATGAGCCGTGCTCGGCCACCGCGCCCGCGGCCTCGTCCCGCTCCGAGCGCCGCTCGTGGAGGCGCTCCCCGCCCCCGGCGCTCCCCGCGCCGACCGGGGACGCGACACCCGCCGAGGACCCGGCGCCGACCGGGGACGCGGCGCCCGCCGAGGACCCGGCGCCGGCCGAGGATGCGGCGCCCGCCGAGGATCCGGGGGCTGCCGAGGACGCACCGACGCCCTCGTCCGGCCCGGGCTCCTCGTCGGTGAAGCTGCTCCGCACGCTCTGCTCGGGGCGGCGGCGGTTCTGTTCCGCGATGGCGTCGAGGACCCGCCGGTCCGCCGGGGTGAGCGGCGGCTGGAGGATGCTCCGCGGCCAGAGCCGACGGGCCCGCACGACGTTGACCTCGGCGGCGTAGAGGGAGAGCTGGGCGCCCAGGTAGATCCACCACAGCAGCCCGAGCACGGTCCCGAACAGGCCGTAGACCTGGGTGGCGTGACGCAGCTGGTGCGCGACCAGCGCACCGCCGAAGGCCTGCAGCGCCGTCCACACCGGCCCGGCGATCAGGCAGCCCGGCATCATCTGGCGCCAGTGGACGTCCTTGGGGGTCAGTACGCTGAAGCAGGCAAGGTAGAGCACGGTGTTGAGGCACACCGACGCGAGCAGCCCGAAGGCGAAGACGACCGCGCCGGACGACACCGCGCCCAGGACGGCGGTGGCCGCCGAGGAGAGCAGCAGGCCGAGGCCCAGCGCGAGGATGAGCAGCAGCGAGCGGGCCAGCCGCGGCCAGTAGCCGGGCCGTCGCACGCCGGGCACGTTCCAGATCTGCGCCATGGCGAACTGGAGCGACTGCGCGATGCCCAGGGAGCCGTAGAGCAGGCCGAGACAGCCGATGGCCACGGCCAGCGCGCTGCCCTGCAGGGAGTGCACGCTGCCGCGCAGTTGGTCGCCGATGACGGGGAAGTCGGCGAGGGCCGAGTTCAGCACGTCCTTCTGGAACCCCGGGTTGCCGCGCAGGGCGAAGCCCAGGGACGTGGTCAGGAGCAGCAGCAGCGGGAACAGGGCCGCGAAGCCGTAGTAGGTGATCAGCGCCGCGAGCGAGCCGCCGCGGTCGTCGCCGTACTTCTTGATCACCCCGAAGACGAAGCCGGGCACCCGTCGGCTCTGCTGCCAGCGGTCGATCCGCCGCAGTCCGCGTTCCAGGCGGTTGGCCATAACTGGCCTGTTCCCGCCTTCGCGGACCGCATGCCCCGGAGATGCCCCGGCGCGTCCGCCTGGTGCACGCGGGCCGACCGCCGCCGTGCGGGTGACGTCATCGGCCCGGCCTCGAGTCGTTCAGGGGCGCTCGGGTGCAGGATGGGTACGAGGTGATAGCCGTGATCTTCGAACTGAAGGCCGAGTACGGTTTCGCATCCGTGGACGCCGAGATCCACCTGTGGCACCTGGTCCGCGAGGGCGACACCGTCGCACTGTGCGATCGGACGATGACCGCCGACAGCAGGACCCGCTCGTCCGCGGACCTGCGCGACATCTTCCCCGAACGCCTCTGCCCGGCGTGCCGGCAGCGCTACTGCGAGCTGCTGCCGAGCATGACGCACCCGGCGCCCGCCGCGCCCGCGGCCCACAGCGGTCCCTGACCGGCCCCGCCGCCCGCTCCGCGCCGACCGTCCTCCCCGGACGGCTCACACCCAGCGCTGCCGCAGACCCACCAGCGCCTTGCCCTCCGTGGAGAGCAGGCCCGCGCGGTAGTCGAAGCGCGGTGTCGCGGAGAACATCAGCCACAGGTACTTGAGGTTCTCCGCGAACCAGTAGCCGGGCGTCAGGTCGCCGTAGGCGTTCGGGCTGCCCGGGGGCGCGGTGACGTCGCCCAGCGTCGTGTAGCCGCCGGGGACGCGCTGCCGCTCCCGCATCGCGGTGAACCAGCGGTAGGCGGCCTGCCGGTAGCGGTCCAGGCCGGTCGCGCGCCACAGGTCGAAGGCGGCGTTGGCATACTCGGGCCGCAGCAGCCCGCCGCGGTCCACGGGGGCCAGCGTGGCGCAGTCCACGGACTCCGGCAGCACGGGGTGGCGGTCCAGCACCGCCGTCCAGGAGTCGAAGTAGTCCGCGCCCTGCTCCGGCGTGCCGCTCCTGGCGAGCAGGCCGGCGTAGAAGGAGCCGAGCTGCTGCTGACAGGTGCCGACGCCGCTCGGCCTGCCGGAGCGGAAGTCGACCGTGCGGAACCAGAGCCGCCCGCCGACCCGGACGGCCTGGTGGCGCAGGACGGCGGCGTTCAGCGTGCGGTACCAGGAGCCGAGCGTGCGATCACGGAACTGGGCCCCGGCCATGTAGAGGTACTCGTAGAACGAGTCGACCGGTGCGTTCGGCGCCACCGCCGTGGTGTCGGCCCACCGGCCGGTCTCGACGTGGAGCGAGGTGCCCAGCAGGTCCAGCGCGCTGCGTCGGGAGACCGCGGCCCGGTAGGCGCGGACGCTCGCCTCGTAGTAGCGGGGGTCCCCGGTGAGTCGGCTGAGCAGCCCGAACTCCATGGCGTTGCTGCCGATCTCGGCGAGTGTGGCGACGTCCCCGTGGACGGCGCCGGTGCGCAGGTTGACGTGGGTGTACGGCAGGCCGGTGGGCGAGGCCGTGAACGCCGGCAGCAGGCGGTCCCCGAGCTCGCGGGCGCGCTGCAGCAGGGGGCGGCGGCCGGTCGCCTGATACCCCGCCAGCACCCCGCCGACCAGGCGGATCACGGCCTCGAAGACCTGCACCGACGCGTCCTGCACGGGGTCCAGGTGGTGCTCGATCCAGTCGCAGCAGCGGGCCGCCTCCAGGTTCTCCTCCATCAGGAAGAGCGTGTCGAGCGCCTCGACGATGGACAGGCCGAAGGTCCGCCCCGGGGCGAAGAAGTCGTGAGGGGTCCCGCTGAGCGGCCGGACCTCGTCGTAGCCCCAGGCGGCAGCCTGGTAGCCGCGCCAGCCGTGCAGGAACTCCGCGTGCACCTCGGCGGCGAGCCGCGCGTCCGCGGACGCGGGCTGCCGACCGCTCGCGGCGACGCCGAGCACCAGCGAGGAGGCGGCGACCCCGGCCCCCGTCAGCACCCTCCGCCGGGTGGAGCCCGCCCGCGCCTCCTCCCCGGAGCCCCCGGCGCGCTCGGGGAGCGGGGGCGGGAGGGAAAAGGCCGTCATGGATCGAGGAGGCCACAAACGCCGTTCGTCGGATGATCTCCACGCCGACGGCTCGCCCGATCGGGTTCGCGCGGTGCCGCCGATCGCCGCAGCGCCGCGCGGGACGTCCGGTCACGCGTCGGACCCGACGTCAGAAACAGTCACGGGAAGGGCGGTCGACAGGATTCGAGCGGGCGCGGGACGGGCATCAAGATCGCGACGGGCAGGGCTCCGCCAGGGCCCTCGGGGGAAGGAACACGACAGCCATGCCTCAGCTCCTGATCGAGGAGAACTTCCAGCACCTGGACGGCGAGGACGTCGAGGAGCTGATCGAGGCCCTCGGCGCGCTCGGCCTCAGCGCAGAGCCGACGCAGCCCCGCACGCCCGGCCCGCACCGCGGCTGGGTGCTGATGCTGCACTGGCTCCGCGACGACACCGCGCCGCTGGACGCGGCGCTGCGCGACGGCTCCCTTGCTGACGCGGTCCGCGGCGCGCTCGGACACCCCCACCCGATCGGCGAGGACGGCACGGAGGTGCGCGAGCGCACCATGCCGCGCCGGATCCAGATCCGCGACCGCCACGACCAGGTCCTGGCGGAGGTGGACCTCGCCGCGTGAGGGCACGGCGGGCGCGCGCCCGCTGTTAACCCCGGCCGAACACGGGTAGGCGTCCCTACGTCGAGCACGACGGGAGGCCCGCGATGACCACCGCTACTCCCCCGGCGCAACCCACGCCGGACGACGCCGATCGCGACGCCACTTCGGAGCAGAACGAGCACGCCTACGACCACCCCAAGGCCGAGGGCGACCTCGAGACCGGGGACGGCGACCAGGACGGCTGAGCCCTCCGGCGGCGCACGGGCACCCACCCGCACGGGAGCCCGTGCCTGGGCCGCCCTGCGGAGACCGTGTTCTCCCGCGCCGGGTCGCCGCCGGGGTCGGCCGGGCGGCGCTGTCGTGGCACGGCAGCGCCCGCACGGGCACGCGCCCGCGGCGCGGGACGCACGCGAGGTCGGGCGTGGGACGCACGCGAGGTCGGGCGTGGGACGCACGCGAGGTCGGCAGCGCCCTCAAGGGCCGCCGGGGCCCGATCGGGTCACCCGGCCCGAGCCGGGCAGCGGCGCCTGCGGCCCCGGCCCGCGCGAGCCAGGTCAGACCTGGCGGGTGCGGCCCTCCCAGTACGGATCGCGGAGGCGGCGCTTGTAGAGCTTGCCGTTGGGGTCGCGGGGCAGTTCGGCGACGAAGTCGACCGAGCGGGGACGCTTGAAGCCGGCCAGGACGCGTTCGCAGTGGGCGAGGATGTCGGCCGCGAGCTCCGGGCCCGCCAGGTGGCCGGGGGCCGGTTCGACGACGGCCTTGACCTCCTCGCCCCAGTCGTCGTGCGGGATGCCGAAGGCGGCCGCGTCCGCGACTGCGGGATGGCGCAGCAGGGCGGACTCGATCTCGGCGGGGTAGATGTTCACGCCGCCCGAGATGATCATGTCGATCTTCCGGTCCCGCAGGAAGAGGTAGCCGTCCGCGTCGAGCAGGCCCAGGTCGCCGACGGTGAAGAAGTCGCCGACCCGGTTGGCCCGGGTCTTGGCCTCATCCTTGTGGTAGGCGAAGCCGCCGGTGTTCATCTTGATGTAGACCGTGCCGAGCTCTCCCGTCGGAACCGCCTCGCCGTCCTCGTCGAGCACGGCGATCTCGCTGATCGGCCAGGCCCTGCCGACCGTGCCGGGGCGTTCCAGCCACTCCCGCGCCGTCGAGAACGTGCCGCCGCCCTCGCTCGCGGCGTAGTACTCCTCGACGCACTCGCCCCACCAGTCGATCATGGCGCGCTTCACGTGGTCGGGGCAGGGCGCGGCGCCGTGGATCGCGTGGCGCATCGAGGAGACGTCGTAGCGGGCGCGCGTCTCCTCCGGGAGGGCGAGCAGGCGGTGGAACTGGGTGGGGACCATGTGCGTGTGGGTGACGGCGTGGGCGTCGATCAGGCGCAGCATCTCCTCCGGCGTCCACCGGTCCATCAGCACCACCTGGTGCCCCAGATGCAGTGACGCGGCGGCGAACTGCAGCACGGCCGTGTGGTAGAGCGGGGAGCAGACCAGGTGCACGTCCTCGTGGCCGCCGCGGATGCCGAAGATGCCGAGGAAGCCGCCGAGCGGCGTCTGCTCCGGGGGTTTGCCGATGAGCGGTCGACGGATGCCGCGCGGGCGGCCGGTGGTGCCGGAGGTGTAGTTCATGACCCAGCCGGTGGTCCGGTCCTGGGGCGGGGCGGTCTCGCGCCCGTCGAGCAGGTCGGCGTAGGGGCGGAAGCCCGGAAGCTCGCCGACGGCGTAGCGGCGCTCCTTGGGCAGGCCTGCCTCGTCGGCGGCGGCGGTCGCGGCGTCGGCGAAGCGCTCGTGCGCGATCAGCGCCTTGGCGCCGCTGTCCGAGACGATCCACGCGATCTCTGGCCCGACGAGGTGGTGGTTGACCGGGACCAGGTAGAGACCGGCCTGCGACGCGGCCAGGTACGCGGTGAACAGTTCGACGCCGTTGGGCAGCACCACGGCGAAGGAGTCGCCGACGCCGAGCCCGGCCTCCCGCAGGCCGTGCACCAACTGGTTCGCCACCGCGTGCAGCCGCCCGGCGGTCCACGCGGCGCCGTCCGGCGCGTGCATCACGACGCGCTCCGGATCGGCCAGGGCCTGGGCCCAGAAGCCGACGGGCAGCGCGGGCGGCGTCGGCGCCGACTGGTTCATGCCTGCTCCCCTTCCTGTTCCTGCGCGCTTTCCTGTTCCTGCGCGATCCGGTCTTCTTGTGCGATGCGGTGCAACCGGGCCACGGCCTGCTCGAAGCCGCGGGTCAGCTCGTCCATCACGGCCGCGACGGGGCGTTCGTCGTTCATCCGGCCCACGATCTGCCCGACGGGCGTGCCGATCAGCTCCGGCGTCTCGTACGTCTGGATCCGGCTGAGCGCGTCGGCGACGAGCAGGCCCTGCAGCGGCATCGGCAGGGTGCCGGGGCTGTCCTCGGCCTCCCACGCCTCGGTCCACTGCGTGCGCAGTTGCCGCGCGGGCTTGCCGGTGAGCGCGCGCGACCGGACGGTGTCCCCGCTGCCCGCGGCGAGCAGCTTGCGCCGCAGGACGGGCGAGGTGAGGTCGGACTCGGTGACGGTCAGCCAGATCGAGCCGAGCCACACGCCCTGCGCCCCGAGCGCGAGCCCGGCGGCGACCTGCGCGCCCGTGCCGATGCCGCCGGCGGCGAGCACGGGGAGCGGGGCGACGGCCTCGGCGATCTCGGGGACGAGCACCATCGTGCCGATCTCGCCCGTGTGCCCGCCGGCCTCGTAGCCCTGCGCCACCACGATGTCGATCCCGGCCTCCGCGTGCCGCCGCGCGTGGCGTGCGCTGCCGGCCAACGCGGCGACCAACACGCCTGCGACATGGGCGCGTTCGATGACGTCGGCGGGCGGCGAGCCGAGCGCGCTGGCCAGCAGCTTGATCGGGTGCTCCAGTGCGACGTCGACGTGCGAGCGCGCGACCTCCTCCATCCAGCCGGTGATCCGCCAGCCGCCGCGTTCGCCCTCGGGCAGCTCCGGCACGCCGTGCTCGGCCAGCCGGGCCCGCACGAAGGCCCGGTGACCCTCGGGGATCATCGCCTCGACCTGCTCGACGGTGACGCCCTCGACCTTCTTCGCGGGCATCACCACATCGACCCCGTACGGCTTGCCGCCGCACCGGGCGTCCATCCAGTCCAGGTCCTTGGCGAGGTCCTCGGCGTCGCCGTAGCGCACGGCCCCCAGCACGCCCAGTCCGCCCGCCCGCGAGATCGCGGCGGCCACCGCCGGGAACGGCGTGAAGCCGAACACCGCGTGCTCGATGCCGAGTCGGTCGCTGAGCGGGGTTCTCATCGCGGCTCCCATGGCTCCGGTCCCAGGCTGCTGGGGGCAGCATGGCGCACGCCGTGGCAGAGCGGAAGAGATTTTCTGACAGATCGTCAGATGACGCGTCGGACAGTCATTCGCAGGGAACCTTCAGCAGCCCTTGACCGGATGGGTGGCGGCCGGCACCGACGCCTGCAGGGACCAGCGCGAAGGTCGGTCGTCCGCCCCGCCGAGCAGCTGTGCCTGGGCCTGCCCGCCGGGCGCCGCCCGGCGCCACTGCCACTGGCCGCGCCCGGACCACGCGGGATCGTAGGTCCAGCCCAACGCCTGCATGGCGGACCGCACATGGGCGACCACCCGGTCCGCCGACCCGGCCGCGCCGGCGTAGTCGAACGCCACGTCGACAGTCGGCGGAGCCCAGCCGAAGGTCGACCGCACGCCGTCGCACGAGTCCCACCTCGGCTCGACCGTGTCCCGCTGGGTGACGTGCGCCCCCGGCGGGATCGCCGTGAGCACCGGCTCGATCGACCGGAGCAGGCGGTGGCCCGGATCCGGATCCCCCACCGGCGCCGGAGCGCCGTCGCCGCCCACGCAACCGGAGAGGAGCAGCACCAGGGCCAGTGTCGGCGCCGAGCCGACCAGCGCCTCGCGAAGGCCGCCCCGAGTTCTGATCACGCGGTCCACCGCCGGGTCAGCGCCGTCAGGGCGGGCGGCTCCGGGGTCATCCGGACCAGGGAGACCGGAACCGGGCCGATGCCGCGCGCCCAGGCCGGCAGCGCGCCGCGCGGTGGAGGCGCCGCCTGGGCTGCGGCGTCGAGGCGGCGCAGGACCTCGCGGGCGGAGAAGGGGCGCCGGTCCGGGTCCTTGGCCAGCAGGTCCAGCACGAGACGCTCCAGCGGCTCGGGGATCTCCGGACGTTCGGCACGCGGCGGGGGCGGCTCGGCGTCGCGGTGGTCCAGCAGGACCACCAGCGGGTCGCCCTTGAAGAACGGCGGGTGACCGAGCAGCAGTTCATACAGCACGCAGCCAAAGGAGTAGAGGTCGGCGCGCTGGTCGAGGCCGCCGCCCTCGATCTGCTCCGGCGACATGTAGAAGGGCGTGCCCACGGCGAAGGTGTTGCCGCCGAGTCGGGCGGTGACGTTCTCGTCGCTGCCCAGGCGCGCGATGCCGAAGTCGCAGATCTTCACGGTTCCGTCGACGGTGCGGATCAGGTTCCCCGGCTTCAGGTCGCGGTGGATGACGCCGCGTTCGTGGGTGTAGGCGAGCGCGTCCGCGATCTGGCGGCCGATGCCCATCGCCTCGCCGGGGCGCAGCCGCCGACCGCGCGCCGCGTCGAGGAGGCGGCCGAGGTCCTCGCCGTGGAGCAGCTCCATGACCAGGAAGAGCACACCGGAGGACTCGCCGAAGTCGTGCACGACGGTGATCCCCGGGTGCTGCAGGCCCGCCGCGAGGCGCGCCTCGCGGCGGAAGCGCTCGCGGACCAGCTGACCGTCGTTCGGCCCGTCCGGCACGAGGCATTTCACCGCGACCTCACGGCCCAACGCCTCGTCCTCGGCCTGCCAGACCTCCCCCGCGCCGCCGCGCCCGATCCGGCGCTGAAGCCGGTATCTCCCCTGGACCAGCGTGTTCTCCTCCACCCGAACAGTATGCGGGGCCCGCCACCGCGAGTGGTGGCGGGCCCGTCCCTGTTGTCGAAGGTTTATGTCACCGCGTGTGCCGCGTGTTCGTCACTGCGTGTTCAGGCCGAGGTCGTCGATGACGAAGTCCGTCGTCCCGCCGCTGGTGTCGGTCTCCGAGCCGGTGAACTTGAGCGTCACCGTCTGCCCGGCCCAGTTGGACAGGGCCGCCGTCTTCTGGGTGTAGCCGCTCGCCGCGTTCAGGTTCGAGTAGGAGCCGAGGGTGCCGAGCACCGTGCCGCTCGGGTTCAGCACCTGCACGGTGAAGGTGTCGGGCTTGGCGGTGGTGGTGTTCTCGGTGGAGTCGACGTGGAGCCAGTAGCTCAGCGTCGCCGCGCAGCCCGACGGGATGGTCACCGACTGGGCGATCGTGTCGGTGTCCTTGGTGGCGTTGCCGTTGAACCACGCGATGTACGTGCCGCCGTGGGCCGGTTCGGCGCTGGTGGCCGTGGTGATCGGGTCGAAGCCGAGCGTGGAGGTCTGGGTCCAGCCGGTGCCGCCGGACTCGAAGCCCGGATTGGTGAGCAGTTGGGCCGGGGTGCAGCCGCCCCCGCCCGCCGCCGTCACGGTCAGCGTGAGCGTGGCCGAGTGCGAACCGGACGCCGCCGTCCCGGTGACGGTGACCGGGTAGCTCCCGGCCGGGGTCGTGGCCGAGGTGGTGACGGTCAGTGTGCTGCCGCCGCCCGCGGTGACCGACGCCGGGCTGAACGCGGCGGTGGCGCCGGCCGGCAGGCCGGACGCGGAGAGCGCCACGGACTGCGCCGATCCCGAGGTGACCGCGGTCGAGACCGTCGTGGTCGCCGCGGAGCCGGCGACCACGGAGGCCGTGGCCGGCGACTCGGAGAGCGAGAAGTCGTTGGCGGGGGTGCTGGAGACGGCGGGGCTCCAGTAGTCGCCGGCCATGACGATCATGACCAGGGTCTTGATGGTCTCGCCGTAGTAGCCGTCGCCGTAGGGGTTGGTCTGGAGGTAGCTCCAGATCTTGTCGGTCCAGGCCTGGTCACCGGCGGCCATGGCGGCCGGGCCGATCGAGTCGCCCGCCTCCTCGGCCACGTCGCTGGTGCTGTAGCCGGTGCAGTTGAGGTTGAGGTGCGGGTAGACGTTCGCGGGGTTGTCGCCGGAGACCTTCTTGGCGCAGGCCGACCACTTCTGCGCCTCACTGAGCTCGAACGCGGAGGTGGTGGAGCCGTTGAGCAACGCGTCGGTGCCCATGTGCCACGGGACGCGGATGGAGTTGTAGCCGACGATGTTGTCCGGCTGGTTCTCCTGGTAGTTGGCGGGCGCGGGCTTGGGGCTGGAGCCGTCGGCCCCGACGACGAAGTCGGAGAGCAGCCCGTAGGACGCGGAGTAGGCGCCGACGAGCGAGGAGTCGACGGCCTCGGTGCGCTGGATGACCTTGTTCCAGTCGTGCGAGGTGTCGTACGCGGCGAAGGCGCGCAGGTGGTCGATCATGTGGTCGGACGGCCGGGTGTCCGTGTTCGGGCCGTCGTCCTCGCACTTGAGGTGGCCGTCGGGAGCCACGTCGTGGTTCCAGAAGTTGTTCAGCCAGTTGAGGGCGTCGGTGGTGTAGCCGCCCCACTGCTTGTCGGCGAGGATCAGGCCGTAGCCGATGTCCAGGTCCCCGTCGGTCGCGCCGTCGGGGGTGCCGGAGCTGTAGTACTTACAGGTCTTGCCGTCCAGCTGCCACTGCATCAGGCCGTACTGGTCCTCGTGGTCCTTCACCAGCTGCCACAGTCCGTTGAACTCGGTCTGCGCGTTGGCGTCGTAACCGGCCATCAGCGGCACGATGTTCATGCCGTAGCCCTGACCCTCGGACACCGGACCGTTGTTGGTCGCGTCCCCGTCGCCCTTGCTGGAGACGTAGTACTCGTTGCTCGCGCACCCGTGGACCAGGTAGGTGGCTTTCCACGAGTCGTACTGCTTCTCCACGGCGGCGTCGCGCGTGGCCTGCGAGGCGGACGGCGTGACGCCGACCTGATAGGTCTGGTGGGACGGGAAGGCGTGGGTGGGGGATGCGGCCAGGGCCGGTGCGGCGGCGGCCAGCGCCACCACCGCGGTGGTCAGCGTGCTGACCGCCACCCCGAGCCCGAGCACGCGCACGATGCGCTCTCTCACGGCGTTGCCTCTCCTTCTCTCGTAAGGAAAGTTTCCTAACTAACGCCCCAGCGCACCGTAGTGAGTGAGCATTCAACCCGTCAAGACTCCGCGCAGAAACGCCCTTCGGCCTCCCCCGCAGCCGGGTCGGCCGGGGCGCTGTCGCTCAGCGGTGGGCGGGGGTGGCCGACGGGGTCGCGGCGGCAGGGGCGGCAGGGGGCGCCTCGGGCGCCGGGGCCTGGCGGCGCTCCAGGGCGGCGGAGAGGAGGGCGAGGACGAGCGCGGAGGCCGCCAGCAGCGCGCCGACCCAGTTCGGGGCGGTGTAGCCGAGACCCGCCGCGATCACCGCGCCGCCGAGCCAGGCCGAGAGGGCGTTGCCGAGGTTGAACGCGCCGATGTTCACAGCCGAGGCGAGCGTGGGGGCGCCGTGCGCCTGGTCCAGGACGCGCTTCTGCAGCGGCGGAACGGTCGCGAAGCCGAGCGCGCCCACCAGCAGGATCGTCACCGCGGCGAGGACCTTGCTGTGCGCGGTGAGGGTGAACAGCGCCAGCACCACGGCGAGCCCGCCCAGCGAGGCGTACAGCATCGACATCAGCCTGCGGTCGGCGAACCTGCCGCCGAGCAGGTTGCCGAGGAACATGCCGACGCCGAACAGCACCAGCAGCCAGGTCACCGCACCGTCCGAGTACCCCGCGACGTGGGTCATCATCGGCGCGATGTAGGTGATCGCGGCGAACACGCCGCCGAAGCCGAGTACGGTCATCGCCATCGCCAGGACCACCTGGACGTTGCGGAAAGCGGCCAGCTCCCGGCGCAGCCGGGCCTCCTCGGGACGGGGCAGGTCCGGAACCAGCGCGGCGACGCCGACCAGACCGACCACGCCGAGCGCGGCGACGCCAATGAAGGCGGCCCGCCAGCCGACGGCCTGGCCGACGAAGGTGCCCAGCGGCACGCCGACGACGTTGGCGACGGTCAGCCCGGTGAACATGGTGGCGATGGCACCGGCCTTGCGGTGCGGAGCGACCAGCTCAGCGGCGACCACCGAGCCGATGCCGAAGAACGCGCCGTGGGCGAGCGAGGCCACGATCCGCCCCGCGAGCATCACGCCGAAACTCGGTGCCAGCGCCGAGAGCAGGTTGCCGACGGTGAACAGGCCCATCAGCAGCATCAGCATGGTCCTGCGGCTGATCCGGGTGCCGATCACCGTCATCAGCGGCGCGCCGACGACGACGCCGACCGCGTAGCCGGTGACCAGCAGTCCGGCGGTGGGGATGGACACGCCGTAGTCGCCGGCAATCTCGGGCAGCAGGCCCATGACCACGAACTCGGTGGTGCCGATCCCGAAGGCCCCGATGGCCAGGGCGAGGAGTGCGAGAGGCATGTGGGGCCCTCCGTGCGATGTCTGGTGCGTCTTACATGTGCCGACAATAGTTGCAGACGCGCGCTATAAGCAAACGCGGGCATATGTTGACGGCTGATATTTCACGATGGGGCGTATCCTGGAGGCCCGCCGCCCCGGAAGGAGACCGCGCCATGACCGCGACCGACCCCGCGCTGACCGCCCTCGCCAACGGCTGGGCGGCCCTCTCCCTCCTGCACGGCAGGATCGAGGCGCACGTCGAGCGGGCCCTGCAGTCCCGGCACGACCTGAGCGTGCGCGAGTACTCGCTGCTCGACGTGCTCAGCCGCCAGCACGACGGCGAGGGCGGACATCTGCAGATGAGACAGGTGGCCGACGCCGTCGTCCTCAGCCAGAGCGCCACCACCCGGCTGGTCAGCCGCCTGGAGGACCGGGGCCTGCTGGCGCGCTACCTGTGCCCGACCGACCGCCGCGGCATCTACACCGACGTCAGCGAGGCCGGCCTGCGGCTCCTGGAGCAGGCCCGGCCGACGAACGACGCGGCGCTGCGCGAAGCCCTCGACGAGGCTGCCAAGAACCCCGAACTGGCCGCCCTGGTCCAGGCGGTGGATGCGATGAACCCGTCACCGGCGCAGATCGGTCGCTGAAGTCGCGTAACTCCCTGCAGGTTTCGCAATCCTGCAATATTCGCAGCATTGTGAGCGGCCGTTAGCCACTGCTATCAATGCAGGGCATGAACCGTGCATGCCGGGGGTAAGTCCGTGCCAGCGGATGTCATGGGCATGCAATACGTCCGTTTTGGTGCGGAAGCAGCGGAATGCGAGCGGGGAGACAAGGACGAACATGCGCGTTCTACAAGGGTTGAGAGTCGCGACGGCCGCGACCGTGCTGGCGATGGTTGCTGTCGGATGCTCAGGTGGCGGCGGAAGCGGGGCGATCGGCAACGGCGAAAGCGCCACCGCGAAGAAGGGCCCGGTGAAACAGGGCGGGACCGTCACCATCGCGGAGGTGGGCTCGCAGCCCGACTTCATCTTCCCCTTCGCCCCGGCGACCAATCAGAACGGTTACAACGCCAACCTCACTCAGCCCCTGTGGCCGTACCTGGTTTACGCGGGCAACGGCGGCGAGTCGGTCGTCAACAAGGACAAAAGCCTCTTCAGTTCACTTGTCTACTCCAATGGCGACAAGCGGATCACCATCACCCTCAAGAGCTGGAACTGGTCCGACGGGCAGCCGGTCACCAGTCGTGACTTCACATTCGTCTACAACCTTCTGAAGGCGAACGCGTCGAACTGGAATGCGCACCTCGTCGGGCTCTTCCCCGAGGACGTCGCGTCGGTGTCCACCCCGGACGCCCACACCGTGGTGCTGGACCTGACACAGGCGTACAACCCGGACTTCTACACCGACGACGTGCTCAGCACCATTCCCCTGGTGCCCCAGCACGCCTGGGACAAGACCTCCGCGAGCGGCGCCGTCGGCGACTACGACACGACGACGTCCGGCGCCAAGGCCGTCTACTCCTACCTGCAGCAGGAGGGGGCCAAGACCACGGACTTCACCACCAACCCGCTGTGGCAGGTGGTCGACGGGCCGTGGAAGCTCTCCGAGTTCCGCAGCAACGGCTACTACAGCTACGTGGCCAACAAGGCGTACTCCGGATCGCCGAAGGCGACCCTGGACAAGGTCGTCTTCTCGCCGTTCACCACGGACACCCCGGAGATCAACGCCCTGCGGTCGGGCAGCTCCCTCGACGTGGCGTCGCTGCCGCTGAACGACATCAAGCAGGCACAGGCCCTGACGTCCAGCGGGTACTCGATCACGAGCGTGCCCATCCCGGGCGTGGCCTCGATCGAACCCAACCTGTACAACGCCCAGGTCGGCTCCCTGCTCCGCCAGCTCTACATCCGGCAGGCGATGGAGTACCTGATCGACCGCAACCAGATCGTCGACAAGATCTACAACGGCTACGCCGACCCGGGCAACGGGCCCGTACCGGTCAAGGCCACCGCCGCCTGGGCCTCGCCGCTGGAGAAGTCCGGCGGTCCGTACCCCTACGACCCGGCGAAGGCGAAGGCCCTGCTCCAGGCGCACGGTTGGAAGGTCACCCCGGGCGGGACCTCGACCTGCGTCAGCCCCGGCTCCGGGCCCACGCAGTGCGGTGACGGCATCAGCGCCGGCCAGGGCCTGACGTTCAACCTGGTCTACTCCTCGGGCCGGGCCACCACGGACGTGCAGAACGCGGCCATCAAGTCCTCCGAGGCGCAGGCGGGCATCACCTTCAACCTCAAGTCGGAGCCGTTCAACACGCTGATCAGCACGATCGGCACCTGCACCGCCTCGTCCCACCCGGCGTCCGGCTGCGGCTGGCAGCTCGCGGAGTTCGGCTACGAGCCGTACTCGCTCTACCCGAACGGCACCGGCTTCTTCGACACCGGCGGCAACGGCAACTCCGGCGGCTACTCCGACCCGCAGATGGACCAGCTGATCAAGGCCACGGAGTACGGCTCCTCGACCCAGGTCTTCCAGCAGTACGAGGACTACGCCGCCCAGCAACTCCCCTGGCTGTGGCTGCCGTTGCGCGAGGGCATCCTGGTCTACCGGACCAGCCTGCAGGGCGTCGTCCCGCTCAACCCCTTCTCCGGCGGGCAGGATTTCGAGGACTGGGCGTACACGTCGTGAGGTGCCAGCGATGACCGCCTATCTCGTCCGCAGGATCGGCCAGGCGATCGTGGTGGTGCTGGGGGTCATGGTGCTCACCTTCATCATGATCCACGTCGTGCCGGGCAGCGCCGCCCGGGCCACCCTCGGCACCAGGGCCACCGCCGAGCGGATCGCCATGTTCAACGCCGCCAACGGCCTGAACCAGCCGCTGGCGGAGCAGTTCGTCAGCTACGTGAAGCAGGCGGCGGAGGGCAACTTCGGCACGTCGTACTCCCTCCAGCAGCCGGTCTCCACGCTGATCGCGCAGCGGCTGCCGCGCGACGCGCTGCTGCTGGGGCTGTCCACGCTGCTGGCGCTCGCGGTCGCGCTCCCGATGGGCATCTACCAGGCCGTGCGGCGGGGGCGCGCCGCGGACCACGTCTTCACCGTCGTGTCCTTCGTGCTGTACTCGATGCCGGACTTCTTCTTCGCCCTGGTGCTGGTGGCGATCTTCTCGGTGCAGTTGCACCTGCTGCCCTCCCAGGCCCCGCAGGCGGAGACCGTCGCCGGGATCCTGGCGGACCCCGCCGGACTGGTGCTGCCGGTGACCACGCTGACCCTGGTCAGCGTGGCCGGCTTCAGCCGGTACATGCGGACCTCGGCCATCACCACCCTGGCCCAGGAGTACATCCAGGTGGCCCGCGCCAAGGGCCTGCCGGGACGGCTGGTGCTGCGTCGGCACGTCCTGCGCAACTCCCTGCTGCCGGTGATCACCATCCTGGGCCTGTCGGCTCCGGGCATCGTGGCGGGCGCGGTGATCGCCGAGTCGGTGTTCAACTACCCCGGCATGGGGCTGCTGTTCTACCAGGCGGCCACCAGCAAGGACTACCCGATCATGCTCGGGTCGACCCTGGTGGTCGGCGTGGCCACCGTCCTCGGCAGCCTGTTCGCCGACATCGCCTACAGCTTCCTCGACCCCAGGATCCGCCATGTCGACGCTTGAACCCCTGGACGCGCCCGAACTCCTGCTCGACGCGGGCCCGTCGGCGACGGCCCGCGGCTCCGGCCGGCTCGCGGTCCAGGCGTTCCTGCACAACCGACGGGCCCTGTTCGGGCTGGGCGTGGTCGCGGTGATCGCGGCGTTCTGCTTCATCGGACCGCTGCTCTACCGCACCGACCAGGTCACCGTGCAACTGGACCTGGCCAATCTGTCACCGGGCGGCGCAAACCCGTTGGGCACCGACGCCTCCGGATACGACGTACTGGGACGCCTGATGACGGGTGGTCAGTCGTCCCTCGAGCTCGGCTTCGCGGTGGCGATCACCACGACCGTGATCGGCACCCTGTACGGGGCGATCGCCGGCTACGTCGGCGGCTTCGTCGACGCCGCCATGATGCGGATCATCGACACCTTCCTGGCCGTCCCGGGCATCGTGCTGCTGCTGATGATGGTCAGCATGTTCACCCCCACGCTGTGGGGGATCATCGTGCTGCTGTCGCTGCTCTCCTGGCTCGGCGCCGCACGCCTGGTCCGCGGCGAGGTCCTGGCCCTGCGGACCAGGGACTTCGTCCAGGCGGCCCGCATGATGGGCGGCTCGGGTTCCCGCATCGTGCTGCGCCATCTGGTGCCGAACGCCGCGGGCGTGATCCTCGTCAGCGGCACCTTCACGATCGCCGACTCGATCCTCACCCTCTCGGCCCTGAGCTTCCTCGGCCTGGGCCTGCCGCCACCGCACGCCGACTGGGGCACGATGCTCTCCGCGGGCCTCAACTCCCTGTACGACGGCTACTGGTGGCAGGTGTACCCGCCCGCGGCGATCCTGATCGTCACCGTGGTGGCGTTCAACCTCATCGGCGACACGGTCCACGGCGCCCTGGACTCCTCGACCAAACGCCGCTGATGCCCGTTCCGCCCTGCCCTGCCCGGCAGGGCGGAACGCTTCCTTCCCCGCGTGCGCGGCGCTCAGCGGCGGACGCGGGGCATCCCGAGGCCGATCCAACTGATGATCTCGCGCTGGATCTCGTTGTTGCCGCCGCCGAAGGTGAAGATGACCGCGCTGCGGTAGCCGCGTTCCAGGTTGCCGTGGAGGACCGCGCCGACGGAGCCCTCCTTGAGGGGGCCGGCGGCGCCGACGACCTCCATCAGCCAGGCGTAGGCGTCGCGGCGGGCCTCGCTGCCGTAGACCTTGACCGCGGAGGCGTCCTGCGGGGTCAGCACGTTGCGTTCGACGGCGTCGACCATCTGCCAGTTGAGCAGCTTGACCGCGTCGAGGCGGCTGTGGGCGCGGGAGAGCCGCTGGCGCACCCACGGGAGGTCGATGACCCGCATGCCGTGGGCGAGCTCGGTCTCGCGGGCCCAGGCCTGCACCTCCGCGAGGGCGCGGTTGGCCATGGTGGCGTGGGCGGCGAGGGTGACCCGCTCGTGGTTGAGCTGGTTGGTGATCAGGCGCCAGCCGGCGTTCTCCTCGCCCACCCGCATGGAGACCGGGACGCGAATGTCCTGGTAGTAGCTGGCGGTGGTGTCGTGTCCCGCGAGGGTGCGGATCACGGTGGTCGAGTAGCCGGGGTCGGTGGTGTCGACCATCAGCATGGTGATGCCCTTGTGCGGCGGGGCGTCCGGGTCGGTGCGGGTGGCCAGCCAGACCCAGTCGGCGGTGTCGCCGTTGGTGGTCCAGATCTTCTGGCCGTTGACGACGTAGTGGTCGCCGTCGCGCACCGCACGGGTCTTCAGCGCGGCGAGGTCGGTCCCGGCGTCCGGCTCGGAGTAGCCGATGGCGATGTCGATCTCCCCGGCCAGGATCCTGGGGAGGAAGAACGCCTTCTGCTCGGGCGTGCCGTACTTCATGATGGACGGCCCGACGGTGTTCAGCGCCATGATCGGCAGCGGCACGCCCGCCTGGGCCGCCTCGTCGAAGAAGATGAACTGCTCGAAGGCGCTCATGCCGCGGCCGCCGTACTCGGCCGGCCAGCCGACGCCGAGCCACCCGTCGGCGCCCAGTCGGCGGTTGACCTCGCGGTAGAACCTCTTCTGCTCACGCGGGTCGTTGAGGCGTCCGTGCGCCTCGGGCGGCATCAGGTCCCGGAAGTAGGCGCGCACTTCGGCGCGGAGCCGCTGCTGCTCCGGGGTGTAGTCCAGGTGCACGACGCCTCCAGGTGCGATCGCTGCTGTCCCTGCTGCCGTTCCGTCCGTCGCAGCGCAGACTAGAACGCGTTCCATAAATCCGGAAGAGTCACGCGCGGGTCCCTCCCGGGCCTCGACCGGAGGCGCCCCCGTCGCACCGGGGGTGACCCGCGAGTAGGGTGCAGCCACGCGGACCCCGCCGGGGCTCGCGCGGGCACCGCTCCAGGGAGGGTCACCGGCATGCGCATCGCCGTCATGGGCGCCGGCAGCATCGGCTGCCACCTGGGCGGACACCTCGCCCGGCAGGCCGACGCCGAGGTGACCCTGATCGGCCGCCCCACGGCGATGGCCGTGGTCGCCGAGAAGGGCCTCACCCTGACCAGCGGCCGCCGGGAGCCGCTGCACGTCCCCGCCGACCGGATCGCCGTCGCGACCGAGGCGTCGGCCGCCGCCGGCGCGGACGTCGTGCTGGTCACGGTCAAGTCGGACGGCACCCGCGCTGCGGCGCGCGAGCTCGCGCCGCACCTCAAGGCGGACACCGTGGTGGTCAGCTTCCAGAACGGCCTGCACAACGCCGAGGCGCTGCGCGAGGAACTCCCCCAACTGACAGTGCTGACCGGGATGGTCCCCTACAACGTGCTCCAGACGGAGCCGGGTTGGTTCCATCAGGGCACCGGCGGCGCCCTGATGCTGGACGACGACGCGTCCGGCGCGCCGCTCGTCGCCGCGCTCACGGCCGCCGGACTGCGCGTCGAGCCGCGCGGCGACATGCGCGCGGTCCAGTACGCCAAGCTGCTGATGAACCTCAACAACGCCGTCAACGCCCTCTCCGGGGTCCCCCTCCGCGCCCAGCTGAGCGACCGCTCCTACCGCACCTGCCTGGCCCTGTGCCAGCGCGAGGCACTTGCCGCGTTCCGCGCGGCGGGCGTCACTCCCGCCCAACTGGGCGCCGTACGGCCAGCTCTGATGCCACGTCTGCTACGGCTTCCGGACCCGGTGTTCACGCGTCTGGCCAAGGCCATGCTCGCGATCGACGCCACGGCTCGCTCCTCGATGTGGGAGGACCTGCAGCGCGGGCGTCTCACCGAGGTCGACTCCCTCCAGGGCGAGGTCGTCGCCCTGGCCGGACGGAACGGGCTCACCGCCCCGGCCAACGCCCGGCTCGCCGCGCTCGTCCACGAAGCGGAGCAGGCCGGGCAGGGCGCCGCCCGCGCGTGGTCCGGACCGGAGCTGCTGGCAGCGCTGCGCGCGGACGCGTGAGCGAGCAGGGCGGGAGGGACGCGAAAAGCGAGAAAGGGGAGGCAGGCGGCAGGGGCGAGAAGGCGCGGTACCGAGGCCGCGCGCCGCGGCGCGGCGCCCGCCGCCCGCTGCCCGCCCCGGCGCACATGCGCTACTCGGCCACCCAGTGGTTGGTCCGCAGCGTCCGCCCGGCGAAGACGACATCGCACTCCTCCAGCAGGCGGAAGCCGAGCGAGCGGCAGACGCCGTTGGACGCGCCGTTCTCCACCCCGGGGAAGGCGTGCACCGGCCCCCAGCGGCCGTCCTTGCGGGCGAGCGCCAGCAGGGCGCCGGCCGCCCAGGTCGCGACCCCGCGCCCTTGGTGCTCGGGAAGCACCATCCAGCCCATCTCCGAGATCAGCCGCCCGTCCTCCTCGTGGGACCAGAGCACCACCGAGCCGGCGACCTCGTCCTCGTTCGTGACGATCATCTTGATCCAACCCTCGTTCGCCGCCACCGTCTCGACATCCCTGGCGACCTTGTCGGGTATCGTCTCCGCCGGCAACGGGCCGCCGAGCTCCGCCATCATGGCCGGGTCGCAGCGCATCCGCGTGTAGGCCTCGACGTCGCCCAGCTCCACATCCCGCAGCCTCACGCCGACTCCTCCTCAGACGGGTTCACTCGCCCCATCCTCCTCCCCCGGGGCGCGCTCCGCGGGGAGTGCGGCCAGCACGCCGACCGCGAGCAGCAGCCAGAGCGCGCCGAACGCCGACACCTCGCGCGCACCGACCGCAGCGGCGACGGGGCCTGAGCGGCGCGGCGAGGGCCAGCGCCGCCGGGGCCGCGACGAAGAGCGCGGTCATCGCCACCGCGGCGAGCAGCGGTGGACTCGGCCGACGGGCCGGGCACGCACGGCCAGCGCACCAAGGAACGCTCCCGCTCCGTAGCAGCCCGTGATCGCGCCCCATGCGCCCGCCCCGTCGATTCCGCGCGACGCCAGCAGGGGCCCGAGCACCGGAACGGCGCCCAGAGGAGCAGGTTGAACCGGGCCATGTGCAGGGTTGTCGTCCACATCCAGGTGCGCGTGCGGAACTCCCGCCAACCGGAACGCGGTTCGCCGCGGGAGGTGAGCGCACCGCGCATCCCGCCGACGCGGACGTGCTCCGGCATCACCTGGCGCCGCAGGGCAAGCGCCCTGACCGCGAAGGTGGCCGCGTCCGTCAGCAGCGGCGCCGCCGAGCCAACCCGCTCACCGACCGCCGTGCGCCCGCCGGGACGCCCCTCGCGGACCGCTGCCCGCTCACCGGTCACAGGCGGCTCTCCTACCGCCGGGCCGCCGAGCTGTTCGCCGAGGCCAGCCGCCCCTTCGATCCCGCCGGACGGGGCCTCACCCTGCACCGTCTCAGCGTGTTGCCGTGGGCGGGGCCGGGCGGGAATGCCTAGGCTGTGCACGGAGGTTACCGGTGAGTGTGGAGGACGGAAAGGCCGACGTCGTGCCGCTTCGCCCGCAGGCGGGCGAGGACGGCGGAGCGCCGGCGCGGACGCCGCTGCGGGTGCTGACACTGCCCGACCGGGATCGGGTGGGGATCGTGCTGGTCTGCCGCAGCCGCGCGCTGGCACAGGCGACCTTGGACGAGTGCGTCCGGCTGCTGCCGGGGGCCGACCCCGCTCCCGTCGCCGCCGTCGGGGTGGCGGCCGAGGGCGTGGTGGCGGCCGCGCGCCAGGTCGACCAGGGCATCGGCGTCGCGGTGCTGTGCGATCTGCCGGAGACCGCCGAGGCCGTGCTCGCGCTGCTGGACCGGGCCGAGGAGCTGGCGCTGCCGTTCCCGATCCGCTTCTGCGACGCGCCGCTGATCGAGGGCGCGGTACCGGCCGTCGCCACGGCGACCGCGGGTGGTGACCTGGCTGCCGTCGCGGAGGCCGCCGAGGACGCCTACCGGGTCCGCAAGACCCCGCCGCATCACCCACCGCACCTGCTCGGCAACTGATCCGGGCGGCCCGTCGCGCTCAACCCTCGGGCACGCGGGTGAGCGGGGACATCAGGGTCCGGTCGACGTGCTCCTTCACGGCGTCGGCGGCAACGTGCTCCTCCACGGCGTCGGCGGCGACCTGCTCGGCCCGGCCGTACGGGCGCTCGCCCCCGGCGGGTGCCTGGTCGCCTTCAGCTCCGGCGGCGGCTCGATCGACGCCTACGAGCTGCTGGTGCGCAGCGCGTCCGCGATCGGCTTCCAGATGGCGGCCGTCGCGCGCGACAAGCCCGCGACGTAAGCCCGTTGGCGCGCGGAGCTGTGGGCGGCGTTCCGGTCGGGCGCGCTGCGCGCCGCCGTCCACGCGACGAGCACGCTCGCCGAAGCCGCCCGCGCCCACGCCCGCGCGCCGATCGAGGCCCGGGCGAACCGGGGCAAGTTGGCGCTGGGCCGCAGCGCCTGCAAGGCCGCCCCGGCGGGCCCGCGCTCAGGCTTCGGTGACCGTCCGGCCCGGCATCGCCTCCGCGAGCGCGGCCCGCCAGGGCGGCGCGCCGAAGGGGTCGGCGAAGTACTGCGTCTCGTGCACCACATGCTCGTCGGCGAACTGCATGACGCTCACCGAGTACGAGGGCACACCGTCGTAGGTGATGAGGCATTCGCTCACCCACAGACTCCCCTGGCCGCTGATCCGCAGAACGGTGAAGTGCCGGTCGGCCGGGTGGCCGCCGCGCTGGGTCGAGATCGTCGACCGGCCGCGGAACCGCTCACCCGACTGCGGGTAGTCGAGGATCGCGTCCGTGGCGTAGAGGGCGTGCTCGGCCTCGATGTCCCCGCGTTCCGAGGCCCGCCAGTGCTCCTCGATCGCGGCCCGGGTCCGGGAGTCATCATCCATGGCACCGCCCTTCTGTGGCGCTGCCAGCGTAGGCACTCCGGACCCCGGGCGGTCCGGGGCCACGCGGGCCCCGGCCGCCGGGTCCCTCCTTCGGCCTTATCGGAACCCGGGTGACTCGGGCTGCTCCCAGGCTGGCCAGGGGGATCAGGTCGAGCGCGCCGCCTGCCGCTCGGCCGGGGCAGGTCGAGCGCGCCGCCTGCCGCTCGGCCGGGTGGGACCCCGCGTCAGGCGCGGGGACCGGGGGGCCGAGGCGGGGCGCCCGACGAACGTCATGTCTCCGCCCTCCCTCCATGCCGCCGCGACGCGGAGAGAGTGGTCAGGACACGCCTGGCGTGATCGCCGACAAGGCGAACCAGGTGGCCTCCTCGTTCCGCAGCGCCAGGCGCACCTTCTCGCGCTGGTGCGGCGTCACATCCGCCGGGAGGTCGTCGACCTCGAACCAGCGCACCTCCAGCGACTCGTCGTCGTTGACCCTGACCTCGCCGTCGAGGTAGCGGCAGCGGAACACCAGTGCCAGGTACGTGGCCTGGTCGCCGTTCGGGTACACCACCGGTGGATCGACCATCACGGCGACGAGCCGCTCCGGGACGACGCGCACCCCCGTCTCCTCGAACGCCTCGCGCACCACGGCGTCGCCGGGCGCCTCCCCGGGCTCCAGGATCCCGCCGAGCAGCGCCCAACGGCCGTTGTCGGAACGGCGGGTGAGCAGCACGCGGTCACGGTCGTCGAGGATCACGCCGGTGATGCCGCTCAGCCACAGCGGATCACGGCCGACATGGGCGCGCAGGTCACGCACGAACTCCGGTACAGGCATGGCGCCCACCCTACGGGTCGCGCGTGGCCACGGCCGGACGCGCTGTGGTCGCGTCACGGGAGTGCCTGGCGGAGGCGCGTCGTGGTGTTGTGTCGCGCCCTGTCGATCAGAGCCGCCGGGCCGATGACATCCGGCCAACTCCGGGTCTACCGTTGATCGGCCGGTGCAGGACCGGGGCGAGCGGGGGGAGCGCCGATGCCGGACACCGCTGTGCCGCTCGGGGACGACGCCCCCGCGCGGAGCGACACCGTCTGCGATGTGGTGGGCTTCGTGCTGCTCGCGGCCTGCGCGGCATGGACGGACTACTGCGCGTCCGGACGGGAGGCGCACCCGGAGGGCGTCCTGCTCGGGCTGCTGGCCGTCGCCGCCGGGTACGCGACGGGCCGTATCGCCGGGGCCCTGGCACCGCTCGGCGGCCTGCTCGTCCCGGCCGCCGCCGCGGCCGTGTTCGCGCCCGCCTTCGGCGGGCGCGTCCTGGGTGGCGACGCCGTCGCCGCCCTGCTCTCGCTCGCGGTCGGCGCGGCCTGCTGCGCTGGGTACGCGGCCCGCGAGCGCGGCCTGCGCTGGACGGCGCGCGGCTGCGTGCTGCTCGCGCTGGCCCTGACGGCGGAGTCGCTGCTCACCGACGCGACCCTGGGCGCGCTCACCTGCGGCGGCACGCTCGTGGTGGCCGGATCCGTGTACCGCGCCCGGAACCGCCGTCGGTCCCTGGTCCTGCTCGGCGGCTGCGTGGTGCTGGCAGTCGGCGCGGTGCTGGTCTGCGCGCACGGCGGCGGCGACCCGGCGGCGGGCGGTCCGACCGCGGGCGGCCCGACCGCGGAGGTGTCCGCGCAGCGGCTCGCGGTCTGGCGCGACGCCTGGCACGGCGTCGCCCAACAGCCGTGGCGCGGCGTCGGCCCCGGTGACTTCACCGACGGCAGCGCCTCCTCGGCGGCGCTCCAGCAAGCCGCCGAGCAGGGCTGGCCCGGCCTGGCCCTGCTCGGCGGCGCCTTCGCCTGGTGCCTGTGGTCGCTCGGCCGCTCACCCCGGCCGACGCCGGTCACGCTGAGCGCGGCGGGCGCGCTGACGGCGCTCGGCGTGCAGGCGGCGGCAACCCCTGTGCTCAGTGTGCCGGCC
>NZ_BBPO01000009.1:79061-87366 GCF_000787815.1 Streptacidiphilus neutrinimicus
CGCTGACGGCGCTCGGCGTGCAGGCGGCGGCAACCCCTGTGCTCAGTGTGCCGGCCGTCGTCGTCTGCGGCGGTCTGCTGCTCGGCCTCGGGGTGGCACGGCCGTGAGACCCCGAGGCACGCGGAGCCCTGGCCCGGGCGGGTCCCGGGACGCGTCCGGGTCTTCCGGGGTTTCCGGGGTGCCCGACGGGCCTCAGGGCAGGCCGACGAAGTCGGCCATCTCCTCGACGGTGTGGGCGAAGAACGCGTCAGCCGGCTCGAACGCGCCGACGAGGTGGCCGAACAGCTCGAAGCTCAGCATCCCGACCAGCTGCGACCAGGCCACCACCCCGCGGGTGAAGACGCCCGCGCTCACTTCGGGAGCCATCGCCGCGACCAGCGCGCTGGCCTGCTCGGCGAGCACGCCGCGCAGCGGGCGCACCGGGGCCGCAAGGTCCAGCCGCCCGGCGGCGCCCCGGATCACGGAGACCAACGCGATCGGGACGCGGGCGGCCGGGGCGATGGTGTCCTGGGGCGCGGCGTAGCCGGGCACCGGCGTGCCGAAGAGCAGGGCGTACTCGTGCGGGTGCTCCTTGGCCCAGTCACGGACGCTGTGGCACAGGGCGCGCCACTGGGCGCGCGGGTCGTCTTCGGCGCTCTTGGCCACGGCGGTCTCGACCCGGTCGCCGAGGGCGTTGTAGGCGTCGATGATCAGGGCCGTGAGCAGGTCATCACGGCTCGGGAAGTAGCGGTAGAGCGCGGACGAGGCCATGCCCAGCGCCCGGGCGACGGCTCTGAGGGAGAGGCGCTGGGCACCCTCGTCGGCCAGCTGGCGACGGGCTTCTCGCTTGATCTCGAGGGTGAGCTCCTCGCGGGCGCGCTCGCGGGCGGTTCGGATGACTGGTGCCATGTCCGACAGTTTGCCACAAGAGAGAGCAGTGCACCCATACGGATGCGCCGATCAAAAACGAGAGCAGTGCTCTTGACAGCGCGTTGCGCACGAGGGATAGTCGAAGCACGGAAGCGAGAGCACCGCTCTCGAAACGGAGCCCCGATCTCGAGAGAGACCGGTCACCCTAGGAGCTCACGATGAACGCCGACGCCACGAATGCCTCCAGCGCCAACAGCAACGCTCCGCGCCTGGTCAAACCCGAGGGCGGGTTCATGGTCACCCTCGACCGGATCACCAACAAGATCATGACCTGGCTGACCTACCGCGGCGTCAGCATCCTCGGCTCCCGCATCCTGGCCGTCCGCGGCCGCAAGAGCGGCGAGTGGCGCACCACCCCGGTCAACCTGCTGATCATCGACGGCGAGCGCTACCTCGTCGCGCCGCGCGGCCACACCCAGTGGGTCCGCAACATGCGCGCCGTCGGCGGCGGCGAGCTGCGCCTCGGCAAGAAGGTCGAGCCCTTCCGGGCGACCGAGCTGGACGACGCCGACAAGCCGGCCGTGCTCCGCGCCTACATGAAGAAGTGGGCCTGGGAGGTGGGTTACTTCTTCGGCGACGTCAACGCCGACTCCCCGGAGGAGGAACTGCAGCGCATCGCCCCCGGATTCCCGGTCTTCCGCATCGCCGCCGCCTGAGCCCCGGCCGCCACCCCGGCCGGCGGCCCGCCGCCAACCGATCAGAGGCTCTCGGCCACCCAGCGTCCGAGCTCCTTCGCGCAGCCCTCGACCGACTCCCGCCAGCTCTGCGCCGCGCCCTCGCCGGCGTCGTCGCTCACGTGCTTCACCAGCCGTACCGGAAGCCCCGTCTGACGCACCGCCTGCGCGACGGCGTAGCCCTCCATGTCCACCAGGTCCGCCAGCTCGGCCAACCGGGCCCGCGCCGCCTCCTCGGAGACGAACAGGTCCCCGGTGGCGAGCACCGGTCCACGGCCCGTCAGCCCGATGGGCGCGCCGTAGGTCACCCCGGTCAGGGAGGCGAGCGTCTCGGTGTCGAGGTCGTGCTGGATCACCGAGCTCACCTCGTGCGTGACGCCGCCGAAGCCCGGCTTCAACGCCCCCGCCGTCCCGAGGTTGACCACCCCCGTCGGACGCGGCCCGCGCGCCAGCACCGTCGCCACGGCGGTCGCGGCGTTGACCTTGCCCATGCCGGTGAGCAGCACCGGAAGGTCCGTGTTCAGATGCGCCGCCTCCTCGGCGACGGCCAGGACGAGCAGCGGGCGGGTCGGGTCGATGTCTCCGATGAGGCGCATGAAGCCCATGCTAACGAGCCCTGAAATGACCGCGAAAAGCCCGCTCCAGCAGCTAGCGTGACCGCTATGAGCACCCACGAGACCTGGACCGCAGTCGACGCCTACCTCAGCACCACACTCGGCCTGCAGGACCCGGCCCTTGAGAACACGCTCAAGGCCAGCGAGGCCGCGGGCCTCCCCCGGATCGAGGTGTCCCCGCCTGCCGGACGCCTGCTGCGGCTCCTCGCCCAGATCCAGGGGGCGCGCCGTGTCCTGGAGATCGGCACGCTTGGCGGCTACTCGACCATCAACCTCGCCCGCGGCCTCGCCGAGGGCGGCCGCGTCGTCACCCTGGATTACGACCCCCGCCACGCCGAGGTCGCCGCCGCGAACATCGCGGCGGCGGGACTGGCCGAGCAGGTCGAGATCCGCGTGGGCAAGGCCCTGGACACGCTGCCGCAGTTGGAGCTGGAGGGCCGGGAGCCCTTCGACCTCTCCTTCATCGACGCGGACAAGGCCAACAACCCGCACTACATCCGCTGGGCCCTCCGCCTGTCGCGCCCCGGGGCGCTCATCGTGGTCGACAACGTGATCCGCAACGGCGGCGTCCTCGACCCCGAGGGCGGGCCTGACATCCAGGGAACCCGCGCCGCCCTCGCCCTCATCGCGGACGAGCCGCGCCTCGACGGCACGGCGATCCAGACCGTCGGCGCCAAGGGCTGGGACGGCTTCGCCCTGGCCCGAGTCCTCTCCTAGCAACAGCGCGGAGCCGCAGCCGGGTGCGGCAGGCGGCCCGGCGCGCGAGCGAAGGAGCCGAGCATCGGCTCCGGCCACGGCGCGAACGCCACGTCAAACACCCGGCTGCCGGGGCCGCCGCAACGCGGTGGACCCGAGCCGCGCGGCCGGCCCTGGCGCGCGGCGCGAGGGCGAGCGGGCCATCTTCGGCTGCGCCGCCCGGCGGCTCGCTCGGCGCAGCGATCGAGAGGCCTCAGCTCAGCTCGGCTCAGCTCGGCTCAGCCGGCAGGGTCCACTCACGCCACGAGCGCGCCACCGGGCCGCCGGAAAGCGCGGCCGCGCCGCTCGGCGCAGCCGGGGCGCGGTCAGACGGTGAAGGCGCCTGTCGGGGGTGGCGGGGAGGGGACTGCGTTCGTGTCGGTGACGGGGTGGGCGCCGGAGGCGAAGGCGGTGAGGCGGTCGCCGGTGACGACCCGGGCAGGGAAGGGGTCGCCCGCCGTGCGGCGAGTCAGGTCGTCGATGGGGAGGGGACGATGCGAGGCGAGCAGGACGAGGTTGCCGTAGCGGCGGCCGCGAAGGACGGAGGCCTCGGCGACGAGGGCGAGCTCCGGAAAGACCGAGGCCGCCGTCGCGACCTGGCCCCGGGCGAAGTCCAGCGGCGCGCCGTCGGCGAGGTTCGCCGCGTAGACGCCGTCCGGGCGCAGCGCCGCCGCGGCCAGGCGCAGGAACTCGACCGATGTCAGCGCCGCGGGGACGGTGTGGCCGCCCGCACCGCCGAAGACGTCCGTCACCACGAGGTCCGCGCTCGCGGGGGGCACGGCGGCGATCCAGGCACGGGCGTCCGCCGCCTCGACGGTGAGGTCCGCCGCCGCGTCCCACGGCAGCGCCTCCCGCACCAGGGCGATCAGGCCCGCGTCGAGCTCGGCCACGCGCTGGCGGGATCCGGGGCGCGTCGCGGCGAGATAGCGCGCAAGCGTGAGCGCGCCACCTCCGAGGTGGAGCGCGGTGACGGGCGCGGCGGGGTCCGCGCACAGGTCGGCGACGTGCGCGAGCCGTTGGACGTACTCGAACTCCAGATGCCGGGGGTCGTCGAGATCGACGTAGGACTGGGGGGTATCGTCCATGGTCAGCAGCCATGCGCGGGGCCGGTCCAGGTCGGGCATCAACCGCGCGGTGCCGAGATCGACCCGGCGCACGACGGGCGTGTCGTCGAACGTGTCGTCGGGCAGCTCCGGTACCGGATCCTGTCGGACGGCTTCCGTGGGGGCCTGGTGGTTCATACGCTCATTCTCCGTGCTCCGCGCGCGGGCCGGAAAACCGCCGGTAAACGAGTCGTTCGTCCACAGTGAAGCGCCATGGACATGCCATACACGCGTTGATCACTTATCGCACACCGACCTGCGACGAAATCGGCACGAAAAGTCGTCTCACCGCGTACAACCTTCGTCGGCCGACGGATGTCTTCCATGTGTCCGACGCACTACCGGAAGGAAAGCCCGTGCGACAGCCGACCCTCGCCTCACCGGTGCCGCTGCTCCGCGCGCGTACCAGCCGGCGGCTCGCCGTGCTGACCTTCCGGGAGGTGCCCGACGCCGGCGCGTTCGCCGCCCAGCTGGACCGGGTGCTGCGAGCCGCCACCCCCGTGTCGGCGGGTCAGGTGCAGCGGGCCATGTCCGGCGGGGCGCCGCTGCCGCCGCACAGCGTGCTGATCACCTTCGAGCACGGCCACCGCGACGTCGTCACGCACGCGCTGCCCGCGCTCGCGGCCCGCGCGGTGCCCGCGCTGGTGTTCGCGGTCGCGGGGCTGGTCGACACCGACGACCCGTACTGGTGGGACGAGGCCGAGTTCCTGGTCGGCGAGGGCGGCTGGGCGCGCAGCCTGTCCGGGCGCGCGGGCGGCTCGGTCGCCGCGGCGCTGGCAGCGATGCCCGACCCGGACCGTCGCCGCAGCCTCGCGGAGCTGCGGGTGACGGCGCACCACCGCGCACCCTCCGCCCCGCAGCTCACCACGGCGGACCTGCACCACCTGCTGGACGCGGGCATGAACATCGGCAGCCACGGGCTGGGCCACGCCCGGCTGGACCGCTGCGACGACTACGCCCTGCGCGAGGAGGTCGTCGGCGGCCACGAGCGCCTCACCAAGCTGACGGGCGCTCCGATCACCTCGTTCGCCTACCCCGACGACGTCCACGACCTGCGCGCGGTGACGCTGCTGCGAGGGCTCGGCTACACCAGCGCCTTCCGCAACGACGGCCGGCTGGTCGACCCGTACAGCGGCCTGCCGGACTCGCTGTGCATCAGCCGCGTCCGCGTCGGCACCCGGACGGCCCGGTCCCGGCTGGACGCCGCGCTGTCCGCGTGGGCGCCCTCCGCCTCCCGCAGGCTCCGCGGGGCCGAGGCCGTCTGAAGAGATCGGCTCCGCGGCCGCGACGATCGCCGCGATCGCCACGGCAGCTGAGTCCGCGGCGGCCGGGGAATCCGTGACCGCCCTGGCTGCCAGGGGGTTTTCCCGGCTTCGTCGATTCCTGGGAATTCCCTGACAATTGATGAGCCGTCATATTTCTCATGCGCTCCCCGGCCCCCTGGGCAGATTTCGGCGGCTTCCTCGGACGCCGCGGCGGGCAGCAGTGGAACGCGGCGGGCAGCAGTGGACGCAGGGCGCCGAGGGCCGCGCCAACGCAGACGTCGCGCAGCCCGTCGCGACCGCAGGTCGGCTTGGTGAGCCGGTCGACGACCCAGGACCTGCGAAGACCAGCCAGCTGAGCAGCACGCTGGAGACCGCCTCCCGGCCGTCGTCGTCGGCGAGCGGTAGGACGGCGAGCAGGCGCGTGCGCAGCGCGTCGAGCTCGCCCGTCATGATCGCCTGGATCACTGAGGCCCGCTGTTGAGACGAGGCCCACCCCCAGAGACCGGGCGCTGTTCGGGTCAGTCCAGCAGGGCGCGGCCCTCGGGGTAGGCGAGAGCCGCGGCCGGGAGGGGTTCCTCGCGGCCGCTGCGCAGCACGGTCAGGGTGCCCTCGCCGGTCTCGCGCAGCGGCCGCGCGCGGCGCAGGGCCTGCTCGACGACGGCGCGAGCCGAGCCGAACAGCAGCAGGTCCGGGCAGGTCTGCGCGAGCGCGGCGCGGATCTCGGCGGCCAGCAGCTCGTAGTGCGTGCAGCCGAGCACCAGCGCCCGGGTGCCGGCCGGCGTCTGCGCCGCCGCCGTGGCGACGATCGCGGCGATCTCCTCCGGCCGGGCGTACTCGACCGCGTCGGCCAACCCGGGGCAGGGGATCTCGGAGACGTCCGCGCCGGAGGCGAAGTCGCGGATAAGTCCGCGCTGGTAGGCGCTGCCGGTGGTGGCCGGGGTCGCCCAGATCGCGACCGCCCCGCCGTCCGCCGCGGCGGGCTTGATCGCGGGCACGGTGCCGATCACGGGAATGTCCGGCTCCAGCTCCGCGCGGATCGCCTCCAGCGCGTGGACGGACGCGGTGTTGCAGGCCACGACGAGCGCGTCCGGCTTCTGCTCGGCGGCGGCGCGGGCCACGGCCAGGGCGTGCGCGGTGATGTCCGCGGTAGTTCGGGGGCCCCACGGCATCCCGTCGGGGTCCTGTGACAGCACGAGGTCGACGTCGGGACGCAGCGCGCGCAGCGTGGCGGCCGCGGGCAGCAGGCCGATTCCGGAGTCCATCAGTGCGATCTTCACAGCGTCCGACCTTAGCCGATCCACGCCGCCGACGACCCGTGACGACCCCGGACGGCCCCCCTCGCGGTCACCCCGGAGCCGGCCGCCGACAGGTCACCTCCCCGCGGGGAGGTGACCGTTGCGGCACATCAAGATCACGGAAGGACAACGTCCCGCACAGCGACCGCACAGTGGTGTTCGTCTTCGGCCTCAACTCCTGCTACCTGCAGCGGGAGTTCAACCTCGTCGTCGACGCCTACCAGGGCGCCGCGCCCGGCACTCAGGTCTCCCTCGCCGCCTAACCGAGCTGGCATACTCGCGCGCGTGACGGTGCTGACCTTGATCGCGTGCCTGTCCCTGCTCGCCTGGCTCTGGCTGACCTGCTGCCAGGGCGGCTTCTGGCGCACCGACGTGCGGCTGCCGCCCCGTGACGCGGGCGGGGCGCGGCCGCCCGTGGCGATCGTCGTCCCGGCCCGCGACGAGGCGGAGGTGCTGCCGCAGAGCCTCCCCTCGCTGCTCGCCCAGCGGTACGGGGGCGAGGCCCGGGTGATCCTGGTCGACGACGGCAGCACCGACGGCACCGGCGACCTCGCCCGCCGCCTCGGCGAGGCGCCGGGCGCGCTGCCGCTGACCGTCACCTCGCCGGGCGAGCCGCCGGCCGGGTGGACCGGCAAGCTCTGGGCGCTGCGACACGGTGTCGAGCTGGCCGCGGACGTCGCGTACCTGTTGCTGACCGACGCCGACATCGCCCATGAGCCCGACTCGCTGGAGAGCCTCGTCGCCTCCGCCGAGACCGGGGACGGCTACGACCTGGTCTCGCAGATGGCCCGGCTCAGCGTCCGCACCCGGTGGGAGCGGCTGATCGTGCCGGCCTTCGTCTACTTCTTCGCCCAGCTGTATCCGTTCCGCTGGAGCAACAAGCCCCGCTCGCGGACGGCCGCCGCGGCGGGCGGCTGCACGCTGGTGCGGCGCGAGGCGCTCGCCCGCGCAGGCGGCGTGGCCGCGATCCGCGGCGCGGTGATCGACGACGTGAACCTGGCCCGGCTGGTGAAGCGCGGCGGCGGCCGCACCTGGCTCGGCCTCGCGGACCGCGTCGACAGCGTCCGCCCCTACCCGGAGCTCGGGCAGCTGTGGCGGATGGTCTCCCGCAGCGCCTACGCGCAACTGCGGCACAACGTGTTCCTGCTGGCTGGCACGGTGTTGGGGCTGACCCTGGTGTACCTGGTCCCGCCGGTGCTGACGGTCGTCGGGGCCGCGACCCTGCGGCCGCTCGTCGCACTGCCCGCGCTGGCCGCGTGGGCGCTGATGACGTTCACCTACCGCCCGATGCTCGCCTACTACGACCGGCCGGCCCGTGAGGCGCTGCTGCTGCCCTTCACGGCCGGGCTCTACCTGCTGATGACCGTCGACTCGGCGGTCCAGCACTGGCGCGGCCGCGGCGCCGCCTGGAAGGGCCGGACGTATCCCGCGCCCGAGAAGGAACCGGCGCGCTGAGGGACGTTGCAATCGTCCAGGGGCGCGCGGCTCCGCAGCTTGGCCGCGCGGCGCGAGCAACCACCCTGTGCGGTCCTGCCCGCTGAGCGACCCACCACACGCGGTTGCTGCTCGCGCCTACGCCGGGGGCGCATCCCACCCCAAGGCCCACAGCACGCCCCACCCCAAGGCCGGGGGCACCTCCCGCCCCAAGGCCCACAGCACGCCCCACCCAAGGCCGGGGGCACCTCCCGCCCCAAGGCCCACAGCACGCCC
>NZ_BBPO01000009.1:87707-157185 GCF_000787815.1 Streptacidiphilus neutrinimicus
ACCCAAGGCCGGGGGCACCTCCCGCCCCAAGGCCCACAGCACGCCCCACCCAAGGCCGGGGGCACCTCCCGGCCGAAAGTCGGGGCGCGGAGCCGCCCGTCGGCAGCCTCGCGCCCCTGAGGCTTCGCCTCCTGGATGGTGCGACTACAGGGCGACGCCCATGAGAGCGTCGACCAGGCGGGAGACCAGGCCCGGCGCGCCGGTGTCCGCGCCGCCCTCGGCCTCCTGCCTCGCCGCCCAGGCGTCGACCGCCGCGAGCGCGCGCGGCGAGTCGAGGTCCTCGGCGAGCGCGGCGCGGACCTCGGCCAGCAGCGCGGTCGCGTCCGGGCCGTCCGGACGCGAGACCGCCGCGCGCCAGCGGGCGAGCCGCTCCTGCGCACCGCTCAGGTCGGCGTCGGTCCACTCCCAGTCGCTGCGGTAGTGGTGGTTCAGCAGCGCCAGCCGGATCGCGGCCGGATCCACGCCGTCGCGCCGCAACGCAGAGACAAAGACCAGGTTGCCGCGCGACTTCGACATCTTCTCGCCGTCGAGCGCGACCATACCCGCGTGCACGTACTGCTTCGCGTACGGGTGGGAGTCGGTGTGCACCTGGGCGTGCGACGCGCCCATCTCGTGGTGCGGGAAGACCAGGTCGCTGCCGCCGCCCTGGATGTCGAAGCCCATCCCGATGTGCTGCAGCGCGATCGCCACGCACTCGATGTGCCAGCCGGGACGGCCGTGGCCGAGCTCGGTGTCCCAGGCGGGCTCGCCGGGGCGCTGGGCCAGCCAGAGCAGCGGGTCGAGGCGGTGCTTCTTGCCCGGACGGTCCGGGTCGCCGCCGCGCTCGCCGAAGTAGCGCAGCATGGTCTCGGCGTCGTAGCCGGAGACCTCGCCGAAGCGCTTGTCGGAGGCGGTCGAGAAGTAGATGTCGCCGTCCAGCTCGTAGGCGGCGCCCTTGGCGAGCAGGTCCTGGACCAGCGGGACGATCAGCGGGATCGACTCGACCGCGCCGACGTAGTGGGCCGGGGGAAGCATCCGAAGCGCCGTCATGTCCTCCCGGAAGAGCGCGGTCTCACGCTCCGCCAGGGCCACCCAGTCCTCACCCGTGGCGATGGCCCGCTCCAGCAGCGGGTCGTCGATGTCGGTGACGTTCTGCACGTACACGACCTGGTGGCCCGCGTCCAACCAGATGCGCTGCACCAGGTCGAAGGCGTTGTACGTGGCCGCGTGGCCGAGATGGGTGGCGTCGTAGGGGGTGATGCCGCAGACGTAGAGCCGGGCGGTCGGCCCGGGGGTCGTGGTCTGCAGCTCGCCCGACGCGGTGTCGTGGATGCGGAGAGGCTGCCCCTTGCCAGGTAGCAGGGGCACCTCGGAAGCGGGCCAGGCATGCATAGCCTCGACTCTAACCGGCTGATCATTCGATCCGCTAACGACCTTCTCGGTCAATCGGCCGAGGTCACCGCCGAAATCGGCCTAAGCCGCACTAATCGGTCCCGCCACAGCCCGCAGGTATGGGGAGGCCCGCCATGGGGAAGTCGATCAGCAGATCGTCCTCCCATCGGGTTGACGGGTTCCGTCGGCTTCAGCCAGGTTTCAGGAGGGTTCGGTCCGGTTCGGTCGAGTCGGTCCAGTCGAGTCAGGAGCGCTGTGGACATCCTGGTGGTCCAGCACGAGGACGGCACCGGCCCCGGTCTCGTCGGCACCGCGCTGGAGGCCGCGGGCCTCCGCCTCGACCTGCGGCACCCCTGGGCGGGACAGCCGCTGCCGTCCTCCCTCGCCGGGCACGACGCCCTGCTGGTGCTCGGCGGCGCGCCCAACTGCGACGACGACGCGGCCGCGCCCTGGCTCCCGGCCGTGCGGAGCCTGATCCGTGAGGCGGTCGAGCGCGACGCGCCGTTCCTGGGCATCTGCCTGGGCGCCCAGATCGCGGCCTCCTGCCTGGGCGGCAAGGTCGTGCGCCGCGGCGGGCCGCCCGAGCTGGGCGCGGTCCCGCTGCGCCGGCTCCCGGCCGTCGCGGACGACCCCGTCCTCGGCTCCGTCCCCGACGGCGCGCCGGCGGCCCAGTGGCACTGGGACGAGATCGCCGAGCTCCCGCCGGGCGCGACCCCCCTGCTGGCCGGCGACGACTGCCGCCATCAGGCCTTCCGGATCGGCGCCTCGGCCTGGGGGGTGCAGTTCCACCCGGAGGTCCTCGCCGCGGACGTCGCCCCGTGGGTCGCCTCCGACGGCCCGGCCGCCCGCGGGGCCGGCGCGGATCCGGACGCCGCCCTCGCCTCCCTCGACGCGGCCGAACCGCGGCTCCGCGCGGTCTGGACGTCCATGTCCCGGGCCTGGGGCGGCGTCGTCCGCGCCCGCGCGGCCGCGTCGGGCTGACGCCCGCGAGGCTCCCGTGCCCGTGGGGCGCGGATCAGCGCTGCCCCGCGCGGAGGTTGCTGACCAGGGCCAGGAACAGGGCGAAGTTGGGGATCTGGGCGACCGGCTTGGCCGCCGTAGCGGTGCGGCGCCCGTGGACCATGACGCGGACCGAGCCCTGGCTCACCGTGATCCGGTCGAGCAGGGGCCAGGTGACGGTGGCCTTGGCCCCGCACACGAGGCCCTGCTGGGTGACCGTGAAGGGCCCGAACGGGACCGGGTACCCGGCCTGGGCGGCGGCGAGCGCCCGCGGGAGCTGGGCCTCGACGACGCCCTGCTGGACCGTCTGCATCAGGTGCTGGACGTTGTCGTAGAACTGGGTCAGCTTGGAGCTGCGGCCGTCCGGCTCGGTCAGCGTCAGCAGGTACTGGGGGCCGGTCCTGACGCCGTTGTAGTAGCTCTCGGTGACCCGCTGGTGGACCGTCACCGTCGCGAAGCGGTGGACCGCGACGGGGCCGTTGACGTCGTGCACGACGACGCCGTGCTGGTGCAGGTCGACGCGCTTGGCGGCGGCCTTCTTCGAGTAGTTGGGGATGCGCAGGACCATCACCAGGAAGAAGATCGCGATCGGGCTCAGGATGATCGAGGCGAACAGTGCGACGATCATGAACCACATGAAGAACTGCCGTCCCGCGCCCCACCGTTTGGCCCAGTAGGTGAAGACTCCGGGACCGAGCTCCGACTCGTCGACGACGAGCCCCTGGGGAGCGGCGGGGGCGTAGGGAACGGTCATGGGGCTTCCTCGGGCAGAGCGCGGCCGTTGCGGGCGGCGACACTATGCCGGACCCCGGCGACGTGCCGCCACCGCGGCGAGCGTTTTGCCGCGATCCTCCTGGCTCGGATCCGCCGGACTCGGCCCGGCTCAGATCGGCTCGGCCCGGCCGGCCTCGGACCGCCCGGGCTCGGCCCGGCTCAGACCGGCTCGGGCCGTCCGGCTCGGACCGGCCTGGCTCAGATCGGCGGCCAGGGCACGGCCGGCCAGTCCGCCGAGGGGTAGGGGTGGTGGCCCTCCTTCAGCAGGCCGTCCACCCGGCCCGCCGTCGCGGCGATCTCCGCCGGGGTCAGCAGCGGTGCGAGCGCGGCGCCGAGAGCGCCGTCCAGGTCGGCGCGCAGGCGGCCCAGGGCCTCGGTCGCCTCGGGGGCCAGTGGCTCCCCGGCCCAGCCCCACAGCAGTGTGCGCAGCTTTCCCGGGACGGCGAAGGTGACGCCGTGGTCGATGCCGTAGAGGCGGCCGTCGGCCGCCGTGAGCAGGTGGCCGCCCTTGCGGTCGCCGTTGTTGAGCACCGCGTCCAGGACGGCGAGGCGGCGCAGGCGCTCGTCGTCGGCGTGGACGAACAGCGCGGTGCGGCCTGGCTCGACCTCGGCCAGGCCGATGGCGCGCCAGCCGGGCTCCGCCTCCTCCCCCGGCTGCAGGCTCAGCAGCTCCGGCGCCTCCGGGTCGGGCTCGACCCATATCTGGCACATGCCCTCGCCGAACGGCCCCTCGCGCAGCGACGTCGGCGGGACCAGGCCCCAGCCCATCGCCGCGGAGACCAGGTAGGCCGCGGTCTCCCGGCCCGCGAGCGTGCCGTCGGGGAAGTCCCACAGCGGGCGCTCGCCGCGCACGGGCTTGTAGACGCAGATGGCGCTGTCGCCGTCCGGCCCACTCCGCGCCCCTCCCGTCGCCCCTCCCGTCGCCGGGGCCGAGACGGTGCAGTAGAACGCCGCGTTGGACGCGTCGGTGATCCGCCCATGGACCGTCAGCTCGCCGTCGCGCAGCAGCGCCAGGGCCCGGTCCGGGTCGGCCGCGAGAGCCGCGCACGCGGCCGGGTCGGCCTGCGGCACCGCGACCGGCTCGGGGGCGGGGCTGTCCGCGTTCAGCGCCGGTAACCGTTCTGACGCGGGCACACATGGCCCTCCGGGTCCAGCGGCAGGCTGCAGAACGGGCACGGCGGCCGGCCGGCCGCCACCAGGTCCAGAGCCCGCTTGGCGAAGACGCGGGCCATGGCGCCGTTCAGGCGCACCCGCAGCAGCGAGGGGCCCTCCTCCTCGTCCTCGAAGAGGGTGGGCTCGTCGGCCTCCTCCTCCCCCTCGACGACCTCCTGCGCCTCGACGACCAGCAGTTGCACCGCCTCGTCCCAGGCCAGCGCCATCGTGCCGACTCGGAACTCCTCCTCGATCGGGGAGTCCAGCGGGGCGGAGTCCATCATCTCGGGCGGGGCCATGGCCGGGACGGTGGTGCTGCCGCCCGAGCGCCGGACGACCTCGTCGAGCAGTTCCTCGACCCGCTCCGCCAGCGCGGCGACCTGGCCCTTCTCGAGCAGCACGGTGGTGATCCGGCCGCGGGCACTGGCCTGCAGGTAGAAGGCGCGGTGGCCCGGCTCGCCGACCGTTCCGGCCACGAAGCGCTCGGGGGGGTCGTAGAAGAACACCTGGCGGGGCACGATGTCTGCTCCACGGAATCGGAGGGGGCGACGGTCTTGTCGGGTCCTGGTGATGCCGAAACGATCTCGCGATCGATCTCTTCCACCCTACCCACTGGTCACCGGGTTCCGGTGTCGCCGCCCACCACTGCGTCGTCGTCCCGGTCCGTGCCGCCCTGCCCCTCGGCAGGACGCGGACGCGGCGCAAGGCCGCCGAGCTCGCCGGTGTCGCCGAGCCGCAGCAGGTACGGACGGGTCGGGGTGTAGCGGATCGCGGTGACGGAGGCGGGCTCGACCGAGATGCGCTGGAACAGGTCCAGGTGCAGTCCGAGCGCGTCCGCGACGATCGCCTTGATCACGTCGCCGTGGCTGCAGGCCAGCCAGACGGCGTCCGGCCCGTGCTCCCGCTCGACCTCGGCGTCCCACTCGCGCACGCTCTCGACGGCGCGACGGCTCAGCTCGCGCAGCGACTCGCCCTCGGGGCCGGGAAAGGTCGCCGCAGACGGCTGCGCCTGCACCGTGGCCCACAGCGGCTCCTTGGCCAGCTCGGCCAGGGGGCGGCCGGTCCAGTCGCCGTAGCGGCACTCCCCGAGCCGCTCGTCCAGCCGCATCGTCAGCTCCGACCGGGCCGTCAGCAGCGGCGCGATGGTCTGCCGGCAGCGGTCCAGGGGGCTGCTGACCACCGTGGCCAGCGGCAGCCCGGCGAGGCGCTCGGCCAGTGCCTTGGCCTGCTGCTCGCCGTGTTCGTCCAAGGCCACGCCGGGGCTCCACCCGGCGAGGATCCCCGAGGAGTTCGCGGTGGAACGGCCGTGTCGGACCAGCAGCAGCGTCGGCATGCTGCCCAGGGTAAATCAGCCGCGTCGTGTCAGTGCCCGCTGCTACGTTCACGGACATGACGACAACGAGGTCGCCCCACACGGGGACGGAGAAGGAAATCCTGCTGCACAGCATGGAGCGCCACCGCGCCGCCGTGCGGTGGAAGCTCCAGGGCCTGGACGACGAGCAGCTGCGCCGCCGGCTGGTGCCGTCCGGCACGTCGCTGCTGGGCCTGGTCAAGCACCTGGCCGCGGTGGAGTACGGCTGGTTCTGCCAGACCTTCGGCGTCAAGACCGAGCCGCTGCCCCTCGACGAGGACGACCTCGAGGCCGACCTGCGCATCGAGCCGGGCGAGACGACGGCCGACCTCCTCGCCTTCTACGACCGCGCCTGCGCGGCGGCCAACGCCGTGATCGAGGCGACGGAGCTGGACGCCACGGGCACCTCCTGGTCCGGCACGGACGTGTCGATGCGCTGGGTGCTGGTCCACATGATCGAGGAGACGGCGCGGCACGCCGGGCACGTGGACATCCTCCGCGAGCTCATCGACGGCATGACGGGCGACCACGACCGCACCCCGGCCGCCGAGGCCGCGTCCGGGAACGGAGCCGAGAACGCGGCCGAGCCTGCGGGCGAACCCGCGGCCGAGAACGCGCCGGGCGCGTCCGCCTGAACGGGTCGCCGTCGCCTCACTGAGGCGGCGTCAACCGTCCCAGACCGCGTTCCAGCAGCGCGAACGCATGTTCCGCGTCGGCCGCCGCGCCGGCGTAGCGCGCGTCGGCGGGCTCCCCGTCCGCCATCCGGTGGGCGTTGTCCTGCGACAGCGCCCACTGGACCGCGACGATCTGGACGGCCGCCAGTCGCGCCGTGAGTTCCGGCGTGCCTGCTGTCTCCCGCAGGGCCTCGGCGAGCGCGCGTTCCGCGCCTGCCTTGAAGGCCTCCATCCGGGCCACCAGCGAGGGCGAGTCGAGGATCATCCGGGTGAGCCGCAGCACCTGGGGATGGTCGTTGAGCCCACTGATCGGATCGCGTTCACGCAGCCCGACGAGGAAGTGCTCGCGCACCGCCGTCAGCGGATCCGTCCCCGGCTCGCGGTCCCGTACGACGCGCGCGAGCTCGGTCTCGTGGTCGGCGAGGCGATGCACCACCAGGTCTTCCTTGGTCGGGAAGTAGGCGAAGAGCGTGCGCTTGGACACCTCCGCCGCCTCGGCCACCCGGGCCACCGACACCTGGTTGAAGCCGTGCTCGAGGAAGAGCGCGATCGCAGCGTCGGAAATCGCCGCGTGGGTCCGCTGCTTCTTCCGTTCCCGCAGCCCCGGCTTGCTCTCGTCCACGATCTCCACGGTAACAGTCGACTCCCCCGAGAGCATTTCTGCACTGAGTATACTTTTACTCCGAGGCGAGGCGAGCCAGAGGAGTAGGCATGACGGAGATCGAGACCGAGGTCGTCATCGTGGGCGCGGGGCCGACGGGTCTGACGCTGGCGGGCGAGCTGGCGCTGGCCGGGGTCGAGGCGGTGGTGCTGGAGAAGCTGCCGGAACGCACGCGGCAGATGAAGGGCGGCGGGATTCAGCCGCGCACCGCCGAGATGCTGGAACTGCGCGGCCTGCTGGAACCGCTGCAGGCCCGTGCCACCTCGCGCGAGCCGGTGGGCGGCCACTTCGCGACCCTCCCCGTGCCCCTGGACTGCACCCCCTGGCAGACCCGGCACCCGTTCCCCATCGCGATCCCGCAGTGGGAGATCGAGGAGGTGCTCGAGGAGCGGGCCGCCGAGGGCGGCATCCGGGTCCTGCGCGACGCGGCCGCCACCGCGGTCGAGGCGGACGACGACGGCGTGGCGGTCGCGACCGCGGACGGCCCGCGTGTGCGGGCCCGCTACCTGGTGGCCTGCGACGGCGGGCACAGCACCGTGCGGAAGCTGCTCGGACTGCCGTTCCCCGGCCGACCGGGGACCCACCGAGCGGTGCTGGCCGACATCGAGCTCACGTCCGTGTCACCGCTGGTCCCGAGGGATTTGGGCCACATGAGCGCACTGACCCGACAGGGGGACGGCTACTGGGCGATGCTGGCGCCGCTCGGCGGCGACCGGTACCGCCTCACCTTCGGCCGCACCGGCCCCGCCGACGAGGCGACCCTGACGGACTTCGACCGCGACGCACCCGTCAGGCGGGACGAGATCACCGACGCGCTGCGGGCCGTCTACGGGCCGGAGACCAGCCTGGGCGCGGTCACCCACGCGTCCCGGTTCAGCGACGCCACCCGACAGTTGGAGCAGTACCGGGTGGGGCGCATCCTGTTCGCCGGGGACGCCGCCCACATCCACCCGCCGCTCGGCGGCCAGGGCCTGAACCTCGGCATCCAGGACGCGTTCAACCTCGGCTGGAAGCTGGCGGCCACCCTCCAGGGGCGGGCGCCGACCGCCCTGCTGGACAGCTACCACGACGAACGCCACCCGGTCGCGGCGCAGGTGCTCCACCACACCTCGGCCCAGCGCGTCCTCGCCGACCCGCACCCCACGGAGGACGTGGCCGCGCTGCGCGACATCGTCATCGACCTGCTGCGCCTGCCCGATGCCAACCGCCACATCGCCGGCCTGATGTCCGGCCTCTCACTCCACTACCCGCTGCCGGGCGCCCACCCGCTCACCGGCCACCGCCTCCCGGACGCGGACCTGCGCACCGCACCCAACGGGGCCGGCACAACGCGCCTGTCCGCGCTCTTCGCCTCCGGCCACGCGGTCCTCCTCGACCTCACCGGAGCCCTCCCGTCCGACCTCCGGCTCCCGCCCGTCATCGACCTCGTCCGCGCCACCTGCGCAGACGGCCTCGGGGCCACCACCGTCCTCATCCGCCCGGACGGCTATGTCTGCTGGGCGACGTCCGACCCCACCGCGGACATGGACGAGCTGCGCGCCGCGATCACGGGCAGCATCGCCAAGTAGCTCCGAACGGGCGGGACTTCGTCACGGGCTTGTCGTCGGCCCGTCCGGAGCAGGTTCCTGTTGCTCACGTTCGGCCCGAACAGGCCGACAGGCACCTTCACGTGCGACTGCTGCCAGACGCCCAAGCCCCAACGGGCAACGGGCAACGGGCAACGGGCAACGGGCAACGGGCACGCCGAACAGCAAGACCGACGCGATCCACTGCGCCTTCCTCACCCGGCCCAGCGTGCTCAGCTGACGCAGACCAGCCCCAGCAAGCACACGGGGGGTGGGTTCGTGGGGCTGGTGGCGGGGGAACTTGCGCCGGAGCTCGGCTGCGTGGTGGCGGTTGTCGGGGCCGAGATCGGGGTGGCGGCGGTGGTCGGCGGCGCGCTGGGGGTGGTGCGGGGAGCGGCGGGGCGGACCGAGACCCGCTGAGTCCCGGCTCGAGCAGCCGCCGGAGTGACCGCCCGCGTGCTCGGCGCGGCAACGGAACGCCCCTGCGCGGCGGACTGCCGGTCCGTGGTGGTCTGCGTCGACGCGGGCGCCGGCTGCTGCCGCTGTGGCGGGGCGGCCACGGGATGCGTCGGCGTGGGGCTGGCGGCACCTGACGGAGTGCCGACGGGGCCCACCGTCTGCGGTGCCGCAGCCGCGTTCGTGTGCCCGGCGGACGCATGGTCGGGCAGCGCCGCGAGCGTCAGGCCTCCGCCGAAGAGCGCGAAGACGGTCGCGGTGGCAGCCCTGCGCTTGTGCTTCCTCAACTGGGCCAAGTGCCGCCGCCGAGCGGCACGCCCGCCGACGGCCACGGAGACGGGCACCGGCTCATCGGGTATCGCGGTCGCCGGCTCGACGTTCTCCGCGGAGCGGAAGTCGGTCAGGAAGTAGGTGCCGCAGCCCGGACACGACAGTGCTCCGTTGACGTGCCGACGGCACGCGGCGCAGTAGTCCACGAGCGGCATCCAGGGATCTCGAACGGAATCTCGCACTGGATCACCGTAAGCACCTCCCAAGGACAGAGCGTGGGGACCAGGTGAGGCTCTTGGAGAGATCCGACGCCCGGCAGCCGCGTCCGCAACCCGCATGGCGGCTGCGGACGCGTCAGCATCTGCGGTCTAGGCCAGGCCGGCCTGGTCGAGGGCCTCGACGGCGGTGCGCAGGGCGAGGATGCGCTCGTCGAGCGTGAAGCCGCCCGGGGAGAGGTTGACGGTGGTGACGCCGGCGGCGGCGTAGGCCTGGAGGCGGTCGGCGATGCGGTCGCGGGTGCCGACGAGGGTGGTGGAGTCGATGAGCTGCTGCGGGACCGCGGCCGCGGCGGCCGCCTTGTCGCCGGAGAGGTAGAGCTTCTGGACCTCCTCCGCCGCCGCCTCGTAGCCCATGCGGCAGGCGATGCGGTTGTAGAAGTTCTGCTCCTTGCTGCCCATGCCGCCCACGTAGAGCGCGGTGTAGTGGCGGAAGATGTCCGCAGCCGCGGCGAGGTCCGCCTCGCCGTCGCTGGCGGCGACCGCGATCGGGACGTTGGGCGCGACGTCGAAGCCGTCGAGGGTCAGGCCCGCCTTCTCGCGACCCGCGCGGACGGAGGCGAGGGAGAGCTCGGCCTGCTCCGGGGCGAAGAAGATGCCGAGCCAGCCGTCGGCGATCTCGCCGGTCAGCTCCAGGTTCTTCGGGCCGATGGCGGCGATGTAGAGCGGGATGTGCTCGCGCACCGGGTGGATGGTCAGCTTCAGGGCCTTGCCCGGCCCACCCGGGAGCGGGAGGGTCCAGTTGGCGCCGTCGTGGGTGACCCGCTCGCGGGCCATGGCCTTGCGGATGATCTCGACGTACTCGCGGGTGCGGGCCAGCGGCTTGTCGAACTTGACGCCGTACCAGCCCTCCGAGACCTGCGGGCCGGAGACGCCGAGGCCGAGGCGGAAGCGGCCGCCGGAGAGGGTGTCCAGGGTTGCCGCGGTCATCGCGGTCATCGTGGGCGTACGGGCCGGGATCTGGAAGATCGCCGAGCCGACGTCGATCCGCTCGGTCTTGGCCGCCACGTAGGCCAGCACGGTCGCGGCGTCCGAGCCGTAGGCCTCCGCCGCCCAGCAGACCGAGTAGCCGAGGCGGTCCGCCTCCTGCGCGACGGCGATGTTGTCGGCGTCGTTGCCGAGCCCCCAGTAACCGAGGTTGATCCCGAGTCGCACGCTGTTGCCTCCTGACGAGCGGGCCATCGGCGCAGCCTTGATGGGCGCCTGGGCCGACTCTAGTGCGCAGGTCGGTGTGGGACTACTGGCAAGTAGCAACCATGGGGGCGCTCACACGTCGGGACACGCCGCCGAGCGGGTGATCCCCGATGCCCCCGGGGGCACGTCGATCCGCGTAGGCTCGCCCCGCATCCACCTCATCTCCGCACCGCCATCACGGACGACAGACAGAAGGCAGCCTCCCGTGCAGCAGCGTCATCTGGGCCGCACCGGCCTGCGCGTGTCCCGCCTCGGACTGGGCACCATGACCTGGGGCCGGGACGTGGACGAACACGAGGCCGCCGACCAGCTCAAGGCCTTCCTCGACGCGGGCGGCACGCTCGTCGACACCGCCGACGTCTACGCCGACGGCGCGGCCGAGTATCTCCTCGGGCAGCTGACCGAGAGTCTGGTCCCCCGGGCGGAGCTGGTGATCGCCACCAAGGCCGGCAGCGTCCCGGACCGGGACCGCCGCTTCGACGGCTCGCGCGGCCACCTGCTGCAGGCGCTCGACGCCTCGCTCAACCGCCTCGGCACCGACTACGTCGACCTCTGGCAGGTCCACGCGTTCGACGAGGACACCCCGATGGAGGAGACTCTCCAGGCCCTCGACCTGGCCGTCTCCAGCGGACGGGCCCGCTACGCCGGCGTCAGCAACTACTGCGGCTGGCAGCTGGCCAAGGCCGCTACCTGGCAGCGCGCCGTCCCCGGCCGGACCGCGCTGGCCGGGACGCAGATGGAGTACTCGCTGCTGCAGCGCGGGATAGAGCGTGAGGTGCTGCCCGCCGCCCTGGACGCGGGCATCGGGGTGCTGGCCTCCTCACCGCTCGGGCGCGGCGTGCTGACCGGCAAGTACCGGCACGGCACGCCGCCGGACTCGCGTGGCGCGTCGCCGTCCTTCGGCGCGTTCGTGCAGCCGTACCTCGACGAGCGCGGCCGGCGGATCGTCGACGCGGTGACGACCGCGGCCGACGGACTGGCGACGACGCCGATGCAGGTCGCCCTGGCCTGGGTGCGCGACCGCGAGGGCGTGACCGCGCCGGTCCTCGGCGCCCGAACCGCGTCGCAGCTCCAGGCGGCGCTGCAGGTCGAGCGGCTGATCCTGCCGACGGAGATCCGCGCGGCGCTGGACGACATCTCCGCGCCGGTGCACGTCTACCCGGACCAGCACTGGACGGCGCTGTACTGACCCGGCGGCGTCGGGCCGAGCGGTGCGCGGCGGTGTCAGTGGGGACCGATAGCGTTTCCCGGGTAAGGAACAGTCCCCACCCGAAGGGTCAGCACCGATGACCGACAGCGCAGCCATGGTCACCGAGCAGCTCGCCGAGGCGATCCGCGCGGCGGACGGCCGGGCGCAGGACGTCGACGCGCAGGCGCGCGACGCGCTGGCCGACACGGCGGCCGTCCTGGGTGAGGGCGGCGCGCCCGCGCAGCTCGCGGGCGCGGCGGTCGCCGCCCTGGGCGAACGCGCGGCGGAGCTGCTGCGGGAGGACCCGTGGGCCGTCCTCGGCGTCCCCGGCGTCCAGCCGTCCAACGCGGACGCCTTCGCCCGCGGCCTGCTGGGCGCGGACGCCGCGCCCGGTGACGCCCGCCGGGCGAGCGCTCTGGTCCAGTGGCTCCTGGAGCGCGCCGCGCTGCACGGCCACACGGCCGTCGAACTCCCCGAGATCCGCGCGGGCCTCGCCCGCGAGGGCGTGCCGGATCCCGACGACGCCCTGCTGGCGGTCGTGACGGACGGCCGCGTCATGACCTTCCAGGAGGAGGGCGACGACGAGGACGAGTCCGAGGACGGCCCGGTCGGCCGCGTCCTGCTCGCCCTGGACCGCCTCGCCCTCGCGGAGGAGAGCCTGGCGGACGGCCTGGTGCGCCTCGTCTCCACCTTCCCCGGTCGTGACACCGCGGCCGGCGGTCCGCAGTGGTCCGCGGAGTCGGGCCCTGGGGCCTTCGGCGCGGGCGAGGAGGATGCCGACGAGGGCGACTTCGGGGCGGACGCCCCGAAGAGCACGGCCGAGAGCCGTGGCCACGGAGCCGACGGCCACGCGCACAGCGACGAGGACGACGAGCACACCGCGCCGGGCGCGCAGGCCGACGGCGGCGAGCCCGGGGCGGGCGGCCCGGCGGGCACGTCGGAGGCGGCGGCTGCGGGCGGTCCTCGCCCCGGCGTGGCCGGCGACAGCGCGGACGCCCGCGACGACGACGGCGCTCAGTGGAGCGCCGGTGGCGACGCCCGGCGGCCCGGGTGGGAGGAGGTCGCGGCGAGCGCGCCCAATTCCTCCGCCGCCGCGCTGATCCGCGCCGTCGCGGATGCGCCGCTGGTGCTGCACACGGGCGGGGAGACCGCGCGCAGCGAGCCAGTCGCGCTGCTTCACGCCGCGCGCGAGCTCGGCCTGCGCGCCGCCCTCGCTGCGGCGCACGCCGACAGTGCGCACCGACTCAACGGCGGAACGGGCAACGCGGCAGCGCCGAGGCCGGCCAACGCCGAGGGCGCGAGCCGGGACGCTGACGAGCGCGGGCACACGGACCCGCAGGCGCGCGCCGGTGCGCTGCCGTTGGGGCAGGTGCTCGCGGCCACCCCGCGTGACGCGGACGGCACGCTCGCGCTCGACCTGCTGATCGTCTGCGACGCGCCCTCGCTCGACGTCGAGCTCGCCGCGACGCTCGTCGAGTCGCTGGCCGACGGCGCGCGGCTGGTGTTCAGCGGCGACCCGGGGGATCTGTGGTCGCCCGGTCCGGGGCGGGTGTTCGCCGATCTGCTGGCGGCGCGGCCGGGCCCGGTCGTGGCCTCGCGGCAGCCGGACTTCGGGCCGATCGGCGAGCTCGTGTCCGGCATCGGCATCGGCGAGTTCGAGCCCGTGGCCTCCCCGGACAAGGAGGTCGTGCCGGTCCAGGCCCGGGACGCGGCGGAGGCGGTGCACCGGGCCGTGCAGCTGGTCGGGGACTCGATCCCCCGGGCGCTCGGCATCCCGGCCGAGCAGGTCCGCGTGCTGACGCCGGTCCACGCCGGACCGGCGGGCACGCGCGCGCTCAACACGGCGCTCAAGGCCCGGCTGAACCCCGGTCCGGGCCAGTTCGGCGGGTTCGACGCGGGCGACGCCGTCGTGCACGCGCCCTCGCCCAGCGCCCTGCGCGAGGGCGTGGTCCGCCGCGCGGTCCCGGAGGGGCTGGAGATCGCCTTCGGCGACGGCACCTCGGTCGTCCCGCGTGAGCTCATCGGCGAGCTCCGCCACGGGTGGGCGCTGACGGCGCACCAGGCGGCCGGCCGCCGCTGGCCCGGCGTGGTCGTCGTGGCCACCCCCGACGCGGGGCCGGAGTTGACCCGGCAGTGGCTCTACACCGCCTGCGGGCGGGCGGAGCGGCACCTGTCCCTGGTGAGCGGGGTGGCTCCGGCCGCCCTCCAGCAGAACGTGGCCGCCCAGGTGGCCCGCCCCCGCACGACGCGCCTGCGCACCGTCCTGGCCGGAGAGTAGGCACCTCCCGCGAGCCGACCGGTCGGCGGGCAGGGTCCGGGCCCGTGCGGTCGGGCAGGCGGTCGACCGCCTACGCCCCGACGGGCCCGTCCGGGGCGAGCCCGTCGCGCAGCGCAGCGCCGACGGTGCGGTCGAGGCTCCGCGTGAAGAGGCGGTGCCGGTCGGGCTCGGTGTTCCGCCCGTCCAGGCCGCATTCCAGGGCTGAGGAGCGGGGCGCTGTCCATGGCTCGAGTCTGCGACCTCCAGCCGCCGGCGTTGCAAGGCCGACGGGACACGGGCACGAGCTGGAGGAACAACTGGAGGGACCGGGGGAGACGCGAGGCAGTCGCGGGAGGCGGTCGCTTGCCTCAGCTGGGGTCGGCGGCCTCCAGCTCGTCGTCGTAGTCCTCGATCACGTCGAAGCGGCAGATCAGCAGGTCCTCGTCCGCGACGTCGAACGGCTCGGCCAGCCACTCGCCCGGCTCGGCCACCGGCTCGCTCGCGACCACCCAGAGCGTGGAGTCGCCCTCCTCCAGGCCGAAGTCGGCGGCGTGGCGGGCCACGCGGTCGGGCTCGTAGTCGCCGAAGAGCGCGCGCAGCGACGCCGCGACGGTGGTGCCGCCGACGGTCTCGCGCAGGAGGCGGGGGTCGGTGACGGTGTAGTCGCGGCGGACCAGGACGGAGACCGCCTCGGGCTCGATGCGGTCGAGAAGCCCGTTGACGCCGGGGCGGGGGACCTCGAAGGGAGTGAACTCGTCGTGGACGCGGTCCAGGAGGTCGTCGTAGACCTCCGCGGCGTCGGCCAGGGTCTCGTAGGCGCCGGCGACCCGGGGGTCCCCCACGCCCGCTCTCGCCTCCACCGCGGCGAGATGCGCGTCGATCGCGGCCTTGACCGCCTCCGCGGCGATGCGTACCTGGGCGATCTGAGCTTCCGTGGGACGCGCGACATCAGACATGGCACGCACGCTAGTCGGTCGCGGGTGCTCCGCGCACGGGTGTTATCCGGGTCGTAGTAATCCGATCACGGGAACCTCCCGCGTCGGTTGCCGGGACGCCGCCCTGGGAAGCCTTTCTGGAGCCGGGTCGGTCCCGGTCGTAGGCTTACCTCTGTCGGCCCGCGAGAGGAAGTGACTTGACCCCACCTCTGAGCAAGCCGCCGCGCAAGATCGTGCGGCAGCCTGAGTACGAGTTCCGCTCGTTGCTGCTGCCGCGCACGGTCTCCCGCAACGAGGCGCGCACGCTGCTGACCGAGCAGGCGGAGTACGGTCACTGGGAGCTCGACCGCCTCCGCCTCTACCCGGACGGGCGGCGCAAGATCACGCTGAAGCGGCGGATCATCCGCCAGGTGCGCAGCCCGCTCAGCAGCTTCCTGGACGACTAGCCGGAGCGATCCGGAGAGCCCGGAGCGGCCCCGACAGCCCGGACAGCGAACGGCTCGTCCGCAGCGACCCCGAACAACAACGACGGCGGCCCCGGTCGGCCGGGTGGCCCCGACCGGCCGGGGCCGGACGCCCGGGCCCTGCTACGCCCCGCGCCGCGTGCGGCGGTAGAGGAGCGCGCCGCCGGCCGTCACCAGGACGCCCGCGGCACCCATGAGCATGGCCTCGTCGCCACCACCGGTCTCGGCCAGGTGGCCCGTGGTCTGCGAGCCGCCGCTCGGCGAGGAGACGTTCTGCGGCGGCGGGGGCTGCTGGCCGCCCGTGTTCCCGCCGTTGCCGCCCGTCGGACCGCCCGTGTCGCAGCTGCCGGAACCGCCCGAGCCGCCCATCGGGCCGGTGCAGGTGGTCGGCGGCTTCGGCGTGCCGGGGTGCTCGTGGACGCCGTTGCCGCAGGAGTTGCCGAAGGCCGGGTTCACGGCGCCCGGCGCGTTCACCGTGTCGCCGCAGACGTTGACCGGCACGTCGACCGGGACCTGCACCGCGTTGCCCGACCCCAGACCCGGCGAGCCGTGCGCACCGCCCTGGGCGATACTGCCGGAACCGCCGCCCGACCCCCCGCGGTCGTCACCTGACCCGGTGGAGCCGTTCGAGCCGCCGGGGCCGTTCCAACCGCCGGCTCCGTTCGAGCTGCCGGAGCCGCTGGAACCACCGCCGGAGTGACCCGACCCGCCGTGCGTCGAACCGCCGCCGTTGGCGCACCTGTTGCCGTAGGCCGGGTTGAGCGCGCCGATGATGTTGACAGTGTTCCCGCAGGCGTTCACGGGCACCACGACCGGCACCTGGATCGCGTTGCCGGAGCCCACGCCCGGCGAATCGCTCGCGGTGCCGCTCGCGCCCGCGTCGGCGAAGGCCGTGCCCGCCGCGAACCCTGCCGTGATACCCGCGGTGGAGGCCAGCACGCTCCCGGTCGCCATGACCGTGAGCAACCCGCGTTTGGCCGCTTGTCGCATGTGTTGCCCTGCTCTCAGTCGTGCTCGTGGTTCTTGCTTCTCGCCCCGTGGCCCCCGTACCACTCCCAACGAGGGTGGGCCCTGCGGGGCACGGTTGACTCCACATCAACTCCACAAACGAGAGTGACGAAACGGGCACGACCCCGGGAGGAGTGGCGCCTCCCGGGGCCGTGCCAGGTGTCACGTGCCGAGCCGGTGATCCGGAAGCATCCGGCTCACGCTCAGTTGTTCTCGCAGTGGTTGCCGAACGCGGGGTTGAGCAGACCGATCACGCTGATGGTGTTGCCGCAGACGTTCACCGGGACGTGCACCGGAACCTGGATCACGTTGCCGGACAGCACGCCCGGGGAGCCCCAGGCCGCGCCCTCGGCCTGGGCGCCGTCGTGGGCGCTGGCGATGCCCGCGCCGGCCAGGCCCAGGGCACCCGCGGTGGCGACGACGGCGGCGATCTTCTTGACCTGCATGGTCTCCTCCTTCAATGGGAACAGCCCGTTCGGTGAGCTGCATATGGGTGAACGACGCTGCGGCAAACGGGGTACGTCCGCCCAACAACCTTCACCCGCCGGAGTGAGAAGCCCGAAAGTCAGCACGAATGCGACGACGCCGCCACGACCTGCCGTGGTCCCGGCCGGTCTCGGCACTGGCCGGCTCGAGCAGTCGCTGCCTCAAGCGGCGGCCGTCTCAAGCAGGGGCCGTCTCAGCAGTGGTCGATGAAGCGGTCCAGCACCCGGACGCCGAACTTGAGCGCGTCGACCGGGACCCGCTCGTCCACGCCGTGGAACATCCCGGCGAAGTCCAGGTCCGGCGGCAGCTGCAGCGGCGCGAACCCGAAGCAGCGGATGCCGAGGCCGGAGAAGGCCTTGGCGTCCGTGCCGCCGGAGAGCGTGTAGGGCACGGCGCGGGCGATCGGGTCCTCGGCGCGCAGCGCCTTCTGCATCGCGTCGACCAGCGGTCCGTCGAAGTCCGTCTCCACGGCCTTGTCGCTGTGCACGTCCTCGCGCTTGACGCGCGGGCCGAGGACGGCGTCGAGCTGGGTGAGGAACTCCTCCTCGTAGCCGGGCAGGAAACGGCCGTCCACGTGGGCGGTGGCCTGGCCGGGGATGACGTTGACCTTGTAACCGGCACCGAGCATGGTCGGCTGCGCGGTGTTGCGCAGCGTGGCGCCGATCAGCTTCGCGATGCCGCCGAGCCGCTCCAGCGTGGTGTCCATGTCCTCCGGGTCGAGCTCGACGCCGAGGGCGTCGGAGAGCTCGTCGAGGAAGTGCCGCACCGTCTTGGTCACGCGCACCGGGAACTGGTGCCGGCCGAGGCGCGCGACAGCCTCGCACAGCTCGGTGATCGCGTTGTCCTTGTTGGTCATCGAGCCGTGCCCGGCGGTGCCGTCGACGGTGAGGCGCATCCAGTGCATGCCCTTCTCCGCCGTCTCCACCAGGTAGAGCCGCAACTGCTCGTTCACCGTGAAGGAGAAGCCGCCGACCTCGCCGATCGCCTCGCTGACGCCCTCGAAGAGGCCGGGGTGGTGGTCGACGAGGTGGTGCGCGCCGTAGACGCCGCCGGCCTCCTCGTCGGCGAGGAAGGCGAGCACGATGTCGCGCGGGGGCTTGCGCCCGCTGCGCAGGCGGTCGCGCACGACCGCGAGGGTCATCGCGTCCATGTCCTTCATGTCGACCGCGCCGCGGCCCCAGACCATGCCGTCGGCGATCTCGCCCGCGAACGGGTGGTGCGTCCAGTCGTCCGCGTTGGCGGGCACGACGTCGGTGTGGCCGTGGATCAGCAGGGCCGGGCGGGACCGGTCCTCGCCCTCGATGCGCGCGACGGTGCTGGCGCGGCCCTTGGTGGACTCGATGATCTGCGGCTCGAGGCCGAACTCGGCCAGCTTCTCGGCGACGTACTCGGCGGCGGCGCGCTCCCCCGGGCCGGAGTTGTCACCGTAGTTGCTGGTGTCGATCCGGATCAGGTCCCGGCACAGCTCGGCGACCTCCGCCTCGCCGAAGCCCTCCCCCTGACGGTCCGCACCCAATGACTCGCTCACGCTGCTCCGCCTCTCTCCGAAGATCTCTTCGTGCCCATCCTCCACCGGGCGCGTTCGCGGCCCAAGTGCGCCACCCGCGTGCGCCCTGCATCGGCGCAGGTCCACGGCATGATCACGTCGCGGAAACCGGTTTCGGAACCACCGCTGATCTTTGCTATGGTTAACCCCGTCAGCGAGCGAGGCCGCAAGGCCGAAGCAAGCGGACGACTCCGATGCGCGGGTGGCGGAATGGCAGACGCGCTAGCTTGAGGTGCTAGTGCCCTTCGGGGCGTGGGGGTTCAAGTCCCCCCTCGCGCACGCATCGGATCGGCCCTCCCGGCCTCGCTGGGAGGGCCGATCGCTTTTCCCGGCCGGGTCCAGAGGCCGCACCCGCGAACCCGGACCGGATCGCCTCCTCCCGCCATGCGGCGGCGGAACTGGCGGAGGATCACGCGGGCCTCGCCATCGGCTGATCCCGGCGGTCCTGCTTGGATGGGGCCATGAGTGATCTTCATGTGCTGCGCGTCTTCTGCGGCCCCGGCGGCACGGCGGGCAACGCGCTGGGGGTGGTCCTGGACGGCGCCGCCTACGCCGAGCGGGAGCGGCGCCAGGAGCTGGCGCGGGAGCTGGGCTTCTCCGAGACCGTCTTCGTCGACGACGCGGCGAGCGGCCGGGTGGACATCTACACCCCGAGCGCCCGCCTGCTGTTCGCGGGGCACCCGCTCGTCGGCACGTCGTGGCTGCTGCGTCGCGAGGGCGTCGCCGTGGACGTGCTGCGGCCGGAGGCCGGGGAGGTCCCGGCCTGGCAGGAGGACGAGTTCCACTGGATCCGCGGTCGCGCGCGGTGGGCGTCGGGCCGCAGGACGCTGCGGCACGACAGCGTGGCCGAGGTGGACGCGCTCGCGGTCCCGCCCGTGGGAACGGGCTGGCTCTACGCCTGGGCCTGGTCCGACGAGGCTACCGGCGCCGTTCGCACCCGTGGCTTTCCCGGCCGCGGCGACGGCATCGAGGAGGACGAGGCCACTGGCGCGGCCGCGGTCGTCCTGACCGCGGAGCTGGGACGGGCCCTCGACATCCGCCAGGGCGTCGGCTCGCAGATCCTCACCCGCCCCGGCCCGGACGACACAGTCGACATCGGCGGCCGCGTCGTCCCGGTCGAGGTCCGCCGCCTCCGGCAGGGCTGAACGCGACCGGCTCCCGCCGGTCCGGGCCGGGGAGGCGTGGCTCCGCAGCCTGGTCCGCCGGACGACGCCGAGGACGCGCGCCACGTGTGGGAATACCGCGCGCCACGTATGGGGATACGGAGCTCCGCTGCGGCAGGCCGAAGCACACACGGCCCGAGCCGCCCAGGGCCGGCGGTTCCAGGTGGACCCTGGTTCGGCTGCACCCGCTCGGGACGCGGGGCTCTCGCCCGGCGACGCCGTCGCGTGCGGGTTGCGGTCACCGAGCGGTCGCGCCGGTGGCGAGGCCCCACCGCGTGCGACCGCGGGCTCGTGGACGGCTAGACGCCGGTGGGTGGCTAGACGCCGGTGGGTGGCTCCGGCGGGAAGGTTTTCTCGAAGGCGGCACGGTTGGCGGAGGGCTCGCTGCGGTCCCAGACCGCGAAGGTCACCCGCGCGAAGGCGCCGTGGTACGCGCCGCCCGGGGCGAGCCAGGAGTGGAACGCCCGTGCGACGTCGTGGGGGTCGTTGCGGAAGACGCCGCAGCCCCACGCGCCCAGCACCAGCTGCCGCGCGCCCTGCCGCGCGGCGACGTCCAGGACCCGGCCGGACCGGCGGGCCAGGGCCGCGCGGATCCGGGGGCCCGCCCCCGGATCGCGGCGCAGCAGCGCGCCGGCGTTCGGGGCCGGGCTGGTGAGGAAGGACGCCGCGAACGGCTCGGTCGACAGCCCGCCCCGCTCGTCCCGATGCACCGGCACGGACGGCGACCAGATGACCCGGTCGCTGTAGAGGAGGTCGTCGGAGGCGCGGTGCGCCTCGTAGTACTCCGGGGCCTGGAGCAGGCAGGGATAGAGGAGAGCGTTGCGGCACAGGTCCTCCTCCTGCGCGCGGGCGCCGCCGAGGTAGCCGCCGCCGACGTTGCGGGCGGAGGCGAAGTTCAGCACCGCGACCGGGCCGTCGGCCGCCAGCCGACGAGCCGCGGTCAGACTGTCCTCCGCCGTCACCTCGACCACCGTCGCGAAGGCCCCGGCGTGGCGGGGTCCGTCCGGCAGCGCGTCCGGGCCGAAGCAGCGCGTGCCCGCGACGGCCGCGGCCAGGGCCGAGCCGATCTCGACCTCGGCGCCGTCGGTGGCCACATAGCGCCCGGTCTCGGCGATGGACTGGTTCCGCGCCGCCATGGCGCGCAGTCGACTGCTCATGTCCCCGCACGCTAGGACAGCGGCCCAGCGCGGGGCGACCGAATTCGCGCCCGCGCCCCGGCGGCGGCGTGCACGGACGGGTAGCGTGACGGCATGAGTGACCTGATCCTGGTGCGGCACGGCGAGACCAAGTGGAGCCTTTCGGGCCAGCACACCAGTTGGACCGACATCCCGCTCACCGCACGAGGCGAGGCGCAGGGGCGCGCGCTCGCGCCGCTGCTCGCCGAGCACAAGATCTGCCTGGCGCTGGTCAGCCCGATGCAGCGGGCGCAGGACACCGCGAAGCTGGCCGGGCTGAACGCGGTGGTCGACCCGGACCTGGTGGAGTGGGACTACGGCGCGTACGAGGGCGTGACCACGCGCGACATCCACCGCACCCGTCCGGACTGGAACCTGTGGACGGACGGCGTCGCCCGGGGCCCGCAGGAGCACCCCGGCGAGACGCCGGAGGAGGTCGGGATCCGTGCCGACCGGGTGATCGCCAAGGCCGAGGCGGCGCTCCAGAACGGCCGCGGCGGGGACGTCGTGCTGATCGCGCACGCGCACTTCCTGCGGGTGCTGGCCGCGCGCCGGCTGGGCCTGCCGCCCTCCGGCGGAGCGCTGTTCCAGCTGGCCACGGGCACGATCAGCCGGCTCAGCACCGAGCACGGCCGTCCTGTCATCGCGTCGTGGAACGAGCAGCCCAGGGACTGATCCGTCGGGGGCCGCGGAAGGGTCCTCCTTGGAGTGACCCTTCTCTCCCTTCCTTGGATAAATCGTCCCGAACCCGGACAGTGGAACGAGCAACGACTCTGCCCCCGATCCGGAAAGCCCTCACCATGACCGACCGCCGCACCCGCTCCGCCGCGCTTGGCGTGGCCGCGCTCGCCGCCGTCACCGTGGTGCCGCTCGCCGCCTGCGGCGGGTCCGCCACCGTGAAGTCCTCCGCGCCCGCCGCGGACGCCGCCTCCAGCGCGAGCGCCGCCCCGAGCAGCGCGAAGCCCACCGGCGCCCCCAGCACGAGCCCCTCCTCCAGCGCCGCGAAGCCGTCGCAGCCGTCCAAGCCCGGCGGCGCCGCCGCCGCCGGCTCGCAGGACATGGCGACCGCCAGCTGCAGCAACACCGCGAAGCTGGCCGGCTGGTCCAACGAGCGCCTGGCGATGCTGACCATCGCCGTCCCCGTCGACGAGGGCAACGTGTCCGCCGCCACCCCCGAGGTCGCCGCCGGCGCCGGAGGCGTCGTGCTCTTCGGCAGCTCCGCACCCGCCGACCTCGGCAGCCAGATCAGCGCCCTCAAGTCGCACGTGCCCGGCAACCACGGCCTGCTGGTGATGACGGACGAGGAGGGCGGCGGCATCCAGCGCATGGCGAACCTGGTCGGCTCGCTGCCGTGGCCCGCGTACATGGGCGGGAACTGGACCCCGGCGCAGATCCAGCAGAACACCACAGCGGTCGCCCAGAAGATGGCCGCGGCCGGGGTGAACATGGACCTCGCACCGGTGGTCGACGTCGACGGCACCAACGCCGCCCCCAGCGCGCAGAACCCCGACGGGTGGCGGGCCTTCAGCGGCGACCCGTCCGCGGTCGGCCGCGACGGCACGGCGTACATGAAGGGCATGATGGCCGGCGGCGTGATCCCCGTCCTCAAGCACTTCCCCGGCATCGGCGGGTCCAGCTACAACTCCGACCTCGGCCCCGCGAACACCATCCCGTGGTCGAGCGAGCAGCAGAGCGGCATGGCGCCGTTCCGGGCGGCGATCGCCGCCGGGGCCCCGGCGGTCATGATCTCGAACGACACCGTCCCCGGTCTGACCTCGACCCCGGCCGGCCTCTCGCCGACGATCATCAACGACGAGCTGAAGGGGCACCTCGGCTTCCACGGCCTGGTCATCACCGACGCGCTGGACGCCAAGGCGATCTCCGCCGCGGGCTACTCCGTCCCCTCCGCCACGGTCCAGGCCCTGCGCGCCGGTGCGGACATGGTGATGTTCAGCCAGGAGCCGAACACCGCGGGCCTGACCCAGCAGACGGCGAACGCGGTCGCGGCGGCGGTCAGCGACGGGAGCCTCTCGCGTGCGCGGCTGATCGACGCGGCGAACGCCGTGCTGACCGTCCGCCACGTGAACCTCTGCGGCTGACCTCCTGCGACTGACCTCCTGCGACTGACCTCCGCGACTGACCTGCTGCGGCTGGTCGAAGGACGAACGAGGCAGCGCGGCGCGGCGGAGGGGACGAGGTCCGGTTCAGGCGGGTTCAACTAAGCTGACCGGCGATGGCATCCTCCGCTTCCAGCTCGGCCTGGTATCGCTCGCTCAAGACCGCCACCCGGTCCGGGCTGACGGTGGAGCGGGCCGCGAACCAGCCCCTGGCCGCGCTGCGCGGAGCCCTCGGGGTCGCGATCGCGCTGTTCGGCGCGCTCGCGCTCGGCGGCCCGGCGATGGCGACGTCCGCCGCGCTCGGGGCGCAGCTCGCCGGGATGGCCACCTTCCAGCGCAGCTACCGGCCGCGCCCGTGGCTGGCGCTGGCGACCGCGCTGGCGCTGTCGTTCAGCACCTTCGTCGGCTACGTCGTCTCGCCCTGGCACCTGCTGTTCCTCGCGGTGCTCGCGCTCTGGGCGTTCGCGGCCGGGATGGCCTGGGTCGCGGGTCAGACGGCCGGGATCCTGGCGTCGATGGCCGTCACGGTCATGATCGTCGCCGTCACCCTGCCCGCGAGCGTGCCGGAGGCCGCGCAGCACGCGGGCGTGATCGCCGGGGGCGGCGTCATCCAGGCGCTGCTGGTGCTGATCTGGCCGGTGGACCGGTGGAGCGCGCACCGCGAGGCCCTGGCCGAGGCGTGCGCGTCGATGGCCGACTACGCGCGGCGGCTGCGGCACGACCCTTTCGCGCCGTTCGACCCCGATCCGCTGATGGCCGCCCGCGAGGCCGCGATCGTGACACCGGGTCAGGCGCGCAGCCGCCCGTCCGAGCTGGCCGGGGTGCGCTCGCTCGTCGAGCGGCTGCGTCCGGCGCTCGCCGCGCTCGCGGACCCGCGCGTCGGCGCCGCCGAGGAGGGCCGGGAGCGCGACCGCGCCCGCGAACTGCTCGCGGCGGCCGCCGAGATCCTGGACGCGGCGGCCCGCTCGATCCGCAGCGGTGAGGGCGCGCAGGTCCCCGAACACGCCTACCGCGCGCTGGCCATCCCCGAGGGCGGCCCCGTCCTCCACGGCATCGCCAGGCACACGGCCCTGCGCCTGATCGGCCTGCTGGCCGAGGTCACCGACGCGCTGGACTCCCCCGTCGACGAGGACCAGCCGCGCTATCTGCGCCGCCCCGGTGTGCGCGCCCTGCTGCCGCTCACCGCGGCCGCGGTGAAGCGGAACTGGACCCAGCGCTCGCCGGTGATGCGGCACGCGGTGCGGGTCGCGGTCGTCGTCACGCTCGCGGAGGGCCTCGGCATGGCGCTGCCGTTCGGGCACGGTTACTGGGCGGCGATGACGGTCATGATGATCATGCGGCCGGAGTTCTCCCAGACCTACACCCGCGGGGTCGCCCGGCTCGCGGGAACGGTCGTCGGCGTCGGCCTCGCCTCGGTCGTGATGGTGGTGGCGAAGCCGGCGCCGTGGGTCTGCGGCCTGCTGGCCGTCGTCGCGGTCGGCTGCGCGTACCTCACCATGCGCGCCGGGTACATGGCGCTGAGCGCGCTGGTCTCCGTCTACGTCGTCTTCCTGCTGTCGATGGACGGGCTGGTCCTGCGGTACACGGCCGAGGAGCGCGTCGGCATGACGCTGCTCGGCGGCTTCCTCGCGTTCGCCGCGTACGCGCTCTGGCCGACCTGGCAGACGGTCCGGCTGCCGGACCGACTCGCCGACTACATCGACGCGGCGGGCCACTACGCCGCGGCCGGCCTGGAGGCCTTCGGGGACCCCTCCCCGCAGAACCGTCGCGCCCTGCGCGACGCCCTTCTCGACCACCGCAGCGCCCGCGCCGCGCTGACCGCGACGGAGGCCTCCGCGGAGGCGGAACCCGTCCGCGCACGGGGCCTGCGCCCGTCCCAGCTCGCGGACGCCCGCGCGGCGATCTCCGCCATCGGGCGGACCACGATGCTGATCGAGGCCCACGTCCCCACTGCCGAGGGCGACTCCCCCGGCGCAGCCGCCTTCGCGTCGGTCGTCCGCGACCAACTCACCCACGCGGCCCACGCGGTCCGCGCGGGCACCCCCGTCGACATCACCGCGGTCCGCGACGCCTTCGCCACCTGGTCCGAGTCCGACGACGGCACCCCACCCGAGATCATCTACGACGCCTCCATCCTGACGGAGGCCGTGACGGGCCTTCAGGACGCCTTGGCGCCTTAGGCCCTGTCCGGCACCCCTTTCCGCAGGCCCCGGTGGTACGCGCCGGACACCCGCCCCGGGCCCCCGGCCGGCGTGCGGCTCCGGCCGAGGGCGTCATCGTGCGCCGTCCCGGCAGCCCACGGCCGTGCCCTGCGCACCCGGCGGGTTGTGGGGGGCCGTCCGACTACTGGCCCAGCTTGACGAAGAGCGGGGTGGACTCGGGCAGGACGCCGTCGCGAGGAGTGCAGCGGGTGATGATGCGCTCCGCGGCGTCCGGGAGGAAGGGGCGGAGTTGGTCGCCGAGCTCGCGGCAGGCCGTGACGAGGGCGGCCAGGGCCGCGTCCAGGGAGGCCGAACGGGTGCCGGTGCGCTCGGTCTTGGCGAGTTCCCACGGGCGGGTGCGGTCGATGCAGCGGTTGGCCTCCTCGACCAGGGTCCAGACCGCGGCGGCAGCGGTGCGGTAGTCGAAGGCGTCGAGCGCCGCGTCCACGCGGCCCGAGGCGCGGGCGCAGACGGCGCGGAGCTCGGAGGTGGCGGTGGTCACCGTGGTGGGTTCCGGGACGACGCCATCCCGGTAGCGGTGGACCATGGTGACCACCCGGTGGACCAGGTTGCCGAACCCGCCGGCCAGGTCCGCGTCCGCGCGGGCGACGAGGCGCTCTTCGGTGAAGTCCGCGTCGCCGACGCGCGGGACCTCCCGCAGCAGCCACCACCGCACCGCGTCGGTTCCGTAGCGGTCGACCAGCTCGGCGGGGTCCACCACGTCGCCAGCGGACTTGCTGATCTTCCGGCCGGACACCGTCAGGTAGTCGTGCACCAGCACCCGAGTGGGCAGCGGCAGGCCTGCGGAGAGCAGCATCGCGGGCCAGTAGACGGCGTGGAAGCGCAGCACGCCCTTGCCGACCAGGTGGACCCGCTCGCCCTCGCCCGCCCACCAGCGCTGGAACTCCTCCGCCGGTTCGTCGCCGCCGAGGCCGAGACTGGTGACGTAGTTGCCAAGTGCGTCCCACCAGACGTAGACGACCTGGTCCTCGTCACCGGGCACGGGGATGCCCCAGCCCCGGGCGCGGGCACGGCTGCGGGAGACGGAGAAGTCCCGCAGACCGGAGTCGATCAGCGCCAGCACCTCGTTGCGCCGCGAGGCGGGTTCGATGCGGAGCGCGCCGCTGGTGATCAGCTCGCGCAGCTGCTCCTCGTACCGCGAGAGGCGGAAGAACCAGTTCTCCTCGCTGACCTCCTGCGGCTCGGTCCCGTGGTCGGGACAGCGGCCGTCGGTGAGCTCGTCCTCGCCGTAGAAGGCCTCGCAGCCCACGCAGTACCGGCCGGTGTAGGCCTTGCGGTAGAAGTCGCCGGCCTCCGCGCAGCGCCGCCACAGATGGGTGACGCCGGCCCGGTGGCGCGGATCGCGGCTGGTGCGGATGAAGTCGTCGAAGGAGAGCGCGAGTGGCTTGGCGAGTCCGGCGAAGGCGGCCGCGTTGCGGTCGACCAGGTCCTGGACGGCGACGCCTTCGGCCTCCGCCGCGAGGACGTTCTTGAGCGAGTTCTCGTCGGTGCCGCTCAGAAAACGCACCTCGCCGCCGCGCGAGCGGCGGTGGCGGGCGAGCACGTCGGCCTGGACGAGCTCCAGCGCGAAGCCCAGGTGCGGGCGGGCGTTGACGTACGGGATGGTGGTGGTGACGTAGTAGCTCATCAGGCTCTGCTCCTGCCTCGGTACGGCTCGGTGCGGGAGGGGCCTGTGGCTCGGACATGCGAGAGGCCCCTGGTGGGGGCCTCGGAAGGACGCGCGCGCGTCGCTCAGCAGCCCCGGTAGGGGCGCATCATTCGACGGGTCGACGCGGAGATCATGGACGCAGGTTAGCAGAGCCCGCGGCCTGCGGGCCCTGCCGTTTCGTCGGCCTCGACCCGCCCCGGAGGGGGAGCCGAGCCGGAGCCTAGAGGTGACCGCGGATGTAGGCGCCGACCTCGGCGGCCCAGTGGGCGTACTCGCCGCGCATCGCCGCGTCGCCGCCGCAGAGCTTGGCGACCTGCGGGTCGGTGAGGCGGTCCGCGTCGTCGGCGGCCAGCATGGTGGACAGTCGTTGCATGGTCTCCGCGAGCCGCACGGCGTCGTGGTGGCTCAGCATGACCAGCCGCTCGGAGCGGCCGATGGTGGTGGAACCGGGCATGGGTGCCTCCCGGGATCGCTGTGGCACGCCTCGGATCGTTCCCCACCACCGTAGATCGCACCGGGCTGATCCGCTCGACGGGCTCGACAGGCGGGCGGTGACGGCCGAGAGGTCGGCGGCGGCGCCGGCCTCTCGGCCGTGTCACCGCCGCCTTCGCGGAACGCGGCCGAACGTCAGCGGACCACGTCGATGAAGCTCATCATCCCGTTGTCCTCGTGGGCCGCTATGTGGCAGTGGAACATGTAGCGGCCCGGGAAGTCGTCGAACGCGATCCTGATCACCACCTGGCCGGGCCTGCCGTTCCGCTCGAACGGCACCGGGATGATGTCCTGCCGGTTCGTGTAGGGCTGTGCCACCCCGTTGACCGACATCACCTGGAAGTCCGAGGTGTGCAGGTGGAAGGGGTGGATCTCGCCGGAGGTGTTGTAGACGGTCCACTCCTCCACCGTGCCCAGCCTGGCCGGGGTGGCGAAGACGGAACCGTCGCTCATCATGAACTGCTTGCCGTTGATGAAGAAGCTGTTGCCGTCCGCGCTCTCGGACAGGACGAGCTTGCGCCTCTGGACGATCCGCGCGCCGGACAGGTCGGGCGCGGCGGTCGGGACGCGGCCGGAGACGGCGGGCAGCCGCGCCGTCTTCGCGCCCTGCACGTTCAGGCGGAGCAGCCGGGTGTTCGGGTAGGTGTCACCCTGCGGGCCGTTGGAGTAGGCGAGCGTCCGCAGCCATGCTCCACCGGGCCTGGGCCCGGCCGTCACCAGCACGTCGTAGCGCTTGCCCGGCGGCAGCAGCAGCGAGGAGGCCGTGCGCACCGCGGCGACGGGGGTGCCGTCCTCGCCGATCACGGTGAACCGGTACCCGTCCAGCTGGAGCTGGTAGAAGATGTCCGCGCCCGCGTTGGTGAGCCGCCACAGCTGGGTCTCGTTCGGCCGCATCGACAGCACCGGGCGCAGCTGGCCGTTGACCAGGCGCACGGTCGGCGCGCCGGAGTCGATCGAGGTGCTGCCGGTGTTCTGCACGATCGAGCCGCCCGCGTCGATCTGCGCGTCCTTGAACACCAGCGTGTGCGCGGTGATGTGACGCAGCTTGGACGGCAGCAGGGTGCGGTCGTCGCCGACGACGAGCGCGCCCGACAGGCCGGCCGAGATCTGGTTCTCCACGTCGCCGGGCACGAAAGCCGTCGGAGACGCGCTCATCGAGCCCATCCCGCCGGCCATGCCGCCGCCCGTCGCGCCGCTCATCGGGCCGGACATGTCGTCGTCCATGTCGTCGGCGACCATCGCGCCGGGCTTGGGGCAGGTCGTGCCCATGGCGTGGCTGTGGTACCAGAAGGTGCCCTGCGGGTGGTTCTTGGGGATCGCCAGCCGGTACGTCAGCGACTTGCCGGGCGCGACGCACAGGAAGGGGTCGTCGGAGACGCCGGTGGGCGCCACGTGCAGCCCGTGGAAGTGCAGGTTCGTGGCGACGGTGAGGTGGTTGACCAGCCGGATCGTCACCGCGGAGCCGGGCGCGACGCGGATGGTCGGCGCGACGAAGCGGCCGTCGTAGGACTCGCCCCAGACCTTGCGTCCGGCGAGGTCGAAGCGCGTGCGGTGCGCGTCGAGGGTGATCGTGATCCGGCGCGTGGCCGAGGTGTCGGCGTCGGCGGGATCACGGAAGGGACGGCCCGCGACCATGCCCTTCTCCTGGTCCGCCGTCGACGGCGGCTTCGGCGCGGAGGAGGCCAGCGCCTGTCCCCCGAACACCGCCCCCGCCAGCACCGTCGCGGCGGTCAGCGCTTGGACCAGCCGTCTGGTCCGCCGCGGGAGTCGTCCCCCCGGCGCCGCGGCGCATGTCACCTGTCTGCCCATCAGGCCCCCATGGAGATAAGAATCCGGGCAGGCCGAGCACACCCCCCGGTCCAGAAGAAACTCAGAGGAAGCATGGCGACTGACGGCCTCACAGGCAAGACTCAGCAAACCCCGAGACGACTCCGAGACGTATCTCACGTCGTCATCCACGGGACCCGCCGCTACCTCATGCGGAGGATGCACTGTCACCGACCCCTCTTCAGGTGGGTGTTCGCCTTCTAGGCTGGCTGGGTGGCAGACCAGACCCCCTCCCCCGACCGGATCCGCCCCACGCGAGGCACCGAGCGCACGCGCTATCGCGGGCTCGTGGGTCTACTGCTGACACAGGCTCTGTCATTGACCGGCACCCGCGTCTCCGCCGTCGCGCTGCCGTGGCTGGTGCTGACCACGACCGGCAGCACCGCACTCACGGGCCTGACCGCCTTCTGCGAGCTCGGCCCCTACGTGATCGCCAAGGCGGCGGCGGGTCCGGCCATCGACCGGATCGGGCCGCGCCGGATCAGCCTGCTCGGCGACCTGGTCAGCGCGACGGCCGTGCTGGCCGTGCCGATCGCCCACGCGGCCGGCGCGCTGCCGATCTGGCTGCTGCTGGTGCTCGTCGCGATCATCGGCTCGGTGCGCGGGCCGGGCGACGCCGCCAAGGTGGCGATGACGCCGGACGCCGCCGACGACGCCCGGGTGCCGTTGGAGCGGGTCACCGGCCTGTCCGGCGCGGCCGAGCGGCTGGCCATCACCGCCGGTCCCGCGCTCGGCGCGGCAGCGGTCGCCGGGTTCGGCGCGGCGACGGCGCTGGTCTTCAACGCCGCCACCTTCCTGCTGAGCGCCGCCGCCACCGCCCTGGCCGCGCCGGAACGCCGGGCGCAGGAGGCGGCGGCGGACGAGGACGCGGGCTACTGGGAGCGGCTCGGCAAGGGCTTCGCCTTCCTGCGCGGGAACCGGCTGCTGGCCACGGCGGTGGGGCTGACTGTGGCCACCAACTTCCTGGACGCCGCGTGGTCGGCGGTGCTGATCCCCGTGTGGGTCCACCGGCAGGGGCTCGGCGTGGGCGCGGTCGGCGCGGTCTTCTCGGTGATGAGCGCGGCCTCGGCGGCGGCCGGGCTGGTCGCCGCGTGGTTGGGCGAACGGCTGCCGCGCCGCGTGACCTTCCTGGCCGGCTTCGTCGTGGCGGGCGCGCCGCGCTTCCTCGTCCTCGCGCTCGGCGCGCCGCTGGGCGCGGTGCTGGCCGTCAGCGCGGTCTCGGGCTTCGCCGCGGGCTTCCTCAACCCGATCCTGGCGGCGGCGGTGTACGAGCGGATCCCGCGCGAGCTGGTCGGCCGCGTCATCTCGGTGGCGGACGCGGTCTCCTGGGCGGGCGTCCCGCTCGGCGGTCTGATCGCCGGGGCCGCGCTGGGCGCGGTCGCGCTGGCCCCGGTCGCGGCGACGGCCGGCGTCCTCTACTGCGCCGTCACGACCCTGACGGGCCTGCGCCCGGAGTGGCGCGAACTGGACGCCGGCCCGGTGGCCCGTCCGGAATCCCATCCGAACCGCGCCCCCTCCCCCCGCGCGCTCCCGGGCGCGTCACCCGCCGGCAGCTGACGTCGCCGCGGCGGCGCCCGCCACTGTCCTCCCCCCGAAGGGCGCCGACGCCGCCTCGCCGGGAACGACCGGGACTCCGATGACGAAGACGCCTCTGCGCCAAGCGGCCTGCCGCGTCCGGGTGCCGCCAGGTCGGAGGGAGGCAGCGCGCGAACCGGTTGTCACGTCAGGCCCGCGGACCGGCCCCGTCCGGCGCCCAGGTCACGATGCCGGGCCCCGGTGCAGGGCCGTGCCCGACGGGTCCGCCTCAGGCCTGCGCCGGTTCAACGCCCCGGCTTCCCCGGGCAGCCGACGGCCACCCGGCGGGACCGGGGAGCAAGCGCCGCGGACAGCACGCCCCCCGCCGAGGCCTCGGCCCGGCCTGCCGAGGAGGGGCGGGCCGGGCCGGGGTGCCCGGACCGCCGGAAGGGGTGGGCAGGCCGGGCCGGGGGTGTTCGACGGTCAGGCGATCATGCCGCCGCCGTCCACGAAGAGCGTCGTACCGGTCGTGTAGGGGTTCCCGGCGACGAAGAGGATCGCGGCGGCGACGTCGTCGGCCTCGCCGACCCTTCGGGCGGGCAGGCGTTCGGCCGCCGCCGCGTACATCTGCTCGCGCGTCTCGACGGGGAGCGCGTCCCACAGCGGGGTGCGCAGCAGTCCGGGCGACACGGCGTTGACGCGCAGCGGCGCCTGCTCGACGGCCAGTCCCCTGACGAGTGCCTCCAGCGCGGCGTTGATCGCGCTCTGCAGTGCGGACGCCTTGCCGGGCCGCTGCGAGAGGTAGCCCGCGACGAGGGTGAGCGATCCGCCGGGCGCGATCCGGACCGACCGCGCGAGGCGGTAGGCGCCCCAGAACTTGCTGTCCATCGCGGCGTACGCGTCGGCGAGCGGAAGGGTGTCGAGCCGGCCCATCGGCGTCTCCCCCGCCGTGACCACGACGTGGTCGAACTCGCCGATGCCGGCGCTGAACTGCTCCACCTCGCCGTCCGAGCGCAGGTCCAGCGTCCGGCCCTCCACCTTCGCTCCGTAGCGGGCGAGTTCGGTGACGGCGGCGTCGAGCTTCGCACGGCTGCGGGAGGCGATGACGGTCTCCGCCCCCTCGGCGAGGAAGCGGTGGGCGGCCGCGAGGCCGACCCCGGAGGTGCCGCCGACGACGAGGACGCGGCGGTGGGCGAAGGAGGTCATGACGGAGGGTTCTCCTGTCGTGTCGTCTGTCGTGCCGTCAGACGGCCGACGGGGCGGGCAGGGCCGGGGTGTCAGCCAGGGCAGGGGTTTCAGGCGTGCCGGGGGTGGCCGGGGGGCGCTCGGCCTGCTGGGTCGACTCCTGCGAGCGGGTGCGGGCATAGCTGGGCCGGTCGAGCAGGGTGACCTGCACCGAGATGTCGCAGGCGGTCTCGCGCAGGGTCCCCGGGAAGGCGTCCGCCAGGACCCGGAGGGCGGCCTCGCTGAGCGCGGCCGTGGTCTCCGGATTCTTCCCGGCGAAGGTCCGCAGGTCGAGGTTGACGAAGGACTGTTCGCGGCTGCCGTCGCCCACCAGGTACTGGTCCATGCGGACGGCCCGGCTCTTGAAGTCCTGCGGGCGGAATCCGCCGATCGGGGCGAGCGCCCGGTGCAGCTCGCGGAAGAGCCTCTCCGGATCGACGGCGTCGCGTATGTTGCCGGAGTACTCGAGGACCAGGTGCGGCACGGTTGCTCCTAGGACTGGGGTGCTGGGGAGGGTGGCGGTCGCCCGGTCAGCGGATCTCGGCAGGCTGGGCCTTGGCGACCGGGCGGGCTGCGTCGGCCGGGGCGGCCGCAACCTGCCGACGGCGGATGCCGACCGCGCTGAGCACCGCGCTGAGGGCCAGCGCCACCACCGCGCAGACCAGTGCGGACCGCAGACCGGTCAGGAAGTGGCGCGAGGGCGCCTGGCCGACCAGCAGCCCCATGACGGCGACGCCGATCAGACCGCCCAGCTGCCGGGAGGCGTTGAGCACACCGGAGGCGATGCCCGAGTGGGCCGGGTCGACGGCGGACAGCATCGCGTTGGTCATCGAGGGCACGACCAGGCCGATGCCGAAGCCGGCGACGAGGAACTGCACGGCCATCGCCGCGTAGGTGTGGCCGCCGACGGTCGGCAGGGTGACCAGGTAGCCCACGGCGGCCAGCGCACTGCCGGTGACCAGAACGGGGCGCGCGCCGTAACGCTTGACGAGCGGGCCGCAGGACAGGTTTGCCGCCATGATCGCGGCAGTCATCGGCAGGAAGGCGAGCCCGGCACGGATCGGCGAGTAGCCCCAGACCTGCTGGAAGAAGAGCGAGAAGACGAAGATCAGGCCGTAGAAGGCGAAGTTGAGCAGGATGCCGATCAGCGAGGTCGCGCCGAACGCGCGGCGGCGGAAGAGGTGCAGCGGCAGCATCGGGTCGCCGCTGCGCTGCTCGACGAGCACGAAGCCGACGAGCGCGAGGACGAAGACGACCAGGCAGGTCACGACCAGCGGCGAACCCCAGCCCTGCGCGTTCGCCTCGACGATGGCGCCGGTGAGCGCGCCGAGACCGACGACCGCGAGCAGCTGACCGGGCAGGTCCAGGGAGCGTCGCACGGCGCCCTCGCGGACCGCTGCGGGGCGGGCGTACCGGGCGGTGATCACCATGCCGACGGCGGCGATCGGGAGGTTGATGTAGAAGATCGAGCGCCAGCCGGCCAGGTCCACCAGGAGGCCGCCGATCACGGGGCCGAGCGCGAGGGCGAGCCCGCCCGACGCGGCCCAGAGGCTGACCGCACGGGTGCGCCGGGCCGGCTCGGGGAAGTTGGTGTTCACGATCGACAGCGAGGAGGGAACGATCATGGCGGCCCCGACGCCCTGGATCACCCGGGCGGTGATGAGGGTGACCAGGTTGGGGGCCGCACCGCAGGTGAGCGAGGTCAGCGCGAAGAGCGCGAAGCCCCATACGAAGATCTGCTTGGGGTCGTACCGGTCGCCCATCGCCCCTGCGGTGAGCAGGAAGGCGGCGAAGGTGAGCGTGTAGCCGTTGATCACCCATTCCAGGCCGGACAGGCTGCCCCCGAAGTCGGCGGCGAGCGCCTTGGTGGCGACGTTCACGACGCTGACGTCGAGGATGATGACGACGAAGCCCAGGCACGCTGCGAAGAGCGTCAGCCCGGGGCGGGGCCGTGCGGTGTGGTCGGTCATTGCGCGCTTCCTTCCGTGCCGACAGTGGTGCCGGGATGAGGCGGAAAAGGAGGAGACGAGAAGAAGACGACGAGCAGGCGGCAGCCGTGCGTTCGGCCGCCCGCCGCAGTAGAGTGTTCGTCGATGGGCGAACACTATAGTGTTAGCAGAACGACGAACACTCTGCAATCCGCGGCGGGCATCCGCCGCGAATCGAGCCGGACGGAGCAACTGCCATGACCCCGACCACGGAGCGCGCACCCGGCACGAGCCACCGGGCCGCGCCGGTCCACGCGAACCTGGACGAGGTGAGCCTGGAGACGGCGCTCCTCGCCCTGGCCGACCCGGTCCGACAGACACTCGTCCGCACGCTCGCCGAGGCAGGCGACTGGGAGCGGTCCTGCGGCAGCTTCGACGTGCCGGTCACCAAGGCGACGCTGAGCCGCCACTTCGCGATCCTGCGCGAGGCGGGCCTCCTGGAGCAGCGCGACGCCGGCCCCAAGCGCCTCAACCGCCTCCGACGGCCGGAGTTCGAGGCCCGCTTCCCGGGCCTGCTGGATCTGGTTCTGGCCGACCGGTAGGGGCGCCCTGGGAAGGTCGCAGCGCCCGGTCCTGCAGGGCTGCGGCGGTCTTCTCCACCAGCGCGCGTTCGACCGCGGGCGCGCCGAAGGCCAGCGTCGGGCTGAACGTGCCGTGGAGGGTGGAGAGGTGGAGCACGACCGCGTAGTTCGCGGCGGTGCGGTTGACGACGGTCCGGAACGCCGTGACGCGGTCGACGTGCGGGCCGAGCGCCGGGTCGACGACGCCCACGTTGGTGACGCAGACGCCCGGGGCGGCCCGGGCCGCGGCCATCCGCTCGACGGCGCGGCGGACGGCGGCGTGACCGCGGCGGGCCGGACGCCACGCCGCGTCCGCGTCGCGGGTGGCCGCACCGTAGGCGCGGGCGTGGGCGGCCAGGTCCCGTCCGGCGACGCGGACAGGCGCGTGCACGACGTTGATGAAGCACCCGACGTCGGGCAGCCGCACCGGCTGGGCCGTCACGGCGCCGTACCGGCCGCGCAGCGACACCGCCGTGTGGACGCGCAGCAGGTTTTGCCCGGTGACCTCGGCGAAGGACTCGGCGAGTGCCGCGGCGAAGAACTGGTTGACGGTGACGCCCTGCTGACGGCACCAGTCGCGCAGGCGCAGGCTCGCCTCGCGGGTGAGCTCCACCGGGACGAAGTCCGCCGTGCGGTCGTTCCACACCCGGTTCTCGGCGAACGCCACGGCCTCGGGCTCGGGTTCGAGCTCGGGTTCGAGCCCGGCAGCACGGGTGGAGGACGTCGTCGGCGGACGGTACGTCAGTCTGTCGGCGTCCGGGGCCGGTTCACCCACCGCGCCGGCGTCGCCGAAGTCCCCGCCCGCGTCGCACAGCCGGTCCAGCAGGGCCCGGACGACCGCGCCGGTCGAGTGGCCGTCGGAGATGGCGTGGTTGCGGGTGAACAGCACGTGCGTGGCGTCGGCCCACGGATCCGCCACCAGGCGCAGCCGCCACAGCGGACCGCCGGTCGGCAGCACGGAGTTGAGCTCCTGGCGCAGCAGTGCGTCGAAGCTCTGTGGGCTCGCCGCGGTCCGTGCGTCGATCTGGCCGGGCACCGGGCCCGGGCCCTCGCGGAACCAGAGTTCCTCGCCCCGTTCCTCGATTCTCAGCCTGAGCACGGGCAGGTCCACCGCCCAGCGCCGCGCCCCGTCCGCGAGCCTGGCGGGCTCCGGCGTGCCGCGCAGCGTGAGCTGGGTGGTGACCTGCGTGGTGCCCCGGGCCAGCGCGTGGGTGTACGCGAAGGCGGCCTCGACGTCGCTGAGCCGACGCGTCGCGGTGCTCGCGCCGTGGGCAGGCATCAGCGTGTCCCTGCGGCGACCGGCCGCGGCTGCGGCGCTTCCGCCTCGTACGGCGAAGGACCGGACCAGGCCAGCCGGTTGTCCAGCACGACGCCGTGGCTCGCGAAGTCCAGCACGATCCTGTCGCCGTCACGCAGACCGACCCCGGCGTGGAAGCTGCCCCGGTCGGCGCCGAGGTAGACGTAGTGCACCCGGCCGGGCCGGTGCAGGGTGCGGTAGGCGAGCAGCCGGGCGGTGATCGCGTCGAGGTCGTAGTACAGGGCCTGCGCGCCGGTGGTGAACTCGCCCTGCCACAGGGTCTGCCCGTCCCGCTCGACGGTCGTCCGCCCGGTCACCACCCGGGGCGGCGCTTCGGCGAAGAGCCAGGGTGCGACGGCCGCGTCGCACAGCTTCGCGTAGGACAGGTGTCCGGCGTGCTGCTTGAAGCGCCCGATGTCGGTCAGGTCGTTGCCGAAGGTGTAGCCGGCGTAGCGCGGCACGCCGTCCGCGTCACCGACGTAGACGAGGACGACTTCGGCCTCCTCGCAGACGGCGACCGCGTCGGCGGGGACGCCGAGCGGCTCGCCGGGCAGGCGCAGCGCGTCCCCGAGGCCCTTGACGAACCAGTTGGGCTGATCCGGGACCTGCGCGTCGACCTTCACGTTGTGGGTCATCATGAAGCCGCCGACCAGGGTGTCGCCGGGGTGGCCGGTCAGCAGCGGGGGCCTCGTCCGCACCGAACGGCGGTCGGCCGCGGGCACCTCCACCGGGTGCCCGGCACGGGCGACGACGGCCGCCACGTCCGTGCCGTCGGCGAGTGCACGCGGGAGGAGTTCGGCGAGGCGGAGGTCGCCGAGCGGGTACAGCCGCAGTGCCCCGTCGGGCTGCGGCAGGCCGAGTCCGACGTACCGCTCGTTGTCGTAGGTGCATTCGAAGACCGCGGTCATCGCGCGGAACCTCCTGATGTCACGGGAGTCACGGGAGTCGCTGGAGTCACTGGGTGAGGATCTCGACGAGCACGGGCTTGCCGTGCTCCTTGACGTGGGCGGCTCCGGCCCGGACCGCGTCGGCGACGTCCTCGATGCGCTCGACGCGGGGCAGGGCGTGGACGCCGTAGGAGCGGGCCATCGCCACGAAGTCCACGGGGTGGTCGTAGAAGCTGGTGGCGATGTGCGCGCGGTCGATGTCGCGGTCGCGCGCGCCCGCGATGCGGGCGGCGTGCTGGGTGGAGTTGAGGTAGAGGCGGTTGTTCATGACGACCACCAGCAGCGGCACGTCGTACGCGCCCAGCGTCCACAGCGCGCTGGGCGTGTAGAGGAAGTCGCCGTCCGCCTGGAGGTCGATGCAGAGCTCCGGCCCGTCCCGGTGGGCGAGCGCGGCGCCGATGGAGGCGCCGAGTCCGTAGCCGAGCCCGCCGCCGCCGTTGAGGCCGAGGTAGCTGCCGGGGCGGTCCAACGGCCAGAGCTTCTTGACCCAGCCGTCGATGGTGAGGCTACCGGTGTTGGTGAGGACCCACGGCTCCTCGCGCACGGCCCGGTGGATCTCGTCGACCGCACCCGCGACCTGGATCCGCTCCGTCGCCTTGGCCTCCTCGGCCTGCCGGGCCCAGTCGGCCCGCGCGTCGGCGTGCAGGGCGGCGATCTGCTTGGTCCGCTCCTCGCGGCGCGCCTGGAACGCCGCCGCCACGAAGGGACCGGACGGGTCCTCGACCGCCTCGCGCAGCGAGGCGAGGCTGTCGCGCGTGTCCGCGCAGATCGCCCGGCTCACCGGAACCAGCTGCATGTAGTCGGCGGCCCAGGTGCTGGTGAGCAGTTCGTTGTGGCCGATGGTGACGATCGTGGCGCCGTCGGCCGGCGCCCCCTGGTCGGTGACGGGCAGGAACGACTGCAGTGCGCCTGCCAGGTCCTGCACCTCCAGCGCCACGACCAGGTCCGCCCCGGCGAGCAGCTCGGCCCCGGTGTTGCTGAGGTTCAGGGCGTGCGTGGCCGGAAAGTTGAGGCGGTTGCCACGGTCCACGACAGCCAGGCCCAGGGCCTCGGCCAGTGCGACCAGCTCGGGCACCGTCTCCGGGTCCCGGCCGGAGAAGTCGACCAGCAGCACCGGCAGCCGCGCCTCCAGCAGCAGCCGGGTCAGCTCCTCGAAGTCCGCACCGTGCAGACCGGGCAGCCGCGCCGGCTCGGCGGCCGTGGCGGGGAGCAGCTGGAGCCCCTCCTCCAGCCGCTGCTCCTGCACGTCGAAGTCCAGGGCGACGAAGACCGGCGCGTGCGCGGGCGTGTTCATCAGCCGCCACGCCCGGTACAGCGACTCGATCGTGGCGCGCTGACCGATGGGCTGGTCGCACCACTTCGCGAACTCCTGCACCACCGACTCGAGGTGCTGCGAGGTGTGGATCCAGTCGATCCACGGCCGCCGCTTGCCCGCGTCCACGGGGCCGTTGCCGCCGAGGACGAACAGCGGGACCCGGTCGCACCAGGCGTTGAACAGCGCCATGGAGGCGTGCAGCAGACCGACGTTGGCGTGCACGAGGACACCCATGTGGCGCCCGCCGGCCTTGTGGTAGCCGTGGGCGATCGCGACCGCGATCTCCTCGTGGCAGGTCATCACGATGTCTGGGGCGTGGTCGGCGTTGCCGGCGTGGACGAGGGAGTCGTGGACGCCGCGGAACGAGGCGCCCGGGTTGAAGACGACGGTGTCGATGTCCTGCTGGTGCAGGAACTCGACCACCAGGTCGGAGAAGTACTGCGTCGTCATGCGGGTTCCTTGGTCAGGGCCGGCTGCAAAACGGGGCGCGGGTCCGGCTCCTGGCGGACGGGCTGCCAGGAGGGGTCGCCCTCACGGTGCCGCAGCACCGCCCAGGGCGCGGCGTGGTCGTCGAGGGTCAGTCCGAAGCCGGGTCCGGCGGCGGGGGTCAGGGTGTTGGTCGTGCGGTCGACAGCGGGCCGCGGGGTGACCACCATGTCGCGGAAGAACCGGTCGGACTGGCCCGCCTCGACGGTGAGGGCGTCGCTGTGGCGGAAGGCGAGGGCCCGGCCCGCGTTGATCAGCGGCCCCACCTCCGCGACCTGGACGCCGATCTGGAACCGCAGACCGTGTCTGCGGGCCAGCGCGATGATCCGTTCGGCGGCGACCGGGCCGCCGTTCTTCGCGACCCGGACGTTCACCGCGTCGCAGGCGCCGGCGGCCAGGGCGACCCGGGCGTCGGCCGCGTCGCAGACGGACTCGTCGAGCATGATCGCAAGTGCGCCGCGCGCCCGCAGTTCGGCCAACCCCGTCCAGTCCCTCTTGGCGAGCGGCTCCTCGACGAAGTCCGCGCCCGCGTCCCGCAGCCGGGTCAGATGGCGGTGCGCCTCGGACAGCGTCCAGCTCATGTTGGCGTCGACCATGACGGGGACGTCCGCGTCGATGCGATCGCGCAGCGTGGTCACGGTCCGCACGTCGCGCTCGATGCTGTCGGAGGCCTTGATCTTGACGAAGTGGAACGGACCGCGGGTGTCGAGGAACTCGTCCGGCGTCAGGCTGAGGTCCAGGACTTGGGAGACCGGCAACCGGTCCGGGGCGTCCGCCGGGCCGCCCCGGCCGGGCACGAGGTCGTGACCGGCCAGGCCGAGGCGCCGTCCGAGCAGGTCGAGCAGCGCCGTCTCCAGCAGACAGGCGAGGTTGTTGCCGGTCGGCCCCGAGGCGGCGTCCGTCGCCGCGACCGGGGCCAGCACCTCGGGGAAGCAGGCGACGACACCGAGACGCAGCAGGGAGTCGAGCAGTCCGGCCGGTTCGCCGGCGCGGATCCGCGCGTAGAGGGCGTCCATGTGGAGGCGTTGCAGCGCCGTGGCGACCGTCTCGCTGGTCTCGCCGGTGACGTAGGCGCGCGGCGCGCACTCGCCCAGGCCGCTCGCCCCGTCGACCTCCAGGAGCAGCAGCAGGCTGTCCGAGCGGGACCGCCGCTTGGCCGGGTGGTCGAAGCCGATCTCCATCGGCTGGCGGACGTGGTGCAGCAGGGCGCGTGCGTCGCGGTCAGGCATGCCGGTCCAGCCCGGAGAGCAGGGTGAACGTGGTGGCCCAGTCGACCAGCCGGGCCCGGACGCCGGTGTAGAAGAGGTAGTGCCGGTCGGTGGCGAACTGGAGCAGCGCGGCCTGTGGCCCCACCATGCGCAGGAAGGTGGCGCGGGCGTCGTCGAGGTCGACGATCGGGTCCGAGAGCCCGGAGACGAAGGCGGCGGGCACGGGCGGGAGCTGCCGCGTCGGGTTCAGGTAGACGCGCTCCAGCTCCAGCAGCGTCGCCCGGGAGCGACGGGTGAGCTCCCGCACCGCCAGGTCGTCGCGGTCGATGAACTCGCGGTGGCGCGGGTCGTGGGTGAAGTCCTCGGAGCGCAGCCCCGCGTCCCAGAGCCCAGTGCCGCGCTCGGCGGCCAGCGCCGTCAACTGGTCGGCGTCCAGGGTGGCGTGGAGTTTGCCGAGCCAGCTGGAGCAGAAGATCGCGGCGTCGTAGCGGGTGGTGAAGCTCTCGTCGTGCATCAGCGCGGCCATGAAGGACCCGCCGAGGCAGTGGCCGAACAGCGACAGCGGCACCTCGTCGCCGACGGTGCGACGCGCCTGCGCGACGGCGGCCGCGTAGTCGTCCAGGATGGTCCTGACATCCGGCAGGTCGTACCGCTCGCCCTGGCTGATGCCGCTGCCGCGCCGGTCCAGGACGAAGAAGGCGATGTCGTTGTCGGCGAACTGCGGCCCCACCTCCCACAGCCAGCCGGCGTGCGACTGCAGGCCGTGGAAGTAGAAGACCGCTCCCTTGGCCTCGCCGCGCGGGCGCCACAGGTGCAGGGCCAGCTCGCCGCCGGCCACGGGGACTCCCACGATCTCGCGACGGACGCTCTGCGGCGAACGCTTCGTGTCGATCACTGCCGGTTCCCCCCTCGGACGCCCGCCAGGGCGTCCACGAAGTCGATGTCCTGCTGGAAGGGTGTGTACTTGTACTGCGTGGTGTTGCCGCTGTGGCGACGGCTCTCCACGTAGCCGGTGATCGCCTCGTGCGGCACGGTCACCACCTCGATCGCGCCGAGCCGGCCGCTGGTGCGCTTGGAGGCGTACTCGATGTTGATCCCGCTGAGCGCTTCGTCCACGGCCACGGACAGGGTCCGGTCCAGCTCGGGGGAAGGCTCGGGAGCCTCGGTGACGACCACGTAGCCGGGCAGGTCGTCGTTGGACGGGTCCGCCCAGCGCGGGCCGCACAGGTAGAGGCCGAGGTCCAGCCCGCTGTCGGCGAGGCCGGCCCGGATCGCGTCGGTGACCTGGGTCTCGGTGATCTTCTCGCCGGTGAACGAGTGGTAGACGCCGTCGCGGTGCACGAAGTGGATCCAGGGCGTGCCGTCGACGATGCGGTCGACCAGGTAGATGTCGCCGGTCCAGAGCCGGTACAGGCCGTTGCCCTGAGTCATGATCAGGTGGTACTCGCGCCCGGCCTCGATCTCGTCGAAGAGCAGCGTCTCGACGGGGGTTCCGGCCTCGACCAGACTGCCCAGCGGCACCTCGGCCGGGACGAACTCGAAGAACGCCTGGCCCACCGCGAGCGGCTGGCTGTCCAGGGAGTCGTCCACCGGGATGGTGGTGACCCCCTCGGTGCCGCAGCTCATGAAGGGCAGCTTGGCCACGCCCGGCAGGATCGCGTCCAGCCGGGCCGCGTACAGGCCGGCGGAGGCGGAGAGCCAGCAGGTGTAGAGGGTGAGCGAGGGCCACAGGTCGGTGAGGCTGAAGTCCGGTGTGGCGAGGACACGTTCGAGGTGCGCGGCGGCGGACTCGTCGGGCTCCCCGAAGGGATGCCCGTCCAGGGTGCCCGCCCGCAGCTCCCGGACCAGCCGGTCTCCGTGCTGCTCGATCAGGTCGCGCAACGAGATCAGCGTGCTGGGGTTGATCGCCGATATGTAGTGCAGCCGCCGGCCGACCAGATGGCGCAGCCGGTGGTACATCCGTCCTTCGTGGGTGGACGGGACGTCCGGGCCGAACCACGGCGACTCGTACCACGGCGGGTTCCAGTCGAGCGTGTTGATCCTGGGGTGCCGGTTGCTGATGGCCTGGTGCTGGATGCCGTGGACGAAGTCGTAGACGTCCTCGCGGACCGTCTGGGTGTCCAGCGTGGCGTAAGGGTGGTCCAGCAGTTCCGGATGGTGCGCCAGATAGGTGCCCCACATGGCCTTCATCGCCGGGATCCGGTAGGTCAGCAGCCAGTGCAGGGTGTAGGGGACGCGCTTGGGCGTCCCGGTGGTGCCGCTGGTCTTCAGCCAGCGCAGGACCGGGCTGCAGGTGAGGATCCCGCCCTTGGTGCGGGTCTCGCGCTCGATCTCCGGGACGAAGTCGTCGTAGCGCATGATCGGCAGGACGGAGCGGAACCGCTCGGGCTGTCCGGCGACGACGTCGTAGCCGCGCTCACGCCAGTGCACCGATCCGGCGCTCATGTCGATGACGTCGGCGAGCACGCGCTGCTGCGCGAGGGCCGGCTGCTTCAGGTCGTCGAGAAGGGCCGCGCGGGCCTGGTGGCACTCGTCCGCGAAGGACGAGCGCCGCTTGTGCCAGTGCCGCTGCCAGGCGGGAGGGCCCCCGGCGGGATCCTCGGGGAGGTCGGGGAGACGTGGTGCGGGCGAAAGGTCCACTGATGACTCCTCAGCGGTCGATGTAGGCCATCATGCGGTCGTTGTACCGGGGTCCGGCGACCAGCTCGGTCCGCACGGAGAGGTCGATCGCGGCAAGCGTTTCGGCGTCCAGGGCGACGTCGGCGGCGCCGGTGTTCTCCTCCAGGTAGCTGCGGCGCTTGGTGCCGGGGATCGGCACGATGTCGTCGCCCTGGTGCAGGACCCACGCGATGGCGAGCTGGGCGGGGGTGAGACCGCGCTCGGCTGCGAGTGCGCGCAGGGCGGCGGCGACGGCCGTGTTCTGGTCGTAGTTGGCGCCCTGGAGCCGGGGGTCGTGGCTGCGGAAGTCGTCGTCGGGGTACTCCTCGGCGCGCAGCACGCCGCCGGTGAGGAAGCCGCGGCCGAGCGGGCAGAAGCCGACCAGGCCGATGCCGAGCTCGCGCAGCAGCGGCAGCACGCCGTCCTCCAGGTTCCGCTCCCAGACGGAGAACTCGCTCTGCACGACGGAGAGCGGGTGGACGGCGTGGGCGCGGCGGACGGTGGCCACGCCGGCCTCGCAGAGGCCCAGGTAGCGCACCTTGCCCTGCTCGACCAGCCCGGCCATCGCCCCGACCACCTCCTCGATGGGCACCTTGGGGTCGACGCGGTGCTGGTAGAGCACGTCGATGTGGTCGGTGCCGAGGCGGCGCAGGGAGGCCTCGACGACCTCGACGACGTGTTCGGGGCGGCTGTCGGCCTCGGCCGTGGTCCCGTCCTTGAGCTTCATCGGGAAGCCGAACTTGGTGGCGATCACTGCCCGGTCACGTCGGCCCGCGAGGGCCCGTCCGAGCAGGATCTCGTTGTCGTAGGGTCCGTACGCCTCGGCGGTGTCGAAGAGCGTGTACCCGAGTTCGAGGGCCCGGTGAACGGTCGCGATGGACTCGCGGTCGTCGGTCCGGCCGTACCACTGGCTCATTCCCATACAACCGAGCCCGAGTTCGGAGACCTCGAGGCCCTGCCGTCCGAGCTTCCTGGTTTTCAGCATGGCTGTGCTCCTCGCCTGGATGCGGGGTGGATGCGTCGGGGGACGACGGGCTCACCCGGCCGCCGCCCCGGAGGCAGGCCTGGCCCGTCTCCACAACTGAAGCACAACTATGTACTGGAGTTCAATATCGACCTGGCACCACCCGTCGGGGCCGGGGTCAACCCGTCACGGCCCGGAGCAATGGTCTCTGAACTGCAAATTTATCGAAACGGCAGTGCCCCTGTCGCCCCCCGGGAACGCGAACGCCGTCAGGTTTTAACACTGATTTGATGTGATGAACCTAAGGTCATCTTTGCTCTTCGATATACCGTTGGCCTCGTTGACTGAACGGAAGGGGCGCTTCGAATGGACACGGTTGACGCCATCGCGATCGTCGGCATGAGCTGCCGGTTCCCGGGAGCCGACGGGGTGGACGCGTTCTGGCGACTGCTCGAGACGAACACCGACGCGATCACCGGGATACCGCGGGACCGTTTCGACGTCGACTCCTGCTACGCCCCGGACCCGGGCACGCCCGGCAGAACCGTCTCCCGCCACGGCGGGTTCATCACCGGCCTGCACGACTTCGACGCGGGCTTCTTCGGCATCTCTCCCCGTGAGGCCCGCCTCATGGACCCGCAGCAGCGCGTCCTGCTCCAGGTCGTCTGGGAGGCCTTCGAGGACGCGGCGATACCGCCGTCCAGCGTGGCCGGCAGCGACGCCGGCGTCTTCGTCGGCCAGGCGACCGCCGAGTACGCCGAGGTCGGCGGCGCGGCCTCGGTCGCCGACGTCCGGGCTGTCGCCGGCAGCAGACTGCGCGCCGTCACCTCCGGGCGCGTCTCCCAGGCGCTGGACCTGCGCGGCCCGAGCCTGGTGCTCGACACGGCCTGCTCCTCGTCCCTCGTGGCGGTGCACGCCGCCAGACAGAGCCTGCTCACGCGCGAGTGCGGCCTCGCCGTAGCCGCCGGCGTCAACGCGATCCTGTCGCCCGCCGACGCCGTCGCCTACTCGCAGGGCGGCATGCTGGCGCCGGACGGCCGCTGCAAGTTCGGCGACAGCGGCGGCGACGGGTTCGTCCGCAGCGAGGGGGTCGGCGCCGTGCTGCTGAAGCGGCTCGACGACGCCCTGGCCGACGGCGACGACGTGCTCGCCGTACTGCTCGGCAGTGCGGTCACCAACGACGGCAACGCCAGCGGACTGCTGCTCCAGCCCTCCGTTCCCGGACAGGTCTCCATGCTGCGCAACGCCTGGCGCAGCGCCGGGGCGACCGCGGACCAGGTGGACTACGTGGAGGCGCACGGCACCGGCACGGTCGTCGGCGACGGCGTGGAACTGCGGGCGCTCACCGAGGCCTTGCGCACCGAGGGCGCCGACGGCTCGGCCAAAGGCGGCCCGCGGCGGCCGGACGCGCCGCTGCTGCTCGGCTCGGTCAAGACCAACATCGGGCACGCCGAGTCCGCGGCGGGCATCGCCGGCCTCATCAAGGCGGTACTGGTGCTGCGGCACCGCCTGGTCCCCGCTTCACTGCACCTGACCCGGCCGCGCGCCGAACTCAACACCCCCGACGCCGTGGTGGCGATCCCGACGGAGAACACCCCGCTGCGGCCTCGGGGGGAGCGCGCCGTGGTCGGTGTGAGCTCCTTCGGCCTGTCCGGCACCAACGCCCACGTGGTCCTCGGCGAGTTCCTGCCCGTCCCGATCGGCTCAGCCGAAGCGACCTCGGTCCCCACCTCCTCCCCCGCGGACGCGAAGGTGGAGATGAAGGGGGACGTGGGCGCGGGCGGCGACCCCGAACTCCGCCTGCTCGTGCTGTCCGCCCGGTCCCGGGAGGCGCTGCTGACGCTCGCCTCCCGGTACGCGGACCGAGCGGCGCAAGCCGACGACTCCGGCCTGAGTGCCCTGTGCCGGGGCGCGGCCCTGGGACGTGACGCCCACCCCTACCGCCTGTGGGCGGTCGCCCGGACGCCCCCGGAGATGGCCGCCGTGCTGCGCTCCCTCGCCGCTGGCGACCCCTGCCCCGACGGCGGCCTCGGCGAGGCCGGCTTCGGGGAGCCGCGCCAGGCCGTCTTCGTCTTTCCCGGTCAGGGGTCCCAGTGGCGTGGCATGGGACGGGAGTTGCTCCGGTCCTCGGCCGCATTCCGGGAGACCCTGCGGGCGTGCGACGCCGCCGTCCAGTCGGAGCTCGGCTGGTCGGTGCTGGCCAGGTTGTCGGACGACGGCGACGGGTCGAACCAGGCCGACGTGGCCGTCGACGTCGTCCAGCCCGTCCTGTGGGCGGTCCAGGTGGCGCTGGCCGCACACTGGCGCGCGATGGGCGTCGACCCGCAGGTGTGCCTCGGCCACAGCATGGGCGAGGTCGCCGCCGCGTGCGCCGCGGGGGCGCTCTCGGTCCGCGACGCCGCCCGCGTGATCTGCCGCCGCAGCCGGCTGATGCAGCGGGTGGCCGGGCGCGGCGCGATGCTCGCGACCGAGCTCGGCGGCGACGAGGCGCGCGAACTGGCGGCACGTCACGGGGACACTGTCTGCGTCGCGGTCGAGAACGCGCCGCGCTCCACGGTCCTGGCGGGTGACGCGACCACCCTGGCGGCGATCGCCGAGGAACTCGAACTGCGCGAGGTGTTCTGCCGCACCGTCAAGGTCAACGTGGCCTCCCACTCTCCGGTGATGGACGAACTGCGCGAGGACCTGCTCGCGGCGCTCGCGGAGCTGGAGCCCAGGCACGCGCACACCGCCATGGTCTCCACGGTCCGCTGCGCGCCGCTGACCGGCGCCGAGCTGGACGCCGGGTACTGGATGGACAACCTGCGACGACCGGTGCGCTTCGCCGAGACCGCGCGCCAGGTGGGGAAGGAGCATGAGACGGTCTTCGTCGAGATCTCTCCGCACCCGCTGCTCACCCAGGCGCTGCGGGAGGTGCAGGAGCATGCAGGCGTCCCGTCCGCCGTGGTGGGCGTGACCGGTCGGCGCGACGGGGAACGGCTGGCGACCGTGCGGGCCTTGGGCGAGGCCTACGCGCTGGGCGCGCCCGTCGACTGGTCGCGCTGGTACGGCGAGGACGCCGGACCGCGCCGGGTGCCGCTGCCGCACTACACCTGGGACGTCCAGGAGTTCCGGGTGGATCCGGCGGACCCGGTGCCCCCGGTACACCCGGTACACGCACCGGACGCGGGGGCCCCGGTCCTGTCCCCACGCCGCTACGACCGGACGGTCCACCTCTCGCGGCTGGGGCTGGACGCGCTGGGAGCCGGGGTCACGCTGCGTGGGCAGACGGCCGTCCCGCCGGCGGTGCACCTGTCCGCGGTGGCCGAGGCCGCCCGGGACCTTGTGGGCGACGGCCCGGTGCTGCTGCGCGACGTCCGGCTGGCCGCGACCGCGCTGCCGCTCGCCCACGCCCGCACGAGCTCACTTGCCGTCGCCTGGGAGCAGGACACGGATCGCACCGGGCCGTCGAGGCCCGGTGTCCTGCGCTTCGTGCTCGACACGATCGGCGAGGACACCGGGGCCGGCTTCGCCGCTGTTCGGGCCGGGACACGGGCCGTCAGCGGCACGGTCCTGGTCGGGGAGGCCGCCCGGGAGGCCCTGGCCCTGCCCGAACTCCGCAGGGACGACGCGCTGACCCGCTGCACCCAGTACGTCCCGGCCGACGAGTTCTACCGGCGGCTGGAGGCACGCGGCTACAGCGTGGCCCCGCAGCTGCGCGCGGTGCGCGAGCTGTGGCGCCGCGAGGGCGAGGTCGTGGCCCGGCTCCAGGCCCCGGCGGCGAGCGAGGGCGCGGCCCTGGAGTCCGGTCTGCTGGCCATGCTGGCGGGGATCCCGGAGTCCTCCCGGCACGGCGGCGCAGGCGACGCCTTCCTGCCCGTCTCGTTCGAGAGCGTCGCGCTCGTCGCACCGCCCACGGGCGAGTTCTGGAGCATGGCCCGCTTCACGCTCGATGCGGACGGCCAACTCGCCCGCTGCGACGTGCGGTTGAGCGCGATCGACGGGACCGTGCTGGCCGACTTCCACGGTGTGACCCTGCTGCGCGCACCCCAGGCCCCCGCTGGGCCCGCGGACGCGGCACGGACGGTTCCGGTGCACGTGTTGCTGCCGCACACGATCCCGGCGCCGGCGATGCACACGGTCACGGCCGGGGCCGCGTCCGCCAGGAGTGCGGAGCCCACCCCCGTCGTCCTGCGAAGGCGGACCGGCACGGGCGGGGACGACGGCGTGATCCGGCATGCCGCGGCGGTGCTCGGCACGACCCCGGACCGGCTGGACCTCCGTCGGCCGCTGCGCGACCTCGGGCTGGACTCGCTGATGGCGGTCCAACTCAGTCGGCTGCTGCGGCGCGACTTCGGCGTCGAGCTCTCCACCAGCCGACTTCTCGGCGACGAGACGGCGGCAGGCCTGGCGAAGCACTTGGAGCGCGGCGCCCCGGTCCACAGCTGACCTTCCCGAAGCGAGGCCGTCCCCGCCGGAACGACCGGCGGGGACGGCCTCTCACGCGTACGGGCACGGGCACGGATCGACCCCCGGAGTGAGACTCTGATACATTATTGGACCAAGGTTCAATCATTCATCGCCGCCACCAGACTCGGACACTCGGTGCGACCCCTGCGGCCCGCCCCCGCAGCCGTTCCACCGAGCCCCCACCCGAGAACCGAGGAGCCGCCACATGATCGTCGGGGACCACCAGATGGCTCCTGCCGGACGTCGCGAGCGCAGCAAGCAGCGCATCCACGACCGTCTGTACACCTGCGCGCTGGAGCTCTTCGGCGAGCAAGGATACGAGCGCACCACGATCGATCACATCACCGAGCGCGCGGACGTGGCCCGGGGCACCTTCTTCAACCACTTCCAGCGCAAGGAGGACCTGGTCACCACCTGGGCCGAGCATCGGCGCGCGAAGTTGAAGGCGTTCGTGGAGAACTCCCTCGGACACGAGAGCGACGACACGACCGTGCAGTTGGAGCGCTGCATGGCGGCGCTCGCCGAGTTCAACACGGCCGAGGAGGATCTGACCAGGGTCATGCTCACGGCGTGGGTGAAGTCCGGCCAGCCCTTGCTGGAGGAGCCCGACGACGCGGGCCACGTCTTCAGCAACATCATCTCGATGGGCCAGTCGAGGGGGGAGGTCGCCCTCGACATCGACCCCGGCATGGCGGGCAACCTGCTGCGCGATGCCTACCTCGGCATCCTGTACCGCTGGACCCGGTCCGACGACCGCCGGCCGCCGCTCCAGGTGGAGCTGCGCGCAGTGCTGCGCATCGCCCTCACCGGCCTTCTCTCCTACGCCCAGCGCGGCTGGGCGTCCCCGGCGCCGGCCGAAGGCTGACATCGGAGGAGGGGAGGGGCCGGGGATCGTTCCCCGGCCCCTCCCCCCCGCTTCGCGTGCGCCCGCGTCAGCGGATCGGCAGACCCGAGAGGGTGCGCGCGATGACCAGGCGCTGGATCTCGCTGGTGCCCTCGAAGATCGTGTAGATCGCGGCGTCGCGGTGCATCCGCTCCACGGGGTACTCCCGGGTGAAGCCGTTGCCGCCGAAGATCTGGATGGCCTGGCCGGTCACCCACTTGGCGGTCTCACCGGCGTAGAGCTTGGACATGGAGCCCTCGGCCGCCGTGAACGACTGGCCGGTGGCGGCCATCCAGGAGGCGCGCCAGACCAGCATGCGGGCCGCGTCGATGCGGGTGCGCATGTCGGCGATGGTGAAGGCGATGCCCTGGTTGTCGATGATCGGGCGGCCGAACTGCTCGCGGGTCTTCGCGTACTCCAGCGACTCCTCGTACGCGGCGCGGGCCAGGCCCACCGCCTGGGCGCCGACGGCCGGGCGGGAGGCCTCGAAGGTCGCCATCGCGGCGTTCTTGACCTGCTCGACCCGCTCGCCTCGGGCGACGGCCGCAGCGCGCTCACGGGTCCTGGCCATGCGCTCGTCGAGCTTGTCCTTGCCGCCGAGCAGGCAGGAGCTCGGGACGCGCACGTTGTCGAGGACGACCTCGGCGGTGTGCGAGGCGCGGATGCCGTGCTTCTTGAACTTCTGGCCCTGGCTCAGGCCGGGCGTGCCCGGGGGGATGATGAAGGAGGCCTGGCCGCGCGCGCCCAGCTCCGGGGCGACGGAGGCGACGACCACGTGGACGTGGGCGATGCCGCCGTTGGTGGCCCAGGTCTTGGTGCCGTTGATGACCCACTCGTCCTTCGCCTCGTCGTAGACGGCGCGGGTGCGCATCGCCGCGACGTCCGAGCCGGCGTCCGGCTCGGAGGAGCAGAAGGCGGCGAGCTTCGGGTCGTCCGGGGTGCCGAACATCTCCGGCGCCCAGGTTCCCACCTGCTCGGGCGTACCGTTGGTGACGACGCCCGCCGCGGCGAGCGCACTGCCGACGATGGCGAGCGCGATCCCGGCGTCACCCCAGAACAGCTCCTCCATCGCGATCGGGATGCCCAGACCGGTCGGGTCGAACTGCTGCTGGGCGAAGAAGTCGAGCGAGTAGATGCCGACCTTGGCGGCCTCCTGGATGATCGGCCAGGGGGTCTCCTCGCGCTCGTCCCACTCGGCGGCGGCCGGGCGGATCACGTCACGCGCGAAGCCGTGCAGCCAGTCGCGGACCGCGATCTGGTCGTCGTTGAGAGCGAGGTTGAAGCCGGTCATAGGTGTGTCTCCCCGGGCACGAGGCGAGGCGCGGGCTGGAATTGCTTCCGCCAGGTGTTACCGTCGGTAACGCGCTCCACAGTTTGTTACCAGGCAGTAAGGATGTCAAGGCAATGCCGAGCCCCGACCGCGCCGACCGGCGTGAGGTGCTGTTGGACGCCGCGGACCGGGTGGTCCGACGGGAGGGCCCGCGCGCGAGCATGAACGCCATCGCAGCGGAGGCGGGCATCACCAAGCCGATCCTCTACCGGCACTTCAAGGACAAGACCGGCCTCTACCAGGCGCTGGCGGAACGCCACAGCACCGCGCTGCTGGACCGGATCCGCGAGGCGCTGGCCGCTCCTTTGGAGCGGCGGGACCTGGTGGAGAACGTCCTCGACACCTACCTCGCCGCGATCGAGTCCGCGCCTCAGGTCTACCGCTTCCTCGCCCACCCGGACCCCGCCGCGGACGGCCTCTCCCCCGCGGGCCCGCTCGCCCCCACGCTGCGGGCCATCGCCTCCGAGCTGAGCGCGGCCATCGCCGGCCAGATCGACCTCGGCCCGGACCGCGACCTGCTGGCCGCGGCCTGGGGCCAGGCCATCACCGGCATGGTGCTCGCCTCCGGCGACTGGTGGCTGGAACAGCCCGGCTTCCCGCGCCACCGCATGGTCCAGACCCTCGCCGACCTCCTCTGGGGCCGCCTCGCCGCCGCCGCGGACAACCCCGCCGCCACCACCAACCACAACGGCGCCCACCCGCACGAGGAAGCCCACGACTAGACGTCCCGGAAGCCCCGCGGGGACATACGCAGTCCGGGGACGGCTAGAGCGGGAGGCGGAGGGGGACGGTGCTGTGGGAGTGGGTGAAGCCCGTGCGGATGTAGAGGCGGCGGGCGGGGTTGCCCTCCGTGACGGTGAGGGACAGGGAGGGGGCGCCCTCTTTCGCGGTGACGGCGAGCGCGCGGCGGAGCAGGAGGCCGCCGAGGCCGTGGAGGGAGTCGTCCGGGTCGCGGAAGAGGTCGACGACGGCGGGCCCGGTGAGGGCGAGGTCCGCGACCGAGTGGCCGGCGCGGGGCAGGACCGCCGCGGCGAGTGACGAGTCGCCGTTCTCGTGGCCGATCATGATGCCTGCGACGGGGCGCCGTCCGCGGACGGCGACCGCGCTGCCGCCCAGCAGGCCGCCGAAGAGGCCGCCGCCGATCAGCTGGGCGAGGCGCTCGAAGTCCCCGGCGGGGTGGTCGGGGTGGGCGGCCGGGTACGCGCGGCGGTGGATCCGGAAGAGACGCCGCGGGCTCACCTCATGCGGCGCGACCAGCTCCACGTCGACCGGCAGCGGCGGCTCGGACCACGCCGGATCGACGGCGCGGACGCCGAAGTCCCAGACGTAGTGGTGCGCGTAGCGGCCCCGGCTGAGCGAGGCGTCCAGCAGCAGGCGGGCGAAGGCGTCCTGCGGACCGGTGACCCGCAGCTCGGCCATCCAGCCGGGCAGGCGGCGGCGGACGACCGCCGCCGCGTGGGCGGGGTCCGCGTCGGGCGCGGGGCGCAGATCCGCGGCCCACCAGAAGTCGTGGCCGCGCAGCAGCCCGCGGACCTGGACGAAGTCGGCGACGGCCGTGCCGTCGTCGTCCCGCACCGACCAGCGCTCGGGCTGCGCGTACCACTGGTCCGTCATGCGCGGCCCCCGCCGCCCCGCACGTCACGGTCGGGGACGTACCAGCCGGCGCGTCGCATCGCGCGCAGCGCCCGCGCTCTGCGCCAGCCGGTCAGCTCGTCGAGGAAGACGCCGCCGTCGAGGTGCGCGACCTCGTGCTGGAGGCAGCGGGCGAAGAAGCCGGTGCCCTCGATCTCGACCGGCGCGCCGGTGAGGTCCTGACCGCGCACCACCGCGCGGTCGTAGCGGGGGGTCTGCGCGCGCAGGCCCGGCAGCGACAGGCAGCCCTCCTCGCCGGCGATCACCACGCCGTCCGCCTCGACCAGCACGGGGTTGACCACGTGGCCCAGATGGCGCACGTCCTCGTCGTCGGGGCAGTCGTAGACGAAGACGCGCAGGCCGACCCCGATCTGATTGGCCGCCAGCCCCACCCCGTCCGCCGCGTACATCGTCGCGAACATGGACTCCACCAGGGAGACCAGCTCCTCGTCGAAGCTCCGGACCGGGACGCAGGGGGTGCGCAGCACCGGTGAGGCCCAAGGGGTGACGGGGTGGACGGTACCGGCGCTGCCGGGAATGCGGGAGAGCATGAGAGGACTCTATGTGCCACGGCGACGGCCACCGCCACGACCCGTGCCACGACCCCCGCGCAGGCCCCGTTCCGAGCAGCGCCGCGGCCGTCGCGAACGTCCGTGGGCGACCGGGTGGTGGACGCCGCCGACCGCGGAAGCGATCGTGCCGGTAGGCTACGGGCAGCCGGGGGCACACACGCCCCGCAGGCCGTCCCGCAGGAGGAAAGCAACCGATGTCAGCGCATCCCGATTCGGCCGCGCCCTCGGCCTCGCTGAACGCCCGTGCGAAGCTGGCCGTCACCGCCGGCAAGGCCGCCGCCGCCGTGTCGCGCGCGGCGGGCCGCGGCAGCGGATCGGTGATCGGCGGCCGGGTTGCCCTCAAGCTCGACCCGGACCTGCTGCGGCGCGTCTCCGAGGGCCTGGACGTGGTGCTGGTCTCGGCCACCAACGGCAAGACCACGACGACCCGTCTGATCGCCGAGGCCCTCAAGGCCGCTGGCCCGGTGGTGTCCAACGCGCTCGGCGCGAACATGCCGGCCGGCATCACCTCCGCGCTCGCCGACAGCGGCGAGGCGCGGTTCGGTGTGATCGAGGTCGACGAGAAGTACCTGAACATGGTCGCCCGGGACACCAACCCGAAGGCGATCGCGCTGCTGAACCTCTCCCGCGACCAGCTGGACCGCTCCTCCGAGACGCGCATGCTCGCGGAGAAGTGGCGCGAGGGTCTGGCCGGGACCGAGGCCGTCGTCATCGCCAACGCGGACGACCCGCTGGTCACCTGGGCGGCCTCGTCCTGCAAGAAGGTCATCTGGGTCGCAGCCGGCCAGGCCTACAAGGAGGACGCCTGGTCCTGCCCGAGCTGCGGCGGCGTCATGCAGCGTCCGGACGAGGAGTGGTTCTGCCCGAGCTGCGGCTTCCGCCGTCCGCAGCCGCACTGGGCGCTCCAGGGCGAGTTCGTGGTGGACCCGCAGGGCAACCCGTGGCCGATCCGGCTGCAGCTGCCGGGCCGGGCCAACCTGTCCAACGCGACGAGCACCGCCGCCGTCGTCTCCGTCTTCGGCGTGCACCCGCAGATCGCGCTGCAGCGCATGGAGTCGGTGCAGGCCGTCGCCGGCCGCTACGAGTCGGTGCTGGTGAACGGCCGTGAGGTGCGGCTGCTGCTGGCGAAGAACCCGGCCGGCTGGCTGGAGACCTTCAGCCTGATCGACCCGGCGCCGGCGCCGGTGGTCCTCTCGGTCAACGCGCTCTCCGCCGACGGCACCGACACCTCCTGGCTGTGGGACGTCGACTACGAGCGCCTGGTCGGCCACCCGGTCTTCGTGATGGGCCAGCGCAAGCTGGACCTCGCGGTGCGCCTGGAGGTCGCGGGCGTGCAGTTCCAGGTCGTCGACTCAATCCAGCAGGCCGTGGCGATGGCGCCGCAGGGCCGGATCGAGGCGATTGCCAACTACACCGCCTTCCAGCAGCTGCGCCGCGACGTGGCGACCCCGAACTGACGCGGCCCGGACTTGAGGAAGAGGACTCCCGCCATGACTGACAGCGCCCTGCGGCTGATCTGGATCTACCCGGACCTGCTGTCCACGTACGGCGACCGCGGCAACGTGCTCGTCGTCGAGCGCCGGGCCCGGCAGCGCGGGCTGCAGGTCGAGCGCGTCGACGTGCGCTCCGACCAGCCGGTGCCGACCAGCGGCGACATCTACCTGATCGGCGGCGGCGAGGACCGTCCGCAGCGGCTCGCCGGCGAGCGGCTGCGGCAGGACCCGGGTCTGGGCCGGGCCGTGGAGAACGGCGCGATCGTCTTCGCGGTCTGCGCCGGATACCAGATCCTCGGCCACGAGTTCATCGACGACCGCGGCGAGCGGACCGCGGGCCTCGGCCTGCTCGACGTCTGGTCGACGCGCGGCGAGGGCAAGCGCAACGTCGGCGACATCGTCGCCGAGCCCGACCCGCGCCTGGGCCTGCCGACGCTGACGGGCTTCGAGAACCACCAGGGCGTCACCCACCTCGGGCAGGGCGTCTCGCCGCTGGCGCAGGTCAGCGTCGGCGGTGGCAACGGCACCGGCGAGGGCACCGAGGGCGCCTGGCGGGACACCGTCTTCGGCACCTACCTGCACGGGCCGATCATGGCGCGCAACCCGCTGGTCGCGGACCTGCTGATCAAGCTGGCCCTCGACGTCAGCGCGCTGCCGCCGGCGGACAACACCTGGTACGACGCGCTGCGCGCGGAGCGCATCGCGGCGGCCCAGACCACCACCTGAGCCGCGGGCAGCGGACCGGCTCAGGGGCAACGGCAGACAACCGAACACAGCTGGCGGCTCACGCCGACTCCGGCCGAGCCTCCAGCGCCCACCCTCACACTCCCCCCGCAGGGCGCCGACGGCGCCGCCCTGGCGACCGGGCCGGCCTGACCGGGAGCCGACGCTCGGTATCATCGCGATAGGGTTGATTTGTCCGATTCCGGTCACCGCGCTCTGCTCGGGAGTAGTTGAACGATGCGTATTGGTGTGCTGACCAGTGGTGGGGACTGCCCAGGTTTGAACGCCGTGATCCGGTCCGTGGTGCACCGCGGCGTGGTGGATCACGGCGACGAGATCATCGGCTTCGTGGACGGCTGGCGCGGCCTGCTCGAGGAGGACTACCGCGAGCTGACACTGGACTCGGTGTCCGGCATCCTCGCCCAGGGTGGGACCATCCTCGGCTCGACCCGCGTGCAGCCGAGCAAGCTGCGGGACGGCGTCCCGGCGGCGAAGGCCATGTGCGAACGGCTGGGCCTCGACGGCATCATCCCGATCGGCGGCGAGGGCACGCTCAAGGCGGCCCGGATGCTCTCCGACGCGGGCCTGCCCATCGTCGGCGTGCCGAAGACCATCGACAACGACATCGCCTGCACGGACGTCACCTTCGGGTTCGACACGGCCGTCTCGGTGGCCACGGAGGCCCTGGACCGCCTGAAGACCACCGCCGAGTCGCACCAGCGCGTCATGGTCGTCGAGCTGATGGGCCGCCACACCGGCTGGATCGCTCTGAACGCCGGCATGGCCGCCGGCGCCCACGCGATCGTCGTCCCGGAGCGCCCCTTCGACATCGGCAAGCTGACCGCCGTCGTCGGGGAGCGCTTCGAGCGCGGCAAGAAGTTCGCCATCGTCGTGGTCGCCGAGGGCGCCAAGCCCGAGCCCGGCACCATGGAGTGGGAGCGCGGAAGCATCGACATCTACGGCCACGAGCGCTTCGCGGGCGTGGCCACCCGGCTCTCCGGCGAGCTGGAGCGGCGCCTCGGCAAGGAGGCCCGCCCGGTCATCCTCGGCCACGTCCAGCGCGGCGGCACCCCGACCGCGTACGACCGGATCCTGGCCACCCGCTTCGGCTGGCACGCGGTCGAGGCCGTGCACAAGGGCGCCTTCGGCCACCTGACGGCGCTCCAGGGCACCGCGATCAACCTGGTGCCGCTGGCCGACGCCGTCGCCGACCTGAAGACTGTCCCCGCGGAGCGCTACGCCGAAGCGGAAACGGTCATCTGAGCCCCCGCCCGGCAGGTTCGAACCCGCCGAGCACCGGGCGAAATGTCCGATTAGCTTGGCCTCATGGAGATCCTCGCGTACGGCGTCCAGGCCGACGAGAAGCCGCTGTTGGAGGCCGCGTTCGCCGGCCGTCACGAGGTGCGGTGTCTGGAGGTGTTCCTCGACTCCGACACCGCGCCTCTGGCCGCCGGGCACGAGGTGATCAGCAGCAGCGTCAACGCCGAGCTCGACGCGACCACGCTGCGCACCCTGGCCGAGGGCGGGACCCGGATGATCGCGCAGCGGTCCACCGGCTTCAACAACATCGACCTGGACGTGGCCGCCGGGCTCGGTCTCACCGTCGCCCGGGTCTCCTACTACTCCCCCTACGCCGTGGCCGAGTTCGCGTGGACCCTGGCCCTGGCGGTCAACCGCCGGGTGATCCGGGCCGCGAACCGCACCCGCGAGTTCGACTTCCGCCTGGACGGACTGATGGGCGCGGACGTCCACGGCATGACCGTCGGCGTCGTCGGCACCGGCAAGATCGGCGAGTGCTTCGCCCGGATCGCGCACGGCTTCGGCACGCGGCTGCTGGGCTGGGACATCGCCGAGAGCGCCGCCTGCCGCGACGAGCTGGGGATGGAGTACACCTCGCTGGAGCGGCTGCTCGCCGAGTCCGACCTGATCTCCCTGCACGTCCCGCTGCTGCCGGACACCCACCACCTGATCGACGAGAGCGCGCTGGCGCGGATGAAGCCGGACGCGCTCCTGGTCAACAGCAGCCGCGGCGGTCTGGTGGACACGCACGCCCTGGTCGAGACGCTGCGCGCGGGCCGGCTGCGCGGGGTCGGCCTGGACGTGTACGAGGAGGAGACGGGGCTGTTCTTCCTCGACAAGTCGCTCGAGGGTGTGGCCGACGACACGCTGGCGCGCCTGATGACCTTCCCCCAGGTGCTGGTGACCTCCCACCAGGCCTACTTCACCGCCACGGCGGTGGGGCAGATCATCGACACGACGGTGCGGAACGTCGAGGACTACCTCGCCGGACGGCACACCGAGAACACGCTCGTGCCGCGCCGGGGCACCCGGTGACGGAGGACATTCCGGACGGTTCTACCCTGGTGCGGTAGCTGTGCGCACCACCACGAGGGAAGCAGGGACCGCCGATGGGCAGCATGCCGGGCATGCCGGGTATGGACCACGAGCTCGCGCCCTTCACCTTCGGGCGGGCGCTGGCGTTCCACCCCTCGGCGGACTGGGCCTTCCTCGCCTTCGCGAGCGTGCTGCTGGTCGGCTACCTCGCCGGCTGCGTCCGGCTGTGGCGGCGCGGCGACAAGTGGCCGGTCGGCCGCCTGGTCGCGTGGCTGCTCGGCCTCGCCACGATGGTGATGGTCAGCTGTACGGGCCTCGGCCAGTACGGCATGGTGATGCTCAGCGCGCACATGATGCAGCACATGGTGCTGTCCATGCTGACGCCGATCCTGCTGCTGCTGGGCGCGCCGATCACGCTCTCGCTGCGCGCGATGCGCCCGGCGGGCAAGGGCAGGCGCGGACCGCGCGAGCTGCTGGTGGCGGTGCTGCACTCGCGCTACATGAAGGTGATCTCGCACCCGGCGTTCACGATCCCGCTCTTCATCGCCAGCCTCTACGGGCTCTACTTCACCCCGATCTTCGACTTCCTGATGAAGTCGCAGTGGGGCCACTTCGCGATGATGGTGCACTTCCTCGCCGTGGGCCTGGCGTTCTTCTGGCCGATCATGGGCGTGGACCCGGGGCCGCACCGTCCCGGCTACGTGCTGCGCATCCTGGAGCTGTTCGTCGGCATGCCGTTCCACGCCTTCTTCGGCGTGGCGGTGATGATGGCCTCCGGCCTGATGGTGAACACCTTCGCGCACCCGCCGGCGTCGCTCCACGTGAATCCCCTCACCGACCAGCACCTGGCCGGCGGGCTCGCCTGGGCGTTCAGCGAGATCCCGACGGCCGTGGTGCTGATCGCGCTCACCTTCCAGTGGGCCAAGTCCGAGGAGCGGCTCTCCCGCCGCAAGGACCGCGTGGCGGACCGCAACGGCGACCAGGAACTGGAGGCCTACAACGCCTACCTGACCCGCCTGGGCCAGCGCTCGGCGGGCTGACCGCCCGTTCGGGCTTCCGCCCGGCGGGCTAGCCGCTGATCATGCTCTCGTAGGGCACCTGGCGCAGGTAGAGCGCGCCACAGGTGTGACAGAGCGGCTGCTTGGTGTGCGCCCACGCCGAGTCGTGGTCGACCGGCGCAGCCGGGTCGAGGTCGCGGTTGCACAGGGCGGTCATCGAGCCGTCCTTGGTCATGTGCCACATCTTGACGGCGCCCTCGTCCCCGAGTTCCGCGCGCATTCCGTAGACGTTCATGTCCGATCCTCCCGGGGCCACTGTGACGTGTCGGCCCGCTCAGACCAGGATGCGCCTCAGTCGAAGGTGCGGCCAGCCTGGGCGACCAGACCGTCGAACAGCAGGTCGAGGCCGAAGTCGAAGCGCTCGTCGCCGACGTTGCGGGTGAGCGCCCCGGCCATGCCCACGATCAGCGGGTAGCGCTCCGGCGGCAGCGACGCGAAGAAGGAGCGCACGCCGCCGATGTACGCCTCGGCCTGTCGCTCGTCCGGCTCCCCGCCCGGCCCCTTGCGCGAGCTCTCCTCCAGCGCCGTCGCGACGACGTAGAGGCCGATCACGTCGACGGCGTAGGCGCAGACCTGCTCCGGCAGACCGCCGGCGCGCAGCAACGCCAGCATCGTCTCGGCGGCGTCGAGCGCGCCGGGCGAGGTGGGGATGTTCTGGATCATCGCCGCGCGGGCCAGGTCGCCGTGGGAGACCAGGTTGTCGCGCTGCTGCTTCAGGTACTCCTTGGCCTGCTCGCGCCAGCGATCCGGGTCCGGCTCGGGGTGGTCCAGGTCCCCGTAGACGCGGTCCAGGAGCAGCGCGAGCAGTTCGTCCTTGTTGGCGACGTGCGCGTAGAGCGAGGCCGCGCCCGTGCCCAGCTCCTGGGCGACCCGGCGCATGTTCAGCGCGTCCAGGCCCTCGGTGTCGACGATCGTCAGTGCCGTCTCGACGATCAGCTCGCGGCTGAGCGCCCGCCTCTTCCGGCGTGGTTCCGCACCGAAGGAGCCGGGCCAGGTGGGCGTGGACGCAGTCGTCATGGGGACAGCGTAGTTGACACGAACAGCGTTCGCTAGTAGAACAATGTTCGTAGCGACGAACACTGTTCGCTCGGATTGTGACCGCCGCCGACTCCTCGAGGAGCTCCCATGTCCACCGCCACGCCCGACTCGGTCCGCGCGGACCCGCCGCCCGCCGTCGTGGCGCATCCGCTGCGCAAGCTCGCGCTCGCCGCGATCCTGCTCGCCGAGATCATGGATCTGCTCGACACCACGATCATCAACGTCGCCGCGCCGACCATCAGGAACGCGCTCGGCGGCGGCACCAGCCAGATCCAGTGGGTGAGCGCCGCCTACACACTCGCCTTCGCCATGCTGCTGATCACCGGCGCCCGGCTCGGCGACCTGGTCGGCCGCAAGCGGATGTTCCTGCTCGGCACGGTCGGCTTCACCGTCTGCTCCGCGCTGTGCGCGGCGGCCACCGGCGCCGGGATGCTGATCGGCGCCCGCGCCTGCCAGGGCGCGTTCGCCGCGCTGGTCATCCCCCAGGGACTCGGGATCATCCGCGCCGTCTTCCCCGCCGAGGAGGTCGGCAAGGCCTTCGGCGCCTTCGGCCCGGTCCTCGGCCTCTCGTCCGTCGCCGGACCCACCCTCGGCGGCCTGCTGGTCGGCTCCGACCTGTGGGGCACCGGGTGGCGCATGATCTTCCTGATCAACCTGCCCGTCGGCCTGGGCTGCGCGCTGCTCGGCCTGCGCGCGATCCCCGCCGACCACGGCACGGCCGGCGCCCGCCGCCTCGACCTGCCCGGCGTCGCCGTCCTCAGCACGGCGATGGTGCTGCTCGTCTACCCGCTGATCCAGGGACGCGAACTCGGCTGGCCCAGCTGGACGTTCGCCTCCATGGGCCTCTCGCTCCCGATCTTCGCCGGCTTCGCCCTGCTGCAGCGCCGCCAGGCCGCGACCGGCCGCGCGCCCCTGGTCGACCCGGCCCTCTTCCGCGGCGGCGGGTTCCGCTACGCGATCATCGTCGTCGCGCTGTTCAACGCCGCGATCACCGGTTTGATCCTCACCCTCACGCTGACCCTCCAGCTCGGCGCGCACTGGACCGCGCTGCACGCGGGCCTGACCTTCATTCCGATGTCGCTCGGCATCGTCGTCGGCGCCGTGGCCGCCGGCGCGGTCCTCGGCGCGCGGTTCGGACGCCGGGTCATCCACAGCGGGGCCGTCATCATGGCCGTGGGCACCCTCGTCCTCTGGGCGAGCCTCGCCCACTGGGGTCTCCCGGTCACCACCTGGGACCTGCTGCCCGCCCTGGTGGTGACCGGCGTCGGCATGGGCCTGATGATGGGTCCGATGTTCGAGCTCGCCCTGACCGGCGTCACCGCCGAGCAGTCGGGGTCGGCGGCGGGCGTCCTCAACGCCCTGCAGGAGCTCGGCGGTTCGATCGGCGTCGCGACCCTCGGCACGGCGTTCCTGTCCTGGGCCTCCCACCACGGCTCCGTCACCGCCGCGGGCTGGACCCTCGCCGCCGTCGTCGCGGTCATCACCCTGGTCGGCCTCACGACCTTCGCCCTCCCCCGCATGCCCCGGCCGGCCGAGTCCCGCTGAGCCGCGCCCACCCATCGGGGGCGCGAGGCTCTGCCGCTATGGCGGCTCCTCCCCCAGCGTTCGGCCGGGAGGCGCCCCCAGCGTGGGCGCGAGAAGCCACGATGAGCGGATGGCCCCGAAAGTGCGGGGTTCTCCCGCCCGGCGTGGCTTGTCGCGCCGTTCCTCGCGCCCTGAGGGGCGCCGCCAGGCGGCCGCGCTAGCCCATCCCGGGCCAGTGGTTCGGCAGGTAGCCGAGGTCGATCGGCTCGGTGGGTGGGCCGTCGCGGCGGAGGTCCTCCAGGAGGGCGACCAGCGTCGGCGGCCACAGCACCTCCGTCACCTCGGCGAGCTCCTTCGGGGTGAACCAGCGGCAGGTGAGGATGCCGTCCGCGGCGAAGGAGGCCGTGAGGTCGCCGATCGGGTCGCGGCGCGGGGCGGAGGCCAGGTAGATCACCTCGTGCTGGCGGACGAGGCCCACGTCTGCGCGGTGGTAGTCGTGCTCCCAGCGCCACAGCTCCGGCCCCGGGACGACGTCGGTCCAGCCGGTCTCCTCGACCGTCTCGCGCACCGCTCCCGCGAGCGGGCCCTCGCCCGGCTCCAGACCGCCGCCGGGCAGCACCCAGTGGGGGCCGACCTCGGCGTCGTGGTGGAGCTGGAGGAAGACCGAGCCGTCCGGGTCCAGCACGAGCAGCCGGGCCGCGGCGCGGCGGGGGCGCGCGGCGGACCGCGCGGGCGAGGGGCGCTCGGCGAGCAGGAACCCGTGACCGCCGGTCACCCGATCGGCCCCGTAGCGCTCGCGCAGCTGCCGCTCGTCGGTCTCGTGGACCAGCCAGCCGTGCCCCCGCAGCCACTGCGCCTGATTGCGGCCCAGGCCACCGCGCCACAGGCGTGTCGCAGGCGCCATGGCCGGGTCGCGCCGGGCCATCTCCCGGGTACGGCGCAGGGCGCCGTCCCGCACCAGCGCGAGGCGGCTTCCCGGGGCCGAGAGCGCGCCGATCCGGTCCAGCAGCGCGGCGGCGTCGTCGGCTTCCAGGTAGATCAGCAGCCCCTCGACCAGCCAGGCGGTGGGCTGCTCCGGGTCGAACCCGGCGGCGCGCAGCGGGGTCGCCCAGTCCTCGCGCAGATCCGCTGTCAGCACGTGACGCTCGACGCGCGGATGGGCGTCCGCCTCGGCGAGGACGCGCTCCTTGAAGGCGACCATCTCCGGCAGGTCCAGCTCGAACAGGCGCACGCCGTCCGGCCAGTCCAGCCGGAACGCGCGCGCGTCGAGGCCTGCGGCGAGCAGGACCACCTGGACGCAGCCGCCGTCCGGGCCGACCGCGTCGCGCAGGTAGTCGTCGAAGTAGGCGGTGCGTAGCACGAGGTGCGCTGCCATCGCGGACCACGCCTCGGTCCGCTCGCCGCGCGGCGGGCGGGGGCCGTTCTCCGCGGTGACGGCGGCCCGCAGGAAGACGGAGGCGTACGGGTCGTCGAAGAGCCGGTCCGGGCGGGCGCTCTCGGCGGCGCGGGCCAGCGCGACGCCGAGCGCGGTCCGGCCGACCCCCTGCGGCGCACTCCCTCCCGCGTCCGCGGCTGACGTCTGATCATCGGTCACCCGCCCAATCTAGGCGGCGTGTCGTGGCGCGTGGAAGGGGATGGGGATCCAGCCGGTCGGCGGTCGCCGAACGGCGTGGTCCGTCCAGGTGAATGCGTTCCTCCGATGAGCGCATTCGCCCAGGTCATTCCGTATTCCCTGCGAAAGAAATGGATTTTCCGATAAGGATCAGGCTTGCTCCGAACGCAGCAAGAATTGCGCCACAAACCGACCGTGACAAGAATCACAATGGTCCGGCGGAACGTGAAGCAGCCATAAAAACATGCCAATACTGTCCGCCGAACGAACAAAGTCCTCGCCACCGTGGCGGGGCGGTCCGGCCGGACGCCTAGTCTCGCCACCGGTCGGACGCCAGGTGCTCACACACACCTGACAGGCGAGAACGGGAGACCCAGGCACGACGGCACGGCGTCAGGGAAACGCCGGGCCTTGGGGTGAAGCCGCACGCAGGAATGACGCGCGGCCGGGCAGCTTCTGGAGCCCGAACCCGACAGGGACGACTTTCGTAGGCGGTTCCGGAAGGGCTTCCGCATGTCCGCGTCCAATGATTCCGCGCGTCACCATGCCCTGAACCAGAGCCAGCAGCAGAACCACCGAAACGGGCGGAACGGGGGCCGGCGAGCACGCCGCCCCGAGTGCCTCGGAACGAACACCGACACGCACCCGAGCGTCCGTCGGGCCAGGCACAACCGGCGACTGAAGGCCGGGATCACCACCCTCGCGACCACCGGTGTCCTCCTCGGCGGCACCGTCGCCGTCGCGCCCAACGCCGACGCGAGCGCCCTGACGATAGGGCAGCGGGCCCTCGACGTCGCCCAGTCCAAGCACGGCGACCCCTACCGCTGGGGCGCGACCGGCCCCAACGCGTTCGACTGCTCGGGCCTGACGTACTACGCGTTCCGCCATGTCGGCCGCTCCCTGCCGCGAACGGCGCAGGCGCAGTACAACCGCGTCCGGCACATCTCCTACGCGCAGCTGCGGCCGGGCGACCTGATCTTCTTCCACTACGGCTCGTACGTCTACCACGTCGGCATCTACGCCGGTCACTGGGAGATCTGGCACGCGCCGCACTCCGGCAGCTACGTGAAGCTGGAGCGCATCTGGACCCGCTCGGTCTGGTTCGGCCGGGTGAGCTGAGGCGGGCTCAGGCGCCGCTGACGCGCGGCTGAAAACGGTGCTCACGAGCCGTTCTGGGGCGCCGGCGCCCGACCGGCCTCCTGCCCTCCAGGGCGTCGGCCAGGGCCACCCTCGTGGTCCGGTCGACGCCCGGGACGGCGGCGGCCGGCGCGATGGCCGCTCGACGCGATCATCACTCTCCCTCGACGCGGAACGCCGCGCGGAGGCGGAGGTCTGGCTCGCGTTCACCACCCGCACCCAGCTCGATCCGGCGCTCCGCACGCTGCGCGACGCGAGCTACGACGCGACCGTCCAGTGGCTCGGCCGTGCGCCGCCGCGCGGCTCCCCGCGCACGGGTGCACTGTCCCGGCGCGGCATTCCTTCGTGCGCCGGGGCGGGCCCGGCAGGCGGCCTAGGACCGGGCGGCGGGCCGGCGTGCGCCGTTGGGGGCCGCCTGGGCGATGAGACGGACGGCCCAGGCGATCTGGTCGTCCGTCAGGTCCGCGCGGGCGGTGAGGCGGAGGCGGGAGAAACGGTCCGGGACGGACGGCGGCCGGAAGCAGCCGACGCCCAGGCCGCGGGTGCGCAGCTCCGTCGCCCAGGCGAGGGCCGCCTCCGGGGAGGGGGCGCGGACGCCGACCACGGCCGCGTCGGGGACACTGGCCCTGAGGCCCTCAGCGCGCAGCGCGGTGGAGAGGGCGTGGGCGACCTCGCGGGCGCGCGCCGCGCGGGCTGGCTCCGCGCGCAGCACCCGCAGCGCGCCGAGCGCGGCGCCCGCCGCCGCCGGGGCGAGGCCGGTGTCGAAGATGAAGGTGCGCGCCGACTGCACCAGGTGCTCGATCACCCGGCGCGGGCCGAGAACCGCGCCGCCCTGCGAGGCCAGCGACTTCGAGAGGGTCACCGTCGTCACCACGTCGGGCGCCCCCGCGAGGCCCGCCGCGGCTGTCGCGCCCGCGCCGCCGGGGCCCAGCACGCCGAGGCCGTGGGCGTCGTCCACGACCAGCGCCGCGCCGTGGTCGCGGCAGACCGCGGCCAGCTCGGCGAGCGGCGCGGCGTCGCCGTCGACGGAGAAGACGGTGTCGCTGACGGCGATCGCCCGCTCCTCGTCGCGCGAGGCAAGCTCCGTGCGGAACGCGTTCGGCTCGCGGTGGGCGGCGCGCGCGATCCGGGCCCGGGAGAGGCGGCAACCGTCGATCAGCGAGGCGTGGTTGAGCGCGTCGGAGACGATGAGCGCGCCGGGGCCGGTCAGCGCGGTGAGCGCGGCGAGGTTCGCGGCGTAGCCGGAGGAGAAGACGAGGGCGGCCTCGGCCCCGCAGAAGTCGGCGAGCTCGCCCTCCAGCTCCGCGTGCAGCTCGGTGGTGCCGGTGACCAGGCGCGAGCCGGTGGACCCGCCGCCCCAGCGCAGCGCCGCCTCGGCGGCGGCCCCGGTGACGCGGGGGTCGTGGGTGAGACCGAGGTAGTCGTTGCTCGCGAGGTCCAGCACGTCGCCGACGGCGGGACGGGGACGCAGCGTCCGCACCAGCCCGGCGCTGCGGCGCTGCTCGGCGACGCTGTCGATCCAGGCGAACGGGTCCGCGGTGGCGATGCTCATGCGCCGACCCTGTCAGCTCGGCCCCCGGCGGGACAACTCACCGCGGTGCGACATGGGTCACGCGCTCCGGCGCGCCGTGGTTGAATAAATGAACAGCCGTTTATAAATGGAGGCAGCGCGCATGGGTACCACCGAACGGCCGCTCGAAGGGCGGGTCGCCCTCGTTGCCGGGGGGACCCGCGGCGGCGGGCGCGGCATCGCCGTGGAACTGGGCGCGGCCGGTGCGACGGTCTACGTCACCGGGCGCAGCAGCCGCACGGCCGGACGCTCGGACCTCGACCGCCCGGAGACCGTCGAGGAGACGGCGGAGGCCGTCACCGCGGCGGGCGGCGTCGGCATCCCCGTCCGCGTCGATCACGGCGAGGCCGCGCAGGTGCGGGAGCTGGTCGCCAGGATCGACGCCGAGCAGTCCGGCCGGCTCGACGTGCTGGTGAACTGCGTCTGGGGCGGCGACCCGCTCACGCAGTGGGGCCTCCCGCTGTGGGAACAGGACCTCGACCAGGGCTTCAGACTCCTGCGGCGGGCCGTCGACACGCATGTGATCACCAGTCACGCCGCGCTGCCGCTCCTGATCGCGCGCGGGCGGGGCCTGGTCGTGGAGGTCACGGACGGCAACACCGCGCGGTACCGGGGCTCGTTCTTCTACGACCAGGCCAAGGCCGCCGTCATCCGCCTCGCCGTCGCCCAGGCGGCCGAGCTGCGCGAACACGGCGTGGCGGCGGTGGCGTTGACGCCGGGCTTCCTGCGCTCCGAGGCCGTGCTGGAGGTCTGCGGCGTGACCGAGGCCAACTGGCGCGACGGCGCGAAGGTGGATGCGGACTTCGTCGCGTCCGAGAGCCCGGCGTATCTCGGGCGGGCGGTCGTGGCCCTGGCCGCGGACCCCGACATCCTTGAGCTGTCCGGCCAGGCCCTCGCCACCTGGGAGCTGGCCCCGCGCTACGGCTTCACCGACGCGGACGGCTCACAGCCGGACTGGGCGGCGCACTGGGCCGCGGCCCTGGAGGCGAAGCTCGGTCCGCTCTGAACCGCTGCTCGCCGGGGGCGGTCCCTCAGCCCGAGCAGGCTCCGCGCTGGGCCTGCTGCCACGCGCAGCGCGGGCACGTCGGCAGGCCGGGAGTGTCGGCCGCGTACTCCGTCGGCTCGTCGCACAGCACGCAGGCCGCCACCGGCGCGCCCGGCTCCGCCTTCACCGGGACGGTCGGCGAGGGCGCCGGCGCCGGGCAGTAGCCCTCAGGCTCGGACGGGGACCCGGGCCCGGACCCGGGCCCGACATCGGACTCGCTCATGCCACCGCCTCCAGGCTCACTCGACCCAGATCGCCGCGTCGCCGATGTCCGCCGACAGCGCGTACTGGGTCGCGGTCAGGGTGGCGGCCGGGGTCTGGTTCGCGCCGTTGACCGCGGCGGTCTGCACGACGGTGACGAATCGGCCGACCTGCTGGACCCGCTGCTGCTCCGTGGCGATCGCCTGGGTGACGCCCGGGAGCTCCTGGGTCGGCTGGCGGAAGGTCGCGACCATGCCGGCCTGGCTCGGGATGCCGAACAGCGGCTCGGCGCGGCGCGCGGTCGCCGCGTCCGGGTAGCCGAGGACGGTGACCGAGGCGATCACGGTGCGGTCGGTGCTCACGTAGGTGGCGGCGACATAGCCCTGGCAGGAGGCGGTGACGCCGGCCGGGGAGTTGGTGGCCAGGACGTCCGCGCAGTTCGACGAGGTACCGAGGGCGTAGCGGGTGGCCTGGAAGGGGCTCGGGTTGTCGATCCCGGCGGGAACCTCGAGAGTGGCCGGGAGGATCTCGGTGGACTCCGGCACGGTCGAGGGGGCTGCTGCGGCCGCGTTGTCACCGCTCTGGGGCGTGGAGAGGCTGTCCTGGGAGACGCTGCCGCCGACGCTGCCGCTGGCTCCCATGCCGCCGCTCGCGTAGTGGACCTCGGCCCACGTGGTCACCGAGGCCGCCACCGCGAGCGCGCCTATCAGCGCGAGCGCGCGCGTACGGCGGGACCGATGGTCCGGAGCCGGCTCTCCGCTGGTCGTCATGCTGACTGAGTGTAGGGCTCAAACGCCCGTCCGAACGAGCCGGTCTGCGCTGGCCAGGGCCTCGGCGCACCCTTTCGACGGGCTCTCACCGGGGACGATTGTCCTCGGAAGTGGGTGATCCAGGACAACACACCCAGTGCTGTGTGAGATGTTCTATGCGGTTCCGCTATGGCGGCGCTCGATCCCGGCAAGGCAGGATCGCTGCCATGGACCTGCTCGACACACTCGTCTCCAAGGCGCTCGATCGCGAAATGCCCACTCGTGAGGAGGCGCTTGCCGTCCTCGCCACGACGGACGACGAGCTGCTCGACGTCGTCGCCGCCGCCGGCCGGGTGCGCCGGGCGTTCTTCGGCCGCCGCGTCAAGCTCAACTACCTGGTCAACCTGAAGAGCGGGCTCTGCCCGGAGGACTGCTCGTACTGCTCGCAGCGGCTCGGCTCCAAGGCCGAGATCCTCAAGTACACCTGGCTCAAGCCGGACCAGGCCGCGGCCGCCGCCAAGGCCGGCGTCGCCGGCGGCGCCAAGCGGGTCTGCCTGGTGGCGAGCGGGCGCGGCCCGACGGACAAGGACGTGGACCGGGTCGCCGACACCATCGCGGCGATCAAGGAGGAGAACGAGCAGGTCGAGATCTGCGCCTGCCTCGGCCTCCTCTCCGACGGCCAGGCCGAGCGCCTGCGCGACGCGGGCGTGCACGCCTACAACCACAACCTCAACACCTCCGAGGCCACGTACGAGGACATCTGCTCCACGCACGACTTCGCGGACCGCGTGGACACCGTGCAGAAGGCGCAGAGCGCGGGCCTGTCCGCCTGCTCGGGTCTGATCGCGGGCATGGGCGAGAGCGACAAGGACCTGGTCGACGTCGTCTTCGCGCTGCGCGAGCTGGACTCGGACTCGGTGCCGGTCAACTTCCTGATCCCGTTCGAGGGCACCCCGCTGGCGAAGGAGTGGAACCTCACCCCGCAGCGCTGCCTGCGCATCCTGGCGATGGTCCGGTTCTGCTTCCCGGACATGGAGGTCCGCATCGCGGGCGGCCGCGAGGTGCACCTGCGCTCGCTGCAGCCGCTCGCGCTGCACATCGCCAACTCGATCTTCCTGGGCGACTACCTCACCAGCGAGGGCCAGGCGGGCCAGGCCGACCTGGAGATGATCGCCGACGCGGGCTTCGTGGTGGAGGGCTCCGACGAGGCCACCCTGCCGCGCGACCGTGAGCACGCGGACGTCGCCGTGCGTCGTCGCGGCGCGGGCACCGACCTTCCGCCGAACGCGTGAGCACTGACTCGTCCGAGGCGATGGACGTCGACCGGCTGCTGGAGCTCGACCGCGCCCACGTGTGGCACCCCTACGGGGCCATGCCGGGCGCGGCTGAGCCCTTCCCGGTCGCCTCGACGAGCGGTGTCCGGCTGCGGCTGGCCCGGCCTGTAGGGGGCCGCGACGAGCTGATCGACGGCATGTCCTCGTGGTGGTCCGCGATCCACGGCTACGGGCACCCGGTCCTCGACGAGGCGGTGCGCGAGCAGCTCGGGCGGATGAGCCACGTGATGTTCGGCGGGCTCACCCACGAGCCCGCCGTGCGGCTGGCGGCGAAGCTGGTCGAGCTGACGCCCGAGCCGCTGCAGCACGTGTTCCTCGCCGACTCCGGCTCGGTCTCGGTCGAGGTCGCGGCCAAGATGTGCCTGCAGTACTGGCGTTCACAGGGCCGCCCGGAGAAGCACCGGCTGCTGACCTGGCGCGGCGGCTACCACGGCGACACCTTCCACCCCATGTCGGTGTGCGACCCCGAGGGTGGGATGCACCAGCTGTGGACCGGGGTGCTGCCGCGTCAGATCTTCGCCGACGCCCCGCCGGACGGCTTCGACGCCGAGCCCGACGCGGCCTACGTCGCGCACCTGGAGGAGCTGCTGTCCCGCCACGCGGCGGAGGCGGCGGCGGTGATCGTCGAGCCGGTCGTCCAGGGCGCGGGCGGCATGCGCTTCCACTCCCCCGCGTACCTGCGGGTGCTGCGGGAGCTGTGCGACGCGCACGACGTGCTGCTGGTCTTCGACGAGATCGCCACCGGCTTCGGCCGCACCGGCGCGCTGTTCGCGGCGGACCACGCGGGCGTCTCGCCCGACGTCATGTGCGTCGGCAAGGCCCTGACGGGCGGATACCTGACGCTCGCCGCCGCGCTGTGCACCACCCGAGTGGCGGAGGGCATCAGCCGCGGCGAGGTCCCCGTGCTGGCGCACGGCCCGACGTTCATGGGCAACCCGCTGGCGACGGCGGTCGCCAACGCCTCGATCGACCTGCTGATCGGCCAGGACTGGCAGCAGGAGGTCAAGCGGATCGGCGCGGGCCTCGGCGCGGGCCTGGCGGCCGCGCGCACCTTGCCCGGCGTGCGGGACGTGCGGGTACTGGGCGCGATCGGCGTGGTGCAGCTCGACCACGACGTCGACATGCGCGCGGCGACGGCGGCCGCGGCCCGCGAGGGCGTGTGGCTGCGGCCGTTCCGCGACCTCGTCTACACCATGCCGCCCTACGTCACCTCGGACGCGGATCTCGCCACGCTCTGCGCGGGCGTCCGCGCGGCAGCGGCCGCGGGCTGACCCGCGTCCGCGGCGCGGTCCGCCGCCCGGCACGGTTCCCGCCCCGATCCGGCCCGCCCGCGCCAAAGGCGGTCCGGCCGGGCCTGGACC
>NZ_BBPO01000008.1:0-115061 GCF_000787815.1 Streptacidiphilus neutrinimicus
AAGCTGCCGGTAAGCCGGCGGTTCCTAGCCTCGCGGTTGAGCGATCGCGCTCCCGAGGAGGAACTGTGGAACCGTTGCGCAGGTGGGTGATCCGGCACCGGGTGCTGGTGCTGGCGGCCTGGCTGGTCGTCACCGTGGCCGGCGTCGTCGTGGCGCCGAGCGTGTCGAGTCGGCTGGTGCCGGGAGTTCACACGAACGGGTCGGCCTACGCGGCCGATACGCGGATCGCCGCGCAGTACGGCGGTGCTACCTCTGACCCGGGCGTGCTGGTGCTCGGGCTGCCGCCGGGCGAGACGGTGGGCGCCGCAGCTGTCGGCGCTCAACTACGGGCGGTGGACGCTGCTATCACCAGGGCCGCTCCGCAGCTCCGGCTGGTCTCGTACGCGTCGACCGGCGCCCGGGCACTCGTCGGGACCGGCGGCGCCAGCACCATCGTGCTGGCCTATCCGCCCCACGACGGCGATGACATGACGACCGACCAGGTCGACACGTTGACCGCGGCGGCCAAGGCCGCAGTGCCCTCGCTGAGTGTGAACGGCACGAGCGTGCGGGCACTGGAGGCCGGAAACGCGGCTTCGGGCGGAAACTCGACGGTCACCAGCGAACTCGTCTTCGGAGCGGTCGGCGCGCTGATCGTGCTGGTCTGGGTGTTCGGGTCGCTGCTGGCCGCGCTGCCCATCATCATGGCGCTGATCTCGGTGCTGACGATGCAGCTGCTGATCTACGGACTGACCTACCTGATGCCGTCGTCCTCGCCTCTGAACCCGGCGGTGCAGTACATCGTGGCACTGCTCGGTCTGGGCCTGTCGATCGACTACTCGCTGCTGGTGGTCACGCGCTGGCGGGAGGAACGCGCCTCGGGCAGGAGCAATGACGAGGCGGTGCGGGCGGCGGTCGAGCGCGCCGGGCACTCGGTGTGGTTCAGCGGTCTGGTCGCCTCACTCGGCCTGTTCGCGCTGATCGTCGTGCCGAACTCGGTGGTGCGCGGGATCGGCGTTGCCGGGTTGTTCATTCCGTCGACGGCGACGCTGGTCGCGCTGACGCTGCTGCCGGCACTTCTGTCGAAGGTCGGTGCGCGGGTGGACTGGCCCCGGCGGCGCTCGGCGGGCGCGGCGAGCCGATTCTGGACCTGGTGGGCCGGCCGGGTGATCCGGTTCCGGGTGCTCGCCGCCGTTGTGGGTCTCGGGATCCTCGGCACGCTCGCCGGTGTTGCCGCGACGATCGACATCGGCCTGCCGACCACCTCCCATCTGGCCGGCAGCGGTGCCTACACCGACGGCCTGCGCGCGCTGGAGGCGGACGGCTTCCCCTCCGGGACACTGACCACGGTCCCGGTGTACCTCCCGCACGCGGCGGATGCCGCCTCGGTCGCCTCCTCGCTGGACTCGGTGGCGAGCGTGCGCGGCGCCGTCGCTCCCGCCGGAATCCCTTGGCAGCAGGGCGGGAGTGCGATGGTGTTCGTCATCCCGCAGCACGAGGTGGGCACCTCGCTGGGCGGGACCTCGCTCGCCGACCTCCAGCACACGGTTCCGCGCGGCGTACTCGTCGGAGGCGAGGGTGCGGTCAACATCGATCTGACCAACTCCACCTACGGCGCGTTCCCGGGCCTGTTCGCCGTCGTCGCGCTCGTGACGTTCCTTCTGCTCGCGCGTGGCCTGCGCTCGATCGTGCTGCCGGCGAAGGCGGTGCTGCTGAACATCGCGTCGGTCGCCGCGTCCTACGGCATGCTGGTGCTCGTCTTCCAGCACGGCTTCGGGATGCAGACCCTTTGGGGTGCGCGCGGCTACGGCTCGGTGGACACGCTCGCACCGGTGCTGATCTTCGGGTTCCTGTTCGGGGTCTCGATGGACTACGAGGTGTTCATCCTCGCCCGGGTCCGTGAGGGCTACCAGCGCACCGGCTCCACGGGGGAGGGGCTCGTCGAGGGGATCTCACGGACCGGACGCCTGGTCACCAGCGCCGCGCTGATCCTCTTCCTCGCGCTCGCCTCGCTCTCCACGGCCAACGACATCACCGTGCGGCAGATCGCCGCGGGCCTGGCCTGCGGGGTGCTGCTGGACGCCGTGGTCGTGCGGATGCTGCTGCTTCCCGCACTGGTCTCGTTGCTGGGCCGGCTGAACTGGTGGATGCCACGGAGCGCCGCCCGGCTGCTGAGGATCAAGGAGGAGGCGCCCGGGCCTACGTCCGAGCAGGAGCAGGAGCGTACCGCGATCCCGATCGGGGATGCTGGTTAGATGCGCGTGCTGGTGGTCGAGGACGAACCGGACATGGCCGAGTCACTCGCGTGGGGACTGGAGGCCGAGGGTTACGTCGTGGATGTCGCGTTCAACGGCACCGACGGGCTGTGGAAGGCCCGCGAGACGTCCCCCGACGTGATCATCCTGGACGTGATGCTGCCCGGCATGGACGGCTACCAGATCTGCCGGGCCCTGCGTGAGCAGGGCCGGTGGACCCCGATCCTGATGCTCACCGCCATGGACGAGGACCTCGACCACGCCGAGGGGCTCGACAGCGGGGCCGACGACTACCTGGCCAAGCCCTTCTCCTACCCGGTGCTTCTCGCGCACCTGCGCGCGCTGACCCGGCGCGCCATGGGAGCCAGGCCGACGGTGCTCACCACCGTCGGCCTGGCGCTGGACCCGGCCAGCCGCACGGTGACCCGCGAGGGCGAGGCACTGGATCTGACCGTCCGCGAGGTCGCGGTCCTCGAACACCTGCTGCGCAACGCCGGACGGGCGGTGTCCAAAACCGAACTGCTGGAGCACTGCTGGGACGTCAACTTCGAGGGCGGACCCTCCGTGGTCGAGGTCCACGTCCACCGGCTGCGGCGCAAGCTCGAGGCGGGCGGCAGCCCTCCGGTCATCGAGACGGTGCGCGGCCAGGGCTACCTGATCCGTCTGGTGGACCGGTGAACGGCCCGGCGGCCGGAGAGCCCGGCGCGGTAGGACCGCGCCCGGGCCCGCACACTGCCCGCGCGGGCAGTGTGCGGGCCCGGGTCACCGCGGTCGCCGGACTCGCGCTCACGCTGGCCGTGGCCCTCGGACTCGTGCTGCTGTACCTCCTTCAGACCGGCTCGGCGCACCGGACCACGGACGACCAGCTGCGTACCTACGCCGCACAGATCGAGCAGTCCGGCCAGGCGGGGGCCTGGCCGCGCCCGTTGCCGCCTTTCGCCCTGGACGCGAACGCCCAGGCCCAGGTCCTCGCCCCGGACGGTACGGTGTTGGCGGCCACCCACGCCCTGGACGGCATCGGCGCCCTCTACACGTTGGCCCCCGGCTCGGACACGCTGGTGCGTCAGAAGGCCGCCCCGGCGCTGTCCGGCGAGGTGCGCGCCGTCGGGACCAGGGCGACCGTGGACGGACGGCCGGTGGACGTCGTCGTCTTCACCACCACCGACCTGCTCGCCCAGGTCAACGAGACCTTCGCCCGGCTGCTGCTGATCGGCCTGCCGGTCATCCTGCTGCTGGCCTGCGGCACCGTCTGGCTGGTCGTGGGCCGGGCGCTGCGTCCCGTCGAGCGGATCCGCCGCTCGGTCACCGAGATCACCGCCGCCGACCTTTCCCGACGGGTCCCCGAACCGGCCGCCCGCGACGAGGTCGGTCAGCTCGCCCGCACCATGAACGACATGCTCGCCCGGCTCGACGACTCGGCCACGAGGCAACGGCGGTTCGCCGCCGACGCCTCGCACGAACTACGCAGCCCGCTTGCGGCGATCCGCACCTCGCTCGAGGTGGGCCTCGCACACCCGGACACCGCACCCTGGCCGCAGATCGCTCAGCGTGCAGCCCGTCAGTCCGCCCGCCTGGAGAAGCTCGTCCAGGAGCTGCTGCTGCTCGCCAGGAGCGACGACCGGCAGTTGGTCGCGCACCGGGCCCCGGTGGATCTCGCCGAATTGATCGAGGAGATCCGCGCGACGACCCCGTCCCCCCGCGTGGAGGTCGCGACTGCGGGCCACGCGCCGGGGGAGCCGGTGGTGCTCGGCGACCGGGAGCACCTGGGCCGGATGGTGCGCAACCTCGTCGACAACGGGGTCCGCTTCGCCCGGCACACTGTCCTGATCGCCGTAAGGGCCCTGCCGAGCGGAGAGCTCGCCATCGAGGTGACCGACGACGGGCCGGGCATTCCCGCCGAGGAGCGCGAACGCGTCTTCGCCCGCTTCGTCCGCCTGGACACCAGCCGCGAACGCGCGAGCGGATCGAGCGGCCTGGGCCTCGCGATCGCGAAGGAGATCGCCACGGCACACGGCGGGCACATCACCATCGCCCAGGCCCCGAGCGGCGGCGCACTGGTCAGGGTCACCCTGCCACGTGCCGCCGATTGAGCGTCCCGGGCGGAGGGGCCACGCAACCGGCGTAGGTCGATGCGGGCGCAAGCAGACCGAAAGGTCGCGGCTCCCAGCGTGACGGTAGGGACCTGTTCGCGCCGCGCTGTACGCCGGCTCGACCCCCTGGACGGCGACGGCCCGATGAACCGCCCCATCACCCGACCCTCGCACGAGCGCCGCCGAGCACAAGTCGGCGGTAGTCCGGGTCGCCGCGGTGGTAGTTGACTGCTCGCCAACCGGTGCTGCCGACCTTGACCAGGGGTGGCGGGGTCAGCAGGAGCCCGATGACGGTTCATGGCGGCGGTGCGCGACGCCACCGCCGACCTGTTCCCGAATGCCGGTCTTCCGGGGCCGGGGATGGTCCAGCGGCCGAAGAGGTGCTGCGACTCGGCGGCGGAAAGCGCGTTGCCGAAGCCGAGGCGGAACTGCTTGGGTCACGATGCCGCTCGAACGCCGGCCTGTCCCACCCCCGAACACCGGCTCGCCGCTGGGTCGCGGTCGGCTGCTCGCGGGTCAGCCCAGCACTTCTCCGATCGGGGCGTCGGCGTCCACGTAGCGCACGAGTTTGCGGTTTGCGAATTCCACGATGCCCACATCGCCGAGTTCGCGACCGTAGCCGGAGCGCTTGATGCCGCCGAAGGGCAGCTCCGGACGGGACGCGGTCGGGTGGTTGATCCACACCATGCCCGCCTCCAGCCGGTCCGCGACCCGGCGGGCACGCTCCGGATCGGCGGCGAAGACCGCGCCTCCCAGGCCGTAGGGGGAGGCGTTGGCCAGTGCCACGGCCTCATCCTCGTCAGCGACCCGGTAGACCGTGGCGACGGGACCGAAGAGCTCTTCCCGGTAGGCCCGCATGTCCGGTGTGACATCGGTGAGCAGGGTTGGCTCCACGAAGGCGCCCGGCAGTTCGGGCCGCCCGCCGCCCAACACGACCGTGGCTCCCTTGTCCGCCGCGTCACGAACCTGCTCCAGCAGTAGGTCGGCCGCAGCCTCGGAGGACATCGGGCCGAGCGTGGTGGCGGGTTCGAGCGGATCTCCCGGTTGCAGTTCGCTCAGCCGGTCACGCAACCCGGTGAGAAAGGCCTCGTAGACATCGGCAAGGGCGATGAAGCGCTGGCCGCCACGCAGCACTGCCCGGTGTTGCCCATCCGTCCGAGGAACGCGGCGTACACGGTGCGCTCGAGGTTGTGGCCGTCCAGCACGATGAATGGATCACTGCCACCCAGCTCGAGGACGGACTTCTTGACATTGCGGCCGGTGGTCTCACCCAGGCTCACGCCCGCCCGCTCGCTTCCGGTCAGTGACGCTCCCTGCACGCGAGAGTCGTCGATGATCTTCCCGACGTCTCTGCCCCGCACAAAAAGATTCGTGTAGACCCCGCTCGGCACACCCGCATCCGTGAACAGTCGTTCAAGTGCCAGTGCGGACTGGGGACAGCTACTCGCGTGCTTGAGCAGGATCGTGTTGCCGAGGACGAGGTTGGGAGCCGCGAATCGGGCTACCTGGTACAGCGGAAAGTTCCACGGCATCACGCCGAGAAGGACGCCGAGCGGTTCGTTCACCAGCACAGCCGTGCCCTCGGGCACCGGCAGCGATCGCTCCTCCAGCAGCTCGGGGCCGTGCTCGCCGTAGTAGGTGAGGATGTCGGACGCGAGGTCGACCTCTGCGCGGCTTGAGTTGATCAGCTTGCCGACCTCAAGTGTCAGGAGGTGCGCCAGTTCCTCCTTGCGCTCCCTCATGAGCCGGCCGGCGCATTGCATGTGGGCCCCCCGGTCGGCCGTCGACCGGGCACGCCAGTTCGGAAAGCTACGGTGGGCCGCGTCGATCGCGCGCCCCACCTCCTCCGCGCTCAGCGCCGGGAACTCACGAAGCCTTTCACCGGTGTACGGGTTGACCGTGGCGATGGGGTTGCCCTGGGCAGTGACATGGGCGTCCATGACGCCTCCCTGGAGTCGGGGCACATCGGGTTCCGCGCCGGGACCTGCTCACACCTGCCGAGGCTGTTCCGCTTCGCCGGGGTCCCGCCGGCAGAACCGAACGGAATGGGTCCGGCGGCGGGAAACCCCGGCGGCGCAATCCTCGACGTCTGTGGTGCAGCTACCCGTACAGGTGGTCGCATTCAGCATCGCCCGCCCAGGATGATCTTCCAGACGCGCGTTGCCACCTGCAGATTGAGCCGCGTGTCCACATCCGCGAGGTCGTGGTCGCTGATCTCGCGAATGCGCTGCAGTCGGTAGCGCAGGGTGCTGCGGTGGACGGTCAGCGCGGCGGCCGCATCGTCGTAGTTGCCTCCGCAGTCGAAGTAGCGCGAGAGTGTCTCCACCAACTCCGTGTTGTGCTCGGCGTCGTAGTCGATCAGCCGGCCAAGCCACTCTCGCACGAAGAACTGCAGCTCCCGGAGATCGTTGCCGGGCCCCAGGATCCGGTACAGCCCCAGATCGTCGAAGAAGGTCGTCCCGCTACGTTGGCGGGAGTTCTGACGCACTTCCAGCGCCCGTAGTGCTTCCAGGTAGCAGCGATGAATGTCGCTCGGTGAGACGCTTCGAGTGCTCACCCCGATCGCTCCCTCGGGCGTCCCCAGTTCCTGGGCCAGCGCCGCATGCACGGCAGGTTCGTTGGGCCTCGCTTCGGACAGCACGACCACTCGGTCGCCGCGACGGGTGATCAGCGGACGGATCGCTGCGGTGGCCATCGCTCGCTCGACAGCACGGGTGCAGGAGTCGTCTGCGGCGTTGCCCGGCCAGTGCACCACGACCACGTAGTGAGGACGTCGCAGGTCATGGCCGAGGGCTTCGGCTCGGGTGTAGGCGTCCGTGTCGTCAGCCCCTTCCAGCAGGTCGTCCATCAGCTGACGGCGCAGACGCAGTTCGACCGCGGTGAGTTCGCGCACACGCAGGAGTTCCTGGGCAAGTGACCGCAGAGCGTGATCCAACGCGAACATCGTGTGCTCGTTGGCCGTCGCTTCCGGGTCCTCGAGGGCGAGTACGCCGAGGAGGTCGCCGCGCGGCTGGGCCAGGACGATCAGCCGGTCCCTGACTTTGACCGGACCCGCCTCGCGCGCGACCCGCCGAAGCATCTCCTCCTGGTCGGACGCGGAGCGCACCGGATAGGGGTCGGGCCGACCGGGACCCGACCAGGACCTCAGGTTGCCGAACCGGTCTTCGATGAGCGAGGGCAGCCCGGTGAGCTCGTACAGCGCTTGGGCGATGGCGTCCTCGCCACCGCCCAGGGCGGCCACGTGGGCGAGGGACTCGTGCACGGTCGTCTGAAAGTGCAGCTCAGAGCGCACTGTGTCCAACTGCTGCAGTGCGGTGTCCCGTTCGCTGCGGAGTCGGCTCAGCTCGTCGGCCGGGTCGTGCCGCGCGGGGCGCCGGACCGCCAGTGAGACGGCTGCCGCCGTGAGCTCCACAAGGGTCGAGAGGAGGAAGTACCCCTGCTCACCGGGGTCGGAGTGGGAGGAGACCACGATGCAGCCGAGCCGACCGCCGAGCCCGTGCAGGCCGAACGCCCAGTTCCAGAAGCGCCCGGGAAGAGGTGCGGGGCCGTCAGCCTCGCCCGCCTCCTCCATCCGTGCGTCGTCGACCGTCGGTGCTCCCGCGTCATCGAGGAAGACGCGGGACAAGCCGTCGCCCGTCCCTAGATATCCGGCCTCTACGTGGTAGGGGCCGAGGGTGCTGACGTGTCGCATGGCCGACCGCACGATCTCACTCTGCTCCACGCAGGTGAACAGCGTGTGGGACAGCGCCAGCAGCCCGTGTGGGTCCAGCGCCGCGAGTCGGGGGGCGTGCTGTTCGGTGCCCCCGGTGTTGCTCGCGTGGCCGGTCACCGCCTCGTGGGAAACGTGAGCGGACAGCCTTTGTGACGGAGGGGAGGCCATAGATCACTCCGTTCTCCTCCGGTCATCGGAGGTGACCGAGCGACTCGTGGGTCCGTGCCTACCCAGCCTGGGCTAAATCAACCGGTTTGTTCGAGTTTACGGCTTGTTCTCGTGGACCGATCAAGTGTGTCGCTTTCTGACCTGCCGGGTGCAGGTGGCGCGCGCCGCTCTCGTGCCAGTCTGGGTCTTTCACGGATCGTCGGACGCGCCGCCAGCCGTGGGAGCACCTTTCGATCAGGGGTTTCCCGTTGTGAGGAGGGCGGCCGTCGGACGGAGTGCGACTTCGGGCTGCTGAACTGGCTGGGCGCGAGCAGCCGAGGAAAGGCCCCCGGTCACCCCGGCAAGTGCGCGAGCCCGAACGACTCCGAGGGAGAACGGGCCGTCGCGGAAGGAGTTCCTCATGGCCAAGGCAGTAGGGATCGACCTCGGCACCACGAACTCGGTGATCGCCGTGTGGGAGGGTGGCGAGCCGACGGTTGTCCCCAACAGCGAGGGCAACCGCACCACGCCGTCCGTGGTGGCCTTCACCGACGCCGGCGAGCGCCTGGTGGGCCAGCTGGCCCGCCGCCAGGCGATCCTCAACCCCAAGGGCACCATCTACTCGGCCAAGCGGTTCATCGGCCGACACTTCGACGAGATCTCCGAAGAGGCCAGGGCGGTCGCGTACGACGTGGTCGAGGGAGACGGCGGCGCCGCCCGGTTCAAGGTGCGCGACAAGCTCTACGCGCCCGAGGAGATCAGCGCGCAGGTGTTGCGCAAGCTCGCCGACGACGCCTCCAAGCAGTTGGGGGAGCGGGTCACGGAGGCGGTCATCACGGTGCCCGCCTACTTCAACGACGCCCAGCGCACCGCCACCAAGGACGCCGGACGGATCGCCGGCCTTGAAGTGCTGCGGATCATCAACGAGCCGACCGCGGCCGCCCTCGCCTATGGCATGGACAAGAAGCAGCACGAGACGGTACTCGTCTTCGACCTGGGCGGTGGCACCTTCGACGTCAGCATCCTCGACGTCGGCGACGGGGTGGTGGAGGTGCGGTCCACGGCGGGCGACAGCCATCTGGGCGGCGACGACTTCGACCGACGGCTGGTCGATCAGCTCGCCGAGGGCTTCCAGAAAGAGAACGGCATCGACCTGCGCAAGGATCCGCAGGCTCTGCAGCGACTCTTCGAGGCCGCCGAGAAGGCCAAGACAGAGCTCAGCTCGGTGACCCAGACGCAGGTCAGCCTGCCGTTCATCACGGCCGACGCCTCTGGCCCCAAGCATCTGACCACGACGATCATGCGGTCCACGTTCGAGCAGATCACCGGCGACCTGGTGGAGCGTTGCCTGGGCCCGGTGCGCCAGGCCATGGACGACGCCAAGGTCAGTGACAACGACATCGACGAGGTCATCCTCGTCGGCGGCTCCACCCGCATCCCTGCCGTCCAGGCCCTGGTGCGGAGGCTGACCGGCGGCAAGGAACCCAACATGAGCGTCAACCCCGACGAGGTCGTGGCGATGGGCGCCGCGATCCAGGCCGGGGTCCTCAAGGGCGAGGTGAAGGATGTCCTGCTGCTCGACGTCACCCCGTTGTCGCTGGGCGTGGAGACACGCGGCGGCGTGATGACGAAGATCATCGAGCGGAACACCACCATTCCGGTGCGCCGCACCGAGACCTTCTCCACCGCCGAGGACAACCAGCCCGCCGTCGACGTCGTCGTCCTGCAGGGCGAGCGTGAGAGGGCTGCGGACAACCGGGTCCTGGGTCGCTTCCAGCTCACGGACATCCGCCCCGCGCCGCGCGGTGAGCCGCAGATCGAGGTCATCTTCGACATCGACGCCAACGGCATCCTCAGCGTCACCGCGCGGGACAAGGACACGGGGAAGGAGCAGAGCATCACCATCAGTGAGAGTTCCAACCTCGACCGCAGCGAGGTGGAACGGATGGTCCAGGAGGCGGAGAGCAACCGCGGCCAGGACCAGGCCCTGCGCGAGGCGGTCGACGCCCGGAACGAACTGGATGCCATCGCCTACCAGGTCGAAAAGCGCCTCGGAGAGCTCGGCGACGCCGCCCCCGCACACGAGAAGGCCCGCGCCGAGATGCTCGTGGCCGAGGCTCGCGAGGCGGTCAAGAACGAGGCCGGGGTGGACAAGGTCCGGCCACTGACCTCCGAACTCCAGCAGGTTTTCGCGGGGCTGACGGCCCACCAGGCGGGAGCCGCCGCAGGCGGTCCGGCGGGCACCGGCTCACCGGATGGATCCGGCCCCGGCGCGGCCGCACCGGGGGGTTCCGGGGGCGACGACGATGTGATCGACGCCGAGTTCGACAAGGGCTGAGGTGCCCGCCATGCCCGTCCCACCCCGAGACCGAGAGCCCGACCCGCCGCCGGAGGGCGCCGAAAAGCCGCCGCGTGAGGACCTGGCGAAGCCTGCACCGCCCACCGAGGGGGCCGAGCGGGCGCCCGACGCCGCAGCCGGTACCGCCACACCCGAGGACGCATACGCGGCCGCGCTGCGAGAAGCCGAGGACCGGTGGCGTCGCACTCTGGCCGACCTCGACAACCTGCGCAAACGCCATGCCAAGGAGCTGGAGCGGCAGGCCGCGTCCGAAAGCGCCCGTACAGCCGCGGCCTTCCTGCCCGTCATCGACAACCTGGAACTGGCCCTGAGCCACGCGGCCGCCGACCCCGGCGCGATCGTCGAAGGCGTCCGGGCCGTGCGTGACCAGGCCGTGAACGTCCTGGAGCGGCTGGGCTACCCGCGCCACGCAGAAACGGGCGTGTCGTTCGACCCGGCACAGCACGAGGTCGTCGGCGTGGTCCAGGATCCCGACGCCGAGCCGAACACCGTGGTCCAGGTGCTGCGACCCGGTTACGGGGAGGCCGAGCGGCAACTGCGGCCTGCCGCTGTCACCGTGGCCAAGCGGGAGTGACCGTCCATGGCACGCGACTTCTACGAGGTGCTCGGCGTTTCACGCACCGCCGACCGGGACGAGATCCAGCGGGCCTACCGCACCCTGGCCCGCAGGTACCACCCCGACGTCAACAAGGACCCCCAGGCGGAGGAGCGGTTCAAAGAGATCAACGAGGCCTTCAGCGTCCTGTCCGATCCGGAGCAGCGAGCCCGGTACGACCGCTTCGGCGAGGACTTCCGGAAGGTTCCGGAGGACTGGGAGGAGCGGGTCGCCGCCGGCGGCGGAGCCGGCGGTGGCTTCCGGTGGAGCGCGGGCGGCGGTCCCCGGGTGCGGTACTCCTCGGCAGGCTTCGGGGGCGAGCGGGTCGACGTGGAGGATCTGTTCGGCTCGCTGTTCGGCGGCGCCGGGCGCGTGCCCGGAGCCGACCAGGAGGCCGAACTGCCGCTCACCGTCGAGGAGGCATACCGGGGCGGCCGCCGTACGGTCGCCCTCGCCGGGCCGACCGGGCAGCGTCGCTACCAGGTCGACGTGCCGCCCGGCACGACCGACGGGCAGCGCATCCGGCTGGCCGGGGAGGGCGGCCGTGGGGGTGGCGACGACGCTCCCGCCGGGGACCTGTACCTCAGGGTGCGCATCCAGCCGCACCCCGAGTTCCGACTCGAGGGCCGGGACGTCCACGTGAGGCTTCCGGTCACCCCCTGGGAGGCGGCGCTGGGCGCGACCGTGCCGGTGCGCACGCCGAGCGGCGCCACGGCGAAGGTGACCGTGCCCGCCGGCTCCTCCAGCGGACGGCGTCTTCGGCTGCGCGGCGAGGGCATGCCGAACCCGCGCGGCGCGAACGGAGACCTGTACGCGGAGTTGCGGATCATGGTGCCACCCCGGTTGAACGACCGGGAGCGCGAACTGCTGGAGGAACTCGCCGCCGTCTCCTCGTTCGACCCCAGGAGAACCTGATGAGCGACCGACCGGCCAAGGCCCGCCCGTCCCACGCACGCACGACCGAGGTGGGCGTGCGGTACGCGATCGTGCCCGTGCCCAGGCTCTCCCTGGAGACCGTGGCCCGCCGCTCCGGCCTCCATCCCGACCTGGTCCGTCGGTTCGTCGCCCTCGGACTGGTGGACGCCGTCCCTGACGCCTCCGGACGGCTGGTGTTCGACCCGACGGCCCCGGCTGCCCTGGCCCGCGTCCAGCGGTTGCGCACCGGGCTGTGCCTGAACTACGCATCCCTCGGTCTGGTGCTCGACCTGCTCGACCGCATCAGCCTGCTCGAAGCCGCGCTGCGGCGTGCAGGCATGAGGAGTGATCTACCGCCATGGACATGAACCGCCTGACCCAGAAGTCACAGGAAGCCCTGCAGGAGGCCCAGAGCGCCGCCGGCCGCCTGGGCCACACCGAGGTCGACGGCGAACATCTGCTGCTCGCCCTCCTCGACCAGGAGGAGGGCCTGATCCCGCGGCTGCTGCAGCAGGCGGGCACCGAGCCCGAGGAGTTGCGCGCGGCCGTACGCGAGGACCTCTCCCGCCGGCCCAAGGTGACCGGCCCGGGCGCGGCGCCGGGCCAGGTCTTCGTGACCCAGCGCCTGGCCCGGCTGCTGGACGAGGCCGAGCGGGAGGCCAAACGCCTCAAGGACGAGTACGTGTCCGTGGAACACCTGCTGCTCGCGCTGGTGGAGGAGGGCTCGGCGACCGCTGCCGGGCGGCTGCTGAAGGAGCACGGCGTGACCCGGGACTCGTTCCTCGGCGCGCTCACCCAGGTCCGGGGCAACCAGCGCGTGACCTCCGCCAACCCCGAGGTGGCCTACGAGGCCTTGGAGAAGTACGGCCGGGATCTCGTCGCCGAGGCCAGGACCGGGCGGCTCGACCCCGTCATCGGCCGGGACGCCGAGATCCGCCGCGTCACCCAGATCCTCAGCCGCAAGAGCAAGAACAACCCCGTCCTGATCGGCGACCCCGGCGTCGGCAAGACCGCCATCGTCGAGGGCCTCGCCCAGCGCATCGTCCGCGGCGACGTGCCAGAAGGACTTCGCGACAAGATCGTGTTCGCCCTCGACATGGGCTCCTTGGTCGCCGGCGCGAAGTACCGCGGTGAGTTCGAAGAACGCCTCAAGGCGGTACTGAGCGAGGTCAAGGCCGCCCAGGGGCGCATCCTGCTCTTCGTCGACGAGTTGCACACCGTCGTGGGTGCCGGCGCGGCCGAAGGGGCCATGGACGCGGGCAACATGCTCAAGCCCATGCTCGCCCGTGGCGAGCTCCACATGATCGGCGCCACCACGCTCGACGAATACCGCAAGCACATCGAGAAGGACGCCGCGCTCGAACGCCGCTTCCAGCAGGTCCTGGTCGACGAACCCAGCGTGGAGGACACCATCTCCATCCTGCGCGGCCTGCGCGAACGCCTGGAGGTCTTCCACGGCGTGAAGATCCAGGACACCTCGTTGGTCGCGGCGGCGACGCTTTCCCACCGCTACATCACCGACCGCTTCCTGCCCGACAAGGCCATCGACCTCGTCGACGAGGCGTGCGCCCGGCTGCGTACCGAGATCGACTCCATGCCCGCCGAACTCGACGAGATCACCCGCCGCGTCACCCGCCTGGAGATCGAGGAGGCAGCCCTGTCCAAGGAGACCGACCCCGCCAGCAGGACCCGTCTGGAGGAACTGCGCAGGGAACTGGCCGACCTGCGCGGCGAGGCCGACGCCAAACGCGCCCAGTGGGAGGCCGAACGGCAGGCGATCCGTCGTGTGCAGGAACTGCGCCAGGAGCTGGAGCAGGTCCGCCACGACGCGGAGGAGGCGGAACGCGCCTACGACCTCAACCGCGCCGCGGAGCTCCGCTACGGCCGCCTCCAGGACCTGGAGCGCCGACTCGCGGCAGAGGAGGAGCAGTTGGCGGCCAAGCAAGGGCAGAACCGGCTGCTGCGCGAGGTCGTCACCGAAGAGGAGATCGCCGAGATCGTCGCCGCCTGGACCGGCATCCCCGTCGCGCGTCTCCAGGAGGGCGAACGCGAGAAACTGCTGCGCCTGGACGAGATCCTGCGCGAGCGCGTCATCGGCCAGGACGAGGCCGTCAAGCTCGTCGCCGACGCCATCATCCGCGCCCGCTCCGGGATCCGCGACCCTCGCCGCCCCATCGGCTCGTTCATCTTCCTCGGCCCCACCGGCGTGGGGAAGACCGAGCTGGCCAAGACCCTCGCCCGGGCCCTGTTCGACTCCGAGGAGAACATGGTCCGCCTCGACATGAGTGAGTACCAGGAGCGGCACACCGTCAGCCGGCTCATGGGGGCCCCGCCCGGGTACGTCGGCTACGAGGAAGGCGGCCAGCTCACGGAGGCCGTACGCCGCAAGCCGTACTCGGTCGTGCTGTTCGACGAGATCGAGAAGGCGCACACCGATGTCTTCAACACCCTGCTGCAGATCCTCGACGACGGCCGCATCACCGACGCCCAGGGCCGCACCGTCGACTTCCGCAACACCGTGATCATCATGACGTCCAACATCGGCTCCGAGCACCTCCTCGACGGCGCCACCGCCGAGGGCGAGATCAAGCCGGACGCCCGCGCCCTGGTGATGGGCGAGCTGCGTGGGCACTTCCGCCCGGAGTTCCTCAACCGCGTCGACGACATCGTGCTGTTCAGGCCGCTCGGTGAGCGGCAGATCGAGCGGATCGTGGAGCTGCAGTTCGACGAGCTGCGCCGCCGCCTCGCCGAGCGGCGCATTAGTGTCGAACTCACCCCTGCAGCACGTCAGTTGATTGCGCATCAGGGATACGACCCGGTGTACGGGGCCCGGCCGCTGCGACGCTACATCTCCCACGAGGTCGAGACACTCGTCGGGCGCGCCCTGCTGCGCGGCGACGTCCAGGACGGCGCCAAGGTCCGCGTCGACGCCGATCACGAAGAACTGGTGGTCACCTACGACCAGCCCGAGGACGTGAAGGGAGCGAGGGCGGCATGAGCACCGTGCAAGCCAGCAACGTCACCTGTCCGCACTGCGGGCGCACCAACCGGGTGCCGGCTGTCGCCGAGGGCCGCCCCAGATGCGGCAACTGCAAGCAGCCGCTGCCGTGGATAGCCGACGCCGGCGACGACGACTTCACCGAGGTCGTCGAGCAGTCCACGGTGCCCGTCGTCGTCGACCTGTGGGCCACCTGGTGCGGCCCCTGCCGCATGGTGAGCCCCGCGCTGGAGAAGGTCGCCACTGACCTCGCGGGAAAGATCAAACTGGTCAAGGTCGACATCGACAGGAATCCGCGCCTGGCGCGACGGTTCGAGGTCCAGGCGGTACCGACGCTGCTGGTCCTCGAGCAGGGCGAGACCGTCGCCCGGCAGGCGGGGGCTGCGCCCGCTCCCGCTCTGCGCCAGTGGGTGGAACAGTCGATCACGGCCCGGGAAGGGTGATCCGAATGACTGTGTACGCAGACCCCCACCTCGCGCTGGTCCGGCCGGTCCAGCCGCTGACCCCCCAAGGGTGTCAGGAATGTCTGCTGCTGGGCTCCCCGTGGGTCCATCTCCGGCTCTGCCTGACCTGCGGCCACGTCGGCTGCTGCGATTCCTCGCCGAACCGGCACGCCCGCCGTCACGCCGGCGCCGACGGCCATCCGATCGTGGCGTCGCTGGAGCCCGGCGAGGACTGGCGCTGGTGCTTCGTCCATGAGGCGTTCGTGTGATGTCCGGCGACCAGACGTGGCCGGGCGCGGCGCCTGTGGCGGACGAGCCGGGGGAGAGCGTTCCCTTCGAGACGCCCGACGTCTGCGGCGCCTATCCCCGCCTGTCGGACGACCAGATGGCCCGCCTGGGGCAGCAGGGCCGGCAGCGCGCGGTTGACGCCGGTGATGTGCTGATTCGGGAGGGGGAGCGGTGCGAGACGTTCTACGTCGTCCTCAGTGGCTCGGTCGCCATCGTCGAGGGCTACGGCACGCCCGACGAACACGTGTTGCGGGTGCACGGCCCGGGCCGCTTCATCGGCGAACTCGGACTTCTGAACGGACAGGTGGCCTTCTACACCGCCGTGGTCAGGGACCCCGGCGAGATCCTCGCCCTGTCCATGGATCAACTCCGTGACCTGGTGTCCCGGGACTCCACCCTCGGTGATGTGGTGCTGCGCGCATGCTTGGGCCGCCGTGCGCTGCTCGTCGGGCAGGGCGCCGGTTTCCGCATCATCGGCTCGCGCTACTCGCCCGACACCCGGCGGCTGCGCGAGTTCGCGGCCCGCAACCGGCTGCCGCACCGCTGGATCGATCTGGAGACGGACGAGGAGGCCGAGGCGCTGCTGCGGCGCTTCGGGGTCGGTCCGGAACAGACGCCGCTGGTGATCTGGCGGGACAGGACCTTGCTGCGCAATCCGAGCAACGCCGAACTGGCCCGGTTCATCGGTCTGGCGCCCCTGCCGTCGGGCAACGGCCGCCGCGATGTCCTGATCATCGGCTCCGGTCCGGCCGGTCTCGCCGCCGCGGTGAACGCCGCCTCGGAGGGCCTCAGCACGACCGTGGTGGAGGCGCTGGCCACCGGCGGCCAGGCCGGGACGTCCTCCCGCATCGAGAACTGCTTCGGCTTCCCCTCCGGCATCTCCGGCGCCGAACTCACCGAGCGCGCTGTGCTCCAAGCCGACAAGTTCGGCGCCCGGATCAGCGTGCCTTCGGAGGCGGCCCGGCTCGAACAGCGCGACGGCCACTACGCCGTTGGCTTCGCCGACGGCAGCGAGTTCACCGCACGTACCGTCGTCCTGGCCACCGGCGCCCACTACCGCCGCCTCAATGTACCCGGCATCGAGCCGTTGGAGGGTGCGAGCGTCCACTACTCGGCGACCCTCTTCGAGGCCCAGCAGTGCGGCGCCGACCCGGTGGCGGTCGTCGGCGGCGGCAACTCCGCGGGCCAGGCCGTGCTCTTCCTGGCTGGGCACGCGCCGCAGGTGTATTTGCTCGTCCGCGGGCCGAGCCTCGAGGCTCACATGTCCCGCTACCTGATCGATCAGATCGGGCGCCACCCGCGGGTGCGCGTGCTGCTGCACACCGAGGTGACCGAGGTACTCGGCGACAAGGCGCTGGAGGCGGTCACCGTGGTCGACCACCGCACGGGTGAGCACCGCCAGCTCGCGGTGCGGGCCCTGTTCGTCTTCACCGGTGCCGACCCCCACACCGACTGGCTGTCCGGCGCGCTCGCCCTGGACGCGCGCGGCTACGTGCTCACCGGCGCGGAGGCGCAGGCCTGCTCAGTTCCCGAGCTGTGGCAGAGCCAGGGCCGCGACTGCCTGACGCTGGAGACCAGCATGCCGGGCGTTTTCGCCGCCGGCGACGTCCGCAGCGGCTCGGTGAAGCGCGTGGCCTCCGCGGTCGGCGAAGGCGCGATGAGCATCCACTTCGTGCACCGCTACCTGGGCCACACGGCCGCGCCCGGTGGCACCGACAGCTCCCCGCACACCCGTCCGAAGGAGTCCGCTTGGCTTGCCTGACATCCCGGACCGCGCCCCCAGGCGCGGCCCCCTCGGCGGATGTCACGGCACCTGACGTTCAGGTGTCGGCCCGCCACCCTGCGGATACCTCTCATACCTGGTCCTCGGTCTCCAGACCGCGGAACCCGGGCGGAAACGGCCGGGCCATGTGCTCGGCCGTCATCCGCACTGGCTAATCGCCGCTGTCGGACCAGGTGGTGTCCTGCCGTTGCCCCAGCCGCTGGCGCTCCCCGTAGGCCGCCTGCCGCACCACCTGATCGTGTTCCAGCCCCGCGCCCAACGCACCGCCCACCGTACCCATGGACGTGATGAACCATGCGAGGGACAGGTAGTAGGCCGCGCCGGGTTCGTGCCCGAGAACCGGGGCCAAGGCGCCTGGCGCCAGTAGGAGCGGTGCCGTGAGAGCGATGAGCACGTACAGCGCGGCGTAGAGGAAGGAGATCCCCAAGTAGAGGGTGACGACCGTGGCCACGTTGTAAAGCCGGGCCTGATGCTGGGCCAGACTCCCCTGCGGACGCTCCCACAGTTCGTGGTCGATCACGAGCCAGGCCACCACAGCGGTGATGGACAGGAAGGTGAGCGCCAAGGAGCGGATCGGACCGAGATGGCGGCTGACGTTCCAGACGTCGCTGCTCAGCAGGCCGAAGGAGGCCGTCGCGAAGACGACGGCAAGGACCCTGGACAAGCCGGTGAAGAGCCGCCACGGCCGGTTGGCCCGCACCATTCCGGCGAGCAGGCGCAGCATCCCGCTGCGGCCCGGCAGCACGAGGTATCGCTCCCCTCCGCCCGGCCGCCGCACCTCCTCATCCCGGGCCGACGTCGGTCCGGCGGCCGCGGCGAGGAGTTCGGAGACGGCGTACACCGCTGCGTCGCGCACCTGACCGGAGACCCGGAACCACCCGAGCGAGGGTAGAGAAATCAGGGCGACGCGCTCAGGCGGGCTCACCATAAGAACGACGGGCCGGGCGTTGGCCCGATACGGCAGGTCCGTGACGAACAGGGCCAGATCCCAGGTTCCGCCCTCCAGCCGCCCGGTGAGCGCCCTCACCATGCTCGGCGCGTCTGCCTGCGCGGCGAGGGCGAGAGCACTGGAATTCACCGACACCCGCCAGTCCACGTCCACCCGGACGTCAACGAGATGGCCGACCAGATCAGCCTTAAGACGGCGCGCGACGTCGGTCGGCCAGCCCGGATCGGACATCAGAACGAGATCGAGCGTCATTCGTCCGGCCGGTTCCCCTTGTTCCAAGGTGATCATCATTCCGATGCGTTCGTCCGTCACCGATGGCAGTGAGCGCGAGTTCGGGGCCCGGCCGCGCTCATCGGGTGGGGGTGCTGCGCTGCTCGTCGTCAGCCACGCTAGGTCACACCGGACAGTCCCGCATGGTTTGCCGCGCCGCGCGTCGGCAGCACGCCACGGCCAGAGTGGCGACGGCTCGCAGACTGTGGCTGGTGTCCCCGACCTACGCCGCCTCCGCAACCTTGGGCGCGTTCTCGGCCGGCGCCTCCTCCTTGCAGCGGGCGCCCGCCCCCTCGGCTTGACCGCCCCTCAGCTCCCCAACCCGGACACCGCCGGCCTCTGGGCCTCGGAGCCCGCCAGCCGGGAAAAACCGCAACCCGCACCCCGCTACGACGTCGAGAAGACCGTCAAACGCAAACCCGCGCTCGAAGCCCACCTCGCCAAGATCGCGTCGGCCCCATAGAAATCAAGCTCAGAGCAGAAGGTCGAAGACAGCTCGGGCCTCGTCCCAATGCTGAGACTGGGGGTTCTTCAGCTCGGGGTGGAGGATCTTGAAGCTCTGAGCAAGTGCCAGGCTGAGTCCGCCGATGATGTCCGGGTAGACCGCCTCGGTCTCCTCGTCGGGCGTGCGGTCCAGCGCGGGGTGCGTGGCGAGCTGTTCCAGGATCGGCTTGAGTTCTACTTCTTGGTCGATCTTCTGGAAGTTGTGAATGCTCTCCTGCAGGCCTTTCGTGATCGGTAGGTCACTGGTCCGGATGATGTCGCGCCCGTTGGCCTTGGCTGCGGCCTGGGCGACGATCAGCAGATCGTAGAGCTTGGCGTCCACGAAGTCGCTGTAGCGCTTGAGATCGTTCTTGTGGACGTTCAGCCCTGCGGCCGCGCGGAAGAACCTTTCGAACCTGGCGATGGACATCACAGTCATGACGGCAACCTCCGACTGCCGGCGCCGCAGCGGCTCCCGGCCCTGGGTTTCCAACTCAGCCTGGCCGACCGGGGCGCGCGAACGCATGCGCATGCCGGGCCCAATTAGCCTCCCTGTGTTGCCCTGCCAGGCCGGGGCGTCCGACTGGGGCCAGTCGGACGGGTCGGCCACGAGGACGATGTCAGGCCTCTCATCGGTCGGTCAGGCAGTCCTCCGGGCCACGGTGACACCACCCCAGGTCATGCCGCCGACAGGGGACAACGGTCATGCCGGGCCCGGAGACCGAGAGCCCCGTTTCGGGGCCACGAAGAAGGTCTCGGAGTGTGCTCACCCACTGCCCTGTCCGCGAGGGTGCCCGGCGTCGCGCGGCGAAGGCGACCCGGCAGGGCGTTCCGGCTAGGCTCACATCCGTGACGTGGCTGCGGGCCTTCGGGGAGGTCGTGCGATCCGGGCTCACAATCGAGGAGACGCGGCTGGAGCCCCTGCTTGCGCTGCGCACGGCTGCTGGGGTGGCGATCGTCATCGGCCCGGCGCTGTGGCTGGTCTCTCCTGCGTATGCCGCGTCCGCCGCCCTCGGCGCCTACTCCGCGGGCGGGGCCACCTTCCAGCGCACCTGGCGTCCACGCAAGGTGATCGCGCTCGGCGCGGGCGCGGGTCTGGCGCTCAGCACCTTCGTGGGCTACCTGGCGGCGGGGCGACTCGTGACGTTCCTCCCCCTGCTGGCCGTATGGGCCTTTGCCGCGGGGATGGCGTGGGCCGTTGGATCGACCGCTGGGATCGTTGCAGCGACGACGGTCGGCAGCATGTTGGTGACCGTCACCCTGCCGACCAGCGTCGGGCGAGCCCTGGAGCACGCGGGGGTCATCGCGCTCGGAGGCGTGGTGCAGGCCCTGCTGATCTTGCTGTTCCCGATCCGCCGTTGGGGGGCGCATCGGGACGCGCTCGCTGACGCGCTCGCCGCCGTGGCGGACTACGCCCGCCGACTGCGGCACGACCCGACCGCCCCGTTCGACCCGGAGCCGTTGATGACGGCTCGGGACGCGGCCGCCGTGACGCCATCACAGGCCCGAACCCGCCCCCCGTCCTCCATGGCCCCCGGGGCCTCGCCGAGTGCATTCGGCCGGTCGTCGCCGCGCTCGCCGACCCGGACGTTGGCGCCCCGCCGGAGGGACCCGGCAGGGACCGCGCGCGGGAGTTGCTCAACGCGACCGCCGACGTCCTGGATGCGGCCGCCCGTTCGATCCGCCGTGGCACTCCCGTCGGCGTGCCGCCCGGGAGCGCGGAGGTGCTCCGCGTCGACGCGGAGCACGAGGTGCTGGAGGGGCCCGCCCGGCAGGCCGCCGAGCGGCTCGTGGAACTGGTCGGCGAGGTGTTGGAGATCGCCGGGAGCGGCGACCCCTCCAGGAAGACGCCTCCGCCGCCCAATGCTGCTAGCGGGGCCCCGTTCCTTGTGCGCCCGACGATGTTGCGGCTGCTCCCGGTCGTCGTCCGGGCGGTCCGCGGTGAGCTCCGCCGGGACTCGCCCGTGTTCCGGCACGCCGCCCGCCTGGCGGCGGTGGCCACGCTCGGCTATCTGATCGCCGCCCGGCTACCCGTGGCCCACGGCTACTGGGCGCCCCTGACCTCGGTGATGGTGATGCGGCCGGACTTCCACCGGACGTACGCGCGCGCGGTGGCCCGTCTCGCGGGCACCGTGGCGGGAGTCGCGCTCGGCACCGGGATGGTGCGGGCCTTGGGCCCGGACGCCCACGTGTTCGGCGCACTGGCGGTGATCTCGGCGGGCCTGTCGTACACGCTGATCCGTACCGGCTACGCCTACTCCCAGTGCTTCACTGCCGCGTACGTCGTCTTCCTGCTGGGCATGGGCGGCCACGCATGGGAGCAGACTGTCCCGGAGCGGGTGGTGCTCACCCTGCTCGGCGGCGGCCTGGCAATGCTGGCGTACCTGGTGTTCCCCGCATGGGAGACGCCCCGGCTGCCAGGCCGGCTTGCAGACTGGCTTGCCGCCAACGGCCGTTACGCGGCCGCGGTGCTCCGCAGCTACGCCGAACCGTCTCCGGAGCGTCGCGCCGACATGCGCAGGGCCCTGCTGGCGAGCAGGGAGGCACGCGCTGCCTGGCAGGAGGCTTACGATCGCGCAAGACGGGAACCGGTCCGCCCCAGGGGACTGACGTCGCGCGAGGCGCAGGAGGCGCAGGAGGCGCTCAAGCGCTTCGGCCGGGCGGCGATGCTCATGGAGAGCCACGTCCCGCGCGCCGACAATCGTTTCGTGCCCGAGGCGGAGCGGCTCGCCGAGGCCCTGGAGGCGGACACCGCGCAGGCGGCCGCCGACGTGCGCGAGCACAGGAACCCGGACTGGGGGCGCGTGGAGGAGGCGCTCCACGCATGGGAGGGCTCCGCGGCCAGGGACCGGAGCCCGGTGGCGCGGCGCGGGGCGGAACTGCAGAAACGGGCCTTGGAGGATCTCGCGACGGCCGTGAGCCGCACACCCCTGGAACGGGACGTCGGCTCCGCTCGCGAGGAGCAGCGCGTGCGGGCGGCCGAGGCGGCGGAAGACGACGGATCGGGACCCGTGCCCCAGAGTGTGTGACGAAGGCGGACGCGATCCTGCCCGCTACGCCGCGTGGTCTTGCCCGGCGGGGCCCGCTCGCGAGCGAACCGTGTCGGCCTGATGGTGCGACCGGGGGCGTGGTTCAGCTCAGTCGGTCGGGCCGAGGAGCTTCCATGCCGACCGCCAGGGCCAGCCAAGACGGGCGTTGAGGCTGATGTTCAGGTACGCCAGGTGTTCCAGGTGCCGGGCTGCGGACAGGGGACCGGCGTCGATGGGCCGGAAGCCCATCCCCTCAAGGAGGTCGCGGACGGCGGCCTTGGCCTGCTCGTCGTCGCCCGCATAAAACCCGTCGAGCGGGACCCCGTCAACCGTCGGGTCGGCCATCCGGGAAGCGAGCACGGTGTTGAATGCCTTGACGACCCTCGCACCTGGAAGTTGGGCCTGGATCTCCTCCGCTCCGGAGCGGTCGGTCACAGCGAGCCCGGAGAAGTCGGCGTTGATGGGGTTGGTCGCGTCGATCACCACCTTGCCCGCCGCGGCATCGCGGAGGGCAACGGTGACGTCGGGGACAGCACCGTATGGGACTGCGAGGATCACGAGTTCGGCACCCTGCGCCGCATCCGCAGCACTGTCCGCCGACCTCCCGCCGACCTCGTCAGCGAGCACACGTGCATGATCCTTGTCGCTCGCGCTGATGCTGACCTGGTGACCGGCTCGAACGGCGGTTCGCGCGAGTGCACCACCGACGTTCCCCGCTCCGACGATCGCGATGTTCATGACTATCCTCCCGACGGCGCGAGGCATAGGGATCCAGCCCGTCGAACGGCCGGGCGGGCCGCGCGTTCTCTGGCATTACATCCTCTGCCGGGAGGGGGAGCAGCCCAGAACCGCCAGAAGAATGACTCGCCGCCGCGGTGACCCGATCGGGAAACGCGCACGGAAAGGGCTCTGCGACGCACCGCCCTGGAACTCAAGGCCGACCTCACTCGCGGCACCGCCAGCGATTTCGTGTGGATGTGGGACGCCTTCGCCTCCCGTGCGGGGCGGGCCTTGGAACGGCTCGGCGCGTCGGGATATCCGCGAGTGCGAACGGATTCCACTCATGTTCTGACCCTGGCACGGGAGTTGAACCGGCTGGAGTTCGTGGGCGAGACGCTGCGGTGTGCGTTGGAAGCGCTGACGACGGCGGCCCCCGACTGGTTGCGTGACTGCCGGGTGGTGGACGCGTCCTGGCAGGATCGCTACGGGCCACGAGCGGACGGCGGTCGCAGGGAACCGGACAGACACCGCCGGCGGGAGACGCCCGGGTCGCGGCCCGGGCGTCACAGGGCGATGACGTGGAGGTCGACCAGGTCGAGCAGCGCCCGCAGGGCCGAGCTGGGCCGCCGGGTCGACGACGTCCCGAGATGCATGCTCCAGCGGAGCATGGTGCCGTGGACGTCCAGGACGTCCAAGACATGCAGGCCGGGGGTGCGGGCAACGACGAACGCGGGCAGGAAGGCGATGCCCAGACCGTGCCGGACCAGCGCCGCCCCCATGTCGATGTCGGGCACTTCCAGTGCCACCCGGCGTACGACGCCCGCCGCCGCGAACGCCCGGTCGACGACCTCGCGGTTGCCGTAGCCCGGCGGGAAGTCCACGAAGGGCTCCCCCGCGAGGTCCGCAAGTGCTACTGCCCCCCGCTGCGCGAGCGGATGGGCGGCGCTCACCACCAGGACGAGCGGCACGGTGGCCAGCTCCCGTGCGTCTATCCCGGCGGGTTTGTGCTCGGGGAGCGACAGGAAGGCCACGTCCAGGTCCCCGCTGAGCAGCGCTTGCGCCAGTCCCGCCGATCCGGTCGTCGCCAGCCGCAGCCGGACGTCGATCGCCGGATGCCGCGCGTGCAACTGCCCGAGGAGCGCAGGCAGGTCCACCACCTCGACCGAGGCCATGGCGCCCACGTTCACCGTGCCCCGCAGCGTGTCCTGTGCGGCGCGCACGGCGTCCTGGGCCGCCTGGGCGGCGTGCAGGGTGGCCCGAGCCTCCGGCAGCAGCGCCGCGCCCGCCCCGGTGAGCCGGACCTGCTGTGACGTGCGCTCGAACAGCGCGCAGCCGAGCTCGCGCTCCAGGGAGCGGATCGCGGCGGACACCCCCGACTGCACCACGTGCAGCCGACGGGCGGCACGCGTGAAACTCAGCTCCTCGGCGACCGCGATGAAGTGCTCCAGCTGACGTAGCTCCATAACGGGGAGTATCACTCGCATTGCTCGAGCCCAGCAAAAACATTCGTTGGCACTGATCCTGCCTGGTGAGGAGGATGGAAAACGCATCCACTTCCGCCCGAGGAGGGCTACCCCCTTGCCTGCCGTACCGACGCCGCTGAGCCGTCCCCCAGCCGACGCTCCAGGCGACCCGACCCACCGGATCCCAGCACCCGCTGCCGCCGGCCTGCCGCCCCGTGCCCCCGCCGGGCGCCGTGCCTCGCACGCGACCGGCTTCTGGTTCGTGGCGGTGGCCTTCACCGTGCTGATGGCCTTCGGCACTGCGCCGACCCCGCTGTGGCCGCTCTACGAAGCCCGGGACCACTTCGGCGCGACCACGGTCACGGTGGCGTACGCCTCGATGGTCGTGGGCGCAGCGGCCTCCTTCCTCGGACTGGGTCACCTGTCGGACCGGCTCGGCCGGCGGCGCATCATCGTCCCGGCGCTGCTGGTCGGCATCGTCGCGTCGGTCGTACTGGTCGTGTGGCGGGACCTGCCGGGGCTGATCACGGGCAGGATCCTGAACGGTGTCGGGCTGGGGCTGATGGCCTCGACCGCGACGACGTACCTGCACGACCTCCACCACGAGGCCCGTCCGGAACGGACGGGTTCGGTGCTGCCCGGCATCGTGGCCACCGCCGCCAACCTCGGCGGCCTGGCCTCAGGGCCCCTGGTCGCGGGCGCCGCCGCGGAATGGCTCCCCGCACCCCTGATCACCACCCAGGCGATCTTCACCCTCGCCATGGCAGCGTGCCTGGCGCTGGTCTTGTCCACGCCGGAGACCGTGGACCTGGAGCTGCCCGCGGCCGAACCGCCCAGTAGGTTCGTCCTGCGCCCCGGCGGCCGGCGGACGTTCTGCGCGGCCGGCGCGTTGGGTGCCTTCGCCTTCGCGATCCTCGGCCTGATCTCCTCCCTCGGGGCGAGCGTGCTCCACGGCACCCTGCACACCGACTCCCACCTCGTGGTCGGCCTGGCGGCCTTCCTCATGTTCGGTTCCGCAGCGGCCGCCCAGCTGGTGCTGGGCCGCCTCCCAGTGCCCCGGGTCCTGACCGTGGGGGCGGTGGTCTTCCCGGTCGGCCTGGCCCTGTGCGCCGTCGCCCTCTACCACCCGGCGCTCTGGCTCTACCTGGTCGCCGTGTCCCTGTCGGGCGCCGGCTCCGGGCTGCTGTTCAAGGGAGGGGTCGAACGTGCCGTCTCAGTTGCCGCGCCCGCCTCACGCGCGGGGGTCCTCGCCGTGTTCTTCGTGGTCGCGTACCTGGGAATGGGCCTGCCGTCCGTCCTGTTCAGCATCGCCCTGCGGCACTTCGCCGTGCAGACCGCGATGATCGGCTTCGCGGCGGTTCTCTCCTGCGGCGCCGTGGTGTCGGTCGCCGTCGCCTCGCGCGAACGCGCACTCCGTCCCGGCGCGCTCTCGGCGCAGTCCACGGCTGCCTGAACGCAGCGTGCGTTCTGGCGGAGCGCGATGTGCGCGACTGAACTGGCCCCACAGGGTTGAGGCGGTGCCGCACCGGGCAGTGCGGTGCCGCCTCAACCGGCCGGCCGTAAAGGCCAGCGCTTCTCGCCTCACCGTCACGCCGTGCGTCACACCACGCCGACGGCGACTGCGATCCAGACGCTGGTCAGGTGTGTCAGCGCAGGTCAGCGAGGAGGGTGTGGAGCTGAGCTTCCTGCTGTGCGGGCGGCATGGGCGGGTTGGGGTGGTCGATGCCGAAGGTTTTCAGAACCTGGTCCATCTGTGCGTCGATGGACGTCCAGCCGGTGTCGTCCAGCGGCTGCAGGGAAGCCTGGTCGGCATCCCAGAGATCACGCAGCGACTGGGCGGCTGCGTGGGCCCCGGTCACGTTCCCCGCCTGTGCGTCCTTCAGCGAGGTCGATGCGAGTGTCCGCAGTGCGTCGACCTTCGCGGGCGGGAAGTTCTTCACGGCCTGGCCGGGCGCGAGTTGAACAGTGGAGGTGGCGTCGGTCTCGGGCGCCGGGCCGGTGTGGGGCTGGCCGTGTGCCCAGAAGAGCAAGGCCGCGGTGCCGACGGCGAGAAGGCCGAAGCCGGCCAGCGCGACGCGCTCCCTGGACGGGTCGATGGTGGCCTGGGGGGTGTGCGTGGCCTCGTAGGTCTCGGTCACGTCGGAGCGCGTCACCGTCAGGTAGATCACGGTCGCCAGGATCAGGCCGAGGAAGATCAGGCTGGTGGTGAAGGTGCCGAGCGCGAGGCCGGTCGGGTCCCCGGGGTTCTGCGCGACCTTCGGGGAGGCGAGCCAGTCGCCGATGTTGGCGCCCAGCGGGCGGGTCAGGATGTAGGCGAGCCAGAAGGACAGCACCGGGTTCGCGCCGAACTTCCACAGCAGCGTGATCGCCGCGATCAGGCCGAGCGGCAGCAGGACAGAGACCCCCGGGCTCCAGCCGGTGAGCTCAAGGGTCCAGTCGCCCGTCGCGGTGCCGAGCGCGAAGGTGACCAGAACGGTGAGCCAGTAGAACGACTCACGCGACAGCGTGGTGACCGAGTGGATCGACAGGGTGCGCTCCCGCAGCCACCACACGCCGAAGACCACGGCAAGCAGGACCGAGAACACCGCGGAGCTGATCCACAGCGGCACGTTGAGCTGGTCGGTCAGGATGTCGGTGTACAGCGTGCCCGTGACACTGACAACGACCACAGTCAGCCAGTACGGGAACGGGACGTAGCGCTTCAGCCGCAGTTGGACGCCCAGAACCACCACGAACACGGCGGTGAAGATCCAGGCCGTGTTCACCAGGCCGACGCCCAGCTTCATGTTGATCCAGTCGGCGAAACTCTCACCGACGGTCGTGCAAAGGATCTTGATCACCCAGAACCAGACAGTGACCTCGGGAACCTTGTTCAGCTGCAGCCGCCCCCTGCGGCGCGTGCGGGCTTCGCTTGTCGTTGTCATGCGACGAGGCTGGCTCGATCAACCTGCACATAACCTGACTACGCGGTCGCCGGTGGCGTGGGGAAGGTCACCTCGACGCGGCCGTAACCATCCGCAACCGCACGGACTGCCACTCCTGCGGCCGCGGCGAGGCGTTTGACCACGGCCAGTCCCAATCCGTGACCGCGGCCGCTGGTGACGCCCGCTTCGAAGACGCGATCGACCTCCGCCGGATCGAACCCAGGGCCGTCGTCGAGGACATCGATCACGACGCCATGGGGCTGGATGCACGCCGTGACCCAGACGCGCGACCTCGCATGCCGCAGACCGTTCTCCAGCAGGGGTGACAACATGGCCACGACGAGTTCGGGCGCCACGGCGACGTCGATGTTGGTCGGGATGGCGAGTTCGATGGAGCGGCCGGCGATCGCCTGTCGTGCAGCGGCCCTGAGCTCGCAGCGGGTGCCGCCATCGGCCCGTGTCCGGGCGACGCTCATGATCGTCGTGACTGCCGCGTTCAGGCGGTCGACCTCGGTCAGCACAGACTCCGGGGTGAGATGCCGGCCCGAGAGTTGCGCCAGCTGTGCCTCGCCGCGCAGAACGGTCAGGGGCGTCCGCAGCTCGTGGGCGATCTCATCGGTGAGCCGGCGCTCGTCCGCGAGCGCGTTGTCTATGCGTTCCAGCAGGTGGTCGAGAGTTCGCCCCAGCTCCCCGAATTCATCCCGAGGGGTGCCGAGGTTGAACCGGCGCCCCGGTTCGTGGTCGCCCCAGTCGTCGGCGAGAGCGGCCATCTCGTGTACCACCCGCATGGCACGACGCACCACGAGGTACGCGACGAGGGCCGCGAGCAGGATCGAGATGCCGCCCAACATCAGCGACAACGCGAGGCTTCGCTGCTCCGAGGTCTCATACGGCGTCAGATCCACCCTGACGACGACCGTGACGCGGTGGCCTTCCAGCGGGAGCGGCTGGGCGTACAGGAGGTCGTTGTCGACCGTCATCGTTCGGGACGTCCCGGAGACCGCAAGCGCCTGGACATGGTCTAGGACGCTGCCCGGCACGATCCCATCGATGAGGCGTCCGTCGGCGTACACCCACGAGACTGTGTCCAGCGCCTCGTTTTCGCTCTCGGTCAGCACCACGCGGCCGCTTCGTATGGTGACGTTCGCACCCAGTGCCTCCGCACGCGTATGCGCCAGGGCGTGCGCGTCGGCGTCGGTCACCCGGCTGAGCAACACGTGCGACACCACCACCAGCACCGCGACCACCGATGTCGCGATCAGGACCGTGAGCGCGACGACCCTCCCACGGAAGCCCGTCACTCCCATCGATAGCCCACCCCACGGACCGTCGCGAGGCGATCGGCCACGCCGAGCGCGGCGAGTTTGGCCCGCAGTCGACGAACGAAGGAGTCAAGCGTGTTGTCGCTGACCTGCGCCCCGTGCGGCCAGCCGGCGGCGACGAGTGTGTGGCGGCGCACGGCGTCGCCCTGCGAGGCGATGAGTCTGCCCAGCAAACGGAACTCTGTCGGGGTCAGGTTCTCGCTCATCGTGTCGTAGGCCACGACATGTTTCGCCGGATCGAGAACGACGTCCCTGGGTGGGGCCGCCGCGGTTGTCCTGCGCAGCAGGGCACGGACCCTCACCAGCAATTCGGGGACGTCGAAGGGCTTCGTCATGTAGTCGTCGGCGCCGGCCTCGAAGCCGCCCACCTTGTGGTGCATGCCGTCGAGAGCGGTGAGCATCAACACCGGCGCATCGACGCCACGTGCCCGCAAGGCCAGGCAGACATCGCGACCGTCTGCGTCCGGGAGCCCCAGATCCAGGACGACCAGCTGGGGGGTCGGCTCAAGCTGCTGCAGCAGGCTGTCCGCCGTCGGAGCGACTGCGACCGTATGGTCGTCGTGCTCGAGCGAGCGCCTGAGGACGTCGCGGACCGCCGCGTCGTCTTCGCACACCACAATAAAAGCCACAAGCTGACCCTAGATACTCCCGTGAGACTTCTCCATTTTCACAGGCCGGCGGCCTGCTGGTGGAACTGGCGGGGTCACGGTACAGGTGGGCGCGGCGAGCGCCCCCATCGATTCAGCTGCCCTCCCAGGCGTGCTTGGCTCCCGGCTGGGCTGCGGGCTCAGCAGCTCCAGGCGTGTCCGCCGGTGTTGTGGAACAGGGCGAGGCAGGTGGTCAGCGGCGAGAAGGTAGTCGGCGCGGGAATCGGGCGGCAGCGCCGCGAGCGGCGAGTTCACGCGGTGTGCCAGGGCAAGCACCGAGGTCTAGATGCGACCGGCCAACAACTCCTGCGCTTCATCGGATCCGGCCCCACGCTGAAGGTCCACCTTCGTCACCGCGAGATAGGCGACCACCAGCACGATCAAAGCACTCAGTGCGAGGACCACGGGGCCGTCACCGAGGCCGAGTCCGCCGCTGGAGCGGGGCTTGCCGAGCCCGTCGGCGACGGAGGCGCCGAGCGGGCGGGTGATCACGTAAGCGGCCCAGAAGCAGAACACCGGGTTCCAGCTCAACCACCGGTACCCCACGGCCGGGATGAGGATCAGCCCGGCGAAGACCGCCGCCGAGGTGAAGTAGCCCCAGTGCAGGGTGAAGGCGGTGAGGTCGCCGAGCGCGGTGCCCATCGCGAAGGTCGCCACGACGGTCGCCCAGTAGAACGCCTCGCGGCGCGGCGTGTCGATGCTGTGGATCGACAGCGTGCCCTCGGTGCGCCGCCACAGCCAGAACACGGCCAGCAGCAGCACCGCGTACAGTGCGCTGGACGCGGTGTAGGGCACGCCGATGGCCACGTGCATCACATCGGCGGCCATCGTGCCGAAGACCCCGACCATGGCTACGGCGAACCAGTACGTCCAGGCCCAGTAGCGCCTCATGTGGAACTGCAGTGCGAGGGCGACAAGGAAGGCGACAAAGCCGAGCACCACGGCGATCTGCGGGACCATGGCCTGGACCAGGTAGTCCGAGGCGCCTTCACCCAGCGCGGTCGACAGTCCCTTGGCGATCCAGAATGCGGCGACGATCCCGGGCACCCGCAGAGCGCTCTGCCGGCCGCTTGCGAGAACAGCGCCCGAACGGGCGTGACGAGCGGTCGAAGTCATGCCGCCACCTTAAGGACCCGTGGCTAACGGTGCATGAGCGCCCCCGGCCCTGGCAGGGGCCCGAGTCCGCAGGGCGAGGGCGTGAGGGCGATGGGCGCGAGGGCGATGGGCTGTGCAAAGGGGACGGGAAAGCCTCGAAGCGCGGCACTACGAGCATGTAGTCGTACGGGCGGGGGGCTGGCCTGGGAAGCAGGACCGACCCAGCCAGGGGTGACGGGGCGGGTTCGCGTCCTGAGACCTGCGGCGGGGCGGGAGCCCCATCCGGCCCAGCGCATAGCCTGCGTCGCCTCAGCCGTCGGGCGGGGCAGGCCGCGATCGCATAGCCCGTGGCGGAAGGGAGGGCCATGTCCCTCCCATGGGGCGCGCGTGCGGCTCGGAGGGCAACGTGGTCCCGAGCGCAGACGTGCAGCCCAGGCAGCCGTCGGCGCTGCGCCGGTCACCCCGGTCAACACCGGTTCAGTGAAGCTGGTCAGCCCCAAGGGCCTGCTCTTCATCGGCGCCTGCGGCGGCGAGAGCTGATCTCCCGTCACGGAGGCCCCGGCCCGCACAAGGTGGCCTCCGCCCGACTCCACGCGCGGGGGTCATCCGACTCGGCGGGCACGCGGATGAGGTCCCGCGTGCCCGCCCCACCGTGCACTACCCGGCCGGCCAGAACCGAATCCGGATTCGCTCGACCGCGCCCGTCGGCCCGCCGCCGATCGCCGTCTCCGCGCGCCGCACCGCGGCCCCGCCCATCGACACCGCATCGAACCCGTACGTACCCGGGCCGTGCGACAGCGAGATCGTGTACGGGGTGCGCCCCAGCATCTCCCAAGCGGCCAGCTCACCCGACGGCGACGTGACAGTCCCGGAGGTGCTCTCCTCGACGTTCCCCACCGCGTCCGGTGCAGGCGGCCCAGTCAGAACGTTCACCGTCAACACCACCTCGTGCGTGTGCGCGGCGGTAGTGATGTCCAGGCGCCCGGGCCTGATCTCAACGAACGCAGCCCTGCTCTTGGGAACCAGCCCGGCAGGGAAGATCTCACCCTGCTCCGCTGTGTCCTGCAGCGCGAACGTGTAGAAGGAGACCGGCACCACATACTCCGCCACCGCAACTCCCTCTCAATCGGGCCCCCACGACGGGAAGTGATGCTCTCGTCATCGCAAGGTGCAACGAGGGGCCCCGGCTCGTCCCGGGACCCCTCGCATGCCAGCGTACGCGTGTTCTAACTTCCCGCCGTGCAGATCTTGGTCCCGGATCCGGGCCGCGTCCGGCAGGCGCGCGGCCAAGCCCGAGGCGATCGCCACGATGGCGACGGCCAGCCGGTCCGCGATGGCGGTGACGGTGCAGTCGTGTTCATGGAGCAGATGCGCGGCGCAGTCGCTCAGGCCGCTCACCCTGACCTGCGGCGACTGGATTGATTGGTTGTTCGGGGCCTGCCGACGCACGTGGGAGGCCCTGTGAGAAGAATTCGCGAGCGGGTAGGAGACGATTCAGAAAAGGCCCGCGCGTCGTGGGTCTGCCCGGTCGTCCGCCCGTCGGAGGCCGGGCTCCCTGCGTTGTCGAGCAGTGAGGAGTCATCGTGACCACACGAGTGCTGAAGGACGGTGGCGGGCAGTCCACCCCCACCCTGACGGACGCCGTCGACGATGGCCCGATGACGCTGGCCAGGACCTTGCAGGCAGCGGAGGCGGCCCCGCCGGTGGAGTCCCTCGACGTGGTCGCGCGCATGCTCAGGCAGCAGGTGGGGGCGGCGTCGGTATCGTTTCTGATCACTGACTTCACCGGCAGTTCGGTGGTGCGGCTCGGTGCGGCGGGGAGCATCGAGACCGGCAGGCCCGCCAGCCGCATCCCGTTGTCGGGGACGGTGTACGACGATGTGATCCGCAGCCAGCGTCCCAGCATCCAGGAGCCCGGCGGTCACGGGCTGGTGCGGGTGGTGGCTCCGGTGACCAACCGTGGGGACGCGATAGGGCTCCTGGAGCTGTTCCTGCCCCAGCCCCCGGATGCGGCGGTGATGCAGGAGGTCAGCCAGACGGCACATGCGCTGGCGTACATCGTCATCGCGAACCGCTCCTTCACCGACCTGTACCAGTGGGGGCGCCGCACCGTCCCGCTGAGCCTGGCCGCTGAGATTCAGCACCGGTTGCTGCCGCCGTCGCTGGCGTGCGAGGCCGCGCAGTTCGCCGTCGCAGGGTCGCTGGAGCCTGCGGCCCATGTCGGCGGCGACACGTTCGACTACGTGATCGACCGCGACACCGTGCAGTTGTCGGTCACCGATGCCATGGGCCACGACGTCGGAGCGGCCCTGCTGGCCACGCTGCTGGTCGGTGCGCTGCGCCGGGCCCGGCGTGCCGGCGCCGACCTGCGCGAGCAGGCGCACCAGGCCGACCAGGCCATGCGCGAGCACGGCCAGGAGGGCTATGTCACCGGCCAGCTCCTGCGGATCAGTCTGCTCGACGGCACGACCGAGTTCGTCAATGCCGGACACCCCCGGCCGTGGCGCATGCGCGACGCGGCGGTGGAGGAGCTGGCCCCGAAGGTCGATCTCCCGTTCGGCTTCCAGGTCCCGCACACCTACCGGGTGCAGTCCCTGGACCTGAGACCCGGCGACCGGCTGGTGATGCTGACGGACGGCATGCTGGAGCGCAACGCGCAGAGCCTCCACCTGCCGGGCCTCATCCGCGCCACCCGTGGACTGCACCCCCGCGAAGCCGCCCGAACCATGATCGGAGCGGTCGTTGCCCTCGCCGCCCCCGACGGCCGCCTGCAGGACGATGCCACCGTCATGGTCCTGGACTGGCACGGCACCCACGTCTCCCACCGTGACGCAGCCACCGGCGCCGACCTGGCCAGCGCCTCACCGCCGGCGCTGAAGAGGGTCATCGCGCCCGCGCCCGCGCCCGCGCCGTGAGCCACGGCACCGGTCCTGCCCTGCCGTCTCGTGGCCGCTGTGGAAGGTGTCTTTGGTCTGTCAGGGCGCGCCGGTCGACTGCCACTCGTGGGTGCAACGACGTTTGCAGCGGTGTCGCGTTCGTTGAATCGGTGTGCCGCCGAGAACCAGACTCCGCCGCGCTCTTCAAGAGGCACTGGGACGCGTTTCCGCATGAAAAACCCGCTCATCCCCGGCCAAGGTGACCGTTCCTGGGATGTGTGAGGGCAGGTGAAGGCGACCAGAAGCGCCGAGGCGGGTTACTTGTGAGCGGGGGCCTCGGCGGTGACGACATAGAGCGTCACCGCAGCGAAGAAACAACCCCGTTCGAGGTGGTCCAGCCAACGTTCGGCCTGCTGGCGCGTGAGATAGCCGGCGGCCACGGCGCGCTCGGTGTTGCGCTGGAGACCGAGCACCTGGTCGGCGGCACGGACTTCGCGAAACACCGAGGTGACCGGGACGACGGACGTCAGGGTGAATCCCGCTTGCTCGGCCAGGCGAGGCAGTTGCCGTCCAAGGACGGCATTGCGCACGATCCGGTCGGTGATATGGCGGGTGTACGCCCGGGCGATCTCCAGGTCGGGGTGGTCGACGGCGAGTGAGTCCCAGTCGGGCTCGGCCGTCACGAACCGGCCGCCCGGGCGCAGCACCCGCCGTACCTCCGCCAGAACCCCAGGGACGTCGGCAACATGTTGGAGCGTGCGGTCGGTACGCACTCGATCCGCGGAGCACGGGGAAAGCGGCAGCGCATGAACGTCGGCCGTCAATACATCGACGTGCGGCAGGTCGGCGGTTCGTGTCATCGCCTGACGGGTCATCTGAGGATCGGAGTCAATTCCCAGAACCATCCCTGCGGGCGATGCCGCGCGTGCCAGAGCACCGAGATCTGTGCCCGGGCCGCAGCCCAGATCCAGGACAACGTGGCCTGGTTGGATGTCCAGTGCGTCGAGTACGGCCCGCTTGTAGGAGTGGGCAAGGTCGGTCGTGGCGAGCCGATCCTGATACGCGATCTTGTCCGGGATCACCGTCTCGAACATGCGCCCCGCCACATGAGCAAGGGCTTCGACTTCGCCTTCGAGCACCTCGCGTCCTGCGAGGGTCAGGCGCATCGGGCGCCGTCGGCCCTCTCCATCCAGATACTCGATCAATCCCTTGCCGTGCAGCCGACTCAGTGCGCTGGACAGGCTGCCGCGGCCCAGCCTCTCGCCGGTCATCCGCTCGATCGCGGTGTTGACCGCGTAGCCGTGCAAGGGGCCATCCACCAGCGCAGACAGGACAAGCATCTGGGCGTCGTTGGTACGCACTGGCGCTCCCGGGGCGTTGACGGCACGTTCCCAATGGCACGCGACGCGTGCTATCACTGCCTAGTATGCACGCTGCGGCTCGACGGCCGCTGCCGACCCGACTCGGAAGGGCTCGATGTTGCGCGTCACCGACCCCCTGTACGCCGTGTACTCCCGTCGGCTTCGCCGGCAGCTCCAAGGCGGTGAACTGCCCGGGCACATCGGGCTGATCATGGATGGCAACCGTCGCTGGGCACACCGGCGAGGCATCGAAAACCCGAGCTTGGGTCACAAGTACGGTGCCGAACACGTGGAGAACGTGCTGGCGTGGTGCGAGGGAGTTCAGATCCGACATGTCACTTTGTTCGTCTGCTCCGCAGAGAATCTCCAACGACGCGATGACGCCGAGGTCGCCTTTCTGATGCAGGTGATCGAGGAGGTCCTGGCCCGGCATCTGGCCAGGCCGTTGCCGCGCTGGCGGGTACACATCGCCGGAGCGCTGGACACGCTGCCCGACACCACTGCCCGAGCCCTCAAGGAGGCGGCCGAGGCCACCCGGGATTGCGCCACGGGGGCGCACGTGACTCTCGCTGTCGGGTACGGCGGCCGCCAGGAACTTGTGGACGCCATGCGGGATCTGCTGTACGAGCAGGCGGAGACCGACAGGTCGATGCGGGACCTGGCTGCTCACCTGACCGCGGACGACATCGCCCGCCATCTGTACACCGCGGGCCAGCCGGACCCAGATCTCGTCATCCGCACCAGCGGGGAGCAGCGCATGTCGAACTTCCTGCTGTGGCAGAGTGCCTACTCGGAGCTGTATTTCTGCGAGGCGTACTGGCCGGCCTTCCGTGAGGTCGACTTCTTGCGGGCCCTACGCGCGTATGCCGCCCGCCGGCGCCGTTACGGCGCCTGACGTGCACCTCGCCGCAGAGCGGCGGCCACGGCCGGCGTGATCCCAGACTTCTTGGACTGGTTCGTCCCAGGGCCAGTACATCGTAGCGGCTGCCCGGCCCGAGGCGCTCACCCACCAGCCCCTCGATCGCCGTGTTCACGGCGTAGCCGTGCGGCGGACAGTCGGCCAGGGCACAGGGCACAGGGCACAGGGCACAGGGCACAGGGCACAGGGCACAGGGCACAGGGCACAGGGCACAGGGCACAGGGCACAGGGCACAGGGCACGGAGCACAGAGCACAAAGCACCAGCGTCTGGGCGTCGTGGGCCTGCATGCCGACCGTTCCGTCTCCCCCGTTCGCCTGGACGCGGATTGCTACGCGCAGCGTAGTACGTGGCGTGTACTATTTCGCCATGCGCAACCCTTCCGACGCGCCGCTGGCGGCAGACGCGACGCTCCCCGCCGGCCACCCCGCTCTGGCCGCGGTCCGCCGGGCCGTGCGGGACGGCCTCGCCGCGGCCGTTCTCTTCACCGCCTTCGCCGAGGCCACCTCCCACGTCCGAGCGGTGCGCGTGGGCAGCCCGTGGCAGGACGACCCCTACGACACCGTGGTCTCCTTCACCCTGTTCCTCATCCCGGCACTGGCAGCACTCGCCACAGCCCGATCCGTCCTACTGCGACGGAACGAACCGCAGCCACGCCGCCGGATCAGCCAACTCCTGCGCGCCTGGGGCCTGTGCGCCGGGCTGATCGCCACAACCGCGCTCACCGACTGGACGGCCGTGGCGCTGCGCGCCGACCGAGACCTGTGGAGCAGCATGACGCCCTGGGTCGTCGCATCCCTGATGGTCCCCACAACGGCGACCGCCGTGGCGGGCGCGCGCATCCTGCGCGCTCATCAGCTTCTCCCACCGGGCCCTGGCGGGCACGGGGACGGTCCGGTGGCGGGGGACTGGCTCGATGATCTGGCGCCCATGTTCCGGGCTCTGACCATGCACCTCCCGGCGCCGTTGACACGCGCAGTGGACCGGGTGGTGACGCATCAGCGCTTCGCCTCCGCCGTGAGGTTCACCCGTCGGCACATCGTGGGGCTCGCCGGGACGGCGGCCGTGCTCGGCGGCGCGCTGCTGGCCGCTGCGGAGGCCGTCGGCGAAGGCTGGACCGACCCGCTGCTCTGGCTCACCGCCGCATTCGTCCACGCGGGCGGGTTCTTCGCTTTCGCGATGCTCTGCAATACGACGCTTTCGATCGCCGTACCGCGCGCGAACGGCCGCCCTCGCGGGCCCGCCAGGGCGGCCGCACACCGTGCGATCACGGCGGCGGCCCTTGCCGTCCCGCTCACCGGAGCGCTGCGGGCACCGCTGCGTCCCCTGATCGGCCCGACGGACACCGTTCCGGCCCTCGCCGAGCTGGTCCTCACCGGCGCCGCTACCGCGGGCGCACTCACCTTCGTGGTCGCCCTCGCACTCGGCTCCACCTGACGCCCGCTCCTCACCAGCAGTCCGGTCCGCGGGACCGACCCGTGGCGACCGTCCCGATGGGCACGTCGGTCAGCTCGGCTGTCAGGTCGTGCACGGAGGCGGTCCCCGGGGGAGCTGGGGGAGCTGGGGGAGCGTGGGGCCGTCGGGCTTCGCTCGGCGAGGTGGGCGTCCATGGTGGTGTTCAGATCGGTGATGAACTGCCCGAACTGCCGCAGGAATTGTGGCAGGTGGGGGGCAGGACCGCACGCCACGAGCGGAGCCCGGGCGAAGGCCACTGTCGGATGACGGGGCAGCCTTAGGGCTGGTGCTGTTTGGGGGCCAGCTGTTCCAGGAAGGTGTGGAAGGCGCTGATGTCCGGTCCGGTCAGGGGGGTGCCGTGGGCGAAGCCGGCGGCGGCGATGCCCTGCGGCAGCTGGGTGAGGCTTCCGGCGCGCAGGCGGGGGTCGGCGGCCAGTGCGGCCGGGCCCAGGGCGAGTTCGCCGCGGTGGAAGACGGCGTCGCCCAGCAGCGCGGTGTGGCTGGGCTCGTGGACCAGGACGACGTGTCCTGGGGTGTGGCCGGGGGTGTGCACGACGCGCAGGCCGTCGGATCCCTGGATCAGCTCGCCACCGGCCAGCAGGGCGTCGGGGGTGACCGGCCTCCAGTGCAGGGCGGGCAGTTTGTCGATCAGGCGGCCCGCCGCTCCGGAGCGGCCCTCGGCGGGGACGCGGCCGGCTTCCAGCCAGGCGGCGTCCGCTTGGTGGATGAGGATGTGCGCGCCGGTGCGCTCGCGTAGTTCGGCGGCTCCCTTGACGTGGTCGGGGTGGGCGTGGGTGAGCACGATGCGCTTGATGTCGCCCGGTTTGCGGCCCAGCTCGGCCAGGGCCTTCAGCAGTACTCCGGGGGCTTTGGCCCAGCCGACGTCGACCAGGGTGAAGCCGTCGTCGCCGTCGACGAGGAAGGCGTTGTCGCGCTTGGTGGTGGGGATCAGGGTCACGCCGGGGGCGAGGGTGAGGGTCATGGTCACGCCTTCGTCGGCATCGGGACGTAGCCCTCGCGGGCCAGCTTGGGCAGGATGCCGCCGGCCGCCAGGATCTCCAGCACCAGCGGTGGCAGGGCGCCGCCCTCCAGCCGGGCGCCGCTGGCGGTGTTCTCGATCCAGCCCTCGGCGAAGTCCAGGCGCATGGTGTCGCCGTCCGCGAACGCCGCGGTGACGCCGGGGACGGTCAGGGCGGGCAGGCCGTGGTTGATGGCGTTGCGCAGGAACAGCGAGTTGAACTCCTCGGCGACCAGGGCGGCGACGCCCAGCTCGCGGAAGAGCGCGGCGACCGGGCGGGAGGAGCCGAGGCCGAAGTTGCGGCCCGCGACGACGATGTCGCCGGGGCGGACGTCGTCGGTCCAGCCGGGGCGCAGTTCGTAGAAGATGTGCCGGGCGGCCTGGGGGACGGGCAGTTTCATGGCGAAGGCGGGGTACATGGCGTCGGTGGTGACGCTGTCGCCGACGACCCACACGCGTTCGGTGACGATCGTGTCCATCAGTTCAGCTCCTGCTGCGGGTCGAGCGTTCGCGGGTCGGTGACGTGGCCGGTCAGGGCGGAGGCGGCGACGGTGGCGGGGGAGGCCATGTAGATCTCGGCGTCGGGGCTGCCCATGCGGCCGGTGAAGTTGCGGGTGCTGGAGGTCAGGCAGACCTCGCCGGGGCCGAGCAGGCCCATGTGGTAGCCGAAGCAGGCCCCGCAGGTCGAGTTGGTGACCACCGCGCCGGCGTCGGTGAGGTCTTGCAGGTAGCCGGCCCGCATGGCCTCGCGGTACACCGCCTGGGAGGCCGGGGTGACCAGCAGGCGCACGCCGGGGGCGACCTTGCGGCCCCGGACGATGGCGGCGGCGATCGCCAGGTCCTCCAACTGCCCGTTGGCGCACGAGCCGATGAAGCACTGGTTGACCGGCCGCTGTTCGATGGCGGTGATCGGGAAGGAGTTGCGGCTGACCGTGCCGGGGCGCGCGACGTGCGGCACCAGCGCGTCGAGGTCGACGGTCCGCACCGCGGCGTAGTGCGCGTCCGGGTCGGGGTCGGCGGCGCGGTAGCTGCCGGGGTGGGCGCCTCGGGCGGTGAGGAAGTCGCGGGCCAGGTCGTCGATGGGGAAGGTGGAGTAGTCGGCCGAGATCTCCGCGCCCTGGGTGGCGATGGTGCGCCGGTCGTTCATCGGGATCGAGGCCAGGCCCGGTCCGCCGAACTCCAGGTTGTGGTTGGTGGCATCGCCGTAGGTGCCGGCGATGTACAGGAAGATGTCCTTGCCGCTGACGCCGGCCGGCTTGGTGCCGGTGAACTCGTAGCGGATCGTCGGGGCCACCTGGAACCAGGTCTTGCCGGTGCACAGGATCGAGTAGACCTCGGCCGGGCCCAGGCCCCGCGCGGCGGTGTTGTAGGCGCCACCCGCGCAGGTGTGGGAGTCGGTGCAGGCCAGGACCTCGCCGGGGCGAGCCAGTCCGTTCTCGGCGATGACCTGGTGGCAGATGCCGTGCTGTCCGACGTCGTAGAACTTCTCGATGGCGAAGTCGCGGGCGAACGTACGGGCCCTGGTGCCGCCGGCGGCGTCGCTGACGGAAGGGGCAGGCACGGCGTGGTCCATGATCACGGCGACCTTGGCCGGGTCGTTGATCTTCAGTGGCTGGACCCAGCCGGTGGCGAACTGCAGGTCGATCATGACGGTCATGTCCACGTCGCAGACCACGGTCTGACCGACGCTCACTTCGTCCAGGCCCGCGTTGCGGGCGAGGATCTTCTCAATCATGGTCATGCCCATCAGGCATGCACCTCCGGTATCGGGGCCTGTGGTGGCTGGTGGGTGCTGACGTGGTTCGCGCTGTTCATCGCGCTACGCATCCGGCCGGTCGCGGTCGCGGTCGCGGCCGCGGTGGCGCTCGGCGATGGCGAACCACTCGCGGAGGCCGACCAGCTCGAACAGGCCCTCCGGTCCGGGCGTGAGGTCGGTGGGCAGGGTGCCGCCGAGGCGGGCCAAGGCGTCGAAGCCGGCCAGCACGGTGGGGCCGAGGAGGGCGCCGGGATGGATGGCGATGCGGTAGCCGAGCTTGGCGAGCCGGTCGGGGGCGGTGTCGGGGGTGAGCCCGCCCTGGACCATGTTGATCAGCAGCGGCACGTCGGTGACCTCGGCGGCGATGCGCTCGATCTCCTCGATGCTCTGCGGCGCCTCGACGAAGATGACGTCCGCCCCGGCGCGCGCGTAGCGGTTGGCGCGGTCGATCGCCTCGCACAGGCCGAGCGGCCCCCGGGCGTCGGTGCGGGCGATGACTACCAGGTCGGGGTCGGTGCGGGCGTCGAGCGCGGCGCCGAGCTTGGCCTCGAACTCGACCGCCGGGACCAGTTCCTTGTCGGGCAGGTGGCCGCACCTCTTGGGGAACGCCTGGTCCTCCAACAGGATGGCGGCGACCCCGGCGCGCTCGTACTCGCGCACGGTGCGCACCACGTTCGTCGGCGCGCCGTAGCCGGTGTCGGCGTCGGCGATCAGCGGGACCCCGCCGAGAGCGGTGGCGACGATCCGGGCGCGGTCGGTCATCTCGGTGGCAGTGAGCAGGCCGATGTCGGGGAGGCCGAAGCCGCCGACCGCCACGCCCGCGCCGGTCAGGTACGCGGCGCCGAAGCCGGTGCGGGCGACCAGCGCGGCGGTCAGCCCGTCGTAGACGCCGGGGGCGGTGATCAGGCCGCCGTCGGTGAGCAGCGCGCGCAGCCGTGCGCGCGGCGTGGGTGCGGTGCTGGGGGAGTCGGTGCGCTCGGGCACGCGGGGAGACATGGGCGGGATTCCTCCGGTCATCGGGCAGGGGGATCGGGAGCGGGTCCGGGCGGTGTCAGTCCAGGACGCCGAGCGCCGGGGCGGCGAGCAGGTCGACGAGTTCGGTCAGGTCCTCGGTCTCCTCCAGGCCCAGCACGATCCGCTCGATCCATGCCGCGCGGGCCGGGTCGATGACGTGGGCGGTCAAGGACCGGTACTTGGCTCGGATCTCCTCGTCGGTCAGCGGGTCGTCGGGGCCGCCGTGTGGCTGGTTCAGGGCCTGGGTGAGGACCTCGCCGGTCCGCAGGGTGACGGTGACGCGGGTGTTGTAGCCGACCTGGTCCCAGCTCGGGTCCTGCGGCTCGTTGACCTCGCGGACCTCGGTGCGGGCGATCAGCTCCCAGACGTCGTCGGCGTCGATCCGGGCGGCGGTGAACTGCTCGGGGTGGACCTGGCCGTCGAGCAGGGCCACTGCGGTGGCGTAACCGATGTTCATCTGCGCGCCGATGGTGGTCAGCGGACGTTCGGGAACCCACCAGCCGTGGTGGTAGATCGCGGTGGGCACCTCGATGCGGCTGCTCAGCACGTCGTCGGCGACGAGCTCACGGTCAGCGGCCAGCGCGATGGCGGCGTCGACGGCAGGGTGCAGGCCGCCCATCGCCGCGTGGATCTTCACGGTGATGTCCCCGGTGTTCCAGGTGGCGCCCAGACCCTTGGTGAGCTGGGAGGCGTCGGGGTGGTGGCCCTCGCCGAAGGTGGACAGGAAGCCGCCGTACTCGCGCTCGAAGACCCGCTTGATGCCGGTGTAGCCGCGCTGGGCCAGGCCGGCGGCGTAGAAGCCGTTGCGGGAGGCCAGGCCGTGGTGCATGCGCTTGGACATGGCCTCGTACTGGGCGGCCATCAGCCCGGCCGACTGCGTGCCGGCCAGGCCGAGCGCGTCCTCGAACCCGGCGGCGTCCAGTTGGCGCAGCACGCCGGCGGCGGCGGCCGCGGCGTGGGTGCCGAATACCGATCCCGAGTGCCAGCCGCGCGAGAGCATCTCCGGGCCGTGCAGGGCCAGGCCCACCCGGGTGCCGGTCTCGAAGCCGAGGACGGTGGCGCGCAGGAAGTCCGCGCCGCTGACTGTGTCGAGCTGGGAGAGCGTGGACAGCAGCGCGGGCAGCACCAGGGAGGTGCTGTGCAGCGGCGCGGGCGGGTAGTAGTCGTCGAGCTCGAAGCCCTGGATGAAGGTGCCGTTCAGGACGGCGGCGGCCGGTGCGCTGGTGGTGCGGCCCCAGCCGATCACGGGGGTGTCCCCGGCCCCCTCCAGGGCCAGCACGGCGTCCACCGCGGTCCGTGACCAGGGCAGCTGTGCGCCGATCAGTGCGCACCCCAGCCCGTCCAGCACCAGGTGGGCGGCACGCTCGCGGACGGCGGGCGGGATCTCCTCCAGCGTGGTGGTGGCCAGCCAGGTGGCCAGCTGCCCGGTGGGACCGGTCGGGTCCGTCGGCTGTCCTGTGGTCGCGTTAGTCGGCTTGGGCACCGAGCTCACTTCCTCACGTTCGGGAGGGCTCGACTCCGAGCCATGACGTTACAATTTATAACATCTAGTTTTGCGGGGCGGGAAGATAGGGTGGCCGCGTGGCGCTGAAGCGAACCTCCCTACCCCGTACGGCAGAAGCCGTTGCCCTGGCCGAACTGCGCGACGCGATCGTGCGTGGCGACCTGCCCCCTGGCACGGCGATCCGGCAGAGCGCAGCCGCCGAACAGCTGGGCCTGAGCGTCATCCCGGTCCGCGAGGCACTGAAGACCCTCGCCAGCGAAGGCTTGGTCAGCTACCAGGCCCAGCGGGGCTACACCGTTGCCGAGCTGCGCCCCGAGAGCGTGGACGGGATCTTCCGGCTGCGCGAACTGCTGGAAGCGGAGGCCGAGGCGATCGCCGCCGCCCGCCTGCGCCCGCAGGACATCGCCGCCATGCGTGCCGCTCTCGATGCCCAACGTGCCGCCACCGAGAGCGGCGACGCGCACGCGGCCATCACTGCGAACAGGGACTTCCACTTCGCGCTGCTGGAGCGCTGCGACAACGAGTGGCTGCTGCGCTTCGTCCGCCAGCTCTGGGACGCGCTGGAACCGCACCGCGCCCTGGCCTACCGCCGCACTGCCGCCCAAGGGGACCGAGCCCGCGCCCAGGAGATCCTGGAGGAGCACCGAGAGATTCTCGTGGCCCTTCAACAAGAGGATCCAACGGCAGTACTGCCGATCCTGTCCGCTCACCGCACCAGCGGTCTGGCGGATTTCCACCGACTGCTCGGCCTGGACAACAAGGACCAGAAGCCCGGCGGCTCATGATCCTCGAGCTCGGCCACGAGACAGGCTGCGGACCGCTGCGGCCACAGCGGCAGAAGTGCCGCAGGACCGCCCCGCTCTTCAACGTCCCCCGGGCTGAACTCCTCGCCGACGGCGCCGACGGATGCCTTGCTCGCAGGCCCGTCCCGTGGCGGCCTGCGACACGACTGCGGGCGGCGCCCCGTCTGCCGGGCCGGAGCGGTCCTGCGACGAGCCCCCTACGGCCCGCCACGACCGAGACCTGGGTACCCCACCCAGACCCGGACGGCCGCGCTCCACGGGCCGGCGGACGGCTGTGCTGGCCAAGCTGGAACTGACCAGTGGTTGTCGAAGCGAAAGCGAGGCCCAGCATGGCCGTCATCATCGTGTTCGAGATCCCGGGCGGCACCCAGGCCCAGTACGAGGAGGTCACCGACAAGATGACCGGGGGACGCGGAGGCGTGAAGGCGCGCTCGGACTGGCCGGTCCCCGGTCTGATCTCCCACTGCGCGGGACCCACCCCGGACGGCTGGCATGTCACGGACGTCTGGGAGTCCACCGAAGCGTTCCAGCGGTTCGCCGAGAAGCTCGGGCCGCTGATGCAGGCAGCCGGGATGCCCCAGGCGGAGCCCAGGATCTACGAGGCATTCAACGTGGTGACCTCCTAGCCCAGGCGCCCGCAGTGCCCCGGGCGCACCCGCTGCGCCCCGTTCAGCACGGCGAGCCGACGAAGGTCGCGCCACACGTCACCGCCGAGTGACCTCCGGCGCGCAGTCGGGCGGGGACCGGCACTGGCAGCGCCACCATAGGCCCTACGCCCCCCACCGGCCGGGAACAACCCGGCAGCGCCAAGTCGACCCCAACCGCAGGTACTCGACCTGGCACGCCAGACGCAGCACCCGCAGCCGCCGTCGTGCTGCCCGGTGGAACGCAAGCGGGAACAGGTCGGACAGGCCAACCCGGACCAACGATCCAGGTCCGCCAGCGAGCCAGGCCTACCACTGGGGCTACGGAGGGGCTCAGGGGCCAGACAGGGCGAAGCTCCTGAACATCAAGACGCCTCTCACCGACCCGGGCACAGCGGCGAGCGACTGTGATCGTTTCCTCTGGGAGTACGCGAACGACAACCCCGTGATGATCACGGACATCCAGCCCTGGCATGACGCCGTGAATGTGGGACACCCGCAAGATTCTGGCCCGTCGCGGCCGACGGGGGACCGGCAGGGCCATCGGCGGTGATCTTGGCGGAGCGGGCGGTTCCGGTCAATCCTTAGGCGCGGCCGGGGGATCCACGGTGCAGATGGCCGTCAGCGCCTTGCGGGCCTCCGCGATCCACCCCAAGGAGCTGCGAGCAATGCTCAGATCCTGTGGGATCGCTTGGGAGGGCGTACCTTTCCGCCGCCCAGCAGCGATGGCGAGCCGTGAACGCGCCCCATCGCGCCGCCCTCGTCCGCGCCGGAGCCCGCTTCGAACACGGACACCTCGCCGAACGCCCCGAAACAGCACGCAGCGAAACAGCACGCAGCCTGAACTCCCTTATGAGGCAATGGATTTGACTATTCTTCGGTACCCGTGCCTGGGCCGTGTTGCTCAGGAGATCTCGTAGGTACCGTCAAGCCGCGCTCGTCCGACGACGTGGCCCGCGAGGGCGGTGAGCATCCGGTCGAGGGAGAAGCCGTCCGGCAGTTCCGTGGCCCGGGACAGGGCGAAGAGCTGGAAGACGTAGGCGTGGGGGCCGTGCGACCGGATGGGCATGGGTCCGGCGTAGCCGCGGCGCCCGAGCGGGCCCTTGCCGAGCCGGAGGCCGGGCACGGGGCTGGGGGTTGCGAGGGCGTTCTCCGCGATGCCGGTCAGGGCGGGGTCGATGCCGAGCGCGAGCCCGTGTGTTGCCGGCTTGCCGAAGGGGACGTCGGGGTCCTGCACGATGAGCGCGAGTTCGACGGTGCCCGCCGGGGGCGGGGTCCAGGCGAGGGCCGGCGAGATGTTCGCCCCGAACACGCGGCCGCGGTGTCGGGCCGGGATGGGGGCGCCGTGGGCGAAGGCGGGGCTGGCGAGCGTGAGGTTGCCCGGGGCCTGGAGGTCGGGGTGGGCCCAGGCGAGGGTGTGGTGACCGGCGCGCCGGTTGCGCAGCGCGACACCGAGGGGGTTTGCCGGCATGGCTGGGGCAATTCCTTACGGTCATTGATTAGGCATACGAAACAATCCTTTAGGTATACTAAGCAGCTATGGAGACGCATGCAACCGGCGACGACCCCACGGCCGGGCAGTCCGCCGCCGGGGCCCAGGAGACCGACCTCGGCTGGCAGGTGCGCGTCGCCGTCTGGCGTCTGTTCCGCCGCTTCCGCAGCGAGCGCCCCGACGGGGAGCTGGGCGACGTCGCCCTGGACGTACTCGTCCATCTGCACAAGCGCGGGCCGCAGACACTGACCGCCCTGAGCGAGCGCGGCGGGGTCTCGCCCGCCTCGATGAGTCAGACGGTGAACCGCCTCACCTCGGCCGGTTACGCCGTCCGCTCCCGCGCCCCAGACGATCGCCGAAAGGTGCTCTTCAGCGCCACCGAGGAGGGCGACCGGCTCGGCTGCACCACGCAGGCGCAGCGCAACGCCTGGCTCGACGCGCAACTGGACGCCCTCGACGCCGAAGACCGCGCAGTGATCGCCCGGGCCGCAGCGCTGTTCGCTGCCATCGCCGACTCCTAGGGAGCGGAGCGTATCGAGTTGTGATCATCCTGTGAGTTTCGCTCTCGGTCGCGCCGGATCCGATGGATCGCGTGGTGTGACACAAGTGCGACTAGATGCGGGCACCCATCGAGCACTGCGCGTGGATGGAATGCGCGAGGCCATCGAGGGCGCGCTGATCGCCGAGGAGCAGGCGCAGTTGACGGCTGTGATTCCGCTGCTCGGGCGCGTCTGCGCCGCACTTCCGCGCGATGAGCGTCCCCGAGACGACCACTCGCCGCCTATCGGCGGATCACCCACCCGACGCGCCGCCCGCACGCCCGCCCGCACGACCGCCCCCGCGCGTCGCGGAGACGGCGAAGCCGCCGTCGTCGACCCCATGAGGAGAACACCATGCCATTGAGCGCACTCGACCCCGTTCCGGCACTGATACTCGTTGATCTACAGAAGGGCGTTCTGCGTTCCGAACGACCCGAGATGCTCGCGGTCATCCGCAACGCGGCCGCGCTCGCAGCGGCATTCCGCACGAGGGGCCTGCCCGTCGTCCTGGTCAACGTCGCCGGCGGCGCCCCCGGACGCACCGATGCCCGCGCCACACGCCCACACACACGGCGGCTCAGGCCCGAGAACTGGACCGAGATCGTCCCCGAACTGGGCACCGACCCTGAGGACATCCTCATCACCAAACGCCGTTGGGGAGCCTTCCACGACACCGCGCTCGACGGCGCGCTCCGCTCGCGCGGCGTCACACAGGTCCTGATCGGTGGCGTCGCAACCAGCATCGGCGTCGAATCGACCGCTCGCAGCGCCCACGAACACGGCTACCACGTGGTTCTCCCCATCGACGTCATGTTCGACGGCAATCCCGACAGCCACACGCACAGCATCACCCACATCTTCCCCAGACTCGGCGAGACCACCACCGCCGACCACGCCCTACGAGAACTCAGCCGACGAGATGCCGCATGAGCGCGATGAGCATGGCGGCGGACGCCGTGGCTCTCGGATCGCGGGCAGGGACACTGCGGCGCCAAAGGCCGCCAGCGCGCAGGCGCCGAAGATCCTGCACCTGACTGAGTGGTGTGCATGGTGGAGTCGCAGGTCACGGGTCTGGTGTGAATGGCGAGTTGGGTACTCGTGCCGGTCGGGAGCCGATGACCAGAGCGTAGATCATCTGGCAGATCCCTTCCGGCGGGATGCCGGGTTCGGCTGCGCCCACGACCGGCCGCCGCCCACGATCCGTCAGCAGGTCGGCACGCCATGAGAGCGCGGGAGGGCGCGCCGGGACCTCCACTCCTTTGTGTTGTCGGATGGTCCCACGCATCGAGAGCCTGCAGACCGAGCGCGGCCCGTTGCGATACCGAGGAGCGGCTGAGTGGATGCTCAGTGCCCTAGCGGGGGCCTGAGTCGCTATGGGCGACCGGCTCGGGGTCGGCGTCGAGCGCGTCGAGCACTGCGTCGCTGTTCGCCCTCGCCCACTCGGTCAGCATGTGGATCGGATCGATCAGCGTCGCCCCGAGCGGGGTGAGCTCGTACTCGACGCGGGGCGGCACCTCGGCGTAGGCGTGACGGCGGACGAGTCCGTGTGCCTCGAGCCGTCGGAGTGTCTGGGTGAGCACCTTGCGCGAAATGCCGCCGATCAGCTCGACCAGCTCGCCATGGCGCACCGGGCCCTTGCTGAGGCCGTAGAGCACGACCACCGTCCACTTGTCGGCGATGAGTTCGACCGTCAGACGCCCCGGACAGTCGGCGAGGAAGGGGGCACCGGGGCCGAAAGCGCTCATGGCGCCAAAGGTACCTGCTGGTTCCTGTCGAGTTCATAGCCTGGGTTCTCCGCTCCCCTCCCTACAAAGCAAACGGAGAGTCATGCGAGTCATCACCCAGGAGACGCTCGGCGGTCCCGAGGTGCTCACCATCGTGGACGCGCCCGAGCCCCAGCCCCTCCCGACCGAGGTTCTCGTCCGCGTCAAGGCGATCGGGCTGAATCCGCTGGAGGCACGCCTACGCGCCGGCGAGTTCCCGCTGATTGGCCGACCGCCGTTCGTCCTCGGCTGGGACATCAGCGGCGTGGTCGAGGAGGGGTCGCAGACGTGGCGGTTCCGGCCCGGCGATGAGGTGTTCGGGATGCCGATGTTCCCGCGGGCGGCGAGCGCGTACGCCGAGTTCGTGTCGGTGCCGGCCGTGCACCTGGTACGCAAGCCGGGGTCGCTCTCGCACGTCGAGGCGTCGGCGTTGCCGGTCGTCGGGCTGACGGCGTGGCAGGGCCTCGTCGACATCGCCGGCGTGGGGGAGGGCGACCGCGTCCTGGTCCACGGCGGTGGCGGCGGGGTAGGCCACGTCGCGATCCAGATCGCAAAAGCGCTCGGCGCGCACGTGATCACGACCGCTGGCGGGAGCAAGCGGGAGTTCGTCGAGGGGCTCGGCGCCGACGAGGTGATCGACTACACGACGGTCGACTTCACCAAGGCGGTCCGCGATGTCGACGTCGTGCTCGACACGATCGGCGGCGACACCGTCGAGCGGTCGCTCGAAGTGCTCCGCCCGGGCGGTCACCTGGTCACGGCGGTCGCCGAGGAGGACAAGGAGCTCATAGCCAGGTACGAGGCGGCCGGCATGCGCTTCAGCGGCATCGCGGTCGACCCCGATCCGGTCGGCCTGCGAGGCCTCGTCGAACTCGTCGAACAGGGCAGGCTCCGGGTCCACGTGCAGGAGACGTTCCCGTTCGAGCGCGTCGCCGACGCGCACCGGCGGCTCGATGGCGGTCACCTCCAGGGCAAGCTCGTCCTCACCGTCTGATCTCGTCGTGGAGCCTCGCGTGAGCGAGGGCCCAATGAGTGGTGTGCATCGTGAAGTAGCAGGTCGCGGGCCTGGTGTGCGTCTACTTCGGGGTGCTCATGCTGGTGGCGGGCGGGTGGCTTGGGTGAAGATCGTCGGTCAGCGGGCGACTTCCCGGTTCGTGAGCACGAGCCGAGCCCGCACCAGCGCGGTCGCCCACTTCGGGTCGGAAGGACTGGGTGCCGGCCACGATCCGCTGGATGGCGTCGAACTAGGCGTCCTGGCCGGGGTCTTCGCCGTCCACCTGGTCGAGTACGAGATCTGAAACCCCTTGGACGGCTGCCGGCCCGGCTTGGTGAAATGGCAGGCGGCTGTTGTCGGAGTTGAAGGGGAGGCGGCGATGACCGAGATCACGCTACATCTGTCGGTGCGTGGCCTCACGGAGGCGGACCTGCCGTCCTGCGGCTGGGCGGGCTCCCCCAAGCACGTCCGCGAGCTTGTGCACCAGATCCGCCGCGCTGAGGCGGGCGAGGTCGACTACCTGGCCGTGTGCACCCCGGTGGGGCTCCCCGTCGCTGTCGGCGGCATCGATTACACGGTCAGGCCGGGCGCTGGAACGCTCTGGCAACTGGGCGTCCACCCGGCTCTGCAGTCCTGCGGGATCGGCACGCTGCTGATCCGCTCCGCCGAGCGGAGGATCGTCGGCAAGGGCCTGAGCCGTGCCGAACTGGGCGTCGAGGAGAGCAACCCGCGTGCCCGCGCGCTCTACGAACGCCTGGGTTACCGGGCCTTCGGCCGCGAGCTCGACTCCTGGGACGTGGAGACGGCGGACGGCACGCTCCAGCGCTACGAGACGATGTGCACGCTGATGCGCAGAGACTTGGTGTGACGCTGGTTTCGCGGCGGATCGCCGGTCTCCGTCGCCGGCGCTGTTCGGGGAGGCCGGTGCGAGCCGACATCCGCCTGCGACCCCCGTCGGTTCAGCGAGCCTGGATCCGTGGGGACACGACCTCCTCCAGGACCCCGACGGCGATGGCGACCGGCAGGGCGAGCACCGCGCCGGTGGGGCCGAGCAGCGCCCCGCCTGCCGGCACCGCCAGGATCGTCACCAGCGGGTGCACACGGACGGCCAGGGCCATGGCCTTCGGGGTGATCAGGTAGTCCTCGGCCAGGCGGAACACGATGGAGCCGTGTCGCGGCGCAACAGGACGCCCGGCGCGGACAGCAACGCCCGGGTGATCCGGCACACCGTCGAGATGATCACCCGCGCAGCATCCCAGCCGCTGGCGAACGACTCTCACGCGGGCCCCACCTGCAGCGAAGATTTTACGAGCCCCACAGCTTGTGGCCCCACGGTGCTGGGACGCGTCGTCGCCGTCCTGCGCGGGCTGTAGTCGCTCGCCAACGGATCCGGCAAGGCGGTTGACACGAGGGCCGCCCGTCATTCCCGGAAGTCGGCCGACGTAGGTCGGCGCCTGCCACAGCAGGACCCGCGGGGTGTGATCTGCGTCGGACCGGTTCTATGCATCGACCGAGGTCCCGAGCACGAGGTCCTCCTCGGTCACCACGTGGCCGGCCTCGCACTGGAGCACCGCATGGACCGGTTCCCCGCAGTGGGCGTGTGACTGGCGGGTCGGGTTGTATCCGGAGGGCGCGTAGCGCTCGCCCCACCCCAGTAGCCCGATCACGACGGGCAGCAGCGCGTGGCCGGCTTCAGTGAGCAGGTATTCGTGGCGGGTGCGCTGGCCCGGCTCGCGGTACGGCACCTTGGTGAGGACTCCGGCGGCGACAAGCTCTTTCAGACGCTGCGCCGCCACCGCCTCGCTGACCCCCACTCGCTGGTGCAGTGAGTCGAATCGGGTGGCGCCGTGGAACGCCTCCCTCAGCAGCAGCATCGCCGTCCGGTTGCCGATGAGCTGCATAGTGCGGTCGATGCCGCATCGATCACCGAGGGGGGTGTCCCCGCGGCTCGCGAGCTTGCCTTGGAGCTGAACCGTCATGGATTCATCGTACGACCTGGCTTGCTAATCCCATAGCCAGCCGCCTAGCCTCTGACTATGGCAACCAATAGTCAGCACCGGGGGCCCAGGCTCGCGGTCGCGATCTTGACCGGTTCGGCGTTCCTGGCCAGCCTTGACCTGTTCATCGTCAACGTCGCCTTCGATGAGATCGGACGCGACTTCGGCACCTCCTCGCTCGGCTCGTTGAGCTGGATCCTCAACGCCTACGCGGTCGTCTACGCCGCGCTGCTGGTGCCCATGGGGCGGCTCACTGACCGCTACGGTCGCAAGGCCGGCTTCGTGGCCGGCATGCTCGTCTTCACTCTGGCCAGCCTCGCCTGCGGATTCGCGCCCGGCGTCTGGTGGCTGGTCGGCTTCCGCATCGTCCAGGCGGCAGGGGCCGCCCTCATGACCCCGGCCTCCCTCGGTCTTCTCCTGGCCGCACTCCCAGCGCAACGACGCGCCGCCGGAGCGCGCCTGTGGGCGATGACCGGCGCGGTCGCGGCCGCCTTCGGCCCGGCGGTGGGTGGCGGACTGGTCCAGATCTCCTGGCAGACCGCCTTCTGGATCAACGTGCCGATCGGACTGGCACTGACCTACGCCGCAGTCAAGGCCGTGCCCGACGTACGCCACAACGCCAACGCCTCGCGCCCCGACCTGCTCGGCGGCGCCGTGATCGCCGTGGCCACGGGCGCGCTCGTGCTCGGCCTCGTCCAGGGCAACGACTGGGGCTGGACATCCGGTCGCGTGCTCGCCGCCTGGGGGGTGGCAGCCGCAGGCGCGGCCCTCTTCGTCTGGCTGATCACCCACCACGACGCACCCGTGATCGACCCCGCGCTGCTGCGCATCCCGTCCTTCGCCTGGGCGAACATCGCCCAACTGCTGTTCAACGTCGCCTTCGGCATCGGCCTGCTCTCGCGCATCCTGTGGCTGCAGGAGCACTGGGGCTACTCCGCGGTGCGCACCGGGTTGGCCGTCGCGGTCGGTCCCGCACTGGTGCCGATCACCTCACTGCTGGTCACCCGGCTCGCGCCGCGCGCCGCGCCGGGGCGCCTGATCGCGCTGGGCAGCGTGCTCTTCGCCGCCGGCGGGCTCTGGCAGGCCACAGCGACCGGAGAGCAACCGGCCTACGCCACCCAGATGTTGGGCCCATGGATCGTCTCCGGCATCGCAGTCGGCCTCGCCCTCCCGCAGCTCACCGCCGCCGCGACGGCAGCCTTGCCGCCCCACCAGGCCTCCACCGGCTCCGGGGTCATCAACATGGCGCGCCAACTCGGCATCGTGATCGGCACCTCGATCATGGTCGGCCTGCTCGGCACCGGCGTGGCCTCACTCACGCGCTTCCAGCACGTCTGGCTCTTCATGGCGGCCTCCTCGGTGGCAGCCGCGATCGCGGCCCTCGTCATGGACGCCGTACGTGGTCCGGCGGCCCATTCGCCCCTCGGCTCGGAAGCCGTCCCTCCGGAGTCAAGCCCTGTGGCAGCACAGCCCACCGGCCGCCCCGCCGCATGAGCATGCACGCCTCGCAGACCTGCTGAACCGCGGTCAAAGGTCATCCAGACCAGGCACGTCCCGTAGTTGCGTGCGGCTGGCAATGCCGAGCTTTGGCCTTGAACACACAGTGGAGTACCGCAATGCCCATGATCGACGTCTACGCGACGCGCGGCACCTTCAGCAACCCCCGACAGCTCGCCCAGGACCTGGCCGCCGCCGTCATGGCCGTCTAGCAGGTACCCGACATCCCCTGGACGGATGACATTCTCGGCAGGCGCAGCGTGGCCGGTTCGGCCCTCCCGCCGTCCATTCGCTCTCCGGGTTCCCCCGTCGTGGCCGAAGCCTCCGCCACGACGAGAACCCTACAAGGTGCCGCTGCCGTGAAAGCGGCTACGCGGCTGGGCGGTTGGCGTCCGCGCTATCGGCGGAGGAGTCGCGTCTCCCTGGCCGTGTCAGCAGCACAGCGGAATGTCGTCCGTCGTGGCGGCTCCGGGGACGGACGTCGCCGGTGCTGCCTTGGGGGCTGTGTGGGCGGTGGGCAGGGCTGCCAGGAGAAGGGCGGCGGTGAGCATCAGTCCAGCGGCCGCTGCGGCGGCCGGGCGGTGTCTGGTGGTGTCCGGCTGCAGGCGCTGCGCGTGGGAGGCGGTGGCGCGGGGCACGATGTGCATGTGGAGCTCCTGGGTTCCTGATGGTACGGCCGGGCCGCCCGGCGTTGCCGCGGCGACCCACTGCCTGGGTTTTCAGGAGGTTAGGAGGAGCTCATCTATCCGGACTCTCCACCGGATCTACGCGGTCCCCTCAGCCGATGCCGTGGCCTCGGCCGGGCGGGGCCGCCGGGCGGTGCGTCGGGCGAGGGAGGCGAGGTCACTGCGTTGGCCAAGGCATCGCAGGCTCTGCTGGTAGGCATGGGCGGCGCGCTCGGCGTGGCCGGCCACCTGCATGATCTCGGCGAGGTCGTTCCAGGCTGAGGCGGCCTGCCGTCCGGCGTCGGATGCTTCGAGCAGCAGTGCGGCCCGCTCGGCGTCGGCCTCGGCCGCGTCGTCGCGGCCCAGATGGAACCGGGCGGCAGCCATGACCAGCAGGGCCCGTGCCGTCTGGAGCCGGTGGCCGTCGCCGAGGAGTTCCAGTGCTTGGCGGGCGTGCTCCAAGGCGGCCTCACCCTCCCCGTCGAGGAGCTCGGCCCGCGCCAGCGCCGTGTGGCAGTACGCCTGGTCGACGGTGCTGCCGTGGTCGGCCAGCAGTTCCGCGCTGCGGTTGAGCTGGTCCCTGGCGGCGCCGACGTCAGGGGTGTCGCTCTGCAGCAGGACGACCGCGTAGGCGTTGCGCAGTCGGGCAAGGGCGCGGGCGTCGTCCCCTTCGGCGTAGATGGCGAGGGCCCGTTCGATCAGGGTGAGTGCGTCGCCGGTGTCGCCGCACCGGTGGGCCACGACGCTGGCGTTCCAGTAGGCGGCGCCCAGCGCCTTGCGGTCGCTGACGGCTTCGGCCTGCCCGATGGCGTTCCCGGCCAGGTATCCGGCGCGGTGCAGGTCGCCTCGCTCGCAGTGCAGTCCCACGAGCGTGGAGACGAGTTCGACGCCGAGGACCGTCGGGGCGAGCTGGAGGGCCTCCAGTTCGGCCAGGGCGGCAGTGCCCACGTCGATGGCGTGGGCGAGGTTGCCCAGCTCGCGGTAGCAGCGGCAGAGCGCGACGGTGATCTTCAGTCGGGGCACCAGCGTGGCACCGCGGCCGGCCCGGGCGAGCAGGGCCTCGTAGTGTCCGATGGCCTCCTCCAGGCGCCCGTCGTGCTCCAGGGCCTCGGCGACGCCGAGGTCCGCCGCCAGCCTGGTCGGGTCCTGGCTGTTCTCGGGGGCCCGGTCACGGACGGCGGTGTAGGCCTCCAGTGCGGCCTTGGGGTCGCCGTTGCGCAGGCTGATCTCCGCGTAGCGCAGGTCGATCTGGAGTCGCTCGGGATCGGGCTGGTCGGCCCGGAGGTGGCGTAGCAGCGCCTCGGGCTCGCAGCCGAGGCGTTCGGCGAGCTGGTGCAGGACCTCGTCCGAGGGGGTGCGCTTGCCGGCTTCCAGCAACGAGATGTAGCTGGGGGAAAGGTTGCCCCCGGCGAGGTCGATCTGGGACAGCCCGGCGGCGCGGCGCAGTTGGCGGATATGCGAGCCAAGGTGCTGGGGATCTGCCACGGCGCCTGCCCTTCTGTGACCGGTCGGGGGTCACAGTATGTCAGAGCGTCTGTCAAGGGCCGTCCGGGTCCGGCGGAGGTGTGCGCGGCGGACCGCCCGTCGGGGACAGGCTGTGCGGGACAGCCGCTCGGGGGGCAGTTCCCGCCGACCGGCTGGTGCCGCGACGGCGGCTTAGGAAGATCGACGCACGTCCGCCTAGGATGCGCGAATCGAGCAGGGGTACTGGTCTGGACAGTGGGGGATCCATGGATCCGGCGGAGGACGGGGCCGAAGTCTGCTTCCGGGTCCTCGGGCAGATGCACGGCACGCGGGACGGGGCCGCGATCGCGACCGGGTCGCCCCAGCAGCAGGCCATGCTCGCTGTGCTGTTGCTGCGCGCCGGGCACGACGTGCCCGTGCAGGACCTGATCACCGCGGTCTGGGGGGAGGCGCCCCCGGACACGGCGCTGGCCACCATCCGCACCTACGCCTGGCGTTGGCGGCGGGCGTTGGGCGAGAGCCGAGAGCAGCCTCACACGCTGTTGTCGGCCGGGGACGGGTACCGGCTGGTCCTGGAGCCCTGGCAGGTGGACGCCCTGCGGGCGGAGCGGCTGGCGACGCAGGCCTTCCAGGCACGCGAGGCGGGTCGGCACGACCGAGCCGACGCGCTGGTGTGGCAGGCGCTGGAGCTGTGGAGGGGCGACCCGCTGACGGGGGTGCCGGGCCCGTTCGCCGAACAGCAGCGGCGCAGGCTGGGCGAGTTGCGGCTGTCCCTGCTGGAGGAGCACTTCGAGCTGCAAACCGTGTTGGGGCGTCACCTGCTGACGATTCCGGGGCTGAGTGCGTTCATCGACGAGAACCCGCTGCGGGAGCGGGCCTACGGCCTGTTGATGCGCGCCCTGTACGCGGGGGGTCGGCAGGTGGAGGCACTCGCCGTCTACGCGCGACTGCGGCGGCATCTCAACGAGGAGCTGGGCGTCGACCCGGGCCCGGCCGTCCGCCTCCTGCAGCGTCAGATCCTGGCCAACGACCCCGGACTGCTGGCTGCGGACCGCCCCGGCCCGGCCGACGGAAGCTCCCCCGAGGCCGGTGCCGCGGCCCGACGGGCGGGAGCGGCCGGGGCGGACGCCGGTCCGGGGCCCGGTACGGCGTCGGGCCGGATAGTCGTCCCGGCCCAGCTGCCGCCGGCGGCCGCCGACTTCACCGGCCGCGAGGACGTGCTGACACGGCTGTGCGCGGTCCTCGGCGGTGGGCGCCGCGAGGTGCTGCCGGTCGTCTCGGTCACCGGGATGGGCGGGGTCGGCAAGACGACCCTGGCCCTGCGTGCGGCGCACCGGGCCAAGGACCGCTTCCCCGACGGCCAGCTCTACACCGACCTGCGCGGCAGCGACCGAGACCCGCTGGACCCCGCCGCGGTACTGGCGGCTTTCCTGACCGCGCTGGGCACGGAGGAGCGCCGGGTGCCCGCCGGCGTCGAGGAGCGCTCACGGCTGTTCCGCACCATGGTGGACGGCCGCCGGGTGCTGGTGGTCCTGGACAACGCACGCGACCTGGCGCAGATCGAGCCGCTGTTGCCGGGTGCGGCGAGCTGCGCGGTACTGGTGACGGGCCGGGCGAGGCTGGTCGGCCTGCCGGTGGACGAGCAGGTCGACCTGGCGGGCTTCCGGCCGGACGAGGCGCTGGAGCTGCTGGCAAGGATCGCGGGGCGGCCGCGCGTCGAGGAGGACCTGGCAGGTGCCCGCGAGGTGCTCCGGCTCTGCGGTCACCTGCCGCTGGCGGTGCGGATCGCGGCGGCGCGGCTGGCTGCGCGGCCGGGATGGTCGGTGGCCGAGCTGGCGCGTCGCCTCGCCGACGAGCGGCGGCGGATCGGCGAGCTGCGGGCCGGGGAGCTGGCCGTCGAGGCCGCCTTCGAGGTGGGCCACGAGCAGCTGACCGCGGCGCAGGCGCGGGCCTTTCGGCTCACCGCGGCGGTCGCCGACCCGGACATCGGTACCCCGGCGGCCGCGGCGGTGCTCGCCCTGGATCCGCACCGCGCGGAGGACCTGCTGGAGTCCTTGGTCGACGCCGCCATGCTGGAGAGCCCCGCCGGGGGACGCTACCGGTTCCACAGCCTGATGCGGGCGTTCGCACTCCACCGGCCCGTGCCGCCGGGCGCGCCGGGCGCCGAGGGCGACCGGGAGACGGACGGCCCGGGGACGCGGCAGGGAGCAGAGGGTCCTGAGGGGGCGTTGGGCAGGCTGGTGGACTTCCTGCTGGCGACCGCCGCGGCGGCCTTCGCGGCGGTGGTGCCCGGGGATGCCGCGCGTGACACCTTCGCGTCGACCAGGGCCCGGGTCGAGCACTTCACCGACGCGGGCGCGGCCCGGGCATGGGCGGCCCAGGAGTTCCCCGGCGCGTGCTCGGCGGTGCTGGCCGCCGCCACGCGGACGGTGGCGCACCAGGCGTCCGGCGCGGGTGGCGGGGGCTCCCCGCCGGGGCCCGACGCGACGGTGCTGGGCCCGGCGGTCGACCTGCTGATCGCCTTCAGCGCGTTCGGCGCGGAGGTGCAACGCGAGCGGTTGGCGGCGGTGGCACTGGCGGCGGCGCGGTCGGCGGAGGCGGTCGGTGACCATCGGTCGGTCGGACGGGCACGGTTCCTGTGCGGGAACCTTGCGGTGCAGGGTGTTCGGCTGCAGGAGGCCTCCGCGCACCTGGACGCCGCCGCCGTCGCCTGCCGCCGGGCGGGCGATGTGGTGATCCTGCGGCAGACCCTGAACGACCTGGGCCTGGTGGAGCAGTTCCAGCACCGGCACGAGGAGGCGATCCGCCACTTCGACGAGGCGATCACGCTGGCCCGGGAGCTCGGGCAGCGGTCGGGCGAGTGGGTGACGCGGGTCAACGCCGCCCTGGCCCGGCTGTCCGCAGGGCAGGCCGGGCAGGCGGTGCGCGCCTGCGAGGAGGCGCTGCCGGTGTTTCGGGGGCTGTCCGACACTACGGGTACCGCCTATGCCCTCTACGTGCTGGGCTTGGGCCTGCATCGCCTGGGCCGTGACGGGGAGGCGGAGGCTCGTCTGCGCGAGTGCCTCGGGGTCTGCCAGGCGGCAGGGCTGGACGGCCGCCAGGCGCAGGCCCGCTACCGGCTGGCGGACGTGCTGCGCGCGCTGGGGCGGTTGGACGACGCCGTGGCCGAGGCGGAGCGGTCTTTGGAGCTGTGTGTGGAGCTGCGGGCGGAGCGCGACCAGGGACTCGCGCTGACCGTGCTCGGCCGGGCCTTGGCCGAGCACGGCCGGATCGAGGCGGCTCGCACGCACCTGTGGCAGGCCCGGAGCGTCTTCGAGCGCCTGGGCCTGCCGGAAGCGGCCTGGGTCGGACAGGAGTTGGCCCGCCTGGCCGGTTGACGCCCGGTCGGCCCGCCATGCGTGCCGCCGTTGCGGGGCAGGTCACCGGGCGGGCGCGGCCGGGTGGGACTCGGCGGCAGCGGTGTGTGTCTCGGGGCGTCCGTCGAGCCCGCCCCCCGCCGTGCCCGCCCGGGCCGGCTACAGGCGGTCCATCACCGGCGGCGGCACGCAGGCCCCGGTGTTGTTCCAGTCGTCGGTGGCCGACCCCGCCTGCGCCGTTGCCGCAGCGGCGCAGGCGGCGCGGTGGGCGGTGGCGGCGGTGGCGTCCGCGTGTCCGATGCCGACGAAAACCGACAGAGCGGCGGTGAGGACGGCGAGGCGCAGGAGCGACGACTTCACGACGCGGGGCATGGCAGTGGTTCCTTCGTTCGGGAGCGGCAGTGCCCGGCCAGTGTGGCGCAGGGCGATCTACGTCCGATATATGGCTGCTTGGGCCCGTCTCAGGGCCGTTCGGCGTACCGGTAGAGATGGGTCGGCCGCCAGCCGCCGGCCTGGAGGGCGGCGACGACGCGCGCGGCCGGGTCGGGACCGCCGGGGTGGTCGGGTCGGGGGTGGGAGACGTTGCCGAGCAGGGGCAGGCCGAGCTCCGCGGCCAGCCCGGCGCAGGCATGGACCAGGGTGCCGGTGGCCGCCCTGGTCCTGCCGGGGCCGTCGAGCAGGATGTCCACGAGTTCGACGAACGCCGTGCCGGAGACGTCGTCGTATGCGTCCGTCAGCACCGTCGCGTGACCGAGCGGGACGCCGGTGTGCGGGTGTCGGACGATGCAGCTGCGACGGGAGGGGTCCGCCATCAGTCGGGCTGCCGCGTCGCGGGCCGCTGCGGGACCGGCGTCCTGGCCGCGGTCGCGGGCGGCGGTGGTCAGGGCCCGGGCGAGCCAGTCGGCGACCGACGCGTCATGGAGGCGCCCGTCGTCCCATCCGACGGGCGGCGCGTCGGCGGCCGGGGGCAGCTCGGCCGCGGGCGCGTAGCGAAGATAGGTCGTCAGCGGGCCGAGGGCGGGGTGCGATGGCGTGTCGGGCATGGTGCGCACGACAGCGGAGGTGCAGGCGGGCCGGAGGGAGAAGACCGCCGCGAGCAGGCGCGGCGGGTCGGCCAGCAGGGCGGGGTGGGCGTACTCCACCAGGCACTGCTGCTCTCCGGTGACCGGCTCGAGGTAGGCGTCGGCGACGTAGGTGCGGCCGTCGAGGGTGTGGGCCAGTCCGGCCTCGCGGGCGGCGTGGAGGTAGGCGGGGTCGACGTCGAACCCGGACTCGGGGGCGGAGGCGGGCGCGCCGGTGCCCGGTGCGGCGTTCACGCGGCCTGCGGCCGGACGACGCAGACGAGCCCGTCGGCCAGTTCGGCGGCGGCGGTGGTCACCTGCTGCGCGGTCACCTCGCACAGGGCCTCGATGTCCTGGTCCGGGTCCCAGGGGTGTTCCACGAGGACCCGCTGCGAGGCCAGGGACATGGCCAGGTCCAGCGGGGCCTCGGCCTCCAGCACGGTGTCCACGACGGCCTGGTGCACGGCGGCGGCGAGGGCCTCGTCGCTTGGCCCCTCGGCGGCGACCGTGTGCAGGATCTCCTGGAACGCGTCGAGCAGGCGCGGGGCGTTGCCGGGCTCGGTGCCCGCCAGCATCCGCCAGGCGCCGGCGTCGCTGTAGTTGCGGGCCCAGGAGCGGAAGTCGTAGGCCAGCGCCTCCTTGTTGCGCAGCCGGGCGTAGAGGAGGGAGGCGGGGCTGGCGCCGAGGAGATGGGCGAGGACGTTGTAGGCGTGGCGGCGGGGGTCGCCCGCGCTGGGGGCGCGGCCGCCGGCCATCAGCCAGGTGAAGTCGTCGGGCCAGGCGGTGACGGTGGTCGGGTGCACGGGGCCGGGGGCGGCAGCCCCGGTGCCGGCGCCGCCGCCGAGCACGGTGGGTGCGGGCAGGGTGTCCAGGCCGGTGCGGGTCAGCGCGCGCTGCAGCGCGTCGGGGTCGGTGCCCCCGACGGCGGCGACGGCGACGGGGCTGGCGGCCATGGCGTCGGCGTGGGCGCGGTGGAGCCGGTCCAGGGTGATCGTGCCGACGCTGACCGGGTCGCCCGCGACCGGGGATCCGAGCGGGTGTCCGGCGAACAGGGCGGCCAGGAAGGCGTCCTGGACGGTGTCTGCGGGGTCGGCGACGGCCGCGGCGATCTCCTGGAGCACCACCTGACGTTCGCTGTCCAGGCAGTCCTGGGTCAGCTGGAAGTCGAGCAGGGCGCGGGACATCCACTCCAGGGTCTGCGGTGCGTCCTCGGCGAGCACCTGGGCGTGGATGAGCAGTGTCTCGGGGCCGGTGCGGGCGTTGACCGACCCACCGGCGCGCTCGACGCGCTCGCACAGCGGCGCTCCGCCGTCCAGCGGCCGGGACATGACCAGATGCTCGAACAGGTGGGCGGTACCTTCGGCGCCTGGGGGGTCGTGGCGGCCGCCGAAGCCGAGCGCGAGGCAGAGGCTGGTGGTGCGGAGCCTGGGTTCGTGGCTGAGCAGGACCGGCACGTTTCCGGCGCGCAGTTGTTGGGTCACGGGAGGCCTCCTGGTGTCGGGACCGGCGGTGGCGGGGACGGGGGCGGGACATGCGGATGGGGTGCCGCCAGGCCACGGCCTGGCGGCACCCCATCGCTTGCTCATCGGCTCACTTGCCGGAGCGGACCTTGATCTTGTCCAGGCGCGGGCGCATGGCGGTGGCGTGGTTGCGGGTCATGGTGGGTTCCTCCTCTCGATGTGCTGTTGGTCCGTCAGGGGGGCTCAGGAGCGGGCGGACCGGTCCGTTCCCTTCGAGGCCCCGGCGGGGCGCGGCGCGCCGGGCTGTGCCCGGTGCGCAGGTCCCGCGGTCTGCTCGGCGGGGTCTCCCCAGCGCCGTGACTCATATTCAACTCGATTGTGACTATGGAGTCAATCTCCGAAGTCACATTCATTTCCGATGGACTCAGATCGCGAATGCGATGCTGCCGTCGCGGCGCCCGCGGTCCGCCATGGCACGCAGCAGCGCCACCGCGCCCGCCAGCCAGGCTGCGCCCACGGCCAGGCCCAGCAGGGCCTGCGGAGCCACCGAGGCGGCGCCACCGCCGTCCACGAGCGCCCGCAGCGCGTCGAGTTCGTGCGTCAACGGCATGGACCACGCCAGTACCCGCACGGGCAACGGCCAGAAGCCGACCGGGACTTCGACACCGCAGACGGCCATCATCCCCAGGTAGGCGACATTGGACGCGACATTGCGCCACGAGCTCGCCCCCAGCACCAGCGCCGCCAGCAGCAGCCCGAAGCAGTACGTGCCGACCGCGCTGGCGGCCACCAGCACCGCCGCCACGGCGGCGGTGGCCGGGCTCCAGTCGACGCCGAAGAAGGGCCCGAGCCCCAGCAGCGCCGCCAGGGAGGTGGCGCAACCGCTGGGCAGCCACTGCAGACTGCGGCCCACGAAGATCCAGGACACGTCCGCGGGCGCGGCGACCAGCAGCGGCAACGTCCCCGCGCGGCGCTCCCAGGCGCTGGAGGCGACCACCATCATCGACTCGATCGCACACAGCGTCAGCGCGTTGCCCAGGAACAGGAACCGCTGGTGCCCCGCCCCCGAGAAGGTCCGCCCGGCCAGGGTGAAGAACACCACCTGGCACAGCATCCGCAGGAGCCAGCCGAACAGCCAGGTCCTCCAGGTGTAGGTGGCCCGCAGGTCGGCCGCGGCGTTGGCGGCGCTGCACCGCACGATCCGCCACGCGGGCGTCCCGGTCCTCATGCCAGCCCCAGGGTGCCCGCGGCGCGCACCCGCGTCAGGATCCGCCGCATCAGCCACCCTCCGGCTGCGAAGCCCGCCAGGCCCAGTGCCGTGAGCGCCAGCAGCCTGCCGGGAAGGTCGGCGACCGCGGGCGTGGCGAGCGAGTCCCGCAGCAGCCCGCCGGACCAGGTGAGGAACACCAGCCGGCTGGCCGGGCGCAGCCACCCGGGCAGCGCGCTGACCGGCATCAGCACGCCACCCAGGAGGTAGACGGGGTAGCTGAGCGAGTTCTGGAAGATCCGCGCCGAGCGGCTGAGCACGAACGCGCAGGCCATCGCCGTCGCCGTGCCCGTCATCGCGAACGCGGTGGCCAACAGGCCCACGCCGAACGCCATCGGGTGCACGAGGGGGACGCGCAGTCCGAACACCCAACGGGCCACCGCCCAGGCCTCGGCCAGCGAGATCAGGCTCACCGCCGCGACCGCAGCCAGGCGGGCCGCGACGACCGTGAACAGCGGCACCGGGGCGGCCACGACCGCCTCGAGCCTGCCGGCCGACCGGTCCTGCGTGATCAGGTCGCCCGCCGCGAAGAGCATCATGCTCCATAGCGCGATCAGGCCCGGTGCCAGGACCGCGTAGGCGGTCAGCGACCGGTCGCCGGACACCGCGGCGATCGCCAGGAAGATCAGCGCGTAGAGCGGCACCGTGAACAGGACCCGCAGGTCGCCGACCGAACGGCGGACCAGGAGCAGTTGCACCCGGAACGCGGCCGCCGCCGCCCTCGCGTCCCGCACGGCCCTCGGCGCGCCCGGTGGCCTCATCGCGCCACCTCCATGCCGCGCCGCCCGATCAGCCGCAGATAGACCTCCTCGAGCCCCGGCCGGGACGTCGCCAGCTCCCGGACCCCCGCGTCGAGCAGCAGCCGTACCACCGCGGCCGCGTCCCCGCCTTCGCCCACCCGCAGCACGGTCCGTCCCTGCGCGTCGGGCGGTACGGCGGTGACGTGCGGCAGCGCGGACAGCTGCGTCAGCACCCCGGGCGGCACGTCGCGCGCGGTCACCCGTTCGCTCTCCGCCGCCCAGGCGCCGAGCTCGGCCGGGGTGGCGCTGGCCACGACCGCGCCGCGGTCGATCAGCGTGACCCGGTCGCAGACCGCCTCCGCCTCGGCCATGTCGTGCGTCGTCACCAGGACGGTCCGCCCCTCGGCGCGCAGCGCGCGCACCAGGTCGCGGAACCCGTGCGCGGAGACCGGGTCCATGCCGGCCGTCGGCTCGTCCAGCAACACCACGGGCGGATCGTGGACCAGGCCCCGAGCCAGGTGCAGCCGCTGCTTCATGCCACGCGAGAACCGCTCCACCCGCTCGTCGGCATGGGCGCCCAGGCCGAGCTGCTCCAGCAGCTCCTCGCTTCGCTCGGCCAGACGGCGACCCGACATTCCGTACAGGCAGGCCCAGTAGAGCAGGTTCTGACGTGCGGTCAGTCTCTCGTAGAGCCCGCGCTCGCCGCCGAAGACGATGCCGATGAGCGGGCGCACGGCCGCCGGGCGGGCGGCCACGTCGTGGCCCAGCAGGTGCACGGTGCCGGAGCTGGGCAGCAGCACCGTGGAGAGGATCTTGCACAGCGTGGTCTTGCCCGCGCCGTTGGGCCCGAGCAGCCCGTGCACCTCGCCCGGGGCGATGTCGAGGTCGATCCCCCGCAGCGCGACCCGCTCGCCGGTGTCCTCGTCGCGGCGGCGGCCCCGAAGGCGACCGGTGAAGAGGCCCGAGCCGCGGCCCGTGGTCCGGAAGGTACGGCGCAGCGCCCGCACCGAGACGGCCGCCCGGGTGTCCGGGGCCGCGGTGGCGTCGGCCGCGTCGGCCGCGGCGGCCGCGGCGGCCCGCGTCATCGCCCGCCCGCCTCGGGCCGGACGAAGTGCAGGAGCAGCGTCAGCCGGTCCGGGGCGCCGGGGGCCACGGGGGTGACGCAGTGCCAGGAGCGTGCGGAGGGCCGCATCAGCACCGAGGTGCCCAGCGTCGGACCGACCTCGGCCGCCACGTCCTGCGGGTCGGGCGAGCGAAGGACGCGCAGCGCGCCCGCCCATTCGGGCCGCCAGTGCGGGTTGAAGTACCAGATCTGGGTGACGGCCTTGTCCGCCCGGTCGGTGTGCGGGTCGATCCAGCCCTGCTGCGCGTAGCGGACGGCGCGCAGATGCGCGGTGCAGCCGTCGAGGTCGACGTCCATGACGTCGCCGAGCCGTGCCCGGTAGTCGTCGCCGAGCAGAGTGTCCACCAGGTCGCGCCATCGCGGGGCCAGCCGCCCCACCGCCGCGCCGGGCACGCCCCGGTCGGCCAGGGTCAGGTTGTGCGTGCTGTATCCCTTGCCGCCGGTCCCGGCGTCCGCGGTGCGCAGGGTGTAGCCGGTGGCGGGGAAGTCCGCGGCCAGCTCGGCCGCGGTGCGCGGGTCGCCGAAGCAGTCGCGCAGCAGCGCCCAGTCGAAGGGGTCGCGGCGGACGTCGCAGCGCTCCAGCGCCCGCAGGTCGACCACGGGCGCGGTCATGCCCACAGCTCCACCTGGATCGTGCAGCGCAGCCGGGTGGCGTCCGCGCGGACCGGTTCCACCGCGTGCCAGGAGGACTCGGACCGGGCGAAGACCACCGAGCGGGGCGCCTGCGGCGACAGCGCGGCGTACGGGGCGTCGTCGTCGCCGTACACCTCGAAGGCGCCGCCGTCGTCCGCGCCCCAGTCCTCGTTGAGGTAGAGGACATGGCTGGCCAGCTTGCCGGCCTTGTCGGTGTGACGGCTGACGTAGTCGCCGGGGCCGAAGACGAACAGGCCGATCTCGGCGTGCCGTGCGGAGACGGGCACCTTCACGGCGCGCTCGACCCACTGCAGGTACGCGGGAGCGCGCAGGGCGTCGGCGAGGTCGCGCCAGACCGGGTCGAGCCGGTCCAGGACCTCGCAGTCCCCGCCGTCCTGTACCAGCGGCAGCACGTGCATGGCGTAGGCCTTGTCGCCGCCCCGTGCCCGCTCCTTGCGGTCGAACACCTCCGTCGGCGGCAGTGTGCCCCGCAGCCGTTCGAGCAGCGTCTGCGGCAGCAGGCCGTCGGCCTGCGCCCAGGTGTAGGGCGTCTCGTGCGCGGTGACGGGCGCGTCGAGGTCGAGCATGGTCTCCTCCGTGCGGTGGGGGGCGGGTTCACAGCCGCGGCGCCTCGGACAGCGCACGAGGCTGCGCCAGTGGCGGTTCAGGACGTGCGGGCGGGTTCCGGCAGCGGCAGGGCTTCCGGCAGCGGCAGGGCTTCCGGCAGCGTCGGCGGTTCGGGCGCCTGCGGGCCGGGAACGAGCCGGGGCGCGGCGCGTCCCGTGGCCGGATCGGTCTCACCGCGCAGCAGTTGGGCTTCGAGGAACCGCTGGTCGGGGCCGTCGGTGGGCGCGGGCCGGTCGACGAGCCGCCAGATCTCGGCGGCGACGTCGGCCGGGTCCATGAAGGCGGCCAGCTCGGCGGGTGTCAGGTCGAGGTCGTCGTGGAAGCCGGCCGTGGCCATGGCGCCGGGGTGGACCAGCGTCACCCGGTGGGACGGGTCGGCGGCCAGCAGTTCGGGCGCCAGGCCGCGGGTGAACGCGGCCTGGGCGGCCTTGAGCCCGCAGTACAGGCTCTGCTCCTCGCGGGCGCGCCACGAGGACGACGAGGCGACCGTCACCAGGTGCAGCGGCCGGTGCGGCGCCGACGTCCACGGGTCCGCGAGCAGACGCCGCAGCAGGCGCACCGGGCCCAGCCAGAGTAGTGCGGTGAGGTGGTCGATCTCCTGCGGCGCGGTCAGGGCGAGCGGCCGCCGGAGGAACGCCCCGGCGACCCAGAACAGGTACAGCGGGCCGGGCCCCCGGAGTCCGTCCAGGTCGGCCGCGTCCACGGCGGCCGGGTCGGTGAGGTCGAGGACGCGCGCGCGGAACCGTTCCTGCTCGGGCGCGGCGTCGGCCGCGGTGGTCGTCGCCGCGGACCGCCCGTAGGCGACCACGTCGTGGCCGCGCCGCAGCCCCTGGGTGACCAGCTCACGGCCCAGCCCCCGGGTGCCGCCGACCACGGCCACGGTCCCTGGTGTCGCCTGCGCGGCTGCGGGACGGCTCACCGGAGGGCGCCGGGAAGGGACGCGGAGCGGGTCCGGGCGAGCGCGTCGGTCACCTCGTCCCAGAACCTGGGCACGTCGTCGAGCATGTCGCGCCCGTAGCGCACCCGGACCACGGGCAGGGCGTCGAGGGCCGTCCCGACGGCGGCGGCGTCGCCCGCGTCGGCGAGGGCCGGTCGCGGCACCAGCCCCAGGAAGTCGGTGACGTGCTTGAGTTGGCGGATGTTGGCGTCGAAGTCCGCGCGCCAGCGCAGGTCCTCCGGGTCCTCGACGGTGAGCTCCCAGCCGCGCCGGTCCCGTTCGGCGACCGGCACGACCACGCCGCGCGGCCGGACCGCCGCCGCGCCGCGGACCTGGGCCGTCTGCAGGAACTCGTCGATGTCGCAGTAGACCCGGACCCGGTCGGCCCGGCTCCAGGGCCGGTCTGCGTCCACGTCGAGCGAGCCGAGCGGCTGGTCGTAGCGGCGCAGCCGGGCCTGCTCGAACCTCGCGCGGGCCGGATGCCCGCTGAGCGCGGCGACGCTGAGGCCGATGCGGTTGGACCAGCCGCTCATCCGCGGAGCGCCGTCGGCGTCGCTCCAGGCGAAGACCAGGTCGTCGGAGACGAAGTCCCAACCGGCGCGCGTGGCGACGAGGAACATCAGTGAGGACTTTCCGCTGCCGCTCGGGCCGACGACCACGATGCCGTCGCCGTCGCTGGACACGGCCGAGCCGTGGAAGACGGGCAGGCCCGCGGCCGTCAGCTGCGCGCCGACCAGGAACTTCACCGTCCGGGCGACGGCGCGCAGCGCTGCGGGCGAGTCGTCGGGCACGGCCAGGTCGACCTCGCCGGCACCGGGACGTGCGGTCAGCAGCAGCTCGGTTGCGTCCTCCTCGGCGAGTTGGAGCACCGTCACCTGGTCCGGGGTGTGGACCAGGACCGCCTGGCGAGTGCCGTCCAGGAGCAGCGTGGGCATGCGGGTCAGGCCGTGGACGGTGGCCGCGGTCGGCTCCCCCCTGCCGCGCAGCCGCACGGTGAGCCGGAGCGGGGCGGTGCCGGCGTCGGCCTGGGTGGCCGTGGTGGCGGTGAACGCCGGGCCGAGGACGCGCTGGAGCAGGTCCCGCACGCCGGGGACGCGGGAGTCGACGTGGAGGCCGGCGAAGGCGTAGCCGAGCGCGAAGCGGTCCGGGGACGGCGTCGGCGCGACGGTGTGGGTCGCGCGCTCGATACGGCCGGGTGCGGTGGCAGAGGGCAAGGGGTGACTCCAGGTGCTGTGGGGCCGTGCCGCGGGTGCGGGGTCGGGCGGTTCCGGGCGGGATCGGTGCGCGCTCAGCGCGCGGGAACCGGGCATGGCGTCAACTCGGCTCCGAGCGCGGCGAGTTTGCCGAGCATGTCGGCGTAGCCGCGGTGGACGTGGGCCAGGCCGCGTACCTCGGTGTGCTCGGGTGCGGCGAGTGCCGCGATCAGCGCGACGGCGCCGGAACGGGTGTCGGCCGGGGTCAGCGGCGTCCGTGCCGGGCGCAGTTCGGTGCCGCCGACGACGGTGAGGCCCGCGCGGGTGGTGACGGTGGGGACGCCGACGCGGTCCAGGTGCTCGGCGTAGGCGTAGCGGCCCGGCCAGACCAGGTCGCTGACGCTGGAGCGGCCGGGCGCCCGCATCATGACGGCGGTGTAGAGCGGGAGGGCATCGGTGGACAGGGTGGCGTTGCGGGACACCAGGTCGGCCGGGCGCAGGGTGCGTGGATCGCCGGTGACGGTCAGTCCGTTGCCGTCCCAGTGGTGCTGGACCCCGAGTCGGGTGAGCGCCGCCAGTTCGTGGTGCATCAGCCGCCGCAGCCGGTCGGGGGCGTCGGTGCCGATCTCGACCGTACTGGCGGTCGCGGCGGCGCAGGCGGCCCAGGTCACGGTCTCCAGGACGTCGGGGGACAGGCGTCCGGCGGCCTCGCCGCCTGCGCGCCCGCGGCCGTGAACGGTGACCGCGCCGCCGTCCGCGTCCGGCACGACGCCGACGCCGGCCGCCGTGAGGAAGGACATCAGGTCGTGGGTGGACCACAGCAGCAGCGGGTGCCGCAGCCGACTGGTCGCGCCGGTCGCCGCGGCCAGCAGCAGGGCCGCCTTGGTCGCGCTCGACATGCGGGACCCGACGATGGCGTGCGGGTCGTCGGACCAGTCGAGCAGTTCGACGTCGGCGGCGACGTGCCGGTCGCGGCGGCCGTGCACGGAGCCGTCGGCGGAGACCTCGAAGCGGCAGCCGAAGCGCTCGAGCATCTCCAGCAGGTGCAGGAAGGGCCGTCCCTGGCCCAGCTCGAAGTCGCCGAGGTGGTCACCGCCCGCCCCGGGGAACTCCACCTCGCCGAATCGTGCCAGCATGGCGGGCAGCAGGTACAGGGAGCCGTGGATCTGGCGGGTCAGCCGGGCGCTGAGGGCGACGGGCCGCGCGGCGGTGGCGTCGAGGACGACCTCGTCGCCGTCGATCGACCAGGTACAGCCGAGCAGTTCCAACTGTTCGAGCAGCACGTCGCGTTCGGTGACCGCGGGGACGCCGGTGAGCGTGGCGCGCACTCCCAGCGCCAGGGTGGCGGCGAAGACCACGACCATCGAGTGCTTGTGCCCGGCGACCCGGACCCGGCCGCCGAGGCGGCCGCCTCCGCGGACGAGGACGGCGGGCGGATGGGCCGCGGCCGGGGGTGCCACCACGGCGGCGGTTCGGGGAGAGGCCGGCACGGCCTGCGCGATGAGCACCATTTCGGACGCCATCTCCTTCGGCCCTCGCAGCGCTCGGGAGAGTCGGCTGAAAGGGAGGTGTTCTGAGTGACAGGAAGTCAAGTCGCAGTCAATCAGAGTCATTGCAGTCAGTCAATAAACTGTGGAATGCTGCGGTCGAGTTGCGAGAGAAACCGAAGGAACTTCCGGAAACGAGGTCACCGCGATGGCAGGCTCCGCCGCCCTGCAGACCCTGGGCATCAACTTCCGCCCCGTCCACTGCCCGCACCTGCGCCCCGGCCTCCTGCACCGGGCCGCCGACCTGCGCGGCCTCAGCGCGGACGAGTGCCGCAGGCTCTCCACCGACCACGGCGTGCGCGCCGTCCTCGACCTGCGCAGCGCCGCCGAGCGCGAGCGCGACGGGCTGCCCGCCACCGCCGCCCCAGGGCTCGGCCTGACGGACCACCACGTGCCGATCACCGGCTACCCGCACGACCCGATCGCCACCCCGCGCCCGGGCGCCGGCGACTACGCCCGCTACTACACGGGCATGGTGGAGCGCAGCGACGCCGGGCAACTGCGCACGCTCTTCGCCACGGTGGCCGCCGTGGCCCACCGACCGTTCCTGCTGGCCTGCTACTGCGGCAAGGACCGCACCGGCGTGGTCACCGCGGCACTGATGACCCTGGCGGGCTGCGACGACGTGTGCGTGGCCGTCGAGTACGGGCGCACCGCCGACGCCCTCCTGCCCCATGTCGACCACTTCTCCCGGCTGTGGACCGGCTACGGCCACACCCGCGAGGACTTCGTCGCCCGTCTGCAGCAGACCCGCCAGGAGACCATGCTGCTGTTCCTGGACGCCATGCGCCGCGAACACGGCGGACTGGTCCCCGCGCTGCTCGCCCGCGGTGTGTCCGGCACCGACCTGGACCGCATCCGCGTCCTGCTCGCCGCCGGGGCGACCGCGTGAGGGCCACCACGGCGGACCGCGCGCCGGCTCCCCGTGTGGCCGCCGTTATCGGTGAAGCCGGCGGGCTCGGCCGTGCGCTGACCGCGCTCGCCCTGCGCAGGGGCCTGCACGCCGTCCGCTTCGGCAGCGCCGAGGACTGCGCGGGCGGCCCGCAGGAGGCCGAGCTGCGCCTGACGGACCTCGCCGATGCCGCACAGCCCTGGAGCGTCGATCCCGCGCTGCCCGGGCCGGCCCTGGTGTTCTGGGTCGCCGGGCGCTTCCTGCAGCAGCCCTTCGCCGAGCTGAACCCCACCGACGCCGAGGCCCTGACGCGCCAGAGCCTGACCGGCCCCGCCGCACTGCTCGCCCGGATCCTCGCCGCGACGCCGCACCCGGTGCACCTGGTCACCGCCGGCTCGGTCTCCGCCTGGCGCCCCCGGCAGCACCAGGCGTACTACTGCGCGTTGCGCGCCGGGCAGTCGGCGCTCACCCGCAACCTGCTCCCCGAACTGCTCGAGCACTCCCCGCACGGCCGGGTGACGCTGGTCGAACTGGGCGGCCTGGCCGTCCCGGCCCTGCCGGGCCACCCCACCCCGGACTTCGGCGCCATGCTCGACCCCGCGCAGGTCGCCGACCTGGTCTGGGACGTGGCGCACGAGCAGACCGGACCGCTGGCCCACGCCGTGGTGCAGCGGGACAAACGCCCCGGCGCCGAAGGCGTCCCGCTGCTCTCCTTCCACGACGCCGTTCCCGAACCGCCCGTACGCGCCGACCCGGATACGCTCGCACATACGGACCGGCACCCGGTCGGTCCCGAACCGGAGCCTTTCCGCGCATGAGCAGCCACCCCGTCGTCATCGCCGACTACGACCCCACCTGGCCACAGGCGTTCGCCGCCGAGGCGGCGCGGATCGTCTCCGTGTGCCCGACCGACGCGGCCGTCGAACACATCGGCTCCACCGCCGTACCGGGCCTGGCCGCCAAGCCCGTGCTCGACGTACTGGTGGGCGTGCGGGCTCTGGAGCCCGAAGGGGCCGCGTGCGTGCGCGGGCTCGTCGCGGCCGGCTACCGCTACCGGCCGGACTTCGAAGCGGTCATGCCCCACCGCCGCTACCTCACTCGCGACGCCGCCGACGGAACCCGGATCGCCAACATCCACCTAGTACGCCATGGCGACCCGATGTGGTCCGCGACCCTGGCCTTCCGCGACGCCCTGCGCACGGACCCGTTCCTGCGCGCGGGTTACGAGGCTGCCAAACGGTCCGCGGCCGCGACGGCCCCCAACGACGTCCACGCCTACAACGACGCCAAAGGCCCCTTCATCGCCGAGGCCCTGGCGGTGCTGGGGATGCCCCCCGCCTCGCCCGGACCCGGGCGACGCTGACGCGCGACGCACTCGACCCAGCCGGGGCAGCCGTCGCCCCACCGGCCCGCCGGGCCGACACGGACGCGGGCGGTCCACCCCAGGACTCCGCCTCCGCACCCCGGCGCAGGCCCGGCTCCGGCTGAGGCGGCAGCCCCGGGGCGGCCATGCCGCGCCCGAGCCCGAACGACGCAGGCTCACACCGGCGCTCCCGGTGTCGCCCGGACGGAGGGCGACGACACGAGTACCGCGAGCCCGGGGACGCGGGCGCCCGCGCGCTGCCCGGGCGGGAGCCCTTCTGACGCAGGGTCAACCCCCAGGCGTGCCCGATCGTCCCGCCGGACCGCGCCGTGCCGGGGACGCCGGGGGCACCGCCGTCGGCAGCCGTTCCGCCAGGGCGGCCAGGAGGCCCGGCACCTGGTGGCGTCCGGTGAGGCGCAGCACCGCGCATCCCGTGCCCTGCCGGGCCAGCAGTTCCGCCAAGGCCGGGCGGCGGTGGCGTCGGAAGGTGAGGATGAAGCGAAGGAACGACGGTGCGTCGGGCGGGAGCCGGACCGAGCCGTCCGCGGCCGAGGCATAGCCCGGCGCCCGGCCCGTCAGCCGCCAGCGGGCGGTGCGGCGCAGATAGCCGAGGACGCAGACGTGGGTGGGGTAGTCCAGCCACACCACGGCCTCGGCCCGGTTCAGGCGCTCGGGCAGGGTCGTGCTGTGCAGACCGTCCATGACCCACGCGGCGTCCTGCGCCAGCGCGTCGTGGTCGGCCTGCCACTGCTCCGGCGAGCAGCGGATCTGCCAGCCCCGGTCGAAGTAGTGGTCGTCCAGGCCGACATAGGGCAGGCCCGACGAGGCCGCCAGGCGGGTCGCGAGCCACGTCTTGCCGCTGCCCGGGCAGCCGATCACGGCGACCCGCCTGGCGCGGGTCAGCTCCTCGACGGCGGCCGTCCACTCGCCCCGCCCGCCCGCGCGGGTCGCCCTCACCCGCGCCCCGCCTCGCCCCGCACGACCTGCGCACCCTCGACGCCTTCCGCGGCCCGGGACAGTGCGGCGACCACGCGGTGCAGCACCGGCCGCTGGGCCATGCCCACCCGCAGCACCGCTCCCATGACGTGCAGCGGCCGCAGGTCCCGGACCGCGATCCGGTCTTCGGCGAGCGTGTCCAGGGCGCGCTGCACGAGCGCGTCGGTGCGGGCGCGCACAGCGACGAAGTTGCCCTGGGAGGGCAGCGCGGTGAGGCCGGGCAGCGGCCGCACCGCCGCGGTGAACCAGGCGCGGTCGGCGGCGACCTCGCGGTGCACGGCGGTGATCTTGTCGCCGTTGCGCAGCAGGTGTTCGGCCAGGCGCAGGGCGGGGGCGGAGACCGGCCCCCGGGTGTTCCAGCGGGCCAGATAGGCGATCAGCTCGGGGTGGCCGTGCAGGTAGCCCAGGCGGGCGCCGGCCAGGCCGTAGCCCTTGGAGAAGGAGCGGATGCGGACCAGGTGACGGTGCCGCCCGGTATGCGCGGGGCCGGACCAGCGCGGACCGTCCTGGAAGTGGCGGTACACCTCGTCGACGACGAGCAGGTTGCCCGCGGCCGCCACCGATGCGCAGAGTCGGTCCAGCTCCTCGGGCGTGTGCACCGCGCCGGTGGGGCCGTTGGGATTGGACAGCCACACCACGGCCCGGCCGGGGCGCGCGGCCTGAAGCCGGATCAGCTCCTCGGTGTCGAAGGCGTGCTGTTCCGGCAGGTAGGGGGCGGCCACCAGCTCCAGGCCCCGCAGCCGCGCATAGTCCGGCAGCGACTGGTAGTTGAGCTCCTGCGTGACGGCGGTGGCACCGACGGCGGGGCCGAAGGCCTCGGTGAGCAGCCGGTAGGCGTCGTCCGATCCGGCCACCGGCAGCAGCGAGCGGGGGTCGACCCGCAGGCGGTCGGCCAGCATCTGGACGAAGGCGGTGTCCGAGGGGTAGCCCGCGACGTCCGCGCCGGGCAGTGCGGCCAGGGCCTCATCGGCCAACCGCTCCAGTGCGGGGTGGCGCAGTTCGTTGCTGGCCAGGTTGACGGCGCCGGGGATCCGGCGGCGTCGATAGGGCTGCAGGGCGTGCACCGGGGAGGCGGCGAGCACCTCCAGCAGCGTCCTGTGCGTCCTCATGGCGCTTGCAGCCTCCACGGGCGGCCTTCCTCCTGTTCGGCGCGCACGGGGGATCGGCGCACGGCAGCACGCTAGCCAGACCTGTCAAGCATAGTCAATATTGCCTGTCACATTTGCCTCTCACTTGCTTGACTGCGGCTTGTGAAATGGTGTCACATAATCTGGTCGTGACCCGTCGAGCCGCGAGGCGAGCTGATGTCGAAAATCCTGGTGGTCTGGCCACCGCACGTGCCCGGCTACTTCAACGCCGGACACCACACCCCGCTCTTCGAGGTCGCTGCGCACCTGCGTCGCCGCCCCGGTGTCGAGCACGTCGACGCGCTCGACGGAGGTGCGCTGAACGTCAACTGGAAGGACCTCGGAGCCACGCTGCACCAGGGGCGCTACGACGTCATCGCGATGATGAACGACTACGACGCCGTCGACGGCTTCGAGCGCTTCCTGAGCTACACCCGCGAGCTGTGCCCCGGCGCCAAGGTGGTCACCTTCGGCCGCTTGTCCGCCCTCAACCCCGGGCACTTCGTGCGCTACGACCTCGACGCCGTCGTCCGCTCCGGAGACCCGGAGTGCGGGGTGGGCGACTACGTGGAGGCCGTGCTCGCCGGGGACCCCGAACGCCCGTTGCCGGGCGTCCAGGTGCGCACCGCCGAGGGATGGACCGCGCCCACCGGTCCGGGCCGCACCCTGGAGCCGGACCAGTGGGCCCTGCCCGACGTCCGCGAGATCCCCTACGACGCGTACGAGCGCCTGTACGCCCGAGACGAACGCAAGTTCTGCGGGATCCCCTTCCGCCGCGAGCTGGTCGTGCCGACTGCCCGGGGGTGCCCCGTCGGCTGCTCCTACTGCGACGTGCACGAGATCTTCGGCCTGCGCGAGCGACGCCTGTCCGTCGACACGGTGCTGGAGTACATCGCCGCCGCGCGGCAGGCCGAGCCCTCGTTCGAGTACGTCTCCTTCTACGCCCCGACCTTCACTCTCGACCGTCCCTGGACCAGGGAGCTGTGCCACCGCCTGCTCGACCTGCCCGACCGGCTCCCGTGGAAGTGCACCACCACCGTGCCGCACCTGGAGGAGGAACTGGTGCGGCTGATGGGCGCGGCCGGATGCGTGCGCATCTCCGTCGGTCTGGAGACCCTGGACCCCGACGGCCACAGTTCCCTGCCTCGCTCCAAGCGGGTGCACCAGGACAAGTTCGAGCGTCTCGCGCGCTGGTGCGCCGACTCCGGCATCGAACTCAACGCCTTCGTGATGGTCGGCCTGCCCGGAACCTCCCCGGAGGGGACCGACGCCACCGTCGCCTTCGCCCGCTCGCTCGACGTGCGGGTGCGCCCCACGCTCTACACGCCCCTGCACGACCTGCGGCCCACCATGACCACAGCCGAGGTCAGCCGCTACAACCGGCACACCCTGACCACGCCCACCGCACCGGACCTGGCGGAACGTCACTACGAGCACATCTTCGGCCCCGAGCCCCGCGTGACCAGGGTCCACGAGCGCGTTCCCCGCGCCGCCGCGGCGGCGCCCGCGTGAGCACCGTGCCCGAGACCGCCCCGCTGTCGCGTGCGGAGTGGGAACAGGCCCTACGGCAGGACGCGCAGGCGCTTCCCACACAGACCCCCGGGTGGCTCGAAGCGATCTGCGCCCAGGGCGAGTGGGTCGAGGCCGGACGCCGGTACCGGTGGGACGACGGCACCCGGATCGTGCTTCCGCTGGTCCGGCGCACCGGGCCGCCCGAGGCCGGGCTTTCCCAGCCCGGCCCGACCGAGCCCGGCCCGACCGAGCCCGGCCCGCCTGAGCCCGGGCAGCACGGCCTCGGGGAGGGCGCCTTCAGGCGCACCGGGTTCGAGCAGGCGGAATCCGGGCGAACCGGAACCGGGCGAACCGCTCGCGCCCAGTCCGCCTTCGACCAGTCCGCCTTCGACCAGTCCGCCTTCGACCAGTCCACCTTCGGCCAGGCCGCTTTCGGGCAGACCGACTTCGCCTCCTGGCCCGCCGAGTGGGGCGTGGGTGGGCCGCTGTGCCCGGACGGCCCGCCGACGCCGGCTCAGACTGCCGCCGTCCTCGCGGACCTGGCCCGGCTGCCGGGCGGGGTCAGGCTGCGGGTCGGCCCGCTCACCGCGCGGCCGTGGGCCGCCGCCGTACCGTCCCGGTCCCCATGCACCCCGCGCACCACCCATGTCGTCGACCTCACCGGCCCGGACGGCTCATGGCGGCAGCGACTTCAACCGGCCGCCCGGCGCTCGATGCGCAAGGCCGCCCGTTCCGGTCTGGACGTGACCCGTGGCCGCACGCGGGGGGATCTGGAGGTGTTCTACGCCCTCTACCAGGAGTCCATGGAGCGCTGGGCCGCGCAGTCCGGCGAGCCGACGGACCGGGTGCGCCACCGGATCGAGTCCCGGGATCCGCTGCACAGGCTCGTCACCGTCGCCGAGCGTCTCGGCGAGGCCTGCTCGGTGTGGACGGCCTGGTACCGCGGCGAACCCGCCGCCTCGGTGATCCTGCTGCGCCAGGGCCCGCAGCAGAAGTACTGGCGCGGCGCCATGTCGCGGCCGCTGGCCGCGCCCACCCGGGCCAACCACCTGCTGCACGAACTGGCGCTCCAGGAGGCCGCCGACGCGGGCTGCACCCACTACCACATGGGCGACTCGCATCCGGGCGGCGTCGCGCGCTTCAAGGAGTCGCTGGGCGCCCGCCCCCACCCCACACCCGCCTACGTGCTGCCGTCAGCAGGCGGGGCGGTCCGCTGACCGCGCACGCACGACACGGAGCCAACAGATGAGCACCTCACAGCCGTTCGTCGAATCCCAGGCGAACGCCCCTACGCAGGCCGGCAGCCCGCGCGCGGACGCCCAGCACCCGGCCGCGCGCATCGTGCAAGCCACCCGCGACTACTACAAGCTGGACCTGGACAGGCCCGACCGCCTGCTGCACCGCGTGGAGCGCGCGGACCCCAAGTTCCGCCTCACCCTGCTGAGCGCCTACGACCACGCGCACCCCGGCGCCCTGGCCGCCTCACGCCTCAACGAACTCCACGAGGCCCGTGCCCGGATCCAGGCATACGCCGCCGTCAGGGACAGTCTGGTGAGCTTGGTCCCGGGACTGCGCCCGGTCAAGGGGCTGGCCATCTCCGCCTGTTATCCCGCCCCGCTCCTGCGGCACCAAGGTGACCTCGACCTGCACGCTCCCGACGAAGCCGGGCTGTGGCGCGCGGCGCAGGCGCTGATCGCCGACGGCTGGCAGCTCACCGACCTCGGCGTCCGCCAGGTCGAGCGCGCTCCCGCCCACCTGCTGACGTTCTGCCTTCCCCACGGCGACGACCTGGCCCGCCCGATCTACGTGGAGTTGACCGACGTCGCCTGGCTCGGGGACGGCCGCCGCAGCACACCCAGGCGCTCCCTGCCCGCCTCCCCCTCGGACGGGGCGGTGACCAGCCTGCTCTTCCTTTCCCTCGAGGCCTTCGAGCGCCCCCTCGGTCTACGGGACGCCGTCGATTCCTGGCTGCTGGCGGCGCGGTTGACCGAGCACGACCGCGCCCTCCTGGTCGGCCTCGTCGGCCGCCTCCGGCTGCACGACGCGTACCGCCGCCTGCTCGCGACGGTGGAGCGTGGGGGGCTGCTCGCCGAATCCGGGCTGCCGGACGTACCCAGTCCGTCCCGCCGCCGGCCCGCCCTGTGCCGTCCGGACGCGGCCGCACTGCGCTGGCTCCAATGGGCCGGCTTCTACCGCGGTCCGTCCCGCCTGCGCGACGCCGCGTGGGAGCGGCTCGCCATGCGTGTGGACGCGCCTCGTGCACTCCGTTTCGGCCTGTGGACCTTCGGTGTCCCCGCCGAGGCACTCGGCGTCCACGACCAGCCGCAAGCCGACGGCACCGCCGCCGCAGTCCCCCAGGACAAGGCCGTGCTTCGGGGCCGCCGCAGGCTCGCCACCCCCGTCGGCGACTTCTTCCTCGTCGCAGGGCCGCAAGTGCCCGCGGACATCCTCGTCGACGCGACCGGCTGACTCTCCTCGGCGGCGGAGCGCGCTTCGCTGACGGACCCTGATCCGGAACGAGAGCCGCTTGTGCCGGGCGCTACGCGAGTTCGAGCAGCATCACAACGCCCACCGGCCCCACCGAGCCATGAACCAAGCGGCACCACTACGCCCAGTGCCCGAACCGCTCGAATCGGGGCAGATCGCCTGCCTGGACATACGGCGGAGAGACCGCCTCGGCGACGTCATCCCCGAGTACCGACATGCTGCTTGAGCTGCGCGGATGAGGCTGTCGGCAGGCGCAGAGTTCGCACGTGAGGTCCGGGACCCCGGCCCGGAACGCGGTGGACGCGAACGCGGGGCCGGCGATGCCCTGCGGACGTCCGGGTGGAAGGATGTTGTCGACGAAGCCGGTGTCGACCGCGGATTCCAGGTACTTCTGCTCGCCGGTGCCCCAGAAGGTGGCGGCTGCGGACATCTCGTGTGCCCCCACTCATTTCGAGAACGCCCCACCCGTGAAGCCCGTCCCAACCTGCCGTGGTCGAAACACCTGGGCTCTGTGGTCGTTGCGGCCGTGCTTCTTGCCTTTGCCTGCGTGGTTGCCCTTGCCGTGATCGTGAGGCGCAGGAGCTCTGGTGTCCAAGGGGGCAGGTGCTGCGACCGGGCGTACAGTGGGGGCAGTCGCTGCCTTCACGGGCTCGGTGTGAGCGGCTGTCGGCCCGGCGGTTGAGGCCGGGCGCTGTGTGGTGGCAGTCGGGGGCGCGGTGTTTGCCTGTGGACCGGTCGCCGGGGCGTGCAGGCTGGGGTGGGTGAGCGTGAAGGTCAGGCAGCCACCGACCGCGACCACGGCTGCGGCTGTGGCTGTGGCGGCCAGCGTGCCCGCGCGTCGTCGGGACACGGGGGGCGCGAGCCGTGGAGTTCGCGGCCGGGGCGGACGGGGGCGGGGGAGCGGGGGTAGTCCAGTTGACGGGGTGTCGGGCGAGGCCTCGGGATTCGTAGACGCGAACCACTGTGCCACGTGCTCTGTCGTGGGGCGGTGCTGTGGGTCCTTGGCCAGCATCGCCAAGAGGAGCTCCTCGAAGGCCGGCGGGAGGCCGGACCTGGCGAGCTGGGGCGGTGCGGGGTCAGCCTCCAGGTGCTGCAGCAGCGTGGCCACCGACGTCTCGCAGCGGAACGGCGGTTCACCAGTGAGCAGTTCGTAGAGCACACATCCCAGGGCGTAGACGTCCGAGGCCGGTTGCGCATGGTGGCCCAGTATCCGCTCGGGAGCGATGTAGAGGCAGGTCCCCATGATCTGGCCGGTGCTCGTCAGGCCCGCTGAAGGGTCGTCGGTGATGCGGGCGATGCCGAAGTCGCCGACTTTCACCTGGCCCTGCGTCGTGGTGAACAAGTTGGCTGGTTTGATGTCGCGGTGCACGATGCCCCGGTGGTGAGCCGCCGCCAGCCCTGCGGCGACGTCCGCGGCGATTCTTGCCACGCGCTCTACCGTGAGCACCCCCGAGCGTTGCAACTCCTGTGCCAGGGATGGGCCGTGAACCAGTTCCATGACCAAGAACAGGCAGTCTTCGTGCTCGCCGAAGTCGAAGACGGCAACGACGTTGGGATGGCTGAGTGAGGCGGCGCTGCGCGCCTCGATCTGAAACCGGGTGCCGGCCACGCTGTCGGGTGAAACCGGGGCCAGCTTGACGGCGACTTCACGCCCCAGCAGCACGTCCATCCCCCGCCACACGTCGCCCATGCCACCGTGGCCGAGCCTGGCCGCGAGTTCGTAGCGCTCAGCCACCAGCATTGTGTGATCACCCCATCTTCTACGGCCCGGGCTGTGGGCGTGTACCCGCATACCTCACTGCCAAGCGTGCCCTTGCGCTGCCTCAGGTGATGCGCTGCGGCAGCGCGCCCCGGGCCCGTGGACATATGTCTGAGCTACGGCGGACATGTCAGCGGGGGCCGCGTGGCGGCAGCCGTTGTTCGGTGAGGTTGGCAGTGGGTGGGCGGGGCTTTCGGTGGAAGGGGCAATGCGGTTGGTGGCGGGGGGCAGAACGCCGGGGTGTGCCCGGGCTGGTGGTCGGCGGTAGACCGAGGCTGGACAGGGCGTCGGAGGTGAGGGGGCCGCGTAGAGGGCTTCGGTTTCCAGCGAGCTGAGGGGTCGCGCCGTGGAGCTCAGCAGGCCGCAGCCTCCTCGAACCGCCGCCTGGCCGGGGGCGTCAAAGAATCGGACGGGGTCCGGTCGGCGCTCCCTCGCTGGCCGAAGCGCCAGCCGACCTACCGTCACCAGCCACCGGAGGCAGTACTGACGCTTTCAGCGGAACGGACAACCAGTGTCCGGCCTGCGCGACAGCACGGCCCGAACGCCCTGACGAGGCGGACTCGCCTGGAGAGGCCCTGGCCAACTGACCGGTCGCAGGGACGAGCGGCGAGGCGCTCGGGCATCTCCGTGCTCTGTGAGCTCTGTGGGTTCGTTTTCCTGTGGTGAGGAGCGGCTTTCGGCGTGCTGCTCGGTTCGGGGCGGTGTTCCTCCTGCTCGGCGATGTGGTCCAGGGCGCGCCGGTCGGCCTTGGTCAGTGGTGTCGGCGGGAGCGCGCGCGGCCACAGGCGCTGCTTGAGGACGACATTGCTCTCCGGTATTGCTCTCCGGTCGCGTCGCTCAGGCGCCGGTGACCGGGCAGCGGTCGGGCTGGGAGGGCGCCCAGGGTGTGGGTCGGTGTAGGAAGGCCGGCCGGGTCAGTGGGTCGGGTGGGTCGTAGTAGCGGTGGAAGACCGCGGTGGCCGAGCCGGAGAGCGGGGGGACGATCCAGCTCCAGTCGGCGGGTACGACGCGGCCGTGCCGTTGTTCTCTGGCGATGTGCGTGAGGAAGCGGGTGGATTCGGTGTGGTGGTCGGCGATCGTCACGCCGGCTCGGGCGTAGGAGTGCAGGACGGCAAGGTTGAGTTCGACCAGGGCGCGATCGCGCCACAGCGTGCGCTCGCTGGATGTGTCCAGGCCGAACAGCGCTGCTACGGATTCCAGTTGGTCGTATCGGTCGGGGTCCGCGAGGTTGCGTGAGCCGATCTCGGTGCCCATGTACCAGCCGTTGAAGGGCGCGGCCGGGTAGCTGATGCCGCCTATCTCCAAGGTCATGTCGGCGACGGCGGGGACGGCGTACCAGCGCAGGCCCAGGGACCGGAAGCCGCGATGGTGAGGGTGTGTCAGGGGTATTTCTAGGACGGCGTCCTCGGGGACTTCGTAGAACTCCGGGGCCTGGTCGGGTGCCGCCTGGATCAGTAGCGGCAGGATCTCGAACGGCTCCTGGCCGCCCTTCCATCCTGCTTCCTTGGCGAGGGTGCGGCGCTTGGCGCTGCTCGGGTCGTCGGCGTAGCGCACCAGTTGTTCGCCCAGGATGCGGGCTGCGGGACGGCCGGGGGTGTCCGCGGCGAAGATACTGATGACGGGCCGTATCCGGCCGTTGTTGGTGGCAATGCGCAGATGCTCGAAGCATTCGCGGGCGATGTCGTCGGGGTGGGTGAGGTGCCGCAGGTCACGCACCGTCAGGCTGTTCCAGTACAGCCGTCCGATGCAGCGCGCGGCGTTGCGCCAGGCCACCCGGGCACCGTAGGTGAGCTCCATGGGTGTGTGCGCATAGGTGCCGCGTGCGGCTACCGAGGCGGCGATCTCCCGCAGGCGGGCGCCGGGGTCGACGGCCCCGGGGTGCTCGCGGGCGAAATCCTGCACGAAGCGCTCGGCAGCGGCGAACAGCCGCGCGGCTGTTGATTCACGTGTCGTCATCGGTCGGCCTGCTCACGCATCCTGCTGGGAAGCAGCACAGCCTCCAGGAGGGGAACGTCGAACGGGTCGTAGTGGATGTTGTGCTCGGGCACTCCCTGGTGCAGAAGCACACGGGTCGCGCTGGTGACCATCGCGACCGGGCCGGACAGGAACACCTCGCGGCCGTAGAACGGGCCGAACTCCTTGAGCGCCTCGGGCAGCGATCCGCGCCAGCCGGGCACCGCCTGGTCCGAGAGGACGCCGCGGACCTTGAGCCAGTGGTTGTGTTGTGCCACGCGCAGCATGTCGTCCAGTCCGTAGAGTTCGTCGGCGGTGCGGGCTCCGATGAAGACGTCGACGAATCGCTTGCCGCCTTCCTTGGCGGTCTGCTCGACCAGGGCCTGTATCGGGGCCAGACCGGTGCCTCCGCCTACGCAGAGCAGATCGCGTTCGTGTCGGGGGTCGAGGACCATATCGCCCTGAGCCGGACCCAACGTGACCTGGTCGCCGGGGCGTGCCTTGAAGACCAGGCCGGGGCTGACCAGACCGTCTTGGACGGCGCGCACGTGCAGGGTCACGGTGCCGTCCTCACGCGGGGCGTTCGCGAGTGAGTAGTAGCGCCAGGCGCGGGGCTGCCAAGGCGTCTCCACGGTTGCGTACTGGCCCGCCCGGTAGGGGTAGGCGCTGTGCGGCCGTAGCGTGATCTCCGCGATGCCCGGTCCGCGCAGGCTGTGGCCGATGACGTCGGCCTTCCAGACGGCCGGATACAGCGCCGCGTCCTCTTCGGCGGCGCGGATCATCACCTCTGACACGAGACCGTAGGCGCGTGCCCACACGTCGGCGAGCCGAGGCGTCCAGGCGTCTCCGGCGAACCGGGCGAGGGAGTCGAGCAACGCGGCGCCGACGGCGGGGTAGTGGCCGTTCAGCGCGCCGAACTTGCGGTGATCGCGCCCCAGACGGCTGCAGAAGTAAATCAGGCTGGCCGGGTCGTCGACCAGGTCGACGACCCGCAGCAGTCCCCGGAGCAGCCGGTCGCGCTGCACGTCCATGTTGGCGGGGAAGAGCTGGCGCACCTCGGGATGCTGCTGGAAGAGGATCGCGTAGAAGTACACCGTCAGATCGGGTGCGAGCGGCCCGACCAAGGCCACACTCGCCCGCAGCAGAGCAATCTCCTCCGCATCGAGCGCGGCCGGCGAAGGCGCGGCCTGCGAAGGGATGGCCGGCGCCTCGTCTTCCGCCTGGTCGGTCAGGACGAGGGAGTCTGTCCCCGCAGCGGTTGCCGGCCTCGAGGCGGCGTGTCGGCGTCCGAACTTCATCGGCCGCCTCGATTGCCGCCCGACAAGGGGAGTTTCACTCGGCGTCCGATCCTCGGGGGCAGGAACACGGCTGCGGCCGTTCCAACTCCCCCGACAGGGAGGTTGAGTCGGCGCGCCAGCCGTGCACGCTAGCGGTGAGGAAGGTGTGCGAACAACCGGAGGCGGAGGTCCCGTGCAGATCCCCGCAAGCGTGCCGGACGAGCCGGACTGCCAGGTCGCCAGCCCGGAACCGGAGTGGTTGGTGTGCAACCAGCCTCGATCGAAGCACCCGTCTCTTGCCGAAACCTTACCTTACTGGCCGGTAGGCTTGATGGGCGTGGGCGGCGCGCCCCGCTCCTGCGCCATGGCGACTCTCGCGCTCCGCGCCCGACGGCCTCTCACTTCGACCGGGCCCCCATCTGGAACGAGACCCACCAGGGACGAGTTCTGCGGATCTACGAGCGGCACTACAACCAGCATCGTCCACATCGGGCCTTGGCCGGTGCCGCGCCTTACTGATCGTTTCAAAATGAGTTGAGCCAGAGGTCTTGCACGGGTCGATCTTGGTCGGCAGGGTGTCCATGTGCGTGTTGATCTTGTTCCAGACGATCTGTGGAAGCGGGTGGCCCCCCTGCTGCCGCCCGCTCCCGAGCGGCGTCACCGTTTCCCCGGGCGGTTGCGTGTTTCTGATCGGGCTGCACTCGCTGGCGTCATGTACGTGCTGCGAACTGGTGTCGCTTGGCGCGATGTCCCCGCAGAGACTGTGGGCTGCTCCGGGGTGACGGCATGGCGCAGGCTGCGGGACTGGACCGAGGCCGGTGTGTGGTCCCGCCTGCACGCCGCTCTACTGACAGAACTGCGCCGGGCCGAGCTCCTGGATCTGGATGACTGCGCCGTGGATGGGTCGCACGTCCGGGCCCTCAAAGGGGGGATCACGTCGGCCCCTCGCCCGTTGACCGCGCTCGTCCCGGGTCCAAGCACCATGTGATCGTCGACCGTTACGGAACCCCGCTCGCCGTCACGCTCACCGGCGGGAACCGGCACGACGTCACCCAGCTCCTGCCACTGCTGGACGCGGTCCCATCAATCCGCGGACTTCGGGGGCGCCCCCGCCGCAAACCGAGGCGCCTGTACGCGGACCGGGGTTACGACTGCGACAAGTACCGCCGCCTGCTGTGGAAGCGCGGCATCAAACCCGTGATCGCGCGACGCGGCGTCGCTCACGGGTCAGGACTAGGCAAGATCCGCTGGGTGGTCGAGCGCGCCTTCGCCTGGCTGCACCAGTTCAAACGGCTCCGCATCCGGTACGAGCGACGCGCCGACCTCCACGTGGGCCTGCTGGAACTGGCCTGCAGCCTGATCTGCCTCCGCCGCCTGCGTACATCATGGTGAAGCGATCAAGGGCGCAAGCAGAGCAACCGGTTTCGTGGCTTCACGAATGCGCAGCGCCGCCAGGCGATCGAGATCAAGTTCTCAGCCCGAAACGATCAGTGGCTTTGATGACCCGCCAGCTGGGCAGCTGCGGGCATGGCGGGGCGGCGGTCAGGACCGCTCCGGTCAGCGGCTGATCTCAGAAGTTCTCAGTGATCGCGGCCCGGACCCGGTCACCCAGCTGCGCTTGTCCTGGGAAGCTCAGGCGGCGCGCAACCTCACGGGATGCCGCTTCGAAGAGATCCATGCTCGCCTGGTGTGCGGTCATGACGTCCTCGGCGTCCAGGCGGCCAAATGTCCCGGCGACGCGCCTCCAGTAGTCCTCGGGGAGCCACTCCTTCATGTGGTGACCTATGTGCCAGGTTTCGCGGGGATCGTCCGGATCAGTCTGCGCGAACCACTCCAGCATCCGCAGAAGCATCTCGCGCATGGTGTTCTGCCGGAATTGGGCGACCCACAGATCGTCGCGTGCCACGTATACCGGCACCTGAGACGCCTCGAACCAGAACTCCGTCACCGTTCGCCGGTACTCCTCCTCCCGGGGCAGCGGGTGCACCGGAGGAGCCACACGCGCGGGCGGCAGGCGGCGAAGAAGCTCGGTCTTGTCGCAGTGCACGATGAACCCGTGGTCGTAGAGCGGATCGAGGCCCCCCGAGATCATCCGGGTGATGCGCTCTTCGCCGGCCACGGTGAAGTCCACCTTTCGCCCGCCCGCGTAGACAACCAGACGGGTCGGCCACGACGGGTCCGCGTCAGGCGAACCGTCGGACTCAAACGGCAGGGCCACCATCACGTCGCCCAACACATGGAACCACGAGTCCTCGGCGGCCAACTCCTTCCAACCCGGGCCGATCAACTCGATGTCCAGGTCTGAGTACTGGTCCACGCGAAGGCCACGGGCGCGGGAGCCGGTCTGCACAACACCAGTGACCCGGGGGTCCTTGCCCACCCACTTCAGGATCTTTGCCAGCAACGCATCGGGATCTTCCACAGCTGCACGCTATCGAACCCGATGAGCCAGTCCGCTGGCCGTCCCGCCCCGAAGCTCAGCCTGCAAATCCTCGGGGTTTCAGAACCGGTACTTGCTGGTGGCACGGACACGCCAGCCCGGCAGCCCTGGACCAAGATCTCTTTCTGAAACGATCAGTTAGCGAGCCCTGCCCACACGACTCGAACGGCACCAGGTCGAGCGCCTGGACACACGCCGAGACCAACTCGGCGGAGTCCTCCACGAGTACCGACATGCCGCTTGGCCTGCGCGGATAGGGATTTCGGCACTCACAGCGTCCGCGCACGGTCGTCTCGGTCCGCCGCCTGGTCCTGCGGCTGGCGCGTCAACCTGTTCGACCTCGGCAAAGTCCCGGTCACCCGGTACTCCTACCGAGGCACCAAGATCCCCAAGCCCTGGCCGCTGAGCTGACGAACCCCACCCAACGACAGGGTCCGTGGAGAGCCCGTTGCGCTGAGAGGCGCACGGCGGGTTCGGAGGGCGGGCCGGGGAAACGGACTGACGGCCACGCCAGCACCGTGCCCCGGTCCGACCCTACGCGTGTGGTCACGGGTGGGGTCGGACCGTGAAGTACTGCCAGTTGCCCCAGGTGTCGATGTTGCCGGTGTCGGTGCTGTCGTGGGTGTATTCCACGATGACGCGGTAGAGGGTGTAGTCGGCCAGGTGGGCCCAGGGGAGCGGGATGTCGACGCCGCTGTGGCTCTTGAGGCGGTAGCTGTTGTCGGTGCTGACGGTGTGCCAGCTGCCTGCCGCGTAGCGCTGGAGGAGGACGGCGAGGCCCTGCCCGGAGTGGTCGGGGGCGACGGTGGTCTGCAGGAGCGGTTGGAGGGTGGTGTCGCGCATGTAGAGCTGGTAGACGGTGCCGTTGATGCGGGTGGTGCCGACGTGTTGCAGCAGGGTGTCGGTGACCACTGCGTGGGTGTAGGCGGTGGTGGTCCCGTTGGTGGGGTTGTAGCGGTAGTCGCCGGTGAAGGCGGCACTGAAGGTCGTATTGCGGGTGAGCTTGTACCAGGCCGTGAGGTTGCCGTTCGCGTCGACGGTGCCGGTCTTCAGGGTAGTGGGGGTGCCGCCGGCGGGGTAGGCGGTCAGGGTGAGGGTGCGACCGTTGTAGGTGGTGCCGAGGTGGGCGGTGACCTTGGCCCAACCGTCGTAGTTGTAGACGGACTTGTCGGTGCGGACGGTGACGGTGGTATTGGCACGGGTGACCTGGACCGTGGCGGACTCGGTGACGGGGAGGTAGGTGGTGCCGCCGTCGTAGGTGAAGCTGTACGTGTTCGTGCCGCCGATGCCGGGCGCATCGTGGACGGTGAACGTGCCGTCTGCGCCGACGGGTACGGTGCCGATGCCGTAGCCGTGCGGGTGGGCCAGATCGGTTCGCGTGACGTGCAGGCTTCCGGTGTCCACGTGGGCATGGGGCCAGGTGAGCCGGCCCGTCACGGCCAGGGCGGCGCCCCGGGCTGCGGCGGCCGGCGCGTGAAGGGTGAGCGTGGGCGCGTAGGCGGCGAGGGGAACGGTGACGCTCAGGGTGGCCGGTGCGTGATGGGGACCGCCTGCGTAGTCGAAGCGGTAGCTGAGCGGCCCGTGGGTGGGGGCGGTGTCGTGGAGGGTCGGCCAGCCGTTGCCCGGAGCCATGGACAGACTCGGCAGGGCGACGCCCTGGGGGTGGTCGGCGTCGAAGCGGGTGACGGTCAGGGCGTCGCCAGGGTGAAAGGGGACACCGCCGTTGTCGGCGATCATCAGGGTGATCGGCTCGCCCGGGGCGTAGGTTCCCGTCGGGAAGTAGCCGAGGTTGGTCGAGGCGACCTCGGGCTGGGTCTGGATCTGCAGAGCCGGGCTGTCGCCGGAGTCGTCGGTGGTGACTGCGAAGAGACGGCTTTCGTCGCTGGCCCATGCGAGGCCGTGCGGGGCGACGCGGCGGTCAGGGCCGGTGAAGTAGCCGTTGTAGATGCCGCTGCCGTCGGCGGCGGTGACGCGGATGTTGCGGATGTTGTTGGTCACGGCCACGGTGCCGTCGCCGGCTATGGAGAGCATGGTGCCGGGGAGCCCGGCGAAGTAGTTGCTGTCGGCGGTGAGGTCGCTGGTGCGGTAGCGGCCGCCGTTGACGGTGGCGAAGGAGCCGACGGCGATGTCCTTGCCGTCAGGGGTGAGCGCGAAGTCGCTGAGGTCGCTGACGCCAAGGGATGTGTGGGCCGTGCGGGTCAGGCCGGTTGCGTCGGCGGTGTAGACGGAGAAGGGCGCGGTGCCGGTGTTCCAGTCCTCGGTGCCGGCGACCAGCAGGCCCGGTGCGCCGTTTGTGGTGGCGAGGGTCGGAGCGTAGGGCCAGTCCTGCGTGTCGCGGTCGAGGGCGACGGTCCCGTCCGCGGCGAGGGAGCCGATGTTGCCGTGGCCTTCGGGACCGTAGCCGAACCAGATCCTGCCGTCGGAGGTGGCCAGGGAGTCGGGGCGGGTGCCGGTACCGGTGGGGTAGGTGGCCTTCTGCGTCAGCGTGGTGGTGTCGATCGCCGTGATGGTGTCGCTGTCCGGCAGCGCCGCGTACACGGTCGCGCCGTCGGGCGAGAGGGCGAGGCCCGTGGCGCCGCTGGGCACGGGGATGCTGGAGACGGTCGCGCCCTGGAAATCGGTGACCAGGATCGAAGTGGTGCCGCTGCCGCCGCTGATGAAGAGGTGGCCGTGGGTCTGGTCGACGACCAGGTGGGAGAAGTGGGCGATCGGCAGTGCGGTCTCCGCTGACGCCGGTGAGGCAGTGGCGAGGGTGAGCGGGGCCAGGCCGAGCAGGACGGCGGTGGCTGCCGCGAGTGCGCGGCGAGATGGCTTCACGAGGAGAACTCCGGTGAATGGGTGCAGGCGGGAGAGAGCGCGGCGGTGCCGCGGGATGGGACGGGGTCCGTGGGCCGGTCTTGCGGCCCACGGACCCCGTCGGCAGGAGACAGCTACTTGGTGTCGGACCAGAGCTGGGGGACCTGGTCGGGCGTCAGCGCCTGGGAGAAGATGCTGACACCACTGACCTGACCGTTGACCGGGTTGTGGAGCGTGCCGCCGCTACTTCGCGCTGGTGCCGGAGGCCCAGAGCGCGCCACCGCTGGTCGGGCCGCCGCCGGAGCGGTAGACGACGAAGTTGCCGTCGTTCTGCACGATCGCGTGGGCGCCGGGGTGGTTGTTGGTGCGGGTGGACCACAGGGCCGCTCCACCCGGGCGGTGGACGACGAGGTTGCCGTCGGGCTGCATCACCGCGTAGGCGCCGGGGTGGCCGTAGGTCTGGCTCGACCACAGCACCTTGTTGTCGACGGTGCGGTACAGGACGAGGTTGCCGTCAGCCTGCACGGCCAGGTAGGTGGTCTGGGCCTGGGTCCACCACCCCGGCTTCATGACCGTGCCGACGGGGATCTGCTGCCCGCGGACGTTCGTGCCCGTGGACCACAGAGCGGAGCCGTTCGCCGCGTAGAGGACGAGGTTGCTGTCGTGCTGCAGGGTGATGTACGCGCCCGGGTGGCCGTTGGTGTGGCTCGACCAGAGGGCGGCACCGGACGTGGAGTAGACGACCAGGTTGCCGTCGGGCTGCATGACGGCGTGGGCGCCGGGGTGGCCGGAGGTGTTGCTCGACCAGATGGCCGGGCCGCGCTGATTACCGCTGATCTGCAGGAACAGCACCAGGTTGCCGTCGGGCTGCATGACCAGCGCGGTGTCGTAGCCGGTGATCACGCCGCCCGGGGCCAGCTGTTGGCCGGCCTGGAGGGTGGTGCTGACCGTCGGCTGCGTCGGGGAGGCCGGGACCTGCGGATTGACCAGGTGGATGCCGCTCTGTGCGTCCACGTAGGCGACGCCGCCACCGCTGGACCTGTCCACGGTCCAGGTGGTGTTCCGGTCGTCGGCGACCGCGCCCGCGGGGAGGGGGGCCAGGTCGGAGGTGACGGGGGTGTCGGTGTGGAGGTCGGTGAGGACGAGTTCGCCGCGCGTCTCGTCGTGGGTGACCACGTAGCCGTCGCCGAGCTCGGCATAGCCGGAGGGGACGGTGACGTCCTGGTGGGTCGTCAGGTCGTAGACACCGGCGGGGCCGGAGACTCCGCAGGACCAGTAGATCCAGCGGTCAGCCGCGGTCTGCAGCTCGCTCGGGACGCAGGGGGCACCGGTCTGCACGGTCTGCTGGGTCGCCTTGCGGGCCAGGTCGATCAGGCCGACCGAGCCCGGAGTGGTGCCCGCAGCCCACTCGTAGGAGCCGTCCGTCAGGGCGGCGGCGCCCGCCGGACGTGTCCACAGGACGTCCTCGGACAGCCCCGGGACGGTGTTGGTGCCGATGTACTGCGTGCCGTTGGAGCCGTTGTAGACCACCCAGTTGCCGTTCGCGTCCACCAGGGTGCCGCCGCTGGTGCCCGGGTAGACGCTGTAGCCGGCGCCCGTCACCTGGATCGCGTCGTAGGGCGCGCTGCCGTTCCGTGCGAGCTGCGCGACACCCCACGGGTTGGCGATCGGTGGCGCGCACGTGGGCGCGGCGGAGCAGTCCGTGGACACCGGCGGCAAGGCGAACGACGGGGACCCGTATGTGGGTGCGGTGCCGCCCCACTGGACGGTGCGGCTCGACAGTCGTTCGTCCTGGGCGTCGACGCCCGTGATGACCTCGATACTGCCGTTGTCGGCGGAGAGCCCGCGGACGGCGTACGGTGCCTGAGCGTCGGAGTACACCAGCGCGGAGGCGACCGAACCGTCGGCGGCTGCGGTGAACCGGTGCACGCCCCAGTCGGAGGCCGAGGACCCGCCGAGCACCACTGCTCCGCTGGACAGCGCGTCCATCTGGCCGCGCGAGATCTGCGCCATCAGCGGCGTCGGCGTGCCGCCGGTCAGGGGCATCTGGTATAGCGTGTCCTGCGTGGTCGAAGGGGTGCCGGACTGGTAGGCGTACCCCAGGAGCAGGTTGCCGCCCGCGACCGCGATCCCGCCCAGGGCGATGCCCGTGGCTCCGGATATCTGCGGCTTGGGGATCGACACGGTCGACTCCGTGGCGCCGGGGTCGGCGCGGGGCACGAAGTGCAGAACCGGCGTGGCGCCGTAGGAGTGCCAGCCGACGTACTGGTCCGTGAGAACCGTGCCGAACTGGCTCGTGGGAAGATCGCTGAACACGGAGGTGACCTGTCCGCTGCTCAGATCGATCAGCGCCAGGCCTTCCTGAGAGCCCTGCATGTAGGTCATCAGGGCGTCACTGGCGTCCCCGCCCACCACCCAGCCGATACGGGAACCGCTCGGCCAGCCGGTGGCTGTCGTCATCGTCTGCTGGCCGCCCGCCGAGCTGAAGATGTGCAGGGCGGCCGGGGTGGAGCCGGACGCCGGCGCGAGGCTGACGAGGCGCGAGCCGAAGGCGCCCTGGGAAATCTCGCCGGCGGGAAGGGTGAACCAGGTGTCCGCCCCGGAGTTCATGTCCTGCAGCAGGAAGCGCTGGCCGGTCGGGTTTGCCACCAGGACATCGGCCCCGTGGGCGACGGTGGCGTTGGTGAACAGTGCCGAGAGCAGGGTGTCCTTCCCCGAGTCGGACGACCACACACGGTTCCGGTCGCCCTCAGGGGCGTGCAGGAAACCGCTGGGCCCTGCGTTGACGAGCGTGTCCGCGCGCGGGCTGCTGGTCGTGGCCGGCGGAATGACCGTGTCCGGCGCCGTGTGCGCGGCCGGCGTCGCGGCGAGGGCCGTCGGGCCGTACCCGAGGGCGGTGGTACCGAGGACGGCCACGGTGGCCGTGAGGCGGAGCAGGGAAGAGCGGTTCACGCACGTCTCCCGTAGGAAAAGGTCCGAGGTGGGTGGTCACGACCGACAGGCGGGAAAAGGCCTCTGCGCGAGTCCGGAAGCCCCCCAGCAACGACATCCCATGATCCCCACGAGTTGCGGGGGAAGGTTAGCGCACTGTCGCAAGCCCGAGAACAGCACGGCCCCGTCGAATCACTGACGGGCCCTTGATGATTCTCGGTATGGTGACCGCAGCGCGCGGCACCGCCTCAAGCGCCTGTTCGGCCGTCGGGAGCGAGAAGCCGCAGATGGTTGCTTCCGTTGGCCCTGACACTGAGGACTTGCTGCGTATCGACGGCGAGTGGGCTTGGCTTTGCTCGAGTGATGTGCTCTTCGAATGAGGCCGTCGAGTCAGGGCGTCCGTTCAGGACGCAGCTCGTGTTCGAAGCGAGGGGTGGATGCCCTTCTCATGCGACGCGAGTCTGGCCGTATGATCGGCGGCGCTGTCAGTGGTTCGAATGCGGTCGATGCGCTCAGACGTGGGGGCCCGGCCGTCGGAGGGGATCGTCCGATGCGTGTACATCCGTTCGTTCCGCGCCTGTTGGCTGCGGGATCGGCGTGTTTGCTCTGTCTTGCTCCCGTCCCTCCCGCCGCGGCGGATCAGGTGTCGCCTGGGATCACGTTGCAGGCGCCTCGTTGGACAACGGGATCGATCCGTACCATGTGACGGCGACGGTGGGCGCGGCTCCGGTGACGTCGGCTGACGTGGTGTTGGTGTTCCACTCGGCGGACCCGAAGCTGTCGGTGAGCACCTACCAGTATTCGGTTCTGGACCAGACCACGACGGTGACGGACGCGCAGGGGACCACCCAGACGATCACGTTGTTCAACGAGTACCAGCCGGTCAGCGCCGGGCAGGCGTTCATCCGTCAGGTCGGCTGGTACGAGCAGAACCCGAACCTGCCCCTCACGGTCACGGCGGAGGTCGTGGACCGAGCCTCCGGCCGGGTCGAGTCGAGTAGCGCTCCCACGACGGTGTCGGCGGTCTCCTACAGCGGGTCCGACGACTGGACGTCGGCCTCCGGGGTGCGGGGCGACGACCGGACCACCATGCCGTTGCTCCAGCAGACCCGGGACAGGTACGAGCTGTCCTACCAGTCCAGCATCGGCCCGGCGCTGCCCGCGGCCTACCCGACCATCACGCTGAGCGCCGCCCGGCTGAAGGCGGCGGGCTGGACCGCGCAGCAGTTCGCCTCGGCCGTCCGGCTCGAGGCCGGGGCCGGGTGGGGCAATGTGCCGCAGCCCGTGGTGACGCCGACGATCGGCGCGGACGGGTCGCTGACCTGGGTCCTGCCCGCGGTCGACATGCCCTCGGAGCTCCAGGCGGGCTCGTCCGCCCAGCGGCTGTGGCAGTTGGAGTTCTACGCCACCTGCGCGATCCACCCGGGCACGATCAGCGCCGCGTTCCAACTCCACGCCTCCGACGGCACGGTCGTCTCCCCGACCACCAACCAGGCCATCGCCGTGCAGCGCCACGCCTGCCTGACGCACGATTTCACCGGCGACGGCAAGGCCGATCTGCTGGCCCGCGACCACTCCGGCGCCCTGTGGCTCTACCCCGGCACCGGCCGCGCCGCGGCTCCGTACGGCACCCGTATCAGGGTCGGCGGCGGCTGGAACGCCTACACGAACCTCGTCGCCGCCGGCGACCTGACCGGCGACGGCCGCGACGACCTGGTCGCCCGCGACACCGCCGGGCGGTTGTGGCTGTACAGGGGCACCGGTCAGGCCACGCGACCGTTCCTGCCGCGCGTGTTGATACCGATGCACGGCTACCACCCGTCGGCTCGGCTCGTCACCGCCGGGGCACTCAGCGGGGACGGTCAGGCCGACATGGTGGACATCGGCAACGACATGGTGTTCCACGGAACCGGCAGTGCGGCCGACCCGCTCGGCTCGTCGGTGTGGCAGGGGCTGCCGCTCGCCTCCTACAACGCCGTCGCCGGGGCGGGGATCGTCGACTGGATGCCGTGGTTCGCGGCCCGTGACCGTTCCGGCGTGCTGTGGCTGGTGGGCGACCCGTACCTCGGCGCGCCGGCCCCCGCCCGGGTCCGCGTGGGCGGCGGTTGGCAGATCTACAACACGATCCTGGAGTCCGGCGACACCTCGGCCGTCGGTCACACCGACCTCGTCGCCCGTGACGCCGCGGGCCGGCTGTGGCTCTACACCGGGACCGGCACCACCGATCACGCCTTCCAGCCGCGCACCCTCATCAGCGTCGGCTGGCAGGCCTACGACCTCCTCGCCTGAAGCCGGCCCCACCACGCAAGAGGGTGGCCCGAAGCGCCATGCCCCGGGCCACCGTTCTCAGGGTCCTGGGTGCCCTCAGATGTTGGTCGCGACGGTGCGCCTGCCGAGAATGGCATCCGCCCAGCTCAGAGGCTGCTTGGGTTTACGGAGGTCGTGCTCACCGGCGTCCGTGTGCCGCGCATGAACTCCCTGATGGAGCGATGGGTGCAGACCTGTCGTCACGAACTCCTTGACCGGACACTGACCTGGAACGAGAGCCATCTGCCCCGGGCGCTACGCGAGTTCGAGCAGCATCACAACGCCCACCGGCCCCACCAAGCCTTGAACCAGGCGGCACCACTACGGGCAGTGCCTGAACCGCTCGATCCCGGGCAGATCGCACGCCTGGACATACGTCGGAGAGACCGCCTCGGCGCCATCCACGAGTACCGACATGCCGCCTGAGCTGCGCGGATGAGGTTGTCGGCAGGCGCAGGGCCGAGCCCGGTCGCCGAGGAGGGCACCGTGGGGGGCTCCCCGCGTGTCCCTGGCCCGGGTCAGGATGAGGATGCGGGTCCGGGGCCGCATGCTTGCGGTAATGACACGATCTGATGGACCTCGACGCCCCCTGTCCGCCAGCCCGTTCAGGCGTCCCACGGCACCAGCCCCCGAACAGTTCGCCGTCGGCGACCGGGTGACTCACGACAAGCACGGCCTGGGCCGCGTGGTCGCGGTGGAGGACGACCTCTCGGTGATCGTCGACTTCGGCGCGGCCCCCCAGCGCGTCTCCCCGCCCTTCTCCTCGACGACCAGACTCTGAGACCGCCGGCAACGCGCCCCTTGAAGCCTGTGGGGCTCGCTGCGCCGTCGCATCGGTCTCAGCGCAGGCACGCGGGGCAAGGGTGGCCGTGGGCCAGGGCCTCGCCGAGCGGGACCCGGACGACGTCGCAAGGCCCGCCGTCGTCCGCGCACGCGATGTCCTGGGCTGCCAGGAAGACCGTGCAGTCCTCGCGGGAGTGATACGTGTCGCTCGCCTTACTGGTGATGACGACGTCCGGGGTGGACATGGCGGGGTACTCCTCGCAGTCGTTGCGTCAGACCAGGTAGAGCGGCACGCGGGAGGCACGCTCAGCCATCGGCACCGGTGGTGGGCGTGTGCCGGGTGCGGATGTGGATGTGACCGCGAGGCGCCGTCGCCAGGGGGCGTGTGGGACCGTCGGCGACGAGCGCCCGGGCAGTCTGCTGGTTACCGGGACGGGCTGCCGCGGCCATGAGCTGCTTCGCCCGCCAGGGGGCGCTCTCCGGTGGCACGACGAGCAGTTCCCACTCCCTGATGCGATAGGAGGAGACGGTGATCGCGTGAGGATCGTGGCCCGGGTCGTACCAGTTCACCCGCACGTCGTGGGTTCCGGCCGAGAGGCTGTGGCGCAGCTCGGTCCAGGCGGTGTCGTGGACGGCGGCCCGGGTGATGCGACCCCATAGTCCGTCCAACTCGGCAATCAAGTGGGGGAGTTGCTCGAAGAGGTCGCGTGAGTACGGCCACCAGGCGCCGTCGAGTAGGGCTCGGGACCCGTCGGGGGTCAACGACAACCGCAGCGGAGGGCGAGCCAGGGGGACGGGTGTGGGTGCGGGGGCGGTGTCGGTGCTCATGAGGGTGAGGGCCTCTCGGTCGCGGATCGGTGGTCAAGCGGCGTCGGAGCTCAGCCGTGCGGCACGTTCACCGGTCGCGCCGACGGTCTGTCGCCGACGGCCTGTCAGGGAAGATGTCCTGTGTGCCGGACGGTACTGCCGCGCCACTGGGAGTGCCGGCGGTGCGCCGCGGTCCTCGTTGCCGCGGCGTGCCGGGCGTTGGCGAACTGGATCAGCAGGGCGCAGGCTCCGATCATGGCGGCGATGACCAGCACGGTGAGGAGCGTTGTCATCACTCTCACCGTTCCTCGGACACGTGCACCCGGCCGAGCGGCATGGTCAGCGGAGGTGCCGGGGCTGCGCCGCCTTCGGACTCCCAGGCGGCCTCCGCGCCGGCCTCGCGGGGCGAGGTTTCCGTGTCCCGGTGGTAGCTCTCCTCGGCGGTGATCAGGGCGCTCGCGGAGGCTGCGCCGCCCGGATCGGCGGCAGCGGCCATCAGCCGCGCGGCGGACTCCGGGCTGGTGTGCGGCGGTATGACGAGCAGGTCCCAGCGGCCGGTGCGGTAGGAGAGGAGCAGGAGTTTGTGCGGGTCCTGCTCGGTGGTGAACCAGCCGACCTTGACCACGTGTCCGGTGGCCTGGACCTCGCGCGGCAGGGGCTGCCAGTGGGTCGGGTTGACGGCGACGCGGGTGATGCGTCCCCACTCCCGGTCCAACGCGGCGACAAGAGAAGGAAGTTCGCGAAGAAGGTCGTCCGAGCGGGGCCACCAGGCGCCGTCCAGGGCTCCGACGGGGAGCCCGCCGGCGGCGGCGGCCGGCCGAAGCGCGAGGCGCAGCGAGGGAGACTCCGCCTCCGTGCGGGGCGGGGGAAGGGCGACCGAAGGCGCTCGAACAGGTGACACGGACATGGTGGGCGTCCCGTCTCCGGGCCTGCGCGCAGACCCGATGTCGGCGTTCGCCGAGAACGACAGGGGCACTGCAGCCGGTGTTCGGAAAACCCTCGGTGCTTTCACCCTACTCTGCGGGCGGCCGTAAGGGACTGATCCTGAGCCGCCGATTCCGGCGCGGTCCGGGCAGGCCGTGCTTGCCTCAGACTTCGCCGGGGCGCGGGTGATCGCCGCCGGAGGAACGTCCGGGGGGCGGACCCGGCGACCTGGGGACGCGTGTGGTGTCCACGGTCAGGTGAAGCCTCGTCCCGGTCCCGTCCGGACCCGCCGGACAGCTGCGCTGCTCGGTGCTGAACGAACGCGCTGCGCAGCAGGAGCGCGACCTGGCGCGCGGCGTCCGGTGTGGCCGCGATGATGCGGACGTCGGCGTGCCCGAGGGGCGGCAACGGTTCGTCCTGCACAGTTGCTCAGCTCCCGGGGACGGGCGACACGATGCGGGCCGGTCGGTGGCCCACCGGTCGGTGGGGATGCCGGGCCCGCCCATCCGGGGACACCCTGGAGACGGAAACGGTGGGAGGCCGCGGGATCCTGTCGTTGGCCCGGCGCGGGCGACAGCAGCCACGCTACCCCGGCCGCACCGGAGTAGCGTGGAAGCGGCTCCGAAGCGGCTGGGCGCGTCGACCTTGGTGCGGGCCGACGCAGGCCATCACGCGCGGTGCGTCGCGGCGGACAGGCGGTGTTCCATGAGTGTCGACCCTTCCACTCCGGCAGCGGGAAGGCTGCTGCCGGACACGAGCGAGTGGCCGCAGGCGCCCGGCGCGGTGGTTCTGCGGCTGGAGACGACCGCCTCCCGGCTGGGTGCCCACGACGGCGCCTGGTGGCCGCGCTCACGCGACCTGGCCGCGGAGCTTCCGCCACTGATCACGGCGGTGGCAGAGCACGTGGGGCCCGTCGAGCGGGTCGGCCTGGACGCCGACGCGTGGGACGAGGTTCCGGGACGGATCACCGTCGGCGACCGGGTGGTGCACATCGACTGGTCCCCGGTCGGCGACGACACGGTGATGCTCACCCGCGGCGCCCACGACCACTTCCTGCTTCTGGTCGTCCCTCCCGACGCGGACCCCGAGGCCGCCCACGCCGCCATGGCCGCGGCGGTGCTGGCCGGCGCCTCGGACTCGGCGAAGCAGATCTTCGTCAAGACCGGCATCACACCTGCCGCGTGACCTGTGGACCGGCAGCCGTCGTCCTCCGTTCGCCGACGACACGATCCGGTACGGCCGGAGCTGAGGGTGCGGTCGAGGTGCGAGGCGGTTGCCGGGGTCTGTGCGGCCGATCTCGCCGCGTCGGCCGAGTCGGCGAAGAACATGCCCGCGCCACACCGCGTCCGTACGCCTTCGGGTGCACGATGGAAGGGACACACCCCTGATCTCCGAATCGGCATGCGCTCCCTCGTGGATTCCCCTTCGGCCCGGGGCGACGTCGCGCCGAGGTCCACTGGTGGCCCCGGAAGCGTCCGGCGCCCGGAGGAGCGGGTCGCCACCGGTGGCCCGATCGGATCCCGAGGGGGCGCTGTCGACCGAGGAGATGACCATGTTCGGTTATCGTGTGCCGGCTCCGGACCAGGCGATGTTGATATCCGGGGGCCGACGCGGCATGGGGGCGGCGCCGTTCCGGGTCGTCACTGGCCACGGCGCGTTCGTGCTGCCGGTCTTGCGCAAGACGCGGTTCCTGACGCTGGCGATGTGCGAGGCGGAGGTCGACGAGAACTGTGTCACCCACCAGGGCATCGCGCTGACCGTGCGCGCCGTGATCGCGTTCAAGGTGGGCAACGACAACGAGAGCATCGTCAACGCCGGCCAGCGGTTCCTGTCGGACCAGGACCAGATGTCGGTGCTGACGGGCAGGATTTTCGCCGGTCACCTGCGTGCGATCATCGGGTCGATGACGGTCGAGGAGATCGTGACCGAGCGTCAGAAGCTGGCGACGGAGGTGCTGGAGACCTCGAAGGCGGAGATGGGCAAGATCGGTCTGATCGTCGACTCGCTGCAGATCCAGTCGATCGACGACGGGCAGACCGGTTACATCGCGGCGATGGCCGCCCCGCATCAGGCCGCGATCCAACGGCAGGCGAAGATCGCCCAGGCCCAGGCGACCCAGGCGGCAGCCGAGGCCGAGCAGGCCGCCGCCCGCAACCAGGCCGAGTACGCCCGGCAGACGGCGGTCGTCAAGGCCCAGTACACGGCCGAGGTCGACCGCGCCCAGGCGCAGGCCGCGCAGGCCGGTCCGCTGGCCGCCGCCCACGCTCAGCAGGAGGTGCTGACGGCCCAAACCGGGCTGGCCCAGCGGGCGGCCGAGCTGCGTCAGCAGCAGCTGGTCGCGGAGGTGGTGCGCCCCGCCGAGGCGGAGGCGGAGCGGATCCGGGTGCTGGCGCTGGCCGACGCCGAGCGGATGAGGATCCAGGCGGAGGCGGCGGCGTCCAACGACCGGGTCGCGTTGGACCGGATGCTGATCGACCAGCTGCCGCTGATCGTCAAGGAGGCGGCGGGCGGCCTGGCCGGCGCCAACGTCAACGTGCTGAACGGTGCGGACGGCCTCGGGGAGATCGCCGCGGGGTTGGTGGGGCAGGGTCTGACCATCCTGGACTCGGTCCGGCAGAACCTCACCGCGACCCGGACCGGGGCCGACGGCGACGGGGCGGCACGCACCCGGCACCTGGGCCCGGTGGACTGACAACCCGCCGGAGTCGGAGAGGCGCGGGAGCGGGGAGAGGCCCCTCGGCGGCGACACTCCGGGGGGCGGCCGCGGCCGCGGTCGTGGATGCCTCGCGGCTGCGGTCGGACCATGGCCCGTTGCTCGGCCGTACCGCAGCGGCACCCTGGCCCTCGAGGGTTTGCCGGTGAGCGAGGTCCGCGTCACCTACGCCAAGTCGCAAGGGAAGGGCTGCCACGCGCTCGTGGTGGACCACGTGACGCCACACGGCGGCTCCATGACCAACTGGGACCGGGGGACTCAACCGGAGCGAGTGCGGTTCAGCCCTTGTGCCGGTCGGGCTGCGGTCGGCCGCCGCGGTGGACTTCCGTCGTCGCGTCGGGTTGTCCGACGGCGTCTCCGTGCCACTCCACCAGGAAGAGGCTCGCGTCGTCCGTCGTGGCACCGCCTCGCTCCTGCATGAGGGCGTCGGAGAGGCTGCGCACCATCTCCCGGACGCTTCCGCCGCGGGGGCCGACGCGCTCGACGGTGGCGATCAGCCGTTGTTCCCCGAACAGCTCACCGCCCGCTCGGTGCTCCTCGACGAGGCCGTCGGTGTAGAACAGCACCCGGTCGCCGCGCCGCAGGTGCCGTCGGCTGATCTGCGGTGTGTCTCCGCCGAAGCCGACCGGAAGGGTTCCGGGGCTGTCCAGTGCCTGGAGCACGTGGTGGCCGCGGATCAGCAGCGGTGCCGGGTGGCCGGCGTTGACCCATTCCAGGGTTCCCGTTGCGATGTTCAGGCGCATCATCTGGGCGGTGACGAAATGGTCGGGCCCGAACTGCTGGTCGATGGCGGCATCCATGTATGCGTACAGTTCGGCGAGTCCCACGGTGGCGCGCCGGGCGTGCCGGTAGGCGCCGATGGCGACCGTCGCCAGAACGGCGGCGTTCAGACCGTGGCCCATGGCGTCGATCATGGCCAGATGCAGGATGTCGTCGTCGAGCGCGTAGTCGAGGCTGTCACCGGCGATGTCGTAGGCCGGTTCCAGGATTCCGGCGACGGAGACCTGCGGTGTGCTCATCGCCAGCGGAGGCAGCAGCGACCACTGGATCTCCGCTGCCAGGCTCATCGGCGCCTGACGGCGGGCTCGGGCGAACTGGTCCGTGTAGCCGTTCTTGGCGGTCAGGATGTCCGCGACCAGTGCCGCCAGTCGGCGGAGCAGTCTGCGGTCCTCGTCGTTCACGTCGGCCAGGGTGACCGCGAGCACGCCGCCGTGGTCACCGTCCGGCAGGGGCACGAACATCCGGATGCCTGCGGCCTGCGGGCACTCGACGGTGGTCGTCCCCAGGAAGGCTTCACCGGCCGGGGAGCCGCCGATGGGCACGGGGGCTCCGACGACGAGTCCCCGGCCCGGCAGGGGCACCAGCGTGACCTGGCCGTAGTCGGGCAGGAGGATGGAGACTTCCTGGCCGCCGACCGCCCGCGCCGCTTCGGCCACCAGGGGGGCGACGAGCTGCGGCGGCATTCCTCGCGCCCGGTCCAGCAGCTGTCCCAGCAGGCCCTCGCCGAATCCTTCGGATCGGTCCATCGCAGCCCTGTCGCTCTTCCTCTGCGGGCTTCACGGTGAGTGCGCGGTTCGCCGCCCGACTTCCTCGCCCCGCTCCGTCGCGGACCCGCGTACGCTCTGCGGTGCCCTCCTTCGTCCCAGCATCGCATCGGCTCGCGCACTCGACACTCCGGCCGGGAGCGTGCAGGCGAGCAGCTGCTTGCGACCCGAGATCCGCAGCTCGCTTCCCGAGGCACCGAGGTTCTGCTACTCGACCGTGGGTCGTGTCTCCCTCAGCTGTTCCTGGAGCCACTTCAGCGTGTCCGGGGTGGCTCCGTTCGCCTTCGCGTAGTCGAGCAGCCGCTCGGCCTGGCCGTCGAGGAGAAGCCGGACATCCTGCTGCTGCGCGACCGTGAATCCGGCTGCCATGCCCTTCATCCCCCAGGCGGACAGGGCCCGCTCCACGGCCGCTCGATCGCCCCGGCGGACGTCGTCCATGATCCGGTCGGTCAGGGCCTCCAGGTCGGTGTCCATCGTCATGAACCTCAGCCTGCGCGGCTCTCCCCGGACGCGCGAGGTGGCTCGCCCATCCAGGTCCCCGGGGTGCGACCCGCCATGCCCAGCGGCACTCTGGACCGGGGGCCCACGTCAGGAGAACGGGATGGGTACGACGGCAGACCAGGTGGAGACGCGGATCTCCGTGCGGGAGGACAGTTCCGGGGTCCACACGGTCCTGGACGTCCGGATCACCGCGGACGCCGCGACCGCCGGACGGATCGCGGCCCTGGTCCGCGAGGCCTACGCTTCGGTCCTGCTCGGCGGTGGCCCCGCCGCAGCCCGGGAACACGAGGAGACCAGGGCCCGGCAGTCCTCGGACGGCGTCGCCCGGCTCGAACTCGTATCCCAGGACCTGGCGCTGCTCGACGTGATCCGGAAGCACGTCGGCACCGTGTACCCGACCTCGCCGGACAGCGACCGCGCGTCCGCACACGGCACCGTGCGCCTGGTGGTCCTGCGTGAGACCGACGGTTCGGCCGACGACGACTGACACCTGATCCTCATGGCGGGTCCCTCGGGCCGTGCCCGGCTGCGCGGCCTCAACGGTCGCTGCCGTGCGGCAGGCGTTCGGGGCCCCGCTGCTCGCCGACGCCCAGCAGGAGCCGCAGCGTCCCGGCCGGCATCGGCGGGAGGGGGCCGGTGACGAGCAGACGGTGGAGCGGAAGCTGACGGCACCGTCGCCCCGTCGGTCAGCTGCCGCTGCCCAGTTGCTCGGCGGTGATGACGCCCAGGGCGAAGCCATCGGCGTCGATGACCGGCCAGACGTGTGCGTCGTGTTCCCGCATGGCCTTGGCGACGGCGTCGATCGGGGTGTCGGGGTGCGCGAAGGGTTCGATCGGGCGCGCGACGTCGCGCAGCCGGGCGTGCTGGCTGTACCAGGGCTGGGACAGGTAGCCGCTGAGGTCGTCCCTGGTGACGAGGCCGACGCAGTGGCCGTCGTCGCCCCGGACGAGCAGGTGTTCCACGTGGGCGCTGTGCAGGATGTCCAGGGCCTTGTCCACGGCGGTGTGGTCGCTGACCTGCAGGTCGGCGGGGACCATCACGTCGGCTGCGCGGCGGTGGTCTGCGGATGTGTCGAGGGTGGACGCCATTGAGGTCTCCCTTGGCGCTCGGGGTCGCTCCGGGCTTCGACGCTTTCAAGCGTGCCCTGGCCGGAGGCCGAGGCCGGGGTCAGGGCTCGCGGGCTGTGCGTCGACGTCCGGGCGGAGGGATCCAGCAGGGATGGGCGGGTGGCGCGACCTGACGTGCCGACGGGCGAGGCGGACATCGCACCGCGGCTGCCGCCGCATGCACAGTCCCCTCGCCTTCATGCTAACCGTGCGGTGGAGGCAGCGGCTGTGGTGTGCCTGTGCTCCCCGGGTGCGCGCAGTAGCGCGGAGAAGCGCAGGGAGCCTCCCGCCTCGGACTTCCACCCACGCCGACGGCAGGAGCGGGACATGGACTTCGGCCTCGTGGAGATCCCCCGGGGATCCCGCAACAACTACGCGATGGACCAAGGCCTGGGACGCATCCGGTGGGACCGGATGCTTTTCACCTCCACCCACTGCCCGGCCGACCTTCGGCTACGTCGAGGGCACTCTCGGACTGGACGGCGATCTTATCTTCCGGGGGGGCCTGGTCCGCTGCCGTGCGCTCGGCGCGTTCCGTATCAAACGCCGGGCGAGGACATCGGCACCGGTCTCGACGCATCGGCCGTTCCCTCGCCGCGCACCGCACTCTGCCTCCAGAGCTACTCGCCGACGCCCTCCTGCTCGATCTCCTCCCCATTCCGAGGGCCACCGACGACACCGCCCTGGTCGTCCTGCGCCTGTGACGTCCAGGCGGGCGACGGCTGATCTGATCGGCCGTCAATCCTGGGAAGCCACGCGGCCTCCGGCCGAGTGCACCGGGGCGAGCAGTTGGGCGGAGGTCCTGTGATTGCGCTGCGTGGAGGCTCCGGCCATCGCGGCCGACGCCGTGGCCGCGTCGGTAGCCGGTGGGACGACCAGGAGCAGGAAGTGGTCCTGGAAGCCCCGGGTGAGACTGATGGTCCAGTCGCAGCCGGGGAACCAGTTGATCCGGATCACCCGGCCGTCCACGGTCACCGTGCGGGGGACCTCGTCCCAGGCCACGGTATCGAGGCCGATCCGCAGGACACTGCCCAGGTGGGCGGTGAGCGCGGTGACCAGGTCGGGCAGTTCGGCCTGGACGTGGCGCGAGCGCGGCCACCACGCGCCGTCGAACATCCCGGTCCGCGACATCGTCGCTTCGAGCAGCAGCCGGGGCAGGAGCGGCGCGCCGAGCGCGTCCACCCGCAGCGGAGGGGGATAGGAGGAGAGGTCCATCGGCGCCATGTGAGGTCGCCTGTCCGGTCCGCGAGCGGACCTGTCATGACCCAGGGCGGCACCAGCGCGAATGTTGGTGGGGAGGCGCTTCCTCGGCTACCTTCACCCTACTCCGTCGGCGGTCCGCCGCCGGTGCCGCTCCCCGGCGGAGTAGGCTTGAGCCGTCCAGGGCATCTCGTATCCGGTACACGTTCCGGCATCGTCCTGGGTTTACAACACCGCCGGGCCGTCCATGGCCGCCCGGAGACAGGCGCAGGTGCCACCGTGGCCAGCCGACTTCCCGCCCCCGCGCGCGCCCGCCTGACCGTGGCCGACGCCATGGAACCGCACGAGCACCAGATCGCCGACGACACCACCATCGACCGGGCCAACGACCTCTTCGACGACAACCCCGGCATGCCCTACCTGCTCGTACGCGACGCCGCAGGACGCTGCGAGGGCCTGGTCACCAGGTCGGCGCTGCTCGTCTTCCTGGCCCGCTCGTGGTACACCGAGCACACCCTCGTCCGCGACACTACCCATCAGCGCGGCCCCTTCGCCCGGCCGGCCATGAAACTCGAGTTCGCCGCAGAAACCATGCGGAACAAGCACCTGCGGGTATGGCCTGTCGTCGACTACGAGGGGCTTCTCCTGGGTGTACTGACCATGCGTCGCGTCAACGACATGACACCCGCCCCGCAACCGTCCTGAGGGCCGTGTGACCGCGGTCCGGCGACTGAGCCCCCGGTCCTCGCCGTTCGCCTCAGTGCTCCCAGTGCACCCCGGCCACCGCATGCACGGGCAGGGAGTACTGCGGGGCCGCCGCGCCGGGAACGCGGACATGGATCCACGTGTCCTGGAGCCGGACGTCCAGACGCATGTTGCCGCTGAACGTTCGCCCGTTCACCTCCACATCCCCCGCGAAGCGGACGACGGCGGGCCGGTACGGGTCATCCTGCGGTTGCATAGGTCCAGCTTCCCGCGGCCGCGGGAGCACCGCACGTCGGTGGCGTCGCCGACCGCGGCGATCTTCGCCGCTGACCCGACCGGGGACTCGGCGTCGTCATGTGGCGTCCTGTTCGTGACGAGTTGTCTGCTCGGCCCAGACCTGCGTCGGCGGGCCGCTTACTCGGATCCGGCGGCTTCCCGGGCGCAGACGAGGGCGGCCGGCGGCGGACGGCGCTGCTCCCGAAGCCGCCGGTGAGGGTGTGGTGCAGGGCGTGCACGCCACGGTTGGGTGGACGGTGGTCGGGTGGGCCTCCACGCACTGCTGCCGATCTTCGGCTGCACCGATCGACCTGGCCCGCGCGGGCCCCTGGCCTTCGGCCGTCGGCTGGTGTCCGCCGGATACGTCGGGCGTGACGCACCGGCGACCGGGGGCCCATCGAAGCGCGCGATGGGGCGCCTTTTCGCGGGTGAAACGCGCCGGAGTGGTGAGACGCGGTGTATGGCAGTCGCCACCAGAATCGAGCTGGTCATCCACTCCGTCGAGCAGGGACGGCGGGCCGGCCGTTGGAGGCTGACCATCCACGACTACGAGGTGGTGTGCGAGCTGCTCGGCAAACTAGAACGGCCCCGCCCCGCCGGGCCTCCCATGGTCCGCTCCCTGGCCGAACGCACCGTCCGGCTGCGAAACGCCGCAGCGGATCTGGCCTGCGCGGCCATGACGACCCACGGTGAGCTGGCCTGGATGCTCTCCGAGTGCGCCACCGCCCTGTCCCCTCTCACCGACGGCGCCATCCACCCTTACCGGCTCAGTCCCGCGGAGGCATCCGACGCCGAGACCGCCCTCGACCAGATCCAGGCCTTCCTCGACAGCGCCGAGCGCCACAGCGGCCGCCCTTGAACGGACACGTTCACTGCGCGCCGTGAACGGCACCGGGCGAGCAACCACGAGCCGCCGACCGGCCCGGCGCTTCACCCGCCGGTGGGCTCGGCAGGGAGTGAGGTGAGCGCGGCCAGGAGCTCGGCGACGGTGGGGCCGGCGTCGGCGGGGTGCCGCAGCTTGGTGCCGGGCACGAGACGGTAGCGGTTGCTACGTCCGGACCGGGTGTGGGCGAGGTAGTCGGCCGCTTCCAGGTCGGCGATGACCCGCATGACCGCCCGCTCCGTCAGGCGGCAGCGCACCGCTATGTCCCGTACCCGGATCCCGGGATCCCGGGCAATCTGGACGAGCACCCGGGCGTGGTTGGGCAGGAACGTCCACTGCGTGGCCCTGGGAGCGGGGACCTGCTGCATGCACCCAGGATCCTCCGGAACACCTGCTATCGCAAACATGACATGAGTTTCATGCAACTGTTGACACTCCTTGAGCCCAGGAGTGAACCTGGTGGGGCACCACGGGCGGACCTGCCCGCCGAGGTGGCCGGATGCAGCGGAGGTGCGCTGTGACCAGGGACGAACTGAACGCGTTGGCCTCGCGGCTGCGTGAGCACGGGACCGTGCCCCACGCCGTCGACCAGGCTCTGAAGGCCGTCGACGCCTACCTCGCGCTGGCCGATCGCCACCCCGATGCCCCCGCGCTGACGTTCGAGCGCCGCCGCGCGCTCGAACTGTGGCGGGCTCTGCAGGACACCGCCGCGGCGCTCGCCGCGCAGGGGGCCCGATCCAGGCGGAGGGTGCGCCGTGAACGGTCGTCGTCGACCTCGCCCGGGTTCCTCGCTCAAGCTACGCCGCCCTGAACGCCCCGCTCGTGCTCCGGCTGGGCGTGGGGTTCCGAGTGCGGCATGACCCGGCACGTCGTCGCGTCCGCGCCAGTCGCGCATCGCGCGCACCTTCCGCGCGGACCAGTCCTACGCCGGACTGCGGTGCCGAGCACAGCCTGGTCGCGGAAGCGATGTCTTCTTCGCACGCTTTGGATTTCGGAGTGGACGATGAGCACAGTCGATCCCCGGGCGGCTTCTTTTCCCCGGCCCCCGCTGAAGGTGGAGTGCAGTCCGGTGCCGGGTGGGCAGGTGTGCTCGCTGATCGGCGACCTCGACCCGGACACCTGCGTGGATGCGACCGCGGTGCTCGGTCGGGCGGTCGAAGCGCGGCCGGGGGTGGTCTGCGTGGACATGCGCGAAGTGCAGTCCTGCGGCTCGGCCGCGTTGAACATGCTGCTGGGGCTGCGCGCGCTCGCCGAACAGGAGCGGGTGCCGCTGGCCGTGGTCGCCCCCAGCCGACGCGTGGAGCGGCTGCTGGAGCTGACCGACGCACGGCGGCTGTTCCGCATCTACCCGGACTACGAACCGGCCGTGGACGTCCTTGGTTCTCCCTGACCTGGCGGTCGTCCGGCAGGTGTGTGCCGGGGCGAGGCGGGAAGGCGCGCAGCGTCCTACCGGCCCACCCTCTGGACTCGGCCATGATCAACAGTTCGGCCCTGTATCCGCCGTCGTTCTTCCATCGTCGGATCGGCTTCCGTCGCGGCGGTGACCGCGTGACGCCGGTGAGCGAGGGAATCGAGTTCGTCCGCCAGTCGCTCGCCGAGTGGCATCTGGGCTCGCCCGAGGTGGGCGGCGACGAGGAACGCGCCTACGAAGCCCTGTTGGTGGCAGCCGAACTCCTCGCCAACGCCGAACAGCACGGCGGCGGCGCGCGCCGGCTCCGCCTCGACCTCGACCCCGCCGGACAACAACTGCGCATCGCCGTCTCCGACAGCGACCCACACCACCGCCCCCGTCCGGTCCGGCCCCACCGCGCCGACCGCCCGCACGGCCACGGCCTGCACATCCTGTCCCGGCTGTCGATCTGGGGCACCACGGACGATGGCCGGGCTGGCAAGACCGTGTGGGCCCAAGTCCCCGTCCGCACACCCCACTACGGCCACCCGCGCCGGTGAGAGCCTGCATCGATGCGGCTGCGGGTCCTCGGACGCGTCACCCCGGCAGCCCCGGTGACCAAGCCGGCCCCCCGTTCGAGGGCCTCGACGAGATCGGGCCAGCACAACTCGCGTGTGAGACAGGAAAGCTGTCGACGCGCGTGGAGCGAACGTCAGACGCGTGGTCGCCGACAGCCGGCACCACTGGCTGCCGCGGCACCGGCGCGAGCATCATCGACGAGCCGCGGCTCCCGTCCACCATGTGCTTTTCCTGGCTGGGCACGTTCGCACCGGAACCGGACTCCGGGCGGGGCACGTCTGGCGTCGTCCAGCCGAACCCCGCCCTGGGCCATCCCGGTGCTCCTCTGGCGCGCCTGGCGGGCGATTCAAGGGATCCGCCCTGGTCAGGTGGCGTTCAGCAGATTAGTGGTCGGGTTGTGATCGTCGCTCCACCCGAGCTCCACCTACCGAAACCAGGATGAAGAGGGCATGGCGTTCCAAGAGCTTGTGAGAAGGTGATCGCTATGCGCGCCCACGCCCGCCCGGGGCGCGTGGACCGCCGCTGCGGCTGCCGCGACCATGACGGCCGCCAGCTTGGCGCCCACTGCCCCCGCCTCACCAGCGACGCGGCCCACGGGAGCTGGACGTTCGCCGTCGACGTCCCCAGCTCCGAACCCGGCACCCGTCACCGCACCGTGCGCCGCTGCGGCTTCGCGACCGAGGACGACGCCCGTACCGCGCTCCACCGCTACCTCGACGGCCGTCTCCTCGGGGTCAGCGCCGACCCCAACCAGACCGTGGGGGAGTACCTGGCCGTCTGGCTGGCCGGGAAACGGCTGCGGCTCAAGGCCACGACCTGGGTCCGCTACCGCGACTACGTCCAGGACGATCTGATCCCCGCGTTCGGCCCGATCCGCCTGGACGACCTCGCCTACGCGCACTTGCACCACTTCGTCCAGGCCCAGCTCGCCGCGGGCCGCGGCCGGCAGACCGTCTGGCACATCCTCGCCACCCTCTCCAGCGCGCTGGGCGACGCGGTCCGCACTCACCGCCTCCTCGTCAACGTGGCCAAGCCATCGGTCCTGCCCCGTCCCACCCCGGACGAGCGCACCGTGTGGACCCCGGCCCAGGCGATCCGCTTCCTGCGCTACACCCGCGTCCACGACCCCGACTTCGCCGACCTGGTCGAACTCCTCATCTGCACCGGCCTGCGCAAGGGCGAGGCCCTCGGCCTGCACTGGGACGACGTCCACCTCAACCGGCACGTCCTCTACGTGCGCTGGACGCTGTCCGCGATCGACAACAACCGGCTCGACCTCACCCCACCGAAGACCCGCAAGAGCCGCGACTGGGTCGCCCTGTCACCCCGCGCCTTCACGATCCTGGCCCGCCGCAAGGACGCGCGCGTACCCGCCGACCTGGCCCGCCCACACGGCGGCTACGTCTTCCACCGTGACGACGGCGAGCCGCTACACCCCGAGTACGTCCTCAACCACTTCCACCACCTCGCCCGCCAGGCGGGCGTCCCCAAGATCCACGTCCACGACCTGCGCCACCTGGCCGCGACCCTCGCCCTCACCCGCGGCATCGAGCTGACCATCGTCTCCAAGACGCTGCGCCACTCCACCGTGTCCACCACAGCCAACATCTACGAGCACCTGACCCGGCCCGCCGCCCGTCAGGCCGTCAACGCCATCGCCGCCGAACTCGACCACGCCGAACGCCGCCACGACCACCAGCCGACCACCCAGCCCGGCCGCCACCACCGTGAAGCCGGCACCGGCCAGTACGGGCCCGCCGCCTGAAATGCCGTCAGTGAGATTCGTCAGCCGAGCCGAATAATGACGACCACAACACGACCACCAACGGAAAAGGCCGCTCCCACCCTTCGGTGGAAACGGCCTCCGACCTGCGAAAACGCGGTCGGGACGACAGGATTTGAACCTGCGACCCCTTGACCCCCAGCGTCATGCCAGCTTCATTCCCGTGGCAGTCCGGTGCGATTCGCCGAGCGCTCCCAAAGGAATGGACGTAGTTCCAGCATTTTCAGGGGGGCCTGGTTACGGATGGGGGTGGATGGTGAAGTAGGCCCAATTGCCCCAGGTGTCGATGTTGCCAGTGTCGGCGCCGTTGTGGGTGTACTCGGTTGTGATGCGGTAGAGGGTGCCGTCGGCGAGGTGAGTCCAGGAGATGGGCGTGTTGATGCCGCTGTGGCTCTTGAGGTCAGTTGTCCACGTGGTGACGGCGTGCCAGGCGCCGTTGTCGTAGCGCTGGAGGGTGACCAGGAGGGGCTGGCCGGAGTGGTCGGGGGTGACGCGGGTGGACAGGAGCGGCTGGAGGTGGGCGTCGCGGTAGTAGACGGCGTAGGTGGTGCCGTTGATGCGGGTGGTGGCGGTTTGCTGCAGGAGCGTGTTGGTGACGATGGCGTGGGTGTAGGCGGTGGTGGTGGCGCTGGTGGGGTTGTAGCGGTAGTCGCCGGTGAAGGCGGCGCTGAAGGTGGTGTTGCGGGTGAGCTTGTACCAGGCGGTGAGGTTTCCGCTCGCGTCCACGGTGCCGGTCTTCAGGGCGGTGGCACTGCCGCCGGCGGGGTGGGCGGTCAGGGTGAGGGTGCGACCGTTGTAGGTGGTCCCCAGGTGGGCGGTGATCTTGGCCCAGCCGTCGTAGTTGTAGACGGACTTGTCGGTGCGGACGGTGACGGTCGTGGTGGCGCGCGTGACCTGGACCGTGACGGACTGGGCGAAGGGGAGGTAGCTGCTGCCGCCGTCGTAGGTGAAGCTGTAAGTGTTGGTGCCACCGGTGTCAGGGGCGTCGCGAAGGCTGAACGTGCCGTCCTTGGCGACTGTGAGGGTGCCAAGCGGGACGCCGCCGGGGTGGGCCGGGTCGGTGCGGACGGCGTGGATCTGGCCGGTCGGAACGTAGTAGGGAGTGGGCCAGATGACGACGCCCTGGATGGTCATCGCGGTGGCGCGGGGTGAGCTGGCGGGGGCGGTGAGGCCCATGCGGGGAGCGTACTTGGCCACTTGCATGGCGAAGGTGGCGGTGGCGGGCTGGTTCTGGGCGTCGCCGGGATAGTCGATCCGGTAACTGAGCCCGCCGGTCATGGGTGCTGTGTCGTCGAAGGTGACCGCATTCGCGCCCCAGACGGTGGCGTCGGGCAGGGTCTCACCTGATGGGTCAGCGGCGTCGAAGCGGGTGATGTGGACGCCTTCGCCGTCGAGGTTCGTGGCGGCCTGGATGGTGAAGCGGGTGCCGAATCCTTCGCCTGGGGCCATGGTGGCGGTGCCGGTCAAGGTGATCGTGGTGGGTGCGGGCGTGTCGGCGTAGGCGGCGTTCGCGGTCAGGGTGAGGGGTGTCAGGCCGAGCAGGCCGGTGATGGTCGCGGCCAGGAGGCGGCGGGATGGGGTCACATCGGTCTCTTCACTGGTGATTGGGCGGCCTGCGACCTGGTGGCGGCAGACGCTGGTGGGTGGGCGGTGGCGTTGTAGACGCCGACCAGGTGGTACCAGTTGGCGGTAGTGGCAGGTGCACCGGATCTTCCGGCGAAGTACCAGGTGGCGTTTGATTCTGCGTCGTGGGTGACCGAGAAGGCGAAGCCGCCGAGGGAGTGGTTGTAGTTGAGGTAGATCGCTTGCAGTGCGGTGTGGACGGGCGCATGCATCAGTGCCGGGACGGAGTCGGGAGAGCCGCTGGAAGCGGAGGTGCGAGCGAGCGAGAAGCTGTGGACCTGGCCGATGGCGCGTCTCCAACGGACCTTCAAATCCTGCCTCACCGCGCGTAACTGGTGCAGGGCGCGCATATTATCGATCACCCGCCAGGTCGTGATCACCACCCCTGCCGCGGGCACCAGAGCATGACGGCGGACCACGAGAGCCGTACCAGCCTGTCCGGACGGCACAGCAAGCTGGGCCCGGCCAGGGAGAGTTGGCCTGTGAGCTGCTTGGTAGCGTGCTACTGACGCGTTGTGGGGGCAGGCGGACGGGGGGGCGGGGCGCTGCGATGGGTGAGATAGCCAAGGCTTTCCAGGAGACGGCACAGAAGGCCGGTAAGGGCCTGGCGGAGGACTTCGCGAATGCCTACCACGGCATCTTGAAGGACACTGAGCATGGCACGACCCGCGCTGCGGAGAACGCCGCGGAGAACGAAGCCAACACCGTCAAGGATCTGGCTCGGTCGGCGGAGAAGGACGCTCATGCTCCGCGTGTGGGGGACCCGGCCCGGCCGGAGGCAGAGGGTGGTCACGAGCCGGGGGCAGGGCTGCGCGGTGGTTCGGGGCCGGGGGACGAAGGGGAGCCGGGCCTGGGGGCCGGGAACTCGGAGCCCGGGCAGCCGTCGGAGGGCAACGGCGGCTGCACCACAGGCGGAGACCCGGTGGACGTGGTGTCCGGCCAGATGATCACCTCTGCGACTGATCTGCACCTGCCGGGCCTGCTGCCGCTGGTCCTGCGTCGCGCCTACGCCTCCGGCTATGCCGGCGGTCGGCTGCTGGGCCCCGGCTGGTCGAGCACGCTGGACCAGCGCCTCCAGGTCGATGCCGACGGGATTCGCTACGCGGGCGACGACGCACAGACGCTGCACTACCCGCTGCCGACCCCGGACCGCCCCCGCGTGTTGCCGGTGAGAGGTGCGCGCTGGCCGCTCACCTGGGACGGCCCGGACGGAACCATCCGGATAGAGGACCCGGACACCGGCTGGACACGGCACTTCGACGCGCCGCCCACAGCGCCGAATACGCGCCTGCGTCCGCTGACTGCGATGACGGACCGCAACGGGCACCGCATCGAGCACATGTACGTCGACGGCTTGCCGGCGGAGGTGCGCCACTCGGGCGGCTACCGGATCGCCGTCGACACGGCCATCACGGTCGGTGGGGCGCGCATCACCGGACTCCGGCTGATCGACGGCAGCGGCGATGGTCGCGGTACCACCCTGATCGGCTACGACTGGGACGGGCGCGGACGGCTCGTCGGGGTGGTGAACTCCTCCGGCCAGCCTTTGTCGTACACCTGGGACGAGCGCGACAGGATCACCGGATGGACGGACCGCAATGGGCACTGGTACGCGTACGAGTACGGTCCAGACGGCCGGGTGTCACGCGGCTACGGCACGGACGGGATCCTGGATGCCGACTTCGCCTACGACCTTGACGCCCGCAGCACCACGGTCACCGACAGCCTCGGGCACAGCACCGTCTACGCCTACGACGCCCACGGCCACCTCACCACCGTCACCGACCCGCTCGGCCACACCGTCTGCACTGAGCACGACCGGTACGGTGGGCTGCTGGCCCGCACCGACGAGCTGGGCCGCACCACCCGCTACACCCTGGACGAGCACGGTGACCCCGTCGTCATCACCGCCCCCGACGGCAGTGCTACCGCACTGACGTACACCTCCCTGCGCCGTCTGGCATCGGTGACTCAAGCCGGCATCCGGACGGCCGCGTTCGAGTACGACGAGCGAGGCAACCTCCTCAGCGCCACCGACGCCTCGGGAGCGCGGACGGTCCGCAGCTACGACGACCTCGGTCGCCTCACCCAGGTGACCGATCCGCTGGGGCAGAATCGTTCCTTCACCAGTAACCCGGCCGGCCTGGTGACCACCGTGACCGATCCTCTGGGCAACACGGCGCACGCGCACTATGACGCCTTCGGCCGTCTGCAGACGTTCAGCGATCCGATGGGCGGAACGCTTCGCCTGCGACGCCGGACCGAGGGCGAGGTGACCGAGCGGATCCATCCGGACGGCAGCCGCGAGACCTGGGAGTACGACCGCGACGGAAACGTGGTGGAGCACCGCGACCAGGCGGGAGCGGTCACCCGGTTCACCATCGGCCCCTTCGGGCGTCTGGACGCGAGGTTGCTGCCGGACGGCGAGCTGATCCGGTTCCGCTACGACACCGAACTCCAGCTCACCGAGGCCGGCGGCGAGGGAGCGAGCTGGAGCTACGCGTACGACGACGCCGGCCACTTGATCAGTGAGACCGACCTGAACGGCCGTACGCTGACCTACCGCAACGACGGCGCAGACCAACTACTGGAGATCGCCGACGACGCGGGCCACACCACCGCGTTCTCTTACAACCTCATGGGGGAGCTGGTCGAGCGGCGCGACGACCACGGCACGGTGACAACGCTCGATTACGACGCGCGCGGCCTGCTCAGTCGCATCACCGGCCCGGACAGCACGGTCGCATACGTCTACGACGCGTGCGGCCGCGTGCTGGCCGAGACCGTCGACGGACGCACCACCTCTTACGGGTACGACGCGGTCGGTCGGCGGGTGCGCCGCACCACCCCGTCCGGCATCGCATCCACCTGGTCCTATGACGCGAACGGCCTGACGACGGGCTGGAGCAACGGGTATGGCACCCTGACCTTCGAACGCGACGCCAACGGGCGAGAGACCACCCGCGGGCTCAGTCCTCTCGCCGTGCTCACCCAGTCCTGGGACGCCTGCCATCGGCTCGTAGGCCAGGCCATCTGGGCCGCGTCGGCCGACCACTCGATCCCCGACGCCGCAACCGGCTTCCGCGCCGTGCAGCAGCGCGCCTACGGATACCGCGCCGACGGCATCCCGCAAACGATCGTGGACCAGCTCCGGGGCCGCCGGGACTTCGCGCTCACCCCCGCAGGACGCGTCACCCGGGTCATCGCCGAAACCTGGACCGAGACCTACGCCTACGACCGCCACGGCGGCATCGTCCATGCCCTGGACTCCCGCCGCCCCAGGGCGGCGGGACAAGGCGAACGCCACCTGACCGGGTCCCTCCTGCGCGCGGCCGGGCGCACCCGGTACGAGTACGACGAACGCGAACGTCTCGTCCGCAAGACCGTGCGAACCCTGTCCGGGCAGCAGCGCGACTGGCGGTACACGTGGGGCGCGCAGGACCAGCTCGTCCGGGTCGACACGCCTCAGGGAGAGTTCTGGACCTACACCTACGATCCTGTGGGCCGCCGCACCGCCAAACAGCGCCATGCCACCGGGGCGAACGGCACCGCCCCGATCGAGCAGGTCACGTACGCGTGGGACGGCACCCAGTTGGCCGAGGAGACCACTCTGCACGACGGTGTCGCAGTGCGGACGCGCGCGTGGGAGTGGAACCCTGACGGCCTGTCGCCTATGGCCCAAACCGACCTCGTCCAGCCCCCGACTGCAGCAGGCAGGACCGAGTCGGACGAGGGAACGACGGCGAACACGACCGACACCGGAACCGACGACGCCCGGTTCTGGGCCGTCGTCGCCGATCTGTCAGGCACTCCCAGCGAGCTCGTCGCCCCGGACGGCACGGTCGTCTGGGCGCCGACCACGGACCTGTGGGGCCGCCCCCTCCGGCCCCGCAGCGGACCTGTGTTCTGCCCACTGGGCCGACCCGGTCAGTACCACGACGACGAGACCGGACTCGCCTACAACTACTTCCGCTACTACGACCCGTCCACAGGCCGGTACCTCAGCCCCGACCCCCTCGGCCAGGCAGCAGGCCCGGACCCACACGCCTACGTGCCCAACCCCCTCTACTGGGTCGACCCGCTGGGCCTGGCGAAGAAGCAACCGTCCGGCATGGGCGGTTGGTACAACAAGCTCCTCCCCGCGAACTGGACCGACGGCAGCGACCCCACCCCCTACGAGGTCAACCACGTCCCGGCCAAGGACGCGTACCTGAACCTCGGCCTCCCCACCGATCTCAAGGAGTCCACCGGTCCGGCGATCAGAATGGAGTACGACGATCACCGCAACTTCATCAGCACCGGATCGGGCCGGGACTCCATCGCCTGGCGGGCCAAGCAGCGAAGCCTGATCAAACAGGGCAAGATCGACGTCGCCATGAAGATGGACATCGGCAAGATCCGCAAGGAGTACGGCACCAAGTACGACGCCGCCATCAAGGAGATGGTCGACTCCCTGCCCAACAACCGGAAGTTCCAGAAGTACCTCAAGGACAACGGCTGGAAGCTGAGGACCTGCCTCCTACAATGACCCGCATGGAGATCGATCTCGACCCGCCGAACGGCATCACCGGCTTCCCGCTCGGCATGCCGGCGGAGAACGTCAAAACCGCGGCAGCTGCACTGGGCCGGGTACAGGTGCGCAACGAGGGGTCGGGCCGCCAGTTCGGCTACATGAAGGTGACCCTCCTGCACGAGCAGTTCGAGATCGTGTTCCACCTGGAGGACGGGAAGACGCTCACCGCGGCAGAGGTATGGATCCCGCGCCCCGGCCCCCAGGACGTCACCGTGCGATTCCGGGGCATCGACGTCTTCCGCACGCCCGCCCTCGCACTGCTGGACCGGCTCACGGCAGAAGGCCTGACCACCCGTCACGATGAGCCGAGCTACTGGACGGTGCCCGGTCTGTCCCTCGGCCTCACCCGCACCGCCGGCCACGAGGTCCCGCTCGATACGGACGGCGAACCGCTGTACTTCCAGGCAGTGCTGGTCGGACCGGCGGACTACTACGACGACCTTCTGACCTCGGGCTGACGCCCTTTGCCTTCGCTCGATGCCGCCTGTGGCGCCCGTAGAGCCATCACTGCAGGTGGGGACCCGCGTGAGAGGCGTTCGCCGGCGGTTGGGATGCTGCGCTGGTGATCATCTCGATCCTGTACCGCGTCCCCCGAGCCTTGCTGTCTGTGCCGGGAGTTCTGCACCGCCGGGACACGGCGAAGGACGCCGAACTGCTGGTGCTGCGTCGGCAACTTCGGGGCACGGGCCGTTACGAGCCCCCCCGGGGACCGGTTCTGGTTGGCCGCGCTGTCGTCGCTGATACCGCTCACGCGACTGGAGGCGGGTTTCCCAGTCACCGCGGGGACGTTGCTGGTGTGGCACCGCAGGCGGATCAGGAAGCGGTGGGACTACGCCCACCGACGTCGACGCGTGCCGCGCATGAACTCCGCCATGGAGCGCTGGGTGCAGACCTGCCGTCACGAAATCCTGGACCAGACCGCCAGACCAGACCAGACCGGGCCTTGATCTGGAACGAGAACGACCTGCGCCGCGGGCCCAACTCCTGGAAGCCAAGTCCACCCTTCAGCGGGTGCTGGTCTCCATCCAGATCCGGGCTGAGCGATCAGTACCAAGTTCAGGCGACGTCTTCCGGGCGGGCACCACGACGGATTTTCCCGGCCGCGGGGCGGGATCGACAGGGCCCGGGGGGTGACTTGGCTGGGCGATGTCGGTCCCGTTCGCCTGACAGGTGGGTATCGGCACCCGTAGCCCTGGGACGTGAGGACGCGCAGGGCGGCGGGCTGACCGATCCCGAGAGACCAGTCCGCGGTGCTGAGTGCGCCCCCATGGCCGGGGCAGGGCCGCAGTCGCCGGACCATGCGATGGGAGCGCACTGCGGGCTTTCGACATTGCCTTCGACGGCCGACTCTCCATCGGCCGCTGTCAACTCACACCCCAAAACGAGTCACACCGTTGGGGGAGAGCCCCACTTCGAGTCCCGGCTGGCAGGTCAGCAGGCGGTTGTCTGGGGGCGAGTTCGGACCACTCGCCCCCGCCCTGTCAGACCAGCGTGGTGTACACGTTCCAGCCGGCGCCGATGCGGATGCGGGGCAGGAAGGGTGACGCGGGATTGGCGGTTCCTTGGTACAGCCAGAGCACGCCTGACGCGTCTCGGGCGACGAGGTCCGGCAGCCCGTCATCCGTCACGTCGGGGACCGTCGTCATGGTGGTGTAGGTGTT